>CAZKIQ010000097.1:0-16029 GCA_964552815.1 uncultured Alcaligenaceae bacterium | reverse complement strand
CGGACCTACCGAAATGCCAGTGGGAACCGGACCGTGCGCTGTAGTGTTAACTGGCTGGGGTCAAAATTCCGAACTGTTCAGGTCAGCTCCCCGAGTGTGACACCTCGCAAACCCATTTACTCTCGCCGCATTGAGAGTGTTTTTCGCCGGCCTCTGAAAACGCTGGAAATCCTAGGGTTTGCCGACTTGCTCTCGACCCGTTAAGCGGTTCGAGTCCAACTCGGTACCGAAATGACGGGTTCGAACTCATCCCGGAACACCTCTCCAACTGGTAACTGGACGGTCGAAATCGGGTTCATGCCAAAACTCAAAATCCTTCGCTTAACACTTGGAGAGGTGGTCCGCCTGCACGAATGTTGGAATTGACGGTCCGGTCTTCGTCGCCTCCGCAATCCGCAACGACCTGCCGATGGCGGAAGCAATCGCCGCCCTCGGCCGGGACGGCCCGCCGTCGAAGGTGCGGGACGGCCGGTTCGTGTTCCTGTGCCCGCACTGCGGCGAGATGCTGGTGTACGTCAACCCGCGAACGAACCTCGCGCACTGCTTCGCCTGTCACATCAACCTGAACACGATCGACCTCCTGCGGGCGCTCGGGTCCGACTTCCGGTCCGCCGTCGCCCTCCTGGACCGTTGGCTGACCGAGTACGAGGCCGGCTACCGGCGTCGCACCCCTCCCGTCTGAGCACCCCTTGTGCGACTGTTGTCATGCCATCACGGGTGCCGCCACGTCGCGAAGGCGTTCTCCAGAATTCGCGGCAATTCGGGAATCGGCCGGTTCCGGCGGCCAAAACCTTCCCGCGACAATTCGGCAATGAGCGAGATAACAATTCGGCGCGCCACACCTATCTTGCCCACGTCCATTCTATATCGCGAGCTATCACCTGCACTGAGGTGTCATGACCCAAGATTAAATAATGAGAGAGTTGCAGAAGAGCCAGCGAACCAGGAATAAGTAATGAATCGAGAACATTGTAAAATCGCGGATCCGGACACGTCCCCTTTTGGCTCCAGGATGCGTGGAATCGTCGGAGATACTCCTCTAATGACGGAAAATCCGTCAGCGAAAGCACTTCGTGCCAGTCGTAAATCGCCCTGTCAATCACGCTCTCTTCATTGTGGGGGGGGGCCAGACTCAAGCTGTACACGTCGTGAAAACGCACCCGCACGCGCACGGCTTCAGGATCAAGCCCCTCTGGGGGTTGCTGTGAAGGGGATATGGTGGCATGGAACTCCACTACGCATGCGCCGGTCTCCTGATACTGCACAAGAATATCCGAAGAGGACGGAGAGACCATCCAAGGGGCGATCAAAGGCTGTAGACGTTGCATGGGATGGCCTCTACCGAAATAAACTGTTGTTAATGATCGCCTCATACAATAACCCGCCGCCGTCTTTTTGAGTTGTTATAGGAAGCGTGTCACCTGGCAGTGAGTATTTCTTGGCGATTGGAGCCTCAACCAGCCTCGCTGCCTCATCGGCGGAGGGCGCCCTCCGAATAATAGAAGTCGGTTCCATCTTCGCCAACGCCAGCGCTGCCATTCCGCGATTGTTCGCAACTACCTGCCTACCTGCCCCGTCTTTGAAGACGCTGATTCTGAAAATCGAGGGGTCGAGGAGGCCATCGTTGAGAGCCGCCGCGACTTCCTCGATGGTTTTGCCTGCCACGTGTGGATTGGGAGAGGTCATATTGAATGCCTGAGCGGCTCGCTTCTGACCGAAAAGCAGGTCGCCACCACGCTCTGCAACGTAATCAGACAGCCTAGATTCCAAGCGTGCCATGCCGCCTTCGGCCAGATCCAACGCGACATCCTCTCCCGAATACCTATGCAGCAACGCTTGGCCAGTTTTGCTTTGTGCGACAGCGAGAGCGTCTGCATGAGACAGACCGAGTTCTTCCACGCTGCTGACAAAATCTCTCGCTCGGACATCTGCTACTTTGCCACGCAAGGCGTCATGGAGGGCAGCCCGTTCTTCAGCGGTATATGCATTGTGCGCCCACACTGCGAACCCCCACTCGTCGCATCCGACGAAGTACGTGTGGAAGTCCGCAACCCGCAGGTTGTACACCGTCTCCCAGCAACCGGTGTCGAACACCTCCCCGACCGACACCCAACTCCCATCCTCGCACAGAAGTTCTTCACCGGCAACCAGTTCCTGGCAAGCGACCCACCCCTTCGATTTCTCATAGAAGGGGTGCTCCGCGGTAGTCCGGATCACCACACCCTGCGGGAGATGCAGGTTCAGAACCAACGCCTCGCGAACAAACACTTCCTCGACAGTCTGAGCCACCACAAGTCCGTTGGGGTCGTGTTCATCGCGACTGAGGACAAGGTCGCCCACGCGGATGTCTTCAATCAACCTCGACCCGGTTGGTGTCCGCAACGGCGTCCCGGCGGCGAAGCAGGCTTTGAACCCGAGCCAGTTGGCCACATCCGCTGCCGTGTCGTGAAGACGCTTACTGACTTTCGACAACCCTCCATGGATAACATTGTCGAGGGCTTTATTGAGAGTGGGGAGATTTCGTTCCGCCCAGCGGGCTCCTTCTCGCGCCTCGGGTCCGAGTTTCGATACCCATCTTGCGAGATCACCCGCTGCTCGGCCCACGGGCGAGCCGGCAACCTTGCCAGCAGTTCGAGAAACAGCTGCGAGAAGGGGCTGTTCGATGATTTCCGTCAAGGCCAAGGTGCCCCGGCCGAGTTTCCCGAGCGCGTTCGCTTTCTGCAACGCTCCAGCATCCATTCGAGCACCGAGCAGTCCGCCGGCGATTTTCAAACCGGTCATCCACGAGACGCCTTTGCCGGCGGAATAGTCCCGGTATGCTTCGAAGACCCCTTCCCCAGCGGTGAAGAGTCCGCCGGAAACTTGATACCTCAACACATTTCGGGCAATCAGTCCTGCACGGCCTGTGGCGGAGGCACCACCTGCTACACCTCCCCCGACCACGACCGACATGATTGTGCCAGCAGCCTCGCCGGCTCCCCAAGCCAGAGAATCTGCCCGGTTCATATATCGGACATCGTACCCATTGTACTCGTTAATCTTACTGAGTTGACCAAAAGTGAAGACTTCGCCGATGCCGCCTGCGAAATGCATTCCGGCGCTGAGAGCATCATAATTTCGACGGAAAGTATCGCTGGCGTTGTAGGCTTCGCCGAGACGGCCGTACACATTTCGATCCCACCATCCAAGTCCGCCAGTGCTCGGTCCGTTGTAGACTGCTTTGACTCCGGCCCAGACGTCGTTCACACCCGCACCAACCCATGTCGAGTCCCACCAGCTCAAGGATGGCTTGGCCTCATCGGCTCCTTCGTTGACGAAGTTGTTGTTCGCGAAGGGATACGGGTTGAGGCCCAGACCAGCGCCCGTCTGCGAAAGGAACCGGCCGGTGTTCGTATCAAGCCAGGCGGAACCGGACAACGCGAGTGGAATGCCCACGGTCGGGCTGTACCGAATGTAATCCAGCCGCAGTCCGCCGAGTTCGTAACGATCGTGGAAGGACGTGTCTGTTGTCCCCCTCCACTTTGCCTCTGTCCCTTCATACCGGACTCGTTTGATCAGATTCCCTGTAGCGTCCGTGATTTGGAGAATCGATTTTTGACGATCGGTGAGGTAGAAGAGCGGGCGGGTCGAATCGATCCGCGTCAGCAATTCTCCCATTGTGCCAATGAGGTAGCGAGCGGTGATCGTTCCGCTCCCGTTCTGATCGGCATAGGGGTTCCGGCCATCGTATTGGTAACGCTCGGACTCGGTTCCCGGTCCATGGGAGGCAATGGTCCCGTTCTCGTCAATGATCTCTGAAAGTTGCGGATAATAGACGTCTCGGGCGATCAACCGGTCGAGCGTGTCGTAGGTGTAAGTATGGGAGAATGCGAGTTCACGAGTTGAAGGTTCGCGACCACCATTCGGTTTGTCTGGCCCAGGAATGATCCGAATCACTTCCACTTTCGAAAGGCGATTGCGGGTGTCATAAGACATAACATAAATTGGCCACGGATCTCGATTCGCCAGCGACGGGGCGGTGCTGTACTGAATGACATTGCCATACTCGTCGTATCGCAAGTAGAAGTTATTCGCAACCGCTGACTGATAGCCCCCGGAGGACATCGCGGCATTTTTGTCATTGAAAGGGGAGTTCCCGGCAGCATCCAGAACTGCTGCTTTATTGTTCTGATCAACTCCATTCACGATGTATTTTGCAACAGTCAGTTGGCCCCGAGGTCCATAGCTGAACTCGGCCGAAAAATTTCCATCGCCAAGAGCTACCACCGAGGTGCGTTGTTCCGATTTCACTAGCCCCGCATATGCCCCATCGGTGTAGTATGTCGTCCCGAGCAGCTCTTTGTGGCCAAAAGCAGCAGGATTCCACCACCCCCGTTCCACTTCGCGGCCTTGAGAGTCATACTTGGATGAGCTAAGCACCGCAATCGGACCTGAGGGACCGGTTCTCCCCGCCGGAAGGGTTCTTTCGATCATTCCCGAGGGCAGGTCGCGGACAATAAGCGGAGATCCGGCAACGGTCGTCTTGTGGAAGTAATCAATGGATACGTAGGTTCCTGTTTGCCCGGGCGCCGACGATTCCCGAACGGTGACCCGGCCGGCAAGGTCGTACTGAGTCCGCTTGACACCACCGCTAGCGTCGCCGACCGTAATCGTTCGACCAACTGCATCGTAATGATAGGTCAGTTTTCCGGTGGCTCCGGATTCCGTGAAGGAAACCCGACTGAATACATCGTAGCTGTTTAGGGTCCATGTCAAAGGGCGGGCCGACCAGGTTTCGATACTGGACGCTGTAACTCTCAATTTGGCTGCGTCTTCTGGTGAATGGACCGTAGTAGATGGGTTGACCGCCTCAAAGGTGTAGACGAGATGGTTGGCCGAGTCAAATACATTGGTGATGACATTGTCGACGGAGACAGAAAGAGTCGGTGCAATTTGACCTTTGCCGTTCGTTGAGGTCTTTGTCAACCAGTATTCTCGGACTTTACGACCCAGAGCGTCATACTCATATTCCCGATATCGATTGGTCGAACGGAAGATTCCATTCCCCAAGTTGTCACCCCCAGACTCGGGATCCCTTTCCAATTCAACTCGGCCGAGTCGGTCGTATCGGGTGGTCGAGATCTTTCCCTCTGGATTTTTGACGGACACGACACGCCCCAGCCAGTCGTAGGTCGCGATCGTGGTGGAGACTCGCATCACCCCCTCCACGGGGCCGACAACGGTTTTGTTGTCTTTGTCCCCCTCATACCACGAAGGGTGGACGATGTCATTTGTTGTGAGCTTGTGCCCGGCTGCATCGTAACCAAACTCTGTCCGCTGCCATTCGCTGGTTCCGACCTTCGCCGTGATGATTTTGACGAGCCTTCCCAGTCGGTCGTACTGGTAGTCGGTCCGTTGGGATGCGACGGGAGGAATGACCGAGACTTGATCGCCAAAAGCGTTGAAGACATAGGTCGTGGTGAGGGGTGAGGGATTCTGCTCGGTGAAGGAGTACGGATCGACCCCGACAGTTTCGAGGGTCCGCCGTCCGAGCAAATCGTAGCCGAAGGCTGTCGCTACTTGGTTCCCATCCCGCATCCAGACCACATTGTCGATCGAATCGTACCGGGTTTCAGTGACACGAGCGATCGCTGTATCACCCGTACCCGTAATGCCCTCGCTTGTGGAGATCTGACGGAATAGATCGTCATACCCAAAACGGGTGATCGAAAGCAGGTCCCCGGAAGAATTGTTCGAACCCGATACATTCGTACGGATCTCGACGATGTTTCCGATCCCATCGTATCGATACTCGGTGCCGGGTTGTGTGTGCCCCAGTTGCAAGGCCGAGTACTGCGAAGCGGTCAATCCCGATTGTGGTGTGACCTTGCGAACCCGGCCGAGGGGATCGTACTCGTAACCGGTGATCATCTCGAAGGAGTAAGGAAGGGTCTTGCTCCCCACGAATTGCTGAGAAATCGCCGACACCGTTCGTACGGATTGGGCCAGGTCATCGGCACGATAGGTCGTCTGGGTTTCCCGCTCGAGGGCCGTTCCGACTGCCTCGACCACGCGATTCTGGCGACCGAGTTCATCGAAGAAGTAGTTTGTGGTGGTGCCGACAGCATCCGTCATGGATTCAAGTTGCCCACCCGCATCGTAGACCCAGGTGGTCACGGGTCGCTGATCCACGGGGATGACAGCGAGCGGGACCGGTTGTGTACCGGCCCGTCCCGCGGCCAAGGTTTGCTTGGTTAATTGGCCATAGCTGTCGTATTCCGTCGTGGACCAGACCCCGAGTGGGTCCGTCGACTTGATCTGATTATCGAAGCCATCATATTCGTACTGCCAGACAGGGGAAGCATGACCGAGGGCAGGCAAACCGGAGTCTGCGACTGGCACAAAACCGACTGAAACGAAATCGGCATCGCTGTAGCTGGCAGCTTCCGTTTTGGTCGTCAGGCGATTGAGCGCATCGTAGTCGAATCGCGTGGCTCGACCTTGAGCGGGGGTTCCCGGATCCGTGCCCTGTTGCACGACCAGCAACAGGTTTCCGCCTTCATCATATTTTCGAACCGTAACCAGGGCGGTGGTGCCGAAGTCAATTTGCTGGCGTGTCGTTATCTCCCGGCCGAGGGTATCAAACGTGTGGCGGGTGATCATGGGGCGATTGGGATCGCCAGACGTACTCCGGTTCACTTCTTCATAAACCTTGTCCCCAACTGCATCGTAGCCGTACAGACTCTTACGCAGGGAGGAGAAGGCTCCCGTGACGAAGGTGTAATTCCCCTCCTCGGTCTGAATGACTTGATCAACTGCATCATAGGTCGTGCGGATCGCGTGAGCGTGGCCGGTGGTCGAAAGATCTCGAACGGGGGAAAGTTCGAGGATCACACGACCGGACGAATCGTACTGCCAGCGAGTGACAGGAACAGGATGCTCGAGTTGATCTGCCGTGGGGGAAGATCCCGGCAACGCGAGGGTTGCCGTCGCCCCGTCAATCTTCAAGGTCATTCGATTCAGGCCGTCATATCCATACTTGGTCACTTCCACTTGTGAGGCAGGAAGCGAGAAAAGATCCGAAGTGGAATTGATAGACGGGCTGTAGACTCGCTGTGAGGCAATTCGAATCACATTGTCAGCAGCATCGTACTGGGTCAGCGTAGTCCGTTCAACGGGGGTTTCAACCGCCTGGGTTACGCGGATCACACGATTCAAATCATCGTATTCCCACTCTGTTCGGCGATCGAGTGGGTCGACCATGGCGGTTTTGTTGTCTACCAAATCGTATTCGAACGTGCTGAGACGCGATGCCCCCTTCCAGGGCTCTGTGATGGTTGACACTTCCCGGTTGAGTTCGTCGAACTCCACAAAGGTCGTCAGGAACTGATCTTTTCCTGTGAGGGTCGACTTGGTCATCCGACCCGCGTTATCGTACTCGTACTCTGCGAGCCGTGATATATCTCCGCTGGTCCCGAACGTATCAGCGGCGAGCTGTTCGGTTTTCACCTCGTTGAATGCCGTGTAGGTGAATTGTGTCCAGTGATTCCGGGGATCCGTCTCGCGAAGAACATTGTCGGCTGCGTCATATGAATACTTTGTGACCGGAGAAACGGTCACACCATCGCCACCTATGGAGCTGAAAGCACCATCGTGAGCCGCTTCCGTTTTCGAGACGAGGCGGCCCAGTGCGTCAAATGAATAACTGGACTGTGAACGAAGCACGTTGTAAGCAAACGGATCAAAACCTGTCCCGCTTGCGCTCCCCCCGACGGTCTCAAAAGTCGTGTTATCTGCGGCATCGTATCCCATCCGGGTCCCACGAAGATAAGTCCCAAGGAGGAATTCGCCCGACTGCCAGCCTTCGAGAGTCTCGGTTGTTCGGCCATAGATATCGTAGGTGTACTTCGTCTTGCGAGTGCTCGACCCGTCCGGCTCGGTCATCAGCGTGATCTCGCCGGCTGCGTTGTATTCATATTCGGTCACAGGACGGGCATGTGGAAGAAGCGCCGTCATCGCGCCATCCGCACCTGGCGTCCAGAGTTCCGGCGTGAGGTTCCAACCTTCGATCACTTTCTTGACACGGTCGTTGATGTCGTATTCGTATTTCGTCACAACCTCGCGAACTTCCTCAATCGAGATCGGTTCAAAATCCGCCCATCGTGGGGCATGAACATATTCCAGGTTTCCTCGAGCATCGTACTCGTATGTCGTGCTCCGCTGGACATCCACGATCCCGAACGCTTCCGTCATCGAGACAACTTGATTGCGGGCGTCGTATTCGTACTGGGTGACTCGTCCGAGGGGATCCGTCACCGTCGAGACGTTGCCGACCTGGTCATATTCGGTTTCGGTTGTCCGAGCCAAGGCAGTATTATCCGCCTCTGTGACCTTCGTCCGACGGCCAAGCATGTCGTAGTCAAAATCGAGTTTCCGGCCGATTGAGTCGATCTGGAAATCCGCCATTCCGTTCGCATCATATTCGTTCGTTGTGACACGGGCGGTGGAGTTGGGATTGATCCCGTCTGTGACAATGTGGACTCGATTGAGTTCATCGTACTCCGTGGTGGATGTGATGAAGTATGGTTCCAGGGCGATCCCCAAACCGTCGAGGTCTACCAGGTCGGCATCATAAAACTGGGCTGTACTTGGTCGAAGTGACATTGCCGGCATCATCGTAACCGAGATAAGTTGTCCGGGCGAGCGACGAAACGTTCGCTGCTTCGGTAATGGCCGCGGCTCGGTTCATCAGGGGATCATAAGTCGTACTGGTCCGAACAAAAGTGACACCGCTACCCGCTGGGGCCGGAGCATCGACTTGGATCACGTTTCCGGCCACGTCATAGAGGAACGTGGTGGTGCGCGTCAAAGGATCCCCGACCGCCTCGACTACTTTGCCGAGCAACCCCCGCGAATCGTATGTTGATTCCGTGCGGTTGTTCCGAGCGTCGATGGCGACAGTAACCTGATTTTGGCGGTTATACTCCCATTTCCCGATCAAGGCATTCAGGGCGTCGTACTGCTCTCTCAGTCGGTTCATCGAATCATAGGTTACCTGATATTGTGGACCGGATTCGTGTTCGGTGTAATCCACATTGCCCAGGGAATCATAGGCTGTGTAGGTCCAGTATCCCTTGGCGTCTGTGACAAATTCCAGGCGACGATTATCGATGTCATATTCAAACGAAACCGTGTTATTTCGGGCATCGGTAACGGTCTCGACCAACCCGACGAGTTCTCCGCTGTAATATGTGTATGCAGTCACATTCTTGAGTGGATCGATCGACTTGGTCACATCACCAAACGTGTTGAGGATGTTGGTGGTGGTCCCTCCATATCCGTTCGTCAGTGTGACGACTTGGCTGAAAACGGGATCGTAGGCAAATCCTCGGGTGGTTCCGTCCGGGTAAACAATCGAAACGACATTTCCACGCGAATCATAATCATAATCCGTGATAAATCCTCGCTGGTCGACGAAGAGGTCGACCAATCCCGCATCAGTTCGGAGGATCGAAGTCAAAGTGTTGTCAGCAAAGAGGATTCCCGAGGATCGACCGAGGAAATCGACTGAGTACGCCGTGGGATTCGAACGCGGATCGATCATCTGTCCAACACCGACTTGATTGGCCGTCGGGGCCGTTCCGCCAGCCCATAACCCCCGAACAATCGCGGGGGCCAGAGAGTAGATCGAACCGAACTGCGACCCCAGTTCGAAACCGCGTCCAAACCCGATCCAGCCAGCGTTGGGAGCAGTCGTTGCATCGTACCATTTGTAGGTGGTAACGCTTGTACCCCATGTATCCGAAGTGACTCGTCCAACGGAATCGTACGTGAAATCCCGGGTCGTGCTGTCCGGGTCGCTGATTTGCATCAGCTTCCCATCCGTCAGAGTCAATCCGACAAGACGATCGTTTGACGGTGCCGTCTCGCGGAACAATACTCCCTCTGCCAGATACTCGAGTGTCGGGGTATTCCCGTCAATGGTATTGATCGAAGTGAGTCGTCCGGATCCGTCGTAACCAAAAACCGTGGCCAGCCCGTGGCGGTCGACTATCCGGTCCAGAAGGCCCGCAGAAGTGAACCGCCACTCGTCGCCGAACTGAGAGCGATACACGTATCCGCCGCCCGCAACCGATCGAAGGGAGCCAAATTCGGAGGCCGGGGCAACAAAACCGACCCCGTTTTTTGAGAAGTATCGAGCCTCGCCGGTCCCGTAGATGATCATCGCCCCGCCCAGACCGTCGGCGTTCGGCACCAGTTTCCAGACCGGGTCAAGTCCCCACCCCGCTCCAAACGGACTCGAATCCTGGACCACCACAACCGCTTGCCCGTTCTTACTCGCAGAGCCCAAAACATTTCCCAGGGCATCGAAAGCGGTGAGGACCAAGCTCCAGCCATAGACCCCGGATGTGGTCACTGGAGAATCGGGGCGAGTCGAGATCGTCCATGTCATGGGTTGGTTGGGACTTCCCAAAAACTCGACCGGAGTCTGTGGGATCCCGTTCCAGGTTAGTGTGGCCACGACTTTTGCCGCAGCTCCAGCCACAAATCCGGCTTCGATTACGGGTCGAGGTGCCACCGTATCCGAGTTGTACACCAGCATCGGATTCAGACCGACCGATGTGCCAGGGCTACGATCGAAATCGAGCGCGTGCGACAATTTCACCGCACCGGTATTGGTGGATACCATCCCCCCAGCGCCACCCGGGATCCAGGTAGCGTTATCCCGTTCATCGCGTCGCTGGTCTGCTGCGATCAGAGCGTAGGTTGCGGTGTTGGCCACTACTGGAATCGATGACGCTACAAGCAGAGTCGAATTGGGATTCGCCGCTCCGACCGCCAGTTCCAGGTCTTCGACCAGAACGGCTACCTCGAAAGTTCCCACGCTCCCGTATGTGTGGCTGGGAGCCAGCACGCGGAATCGGTTCCCAGCAACCCTCTCGACAGTCCCGATCGACGAGGTTCCGTCGCCCCAGTCGATTGTCGCGGAGTATCGGGTGGTGGGGTTCAGCGCGGCTTCGGGATCCGCGTCGCTGAATTCCAGAACCGAGACCACTCCAGTGGGGAGGCTGGCCACCGCAGGTCCTGCCCACCCTGCCTTGGCAGAGAAGGGTCCGTCGGCGACATGGACCAGCCAGCTTCCGTCATCCGCTGTCGCTCCTGCAAAGACTTCGAGGAAAGGTTCATAGCTGTTGGGCTGGGTGAACCCGAGGTAATCACCCAGGAGAATCGGGTCATTCCCAGAGCTATTCTTCACAGTGTAATAGGTCGGACTCGGGGTCGAAGTGGAGGAGCCCGAGCCAGCCGAACCACTCGATCCTGGGCCAGCAATCCGAGTCAAAATGGCATCATCCGGAGAAAGGGGATCCCCGACAAACCATGTGACCTGTCCGCTCACCGGATCATTCCCATCACCCGAAATCCGAACCACACCGATCACCTGGCTGGGATAATGTCCCCCCTCCGCCAAGTCCCCCACCACGATCCGGACGGTGGTAGTCCACGCCTCGGTGTCGTTCCCGTCGGACCAGATCCGCACCGTGGCATCATAGATGCCAGGAGAAAATTCGTGCGCAGCGGCGATCCAGAGCCGACCGCCCGAACCGTGCACTGAGGCCGCCGACGAGGTACCATCTCCCCACGTCACCCACGCCAGGTAATCCGAGCCCAGGTCTGTCGTATCCGAGGAAACGAACTCCGCTAGGCGGAACGGACTTTGAGATCCGGGTGCCAGAGCGATTTCCGACGGGCCGGCTTCGACCAACTCCGCATCGGAGACCGTCGCGGTTGTCCCGATCCATGCGTCGACACCCGGCCCACTGACGAGAATGTTCAACCCATATACACCGGGTGAAAAATACTCATGTCCGGCTCGCACCTCATACATTTCTCCACCAGCCACTGAACCGACATAAACCAAGGTGCCGGAGTCGAAGCCGCTCCCGTCTCCCCAGTCCATCACCGCAGTATACAGAAGGGGATCGACATACGCTGGGAGCAGGAAGTGAGCCAGGGTGGTATCCGTGAACCCGACGGCTTCGGTTGCAAAGAGCGGGAAGCTTTGAGATTCGTAGCCGGGCGAGAAAGCTGGCTCGACCGTTACTGGTACCTCGACTTGGCCCACCCACTCCCCGGTCGGCTCCCGGTCCGACCACAGATCCCGTAGCACCACCCTCATCGAGTAGGTGCCCGGAACAAGATACTCGTTGCCGCTAACGACAACTTCATATCCACCTCCTGCCGCGTTTCGAATCTCGCCATACTCGTACGCATAGCCATCCCCATAATCGACCTCGGCTGAATACCGATCTACGAGCCCAGCGGGTGCCGAGAAGTGTGCTACGACCCAGCCTGCAGCAGGTAGTGGATCGCCCAGCGTTGCCGTGATCGGGTCGGCGATCACAGTCAGCGATGACGCGGCGACAGCAAGAGAAACGATTCCCGACTCCTCATGCGTGTAAACAATCGCCGAATTGATGTCGTCGGGAATTGACCGGTAGATCGCGGTCACCGTGACAATCGCTCCATAGGAACCCGGAGCAAAGTAAGTGGCGGCGGCCATGACTTCGAACTGTCCATTTCCGCCCGTGACCGTGGCTTCGACCGGCCCGTTGCCATCACCCCAGTCGACCGTCGCCAAGTAATCGGCCGAAGTGCGAGTCTCGTCTGCATCCGTGAAGTTCGCGAGAGTCAAATTCCCCGTTGTCACGCCTTCAGTCGCCGAAAGAGGTTCCGAAGTCACCAGTACCGTGTTGCTGAGGACGACCACGAGAGGGTCGTCCGTGATGGAGATGGACGCCGTTCCTGTACCTATCTCGTAGCCCGTTCCAGAATTCAAACTGATGGCAACGGTTTCATTTCCTTCGAGCAGTGAGTCGTCGATGGGAGTAACGAAGAGGGTGACTGTGGTTTGGCTTGCTACGAATGTGATGCTGGACGGCAACGAAACGTAATCGAGACCGGGAGTCGCCTCACCCGGCTGCCCTGAGTAATTGACGGTGTAATAAACCGTCAGATCGCCTGTTGCGGATCCGGTCCGGGTAAACGTGAACTCACCCGGTTGACCGGCCTCGGTAGCATCCATCGTTCCGGCGACCGAAACTGTGGTGTCGTCGTTATCGATAATCTCCAGTTCGGCCGAGTCCCCGCCCGAGGTGATCGTGTAACCGGCGGACGAACCGGGGGTCGACAGCCGGACGACAACCGTTTCGTTCCCCTCGACCTCGGAGTCATCCACTGGCGCCACATCGAGGTAGGCCGTCTCAGAATCCGCCGGGATCGTTACCACCTGGGTCAATGTTCCGAAATCGACTCCTTCCGTGGCCGTACTGGCATCAGCGTCCACCTCAATGGCGACTTGCAAGGCTGCGGTCTGGGGCCCAGTCCGAACGAGGCGGAAGCGACCAGCGACCTGACCCTCTTCCTCAGCATCACTGACCCGCTCGATCCGGACCTGAACCCGATCGTTGTCCAGGATGAAGATGGAATCTGAGGAGGTTGTGCCGACCGTGTATCCGGTTCCAGAATCCACCTGGACCGTGACCGTTTCATCCTCCTCGGCTTCAGCGTCATCAGTTGGAGTGACGGACAGGTAGGCACAATCCTCTCCGATGCCGAATGTCACGGTGCTGGCAAGGGGCTCGAAGTCCACTCCTTCGGTGGCGCTACTGAGAGGGTCCGGAAGGAAGGAAACGTTCACACTCAGCGATTCGGTGAGATCGCCTGTTCGGAACAGCTTGAATCGACCTGGTTCTTCACCTTCTTCCCGAGCATCCACATCCCGAACAATGGTGATGGTCGGCAGGGGTCGATCCTCGATGTAGACCGCTGCGGTACTGGCGGAGGAGTCAATTCCATATGCGGAGGAAGAAAACAGGTCCAGGATCACATCTTCGATCGACTCGACCTCCGCGTCAGATTTGGGAATAACAGCGATCACGGCACTCGAGTAGCCGGCCGGTATCGTGATTACCCCGGGGAGAGCCTCAAAATCGACCCCGCTTGTGGCTGTGCTCGAACTCGACAACCCATAGGACACAACCAGATCGGCATTCTTTTTGCCGACACGGGTGACGGTGAAATAACCCTGGAGGAGGTTTGCTTCCGTGGCATCGCGGGTTCGGACAATCGAAACGAGAGGCAGGTCGTTGTCGGAAATTGTCAAATCGGCAGAGGGAATGGACGCCGCAACGTAGTCCGAACCATCCAGCACCTCGACAGTGACCGTCTCATCGTCCTCGGGAATGAGGTCATCGATTGGGATCACATCCAGGTAGGCCGTACTCTCATTGATGCCGAAAGTGATCGTTCGGGTCAG
Source organism: uncultured Alcaligenaceae bacterium (assembly GCA_964552815.1). Lineage (GTDB taxonomy): Bacteria > Planctomycetota > Planctomycetia > Gemmatales > Gemmataceae > CAYUHJ01. The sequence goes on along the minus strand of CAZKIQ010000097.1, from coordinate 1,733 downwards.
TTCCTGATAGTCGGGATTCGTCGGGCTGCCCAAGTTTTCAGTGGCGGTGCCTCGCACCGAAATCGTGATGGTCAGCGGGTTGGTGCTGTCCCCGGTTCGTTCAAATGTGAACTTCCCGTTCGTCGGTCCTGCTTCGGCGGTTGAAGTCGTTGCAGTCACGGACACGACTGGAAGTGCAACATAGCCGGCATCGACCGAGCCGATCGTCGAACCTCCGGAACTCACGTCCACCGTCACCGACCCCGTCCCGGAATCGGGGTCGCTATCGACGGAATCATCGCTTCCCTGGTTCGCCGCCGTCAGGCGATAGCCCCGCGGTGAACCAAATCGAAGCTCGTAGTCGCCGACCGACAATCCCTCGAACTGGAACGTTCCGTCATCGCCAGTAGTCGTCGATGCGAACACCACGCCATCGGAGGTCGAAGCGATCTCGACTCGGACATTCGGGAGGATCGCTTCAACGGATTGACGAATACCATCGGCTGTTGCATCACTCCACGCCACGCCACTAATGGTGGAGGGCTCGGTGGAACCCGGAGCAGCAATCTCACCGGTGATCTCGTCGTAGGTGTCGTCGCCAAATGTGGCTGGTTGGAGGGCGATCGCCACCGGCGCGGTATCGAACGAGAAAGTCGCCGGGATGCCGCTGCCCAGATAGCCCGGGTACAACGACCAGAAAACGCCTGTGTTGCCGAGATAGTCCCAGGTATGCCCGTCCCAGTCCAACGGCCACGACTGATTCGAAATTGTGTCCGAACCGCCCCAGGGCAGCCCGGTGATGATCCAGAAGGAGGTCTGAGGATCCTCGCCCTGGAGAATCACCGGGTCGTCCGGCCCGACCCCGTGGTTGGTCAGCACGTATTCCCAGCGATAGATCCCTTCGCACGGCACCGAGGAGACCGTCACTTCAATGTCGACCCAGCCTGGCTCAGATCGATCGAGAGTAAATATCCGGTGATAGATAACTGTCGAGCAGGAACTACTATCCAGGATGTTGAGGGTGGCGGTCGAAGGTGAACTCAAACTGTAGGAACCGGGTGTCGAGGCAAGCGATAATTCGACGGTCTCTGGATCATACACCTCATCAGCAAGAGCAAAGATCTCGACAGTAGCAGTTGATTCTCCCGCCCCGAAGTCGACACGATACAACTGACGATCGTCGTCCCAAGCAACCCATCCGCCCAGTTGGTAGTCGTCCGCATCGGCGGTCCCTTCCACGTCAAACCAGACAGACAGAGGGCCGGCCACACTCGCTCCGGACCGAGTCAGGGTAAATGAACCTATTCCACCCCCTTCGCTAGCATCTTCCGTATTCGAGATTGTGATCAATGCGGGAACTGAGAACTTCGCCACAACAGCGCTCATGTCCCCGGTCGGTTGCAGGAAGGGATCTGTCGTTGGAAAGTCATCCGAGTAGGATGTCCCAGCCACGACCACGCGATCCTGCGAGTCAATCGCCACCCCATAGATCCAATCATAGTCAGATCCTCCCAGATAGGATGAATAGGAGAATCCGGTCCCCAGAGGATCGACCTGAGCGACGAACCCGTCCAGGTATCCACCCCCCATCATTGGCTGAAGGGGGGACCCATAGAGGGGCAAATTTCCGCCTGTGATTCCGGCTAGGGTCGGCCTGTTCTCGGAATCGACAGCGACACCGTAGGCCATCTCGTAGCCTACGCCGCCGAAATAGGTGGCGTAGGCGACGGACAGACCATCCCCGGTTGGGAGAT
>CAZKIQ010000096.1:0-16044 GCA_964552815.1 uncultured Alcaligenaceae bacterium | reverse complement strand
CCGGTGCCGCCGTACTTGCGGGTGTGCCCGCTGTCGGCCTGGCGGAACGCCTCGAAGACGAGTTGTTGCTTCTCCGGTGGAATCCCGAGCCCCGTGTCGCGGACGTCGAGGTATCGCGGGGAACCATCAAGCCCGGCCGACACCACGATTCGCACGCTGCCGAGTTCCGTGAATCGGAGTGCATTCGAGACCAGGTTGATGACGATCTGCTTGAGCTTTCCCGCGTCGGTGTCGAATTTCGCGAGGTCAGCGGGGATGTTGGCTTCGAGCCGGACCGGTTTGTCGCCGACCTGGCTCTCGAGCTGGGCGAGCGTCTCCCGGGCGAGGGCGGACAGGTCCAGGGGTTCGCGTTGCAGTTCCATCCGCCCGGCTTCGACCTTGGAGAGGTCGAGAATGGCGTTGATCAGGCCGAGGAGGTGGGTGCCGTTCTCGCGGATCCGGCCGAGGTAGGTCAGGTCGTTGGCGGTCAGGTTGCCGGGCTTGTTTTTGAGGAGAATGTTCGCGAACCCGATCACCGAGTTGAGCGGGGTGCGAAGCTCGTGGCTCATGTTGGCGAGGAACTCGCTCTTTGCGCGGTTCGCGGACTCGGCGGCCTGGCGTGCTCGCCGCATTGTTTCCTCGGCGGTGCGATCGGAGGTCACATCCCGGGCGATGAGGAGGTAGCCTGCCACCTCGCCATCCTGGTTCCGCACCGGGGTCGTGATCACGTGGGCAGGGAATCGTGCCCCATCTTTCCGACGGACGACCGCCTCCACTTCCAGCGGGTCGGAGGCGAGTTCCCCGCCGATCAGATCCCGGAACGCGATCGCTTTCTCTCCCGGTCCCACGAACATCGTGGTCACAGACTTGCCGAGCATTTCTGACGCCGGGAATCCGCTCGTCTTCTCCGCTCCGCGGTTGAAGAGTGTGACCTCGCCGACGATGTCCGTGGAAATTACCGCGAGTTCGGTGGCCGCATCGAGGACAGCCTGGAGTCGTGCGGAGACGCCGGCCAGGTCCGCATACGCCTTCTCCAGGCTGCGGACGGCGGGGCGGAACACTAACAGTCCCTCGAGAACCAGCGCTGCCAGAAGGGCCACCAACACCGCGAGTTCGACCGTGCGTGCGGTCACCAGTCGCTCGACGGAATCGGTCTCGTACTGCTTCACGATCTCCTGCATGCCATCGAGGAACTGCGACTCCGAGGCGAGGATCGTTTGCGTCGGCTGGCGGATGTCCGCGGGGCGGGGGAGTCCGTCGGGCCCGGGGTCGGCTCGCAAAATCTGGTCGGACGACCGCAGGATCGCGTCGAGGTGTGGCTCGATGCGATCGAAAGATCGCGTGATCGGGCCCGAGTTCCGCACCACCAGCGGCGACTCGGCTTCCTGGTTTCGAAGCACCGAGTGGGCGTGTCGGAGTTCCTCGGTCGCGGTCCGAAGTTCGCGAAGCGCGTCCCGTCCGTCAGCGGGCGCATCCGGGGAAAGGAGGGTGATCGCACACTTGGCAATCCGCTGACTGAGCATCCGCTGCCGGCCGGCCACGTTGACGACGGACGCGTCTCCGGACGCCTCCGCCAGCGTGTACTGCACCATCGCTTGCCCCAGAATGCACAGGGCGGCGATGCTCAGAAGGGCGGCTGTGAACAACCGCGAAAATCGGCGGATCTGGACAAGCGTCGCCTGCCGATCCCCTGTGGCGGTTCGTGTGGAGATCACCAGAAACACGATCAGGGAGAGGGCCGCGAACGAGCCTGCGAGTGCAGCAGCCTGGGTCGTCTGGAACGCCGCCGACTGCCGGGCGCGGAGGGCTGTGATCCGCTCTTCCTCGGCGTGCTTGATCTCCGCGGTCAGTTTCCGAACGGACTGCATCACCTCCCGCCCGTACCCGCGCTTGACCCGTGCGACTGCTTCCTGCTCCTTCCCCTCCTGGCGCAATCGCAGAGTGGCGGCGAGTTCCTCCAGTTTCGCATCCACGAGTGGCCGCAACCGGGTCAACCGGGCCCGCTGCTCCGGGTCCGTGATCAGGGAATCGAGATCCTTCATGTCCCCGTCGAGAACCCGCAACGCCTGCCAGTACGGGAGCAGGAACTTGTCCTCCCCGGTGATGATGTACCCCCGCTGGCCCGTTTCCGCGTCCTTGAGGTGCGAGAGCATCTCCATGACCTGGAACTCGATGTTCCGGGACTGGTCGATAGCCTCGAGCTGGCGGAACAGGTCGCGCGACGAGAGCAGGAAAGTCACCCCCAGTCCGACCGTGAGCAGGACGGCGGCGGTGATTCCGGAGCGGCGGAACAGATCGGAGAGTCGCATCAGGGAAGCAGTTTCCGGATGGCGGTGAGAAGTTCTTCCTCATCGACGATCGGCTTGGCAACGTATCCGTTGAACCCGAGGCTGAGGAACCGCTCGCGGTCGCCGGTCATTGCGTGAGCCGTCAGCGCGATCACCGGAATCCCCGCCGTCAGTGGGTCGGCACGCAGACGGGCCAGCACCTCCGGGCCATCCATTCCCGGCAGGGAAACGTCGAGCAGCACCAGATCGGGCTGGGTACTGGAGATTCCGACGAGGGCCGTCGGGCCATCCTCGTACTCGGTCAGGTCGAAGAGATCGGAGAGAATCGCCTGCAGGAGCAAGCGATTATCGAGGTTGTCCTCGACGACGGCGATCCGTTTCATGCCCCGGTTCTCCGGGAGTGTTCGAGAATTCGCGGTGCCACTCGATCCCACACGGTGCCGAGTTCCTGGGCGAGTGTCGTGATATCACCCGGTGTTAGTGTATGGCCCGCGTCTTCCAATTTTGCCGCAATCGCCCCCACTGTCGAAGCCCCGACATGCCCGGCCGAGGATCGCAAACGGTGGGCGGATTTCCGGATCGCATCCAGGTCGGCCGATCGGGCCGCGATCTGGATCATGCCGATGAGTTTGGGAATTTCCGTCCCGACGAGGGTCGTCATCTGGTGGACGAATTTATCGCCGCCGATGCGATGCAACCAGGCGACACGGTCATCGACCCGAGTTTGTTCCAGCCGATCGAACAGGACGGAGGAGATCGTGTCCAGGGCGTTCGCGGGCACGAGGGTGATCGTTGGGGAGGCGAAGTTCTGAGGAACTTGATCGGTTTCCAGCACGAGAACTTGCGGAATTCCGGCGACGGCTCGGAGGGCCTCTGTGATTTCCGCGAGATTCCCGGCCGATTCTGCAACGACGGCTTTCGCTTCGCCCGGTGGCAGTTCTCGAAACTCGGCCAGCGTCCGGGTTCGCACGTCCCAGTTCTCCCAGGGTACGGGGGACCGGAGGTGGGGGAGCAGGCGGGAGAGGGCCTCGGTCGTGATCAGATCAATGGATACTTTCACGATGAGCCTCCGCGCTGGCCGATGGGCCGAGGTTTCTCATCGATGGTAGGCGCATATCGGGGTGGAAAACGAAACGACCGGCGAACTTTTGTCGCCGGTCGCAGCGATGGTTCCGGGGAAATTACTTTGCCGGCTTGAACGTTTCTTTGCGGGATTCAATTACGGCAATTTTCCATCCGTCTTTTTCTTTCTTGAACGCCATCGGTTCCTCGGTATCTTTCCCATCCTCGCTCAAAACCGCGATTCCGGTCGCGGTGTCGCCGTTGATTTTGACATCCTTGAGGCTCTTCCACTTCCTGGAAAACATTTCCTCCCCGGCCGTCTTGCCGTCCTTTTTTGGCATCGCCTTGAGCATGTCCGCGATAAACGCGGGCTTGTCCTTGACGACAGAGAGGAATTCCTTGTTCTTGGTGTCGAAGTCGCCGGGGCCGGCCTTGGTCTTGGATTCTTGCTTCTTGAGGTATTCGTCGGTCAGGCCATGCTTGGTGAGGACGGCATCGATCTTTTTGAGGGAGTCCTTCACTTCCGCCGGCATGTTGGCTCCGCCGAGCCCCGCCATTCCTTTCATCATCACTCCGGACATCGCCATCGCGCCGGCCATCGAGTTCACCGTGTCTTCGGACATGCAGTCCATCACGGCCTTGACGTCCTTTTTCTCGGAGGCGGCCTTGAGATTGTTGAAGGCCCCCTGTGGGCTGGACGCACCACCGCCGCAACCGACCAGATTGGCTCCGACCAGACCCACCACCAACAGGCGGGAGAATGAGGAACGCATGCGAGTCTCCGCAAAAAGTGGGCGAAACGGCAATCACTGCCATTTCAGCGTATGGGAGATTCGCAAGACGAGCGGAAGGATTTTCGAAAAAGCCGGATTGGATGTTTCCCCGTCACCGCGGGGTCGTCGCCCGGAAGGTGCCGAGGATCGGAGTATTTTGCGACTTTTCCAGGCGGTTCCGCAGTCGCTCGGCGACCGCCTTGACCGGCTCCGTCACCGCCGGCAGCATGTGAGGTTTGTACTGCATTTCCCCGTGTTTCTTCACCATCTCGATCTTGAAGAGATTCTCGCTGAGGATCGAGGTGACATCCCCGAACGGGGTCGCCAGCCAGCGCTTGAGGGCCTGGGACCAGACCGTGTAGAACTCGAACTTCACGTCCTCCCCCTTGGAGTCGAGTTCCCCCGAGCCGCCGAGGCTGAGGGCGGTTCCAATGAGGTCGAGCTGGGTGACCTTGATGCGGTCGCCCCGGATGTCGAAGACGGCGTGGGCTTCCTCAAAGGCGGTCTGGTCCGGGGCCTGGAGTTTGACGAGTTTCAGGAGCGGGAGCAAAACGGGGAGGTTGTACATCCGGCCGCGGGGGACATCGATCTGGCCCGCCCCGGTGCGGATGAGCTGGCCCGTCGCGGGGTCGAGGGTGTTTTCGAGGAGCAGTTTCGCCTGGGCGACGCCGCGAAGTTCTGCACCGGAACCGAGCTTCAAGCTGGTGGCGAGTTCTTCGAGTCGGACGTCGGCAGCGGTTAGCCAGAGTCGGTAACGGACGGGGTCGGCGAGGGTGATGCGGGCCTCGCCGCCGACGGCACCGCGGTAAAGCGTCGCGATCAGGTCCGGAACTTCGAGCACGGGCGGAAGGAAACTGCCGGGCTTCGCCGGGTCGGGTTGCTGCGGGCGGGACCGGAAGGTGAGTTTGGCGGCAGTGACGGGTTGTTTCCCGATCGTGCCGGACTCGAGCCAGGTGTTCCCGACGACGCTGCCGAGATGCGTGCCCGCGTACAAACCCGTGCAACCGACGACGCCCTGCAGGTCTTCCCAGGGGACCCCGACATCCAGGGCCGCATTGGCTAGCCGGACCTCTCCGGACCAGTAGACGGTCGCGTCCGGGTCGGGAATTTCACGGGTTGCGGGCGGGACCCGGACGACGACGTGCCGAAGTGCCATCTCGAAATTGCCGCGAGGGCGAAGCTCGGTGACCGCGGCCTGCAACTTCCCGGGCAATGCGGAGCGGAACGTGTCGTCGAGCAGCAGCGGGGTCGCGGAAAGCTGCCCGAGATTGGCCCAGACCTCCCCGTGGTCCGCGAACCGGACCTCGCCGGCGTCGAGCGTCCACCGAGATTCCCCGTGTTTCGCGGAAAACCGGGCAAGATCCACTTTCCCCCCGCCGTACCGCAGAATGCCGGCGAGATTCTCGAACTCGTAGGGAAAGAACGTTGGGGTGACGCCGGGGCCGCGGAAGTTGAGCGTCAGCTTGAGGTCCGTGACGGGATCGAACGGCGGCTCGGCGGGGAGTGCCGCCGCCACCGGAAACGCAGCCGGAACCGTCGCGGCTACCGGAGTGTGAGGCGGAATCGGCGGTTCGCGGTCGAGAATTTCCAGGTCCGCCCCGAAGGTGATCTTCCCCCGGGGGTCAAACGTCTTCCACATCGGCTCGAGTTTGAGTTCCCCAAGGGCAGCGCGGAGGTCCGCATCGAGCGGGCAATCTCGGCCCTGGATGCGGAGCTTGAAGAGCCGATCGCGGCAACCCGGCACCGGAATGTTGTCCCCGGTGAGCCAGACCTTCCCGGTGCCGTGGGTCGCCTCGAAATCGCGGAGTTGCACCGTGTCCGTGTCTTCCCCGGGGCCCGGGGGCAAACCCGGACGGATCGGGCGGGACTCGTCGGACGCGGCCACCTTGACGACGACGGTCCCCTTCGCGCCGGTCATCGGGTACGGGAAGTGGTCGTAGTTCACGGCGGCGTCGTACACGCGGATCGTGAAGGTGTTGTCGCACCGGTTGACGCCCGCTTCCTGGCGGATCTCCGCGTGGAAGTCACCCCGCCCCGTGGCTCGCAGTTTCCCCAAAGCCGTCGCGTACTTGGGTGGCAGGGCCGCGAATAGCGGGGCGTCGATCGGGATGTCCGTGCCGGCGAGCGTGATCGCGATACTCGGATCGGGGCCATCGCCGACGACGCTCCCCTTGATTTCGATCCGCCGACCGCCCGCCGTCCCCGTCATCTGCACATGGAATGCGTCCGGCGAGCCCGGCGTGTTGACCTTCCGGAACGTCCCGGCGAGGTGCTCCACCGGGTAGCGGAACTTCTCGTAGACGACCGCCAGCCGGTTGGGGCGGACCTCGACTTCCCGTTTCCACGACGTTCCCGTGCGGGCGAACTTGACCGAGAGATCCACCGATCCGGTCGGTGAGAACATCTCGCGGACGCGCTTCGCCTTCGCCGGGAGGCGGGAGAAGAGGTCGTCGTCGATCGCCACCTCGCGGACGGTCAGCGTCAGATTCTCGAGGAATTCCTGGACCGCCAGGAACGGGTCGGGTGTGGTCGGGGTGCTCGGGAGCGTCGAGACCGGGGAAATCGCCGGCGGCAAGGGTGCAGGGGGCGGAGCGGGAGCCGGGTTGGAACCGGGGGTCGGCCGCAGAATTGGCCGGGTCTGAAGCGATAGTTCCGCGTTCGCCTTCCCGAGTTTCGCCGTCGCTTTCTCGATCGTCACCCGACCCTCGTGGAGCCGCACCGAGCCGGCAATCTGCTCCACCGCCCAGGGAAGCTGGGGATCCTCGAACCGGCCCTCGCGGACGTCCAGGTGGACGTCAAAACTCGGCGGCTGGTCCGGATGCGTCGCGATGTCCGCCCGGATTCCCACATGTGCGGAGAACTGCGTCAGGTAGTCGGCCAGATCCGGGCACACCTTCGCGAAACCGGGCGCGAGGTCGGGCGACATCGTCACGTCCGGGATCTCGACGCGGGCCGTCGCCTGCTTCGTGGAGCGGTTGTAGCGGATGGCGGTCGACACCTGCACCGAGAACGGGGGTGGCCCGCCGGTTTCCGCTGCCACCGCCGGGGCGACCGTCGCGTGGGCGTCGATCCGCAAAATCGCGATCGGATCATTGAGGAGGTTGAGATTCACCCCGGAAACCACGATCGGCGGGACCCCCTCTGCCCGCTGATCCGTGAGGAAAACCGTCGCGTTGCGGGCCACGACGGTGGGAACCGGGTCATCGGGGCTTCCCCCGGGCCGGGCGAGATGCGAGACATTCCACTTCCCATCCGGCAGCCGGGCCAGGCGGATCGTCGGACCGTCGAACTCGAACTTGCGGATCGCGATCCGCCCCTTCTGGAGTTGTTCCTTGTCGTGGTAGATCACCGCCGTCGGGGCGGCAAAGAACGGAGAGGTCTCCCCTTTCCGGGTCAGACGGATGTCGGTGACGGTGATGCCGCCAAAGACGCGGAGGCGAGCGTCGCCGACATGGACCTCGACGCCGTCAAATTTTTCTTCGAGAGTTTCGATGAGGGCGGCGCGAACCCGGTCCGGGCGGACGCGGTCGTGCATCACCCAGGCGGCGGCGGGAACCACCGCGAGCACGGCGAGAATCAGTCCGCGAATCACAAAGTTACGCAGCACCGCCTCCCTCGCCATCCGTGGCCGGGTCCGTGCAGCGGAACCATACGCACATCCCGCAACCGGGTCAACTCCGAGCCAACGGTGCTGTTCTGGCTCGTTCTGGCCGGCACCACCCTGCAAAATCCCGCGGATGTGGGGGAAACGCTGGCCCTGCGGCGGGGTCGTGGGTACTCTTCCGACATACGTTGCCGCCCCGACCTTCCTCGACTCCACTCTCCGAACATGTCCATTCCCACCGACGAACCTGTTCCCACCACCCCGGAATTCACACCCCGCACCGGCTGGTCGAGCCTTCGCGACCTCAACGGTTACCAGTGGTTCGTGTTCCTGGTGTGCTGCCTCGCGTGGGACATGGACTGCATGGATCAGCAGTTGTTCGTACTCGCCCGTCGGCCGGCGATGGTCGAACTCGTCGCGCCCGTGAAGGAAGGCGACCCGCGTTTACCCGCCCTGCAGCAGAAAATGACCGAGCAAGCGGCGGTGGAGGGGAAGCCCGCTCCCAGCCCCGAGGCGGTCCGGGTCGCGCTACGCAATGCAGAAATCGGCGAGGCGGCGGGCTATGCGACGGCCATCTTCATGGTCGGCTGGGCCGTCGGGGGAATCGGCTTCGGAATCATGGGCGACCGCGTCGGCCGGGTCAAGACATTGATGCTGACCATCCTCCTGTACGCCATCTTCACAGGACTCAGTGCGATTTCCAGTTCCACGATGGATTTCTTCATCTACCGATTTCTGACAGGTCTGGGGGTGGGAGGGGTCTTTGCCGCCGCTGTCACACTGCTGGCGGAGACGATGCCCGACAATGCCCGACCGTTTGTCCTCGGTCTCTTCCAGGCTTCCAGCGTGATCGGCAACTGCGGGGCGGCCCTCATCAACATCGGCCTCGGGTATCAGGTCTACATCGGAGCGTTCGAGGGGCAATCCCTGATGGGGTATCCCCTCACCCCCTGGCGGTTGATGTTCCTGGTCGGGATTCTCCCCGGGCTGCTCGTCGTCCTGATCCAGGCGCGATTGAAGGAACCCGAGAAATGGCTGGCGATGAAGGCAGCCGGCGGAAAGAAGGGGGGATCCTATTCCGAGCTTCTCGGGGATCCGCGGTACCGCAGCAATGCGCTCTTCGGCCTCGTCCTCGCAATAGCGGGCGTCGTCGGTTTGTGGGGAATCGCGTTCTTCTCCCCGGATTTGCAACGATACGTGATCGGACCGCGGTACATCGAGGAAGGAAAAGCCCTCGGAAAGTCGGGGGCGGAACTTCTGGCGTACGCCGAGTGGCAGGGGACAAAATGGGCGGGAATCACCTCACTCGTCCAGAACATGGGGGCGTTCTTCGGAATCTTCGTCTTCTCTTACGTCACCGTCTACACCGGGCGGAAACCCGCGTTCGCGGCGTTCTTCATCCTCGCGGGACTCTCGACCGCGTCGGTCTTCCTCTTCCTCAAAGAGTGGTCGGACATCTTGTGGATGGTCCCGATCATGGGCTTCTTCCAGCTCGCGCTCTTCGGCGGGTACGCGATCTACTTCCCGGAACTCTTCCCGACCCGGCTCCGCAGCACCGGAACGAGCTTCTGCTACAACGTTGGCCGACTCATTTCCGCGTTCGGGCCGGCGGCGCTGGGGTTGCTCACCAGCACGGTCTACGCCTCGTACCCGGCTCCGGAACCGCTGCGTTATGCGGGGGTGACGATGTGCTCGATCTTCCTCCTCGGGTTGATCGCGTTGCCGTTCCTGCCGGAAACCAAGGGGAAACCGCTGCCGGAGTGACCCAAGGGCGAACTTGCGTCAGACGCCGGTCGTTTCCTCGATCCGGCCGGCTTTCCAGGCCCGTTTCACGCTGTAGCGGTAAAACCACTGGGAGATCACCACCAGAACCGCGGTTGTTCCCCCGAGGGCTATCGCCAGCTCCGCGTTCGACCACACCGCCAGCGGCGACATCGCCATCGGAGACCCCTCCGCGGGCGGGCCGGTCAGCGATCGCCGCATCCCTTCCAGCCAGTACGTCGTCGGCAGGCACATCCCGATCGCCTGCAGCCAGCCCGGAAGCACCGAGAGCGGAAAGACCACACCACTCAGGAAGTACACCACCCCGGCGATTCCCTCACTGAGGAACATCCCGCTTCGGGACATATTCAACATCGCCGATGCGAGAATCATCCCGCACGACCAGAGCGTCACCGCTCCGATTCCGAGGAACACGACCAGCCAGAGCGGATCGACGGCGTCGAGCCGGACCACCGCCCGGATCTGCGGAATCGCCAGCCCCGCCGCGATGGTGATCGCACCGCCGACGAGCCCTTCCATCCCCCGGGCAAGCCCCCGACCCACGAAATACGCCTGGAACTGCGCCGGGCTGATGAAGATGTACTTCAACATCCGGTACGATTCGCGGTCCGAAATCACGACGTAGCTCATCCCGAACATCACCGTCCCGACGAGCCCATAGCACGCGTTCGAAACGTAAATGTAAGGCAGAAACTCCGGCGGCACCCGGCCGGTGGCGTACTTCGCGGCGAAGAACATGCACACCAGCATCAGCGAGCCGCACACTGGCTTCACGACGAGGTACAGCACGAAGAGTCGCAGGTCCGCCCAGTTGGACTCGATCTGCCAACCAAGCCACGCCGACCAGCCCAGAGTGCGAAGTGGTTCCGTCATGCGGGAATTCTAGCGGCTTGCGACCAAACTTGCGGAAGGCATCATTCGGAAGGTCCGGTGAGAAATCGACGACGTCGCTTGCTCAGGTTTCGCCGGCAAGCCAGAATAGGAGTACGAATTCGAACCCCGGCGAGATGAACCGTGCGGATCGCGACCGGAATTTTGCTTCTGCTCCCGACGCTGGCCAGCGCCGCGTCGCCGACCCTCGCCCCCCGGCCGGAGGAAGAAGCGCTGATCCGCCGACTGGTGGACGCGCTCAAGGATGTCGACCCGGAAGTGCGGCAAAATGTCGCCCTGTCCCTGGCGAAGATCGGAGTGCCGGCGATCGACTCGTTGATGGAGGCGTTGAAGGACCCGCTGGCCGAGCGTCGCAGCGGAGCCGCCTACGCCCTCGCCCTGATCGGCCCGGCGGCGAAATCCGCGATGCCCGCCCTGCTGGATGCCCTCGAAGACAAGGATACCGACGTCCGCCGGCAGGCATCCTACGCGATCAGCCGGATCCTTCCCCCGAGTCGCCCGGCTCCGGAAGTGACCGGCCCAGGGCGATCCGTGCAAAGGTGACCGCTTTCGGAAACAAATTCGCGCCCGGATCGTCGGAAATGGTGTAGTCGAGATCGTCCTCCTCGCGGTACGGAACTTCCCGAGGTCAGCATGAGCCGGACTGGCATTCTCACCCTTGCGATTCTCCTGACGGCCAACGTCGGAACAGCCCGGCCACCGTCTCCCGAACCGGATCCGAATCGCCCCCACGAGCCGGCCAACCCGGACGATTCCTTGCCGAAGGAATGCATCGACCGAGTCTCGCAGTGGTTCCGCGTCTCGAAGTTGCCCACCGACGACCGCGACCTGATCGGAATGTTTCTCCGCAAGGTCCAGGACAACCCGGGGAAAGATTTTGGAGCGATCGGTCAGGAGCTGATCAAGGAACACCCGGAACTCTCGTCGAATCCGCAGGTTTCGATTAAACGGCTGGAACGGCTCCAGAAAGTGCTCTGGCCGAACGGAACTCCTCCGACAATGCCGACACCCGGATCGCGTCCGACCCCGCCCTTTTCGGGTCCCGTGCAACCCCCGAAACCCCAAGACCCCGATCTTCCGCCGAATGTGGTCGAACCCCAGCCTCCTCGGGAAATCCCGATCGAACCCGTCGACCCGCCGGTGGTGCGGGAGCCCTTTCGACCCAACAAACACGGAATTCCCCCGGAACACCCGTTTTCCCGCCCCGGAGGGTTTCCGAAAGGGATGTTCCCGCCCCGCGGCGAGGGCCCTGCTCACCGCCAACCCGGTTGGCCCCAACCCGGCCCGACCGAGGACGACATCCTCCGTAAGGACAAGAAACTCGCGAAATTTCTGACACTCTGGGAAAAGAACTTTGGCCCGATCGGGGAAAGCCCCGCCGTCCGGTCGATGATTCTCGAGTTGCTCAACTCGTCATCCGGTTCCCCGGATAACCCGGTCAACGGCCTGATGGAGATGCTCAACGACCCAAATACGTCCGGAGAGGACGTGTCGAAGTGGCTCGACGAGCAGGGCGGCCCGGTCAAGGGTGGGTGGGAACTGCCGGACCTCGGCTTGAAGGACTGGAACTGGGGGGGCGGGAACCTGCAAACGCCCGATCTGGGCTCGGCGGGGTCGTCTTCGGGTTCCTCCTGGTTCAGTGGTTCCGCGAGTTCTTCGAGCAGCGATTCCTGGTTGCCGGTCGTGATGTTCTTGGTCACCGCGGCCGGGGCACTCGTGTTGTGGCGGTACTGGCCGTATCTCAGCGGGAAAATGGGGCTCGGCACACCGCAGCCGATCCCGGGGCTGGGACCCTGGCCGGTCGACCCGCGAACCATCGCCGACCGCGACGCACTGGTGAAGGCGTTCGAGTATCTCTCGGTTCTGGTGTGCGGAACCGGAGCCCGCGTCTGGAACCACGTGACCATCGCGACCGCCCTGGGTCGAGCCGTGGGTGCCGCTGGCGAGGAAGCGGCCGAACCCCTGGCCCGGTTGTATGCCGTCGCCCGATACACCGCAGTTGACGAACCACTTCCGCCCGAAATTTTCGGGGAAGCTCGACACCATCTCTCCCGACTCGCGAGGGTCCCGACCCCGTGATCCGACTCCTCCTTTGCGTCGCCATCCCACTCGCCCTGACTCCGCTGGTTCGGGGTCAGGAGCAGGAAGAGATCCGGACGCTCCCTTACAACGGGACCGAGTTCTTCCGCGGGATTCTGGAAAAGAACGGCGTCCGAGCACTGCAGAGCATCGAGGATCTGCGGAATCAGCCGGCGGAAACAGACGGTCTGCCGCAAGGGGAACCGATTCGAACCGGGCGCGGGGTCATCCTCATCATCATCGGTTTGCCCAAGGACCCGGCCAACGACCCGATGAAGCTCGCCGATCTCTCGTCTCGAATCCTCGAGGAGGGGGGCGCGGTCCTGATCGCGAGCGAGAACCCGGCCTCTCTCGCGGAGTACCTCCCCGACCGGACGCCGCTGAGCATCGTGGGGGAACGGGCGTACGTGCCGCGGGAGACGAGTTGCTACGCCGGGAAGGGGTGGTTTCCGTTTCTGAAGCCGGTCGCTTCCCCGTTCTTCGTCGGCACGTCCGAATCCCAGAGCTGGTTCTCCGACTACCCCCGGGTGACGACCAACCGGACGTCGGGCTTCTCGCGGGGCCCCGGGTTTCGGCGAAGCATGATCCACCCGGTGGGGCGAATCTCCAACCTGGCAAGAATCGGCGGCCCGGACGGTCAGCCCTGGCCGGACGACCGCTACGTCGTCTACGCCGGAGCCGGACCGCGAAACACCCCCTACCGCTGTGCCCTCTTCGCCGACACGAGCCTGTTCCTGAATCTCACGCTCGCACTTCCGAATCCGGACGATCCCACCCGCCTCGGCTCCGACAACTTGCAGTATTCCGAGGCACTCGTCGACTGGCTCCGCGGTCCGGAACGGCGATCGGTCTGCCTCTTCATCGAGAATGGCGAGGTCGTCAACCACCTGGACGACGTGAAATCGATCTTCCCCCCGGATGACGCGGGCTTGCCCAACATCATGCCCAACCTGCGGATGCTGGAGCAAAAGTTGGTGGAAGGTGCCAACAGAGCGATCGCCTCCATTGAGGACCGTGACAAGATCAACCGGGCGATCACCGGCCCGCCTGACAGTCCGTGGTACAACCGGCTCTTGCAATTTCTTGCCGTGGGCGGAGCCGTGGTGCTTGCCGGCTGGCTGCTGCAGCGGTCGTGGTCGAATCGGTACTCGGCAGAGGGGGTTCGCCCGCCAACCGCTTCCCCTCCGAGCGGCACCGCCGCAGCGCCGGCCGGGCTGACCGATCGCGAGCGGGAGCTGAGCCAGGCCGCCGATCTTTCCCGGCCGATTCGCGAGTATGTTCGACTGATCTTCGCGAACCAGGGCTTGCCAGTCGGGCAAGTCACCCGGAAGATGCCCCGTGTCGAGGTGACCGGACCCGGGGCCCCGCAACTGCGGCAGGATCTCCGGGACCTGTGGAACCTCGCCTTCTTCGGCGAGGGGAAACCCATCAACTTCGCCCGATGGAAGGAGATGGAACCGATGATCGAAGCCGTACGGCGGGCCGCCGACCGAGGTCGCTGGCGGTTCGCGACTCCTGAGGGGGCGGCATGACCGCGCCGGCGATTTCCGACAACCACGCCCCGCCCGCGAATCTCTCGCTCGACGACTCTTCCGGCGCCCAGGCCACGGCCCAGGATCTCGCCCGACGATCGCAGCAACTCTACACCGACGTCGCCGACCAGGTCGCCCGGGTCGTCGTCGGGGCGGAAGGCGTCACCCAGCAACTCCTGATCGCGCTCCTCGCCGGCGGGCACGTCCTGCTCGAAGGCGTACCGGGCGTCGCGAAAACGACGCTTTCCAAGGTCTTCGCCCGGCTCCTGGGGTGCCAGTACCAGCGGGTCCAGTTTACCCCCGACCTGCTGCCGTCGGACGTGACCGGAACCAGCATCTTCGACCGGAACGCGAACGATTTCGTGCTGCGGAAGGGCCCGATCTTCTGCCAGGTGCTGCTGGCGGACGAGATCAACCGTGCCCCCGCGAAGACGCAGGCCGCTCTTCTGGAGGCGATGCAGGAGTACCAGGTCACGGTCGACGGCCAGACGATCCCGCTTCCCCGGCCGTTCCTCGTCCTGGCGACGCAGAACCCGGTCGAACAAGAAGGCGTCTACCGCCTTCCCGAGGCGCAACTCGACCGGTTCCTGCTGCGAATCGAGATGGGTTACCCCGGCTTCGAGCACGAAGTAAACATGCTCAAGCTGCACAACCGCCCCGCGGTGGAACCGCCGCCGATGTTCTCGCCGGACGTGATTCTCGGTCTGCAGGAACAGCTTCCGCTCGTGTTTGGGCGGGAATCGTTGTACCGCTACATCGTCCAGCTCGCGGAATCGACCCGTCGGCACCCGGATGTGGCCCTCGGTGCGAGCCCCCGAGCGGCGCTCTGTCTGCTACGGTGTGCCCGGGCCCGGGCGGTGCTGCTGGGTCGGCACTTCTTCACGCACGAGGATGTGCAAGCCGTCGCGTACGGCGTGCTCGGCCACCGCCTGATCCTTCGACCCGAAGCAGAAATTGATGGCCGGCAGGTCGCCGACGTGGTCCGTGATGCACTCTCCGAGGTGCCGGTGTTGGAAACCGTCTGAGCCCCATCTCGTTCGTTCCAATTCCCGGGAGCGCAAAGCGGAAACCGGCGACCGAAGCCGCCGGTTCGTAAATTTCGACCAGGCTTTCCCGGCTCAGCCGTTTCGGCGACGCAGCCGCCACAAGCCGACGACCGGCAGCGCCGCGAGACCCAGAACCACACCCGCCGGGGCCGGCACCGGGGCAATTTTGACTTCCGTCAGCACGTAATCCGTCCCGGTCAGAGAACCCGGATTCCCGTTGATGACCACATCCAGCGAATCAATTTGTGAGAAATCCACCGTCCCGGTCAGTTCCGTGAAGGGGATGTAGTAGACGCCCGGCGAACCCATCGTCTGAGCGGTCCCAGTGGCGGTGCCGCCGTTGGTGTCGCCGAGGGTCACCATGAATGGCATGTTCTGATCCGAGTCGGCGAAGGTCAGCACGACACCCGCATTCGGAATGCCCGTAAAATCCGTCGGGTTGGCGAAGGTGTAGCCGAGAGTGGTGGTCGCTTTCGATCGGCCAGAGAAAACCCCCAGGCCATTGCCGAACATCCCATCCGGGTCCGGTCCGACCCACCCCGAAACTCCGCCGACCGAGAAGACCGGGTTCGAGGTGACGGTCAGATCCCGGGTCCGTTCCATCGATGTCCCGGTGGAAAGGGTATCCGACCGGGTGTACGGGTTGGTCCCCGCCGAGGTGATGGCGAAGGTCGTGTTGGAATCCGGCGTCGTGAAGTTGTCTACGATGTATTCTGCGCGGGCCACCGTCGGGATCGCGACCACCGCAACCGCGGCCATCGCGGCAAGCATCGGGCGTCGTGCAAACATGGCATTTCCTCCGTGAGTCGGACTGGGGCGGAAGCCGCAACCCGGCAACAGTCGTGCGAGAAGATAACCCGACTGGGAAAGCGAATCAACTCCGACCTCGCAGTCTGGAAAAGCTCGGAATTCCCACTGGACGCCCGCAATCGACGAGGGTACACGGATCTCGGCTCGGCAGGAGCCTCGCCCTCCCGAAAACCAGAATCGGGATTTCTCGGATTCCCG
>CAZKIQ010000095.1:0-16429 GCA_964552815.1 uncultured Alcaligenaceae bacterium | reverse complement strand
GTCAAGAACATCGCCGACTTCGGCGCGTTCGTTGACCTCGGCGGGATCGACGGCCTGCTCCACATCACCGACATGGGCTGGCACCGCGTCACCAACCCCCACGAAGTCGTCAAGATCGACCAGGAACTCGAGGTCTACATCCTCGGCATCGACCGCGACAAGGAGAAGATTGCACTCTCCCTCAAGCACAAGACGCCGAGCCCCTGGCAGAACATCGAGACCAAGTACCCGGTCAACACTCGCCATCAGGGCGAGGTCGTCAACATCATGCCCTACGGGGCGTTTGTCAAACTCGAACCCGGCATCGAGGGGCTCGTCCACATCTCCGAAATGTCGTGGATCAAGCGGATCAGCCACCCGAGCGAAGTCGTCAGCACCGGCGACAAGGTCGAGGTGCAGGTCCTCAATATCAACCACGACAAGAAGGAAATTTCGCTCGGCATGAAGCAGTGCACGGCGAACCCGTGGGACGAAGTTGCCAAAAAGTACCCCCCCGGCACCCAGGTTTCCGGCGTCGTCCGCAACCTCACCAGCTACGGGGCCTTCATCGAGATCGAAGAAGGGATCGACGGCCTGCTCCACGTCTCGGACATGTCGTGGGTCCGCAAGGTTTCGAACCCCTCCGAAGTCGTCGCGAAGGGGCAGAAGCTCACCTGTCAGGTGCTGAGCGTCGACCAGGAACGCAAGCGGATCGCCCTCGGCCTCAAGCAGATGGCCAACGATCCGTGGGAAGGGGACATCCCCGGCCGGTACCAGCCCGGCCAGAAAGTCTCCGGAAAGGTCACGAAACTCACAAATTTCGGCGTCTTCGTCGAACTCGAACAGGGCCTCGAAGGCCTGCTCCACATCTCGGAACTCTCGGAAGACAAGATCGAAAGCCCCGAAGAAGTGGTCAAGGTCGGCGACGACATCGAGGTCAAGGTCCTCCGTGTCGACGCCAAGGAACGCAAGATCGGCCTGAGCCGGCGGAACGTCGATGACCCGACCGTCCCGGACGACATCCCCGACGACCTGACCCAGGGCCCACCGGAAGCCCGCACGCCCAAGCCCGACGCCAAACCGGAAGGCAAACGCGAACTCCGCGGCGGCACCGGCACCGGCGGCCTCCTCATCCAGATGCCCGGCGAGGGCGAAGAGAAGGAGTAACCTGCCCGGATCGGCGGTTTTCCCTACCTCTGACACCATCCCCGGCCCCGCGCTCCCCAACGGAAGCGGTGCCCGAGATGGTGTCAGTGCTTTTCCCGATTCCGCCTCGCCACCGCTTCCCCGAGGTTCCTCGATGCGTCGATTCGCCCCGCTGCTGTTCCTCGCACTCGCGGCTCCGTTGCTCGCCCAGTCGCCGGCCTCGAACTCGTCCGACGACAAGTACGACTCGGAAAACAAGGCCCAGACCGCCCGCCCGAAGTCGGTCTTGAAGGAAGCCCTCCGCCCCGACCTTCCCTTCAAGCTAACCCCGGACGACCTCCAGGGGCAAACCGTCACCCCGGCGACCGATCTGAAGGCCCTCACCGACCGCGAGGGGAAAGACGTGCTGGTCGACGGCACTGTGGTGTCATCGTTCGTGCCCAAGGGAAACCGGATGCTCTTGCTCAACCTCGGGAAGGATTACCGGAAGTGCTTCAAGGTCCTGATTTCCAGCAGCGACTTCGGGAAGTGGGGAACGAAGAAGCCGGAAGAGATCGCGAAGATGTACGAGGGGAAGCGCGTGGTGGTGGGCGGGTGGGTGAGCCTATACCAGGAGCAGCCGCAAATCGCGGTGACGCTTCCGTCGCAGTTGCTGGTGGTCGACGCGGAGAAGAAGGACCCGCCGAAGAACAAGTGACAGGCCAGTGTCACCGCACGATTCTGGGACCTGCCGGCGGATGACCAGGAGATCCCAGAATCGTGGCGAGTTTGCGACTCACTTCGTTCCGATTGCCCAGAGGTGGCCCCATCCGCGGAAGTAGATGCGTCCGTCGGCGATGGCCGGCGAGGCGTAGAACGTGTCCGGGAGCGAGTTGGTGGCGATCTTCTTGAACGTTTTCCCGGCCTGGATCACGTCGACGGCCCCTTCCCGTCCGAGGATGTAGATCTTTCCGTCGGCCGTCACCATGTGGGCCCGGTGGATCTGCTTCGAGACGTTGTCCTGGTACAGGACGGTCCCCTTCTTCGCATCGAGAGCCGTGATCGGGCCGTCGCGGAGGAGGTAGACGACGTCATCGACCAGCAGCGGGGCGACGACGTCGGGGGTGGCCTTGTGCCGCCAGAGTTCCGCCGGGTTTTCCTCATCGATCTTCCCCTTGGCTCCGACCGGGTTGAGGCCGACCGTCGGGCCGTTCTTGCAGGACGGAACCACGATCAGGTTCGGGGTCACGAGGGGGGACGAGACAAACCGCCAGGCTCCGTTCGAGGTCGGGTTCAATCCCTCGACCCGCCAGACCTCGGAACCATCGGCGAGGCGGTGGGCGGTGCAGTAATCGTTGCCGTGGACGATTAGAAGCGGGCCGCCTTCGCCTTCCCACAGGAACGCGGAGGCGTAGGTGTCCGGGCTTTCCCCCTTGCTGTACCCCTTGCGTTCGACCTTCCACACCTCTTTGCCGGTGTCCTTCTTGAGGCAGACGACGAGTTGGGCGTTGCGGTGCATGACCTGGAGGTAGACGTGGTCGCCGAAGACGACGGGGGTCCAGTGGCAGCCGAACTGGATGGCGAATTTCCCGTATTTTTGGAGGTCTTCCTTCCAGACCTCGTTGCCGTCGAGGTCGTGGCAGAAGAGTCCGCCGGTGCCGATGAAGGTCCAGATGTGCTTGCCGTCGGTGGTGCAGGAGGCGGAGGCGTCATCCCCTTCGCTGCCGCGATAGGATTCCTTGGCGCTGGTGCCGAGCTTTTTCCGCCACTTTTCTTTGCCGTCGGTCCCGATGCACAGGAGGAGAATATCCTTCTTTTCCTGGGCCGTCAGGAAAATGCGGTCACCCCAGACGATCGGGGTGGAGGAGCCGCGGCCGGGGAGGGGGGCTGACCAGAGGATGTTTTTCGGCGTGCCGACGAACCCGTCCGCGACCTTGCGTTTGCGGCCGTCGATTTCCTTCTCGACGAATTTGACCTCGCCGCCCCACTCGGTGGGAAGGTTTTTCTCGGCGGAATGTCCATCGTTTTTCGGGCCCCGCCATTGCGGCCAGTTGTCGGCGAGGGCGGTTGCGGCCAGACCGGCGGTCAGAAAGGCGGCGGTGAGCAGGCGACGCACGGGGAGAACCTCGGGGCGAAAGGAAAGTCGGCGGAATGTGCAGCCTACCGCGACCGCGCCCGAGGTTCAAGAATTGGCTGGCAACTTCACCGTCCGCGAGGCCGGCCTGCTGCCCCTCCCCGGGGAGTTCGACCCGCCGGTGCATGGGGCATCTGGGCTCCGGGTTGGGGCCGATTCAGACCTTGCGGTGCGGCGGGGAGACCTGGGAGGCCGTTTCCAGCCCCTCGACCGCCAGCGCGAGGGCGATTCTCAACGCCAGGACCGGCAGCACGAGCGCCCCGCTGCGGTTGGGGACCACCATTCCCCTGGAACGCCCGGTTGAGGGTGCCCGTCGAGTTGGCGGACTTGCCGCCGGGCCCGGTGAGTGTCGCATTCCGGTTGATCGTGTTGCCGTCGCGGGTCGCGGTTCCCTGGCGGTTGACGGCTTTTCCGTTCTCGCCCGTGAGGCTGCGATTGGTTGTGACGGTGCTGCCGTTCTTGGTGGCGGTGCCGTCGATGGTACCGGTCTTCCCGTTCGGACCAGTCCGAGTTCCCGTCGTGGTGACAGTGTTCCCGTTGCGGGTGCTGGTGGTCGACTTCGTCCCTTCCTTGCCGTTGGGAAGAGTGGTCGTCGCCTCGCGGGTGACGGTGTTGCCGTCCTTGGTGGCGGTGCTTTCGCGTGTGACTGTTTTTCCGTTGGGAAGAGTGGTCGTCGCCTCGCGGGTAAGGGTGTTACCGTCCTTGGTGATGGTCGCGTCTCGGGAAACGGACTTGCCGTCCTCGCCGGTCACGGTGCGTCCGGAGGTGACCGTGTTTCCGTCCTTGGTTGCGGATCCATTGATGGTGGCGTTTTTCCCGTTGGGTCCGGTGATCGTGCCGGTTGTGGTGGTCGAATTGCCGTCGCGGGTGGTGGTGGTGGACTTGGTCGCCTGCTTGTCGTTGGGTCCGGTGACCGTGTCACTCCGGGTGACGACGCCTTTCTCGAGCGTGGTTGAACCGTCGCGGGAGACTTCCTTTCCACTCGGCAGCGTAGTGGTGGCGGTGCCGCCGACGGTGATGGTCTTGGGGGTGGGGGCCGGTGGCGGGGTGGTGCCTGGATCAGCGGCCAGGACGGAGGCAGAGACGACGAGGGGCATCGTCGTCCCGAGGATGGCTCGGAACAGCGTCATGTTTTGACTTCCGGTTCGTGGATCGGACGGGGGTGGAACTGCCGCGTCGACTCCATCGGGAACTTCCCGGCCAGTGGGAGGTTCGTGTGAGATGGTCGCCGCTGAGAGTCCAACCCGCCCGGATCGAGCCGGTTACAGAAGGTTGCCGAGAAAATCGAAACTTCCGCGACGCGTCAGTCCTTCGCCATCGGAATCTTGTCTGGTGGCGGGGGCGGGACGAGGACGGTGGTCGCGGAGCCGGTGAGGAACTTCGAGATGTCCCAGACCTTGTTGGTGAGGTCGCGGTCGCCGGAGACGGTGCGGGTGCCGCTGGGGAGGAACTCGGCGGTGAGGACGGGGGCGTCGTGCTTGCGGAAGGCGGCGACTTCCCGTTTCTTCGACAAGTCCCAGAGGCGGACGGTGCGGTCGGAGGAGGCGGAGAGAAGCCAGCGGCCGCCGGGCTTGAGTGACACCCCGCGGACACTCCCCTCGTGGCCGGCGAGTTTCGCGACTTCCGCACCCGTCTCGGCGTTCCAGACCTTGACGAGGCGATCGTCGCCGCCGGTGAGCAGAACCCGGCCGTTCTCGGCGAAGCGGATTGTGGTGACCGCTTTTTCGTGGGCATCCCACTGCTTGAGGACGTCCCCGGTGGCGACGTTCCAGATCACGACCTGCCGATCGAGTGCGATGGCGGCGAGTTTCTTGCCGGGGAAGTAGTCGACGGCGTGGGCGTAGCGGTTGGGCCATTCTTTGCGGCGAATTTCCTTGCCGGTCTCGACATTCCACCAGATGACGGTGCCGTCGTAGCCGACGGAGAGGGCCTTGGTGCCGTCCGGGGAAAGGGCGACGCCGGTGACGAGGGTGGTGTGGCCGTCGAGCCGCTTGATTTCCGTGGTGCTGTTGGTGGCGAGATCCCAAACGCGGACGGCACCGTCGATTCCGCCGGAAATGGCGCGATTGCCATCCCCGGAGAAGCCGACGGCCCAGACGGATCCGCTGTGGCCGATGAGTCGCTTGCTGTCGATGGCCCGCTCCACGTCCCAGACCCGGACGCTGCGGTCGGCGGAGGCGATCAGGGCCCGCCGACCGTCGGGGGAGAAGACGGTCATGTTCGAGACGTTCCCCTGGGCTTCGAGGGGGTCGGACTCGGCGGTGTTGTCAGTGGTGAGGCCGCCGTTGGCATTGGCGGAGAAGAGGGTGCCGAGCCGGAGATCGCGAGCGAGATCGCCGAAGGTCTGGAGCCACACCTGCCGGGCGACGGTCCCTCCTTCGACGCGGAGCGCTCCGAGACTCTTTCCGAGCGGCTCGAACTGGTCGATTTTCTTGCGGAGTTCCTCGGGGGAAACTCCGACCTCCGCGGCAGCGAGGGGAAGGTCGAGGTCTGCCTCGTATTTGAGGGTGATGGTGCTGACGGACTCGAAACGGGTGATTTTCCCGCCGGTTTTGGCGATGGCGGCGGCGTAGGCCTTGGCGTCGTCGGCCATTTTCGCCAGCGACGTTTCCTTCTCCGGGTACAGTGCCTTGATCAGGTCCGCATCGGTGCGGGAGAACGCCTTGGGGTTCTTCGCCAGGTGGTCCCGGATCTGGTCCCCCTTGGGCAGGATGCCGGTGATGTGGCACGACATGCACGACACCCCGGCTTCCACGGAGCGGTCCGGCCGCTTCGGGTCCGACACCAGACGGATCGGGCCCTTGTCAATCCGCGCGTTGACCGAGTCGACCAGGTAGTAGGCGTGCAACCCGTTGGGCAACGCGAAGATCACCTCCCCCCCGGCGTGCGTGAAGGGGGTCTCGACGAGCCCCGGCCCCAGCGGAAAGGAGAAGATGTTCCGCCGATCCGCCTGGAGGTTCCCGCGTTCGATCAGGTTTTGCGGCACCTCGTCGAAGTCGTAGGTTCGCCAGTACGCGCCGTGGACCGAGTCGTGCCGTTCCAGAATGCGATTGGAGCGGGCGATCCCGGAACCGTTGAAGCCGACGCGCATCACCCGTTCTTGCTGGATGTTGACCTGCGCGTCGATCCGCAAGGTGCGGTCGAGCTCGGCGAGGTTTCCGGGCATCTGCAACACGTCGTAGTACAGCGGTGCCCGGGACGCGGTGGCGATGAACCAGTCCGCGCGAACCGCCGGCATCTTCGTTCCCGTCCCGATCATCACCGCCTTCGCCATCGCGGAATCGTCGAGGATTCCGTACGGGTAGTCCTGCAGGATGCGGTTCCAGATGGTGGCGTCCCACATGTACCAGCGGAGGTCGATGCGGAAGATCGTTTTCCCCGGGTCGATCGGTTCCGGGGCGCGGATCGTTGGGTGCCAGGAGAGCGAGTTGACCAGCTTCGCCAGGGCGTTGCGGTAGGTTTGGAGTTCGTCGTCGGACAAGCCGGCGTTGGAGAGATGCGTCAGCGTGAAGTAGCGGTGGAATCGGCGGGCTCGGCGTTCGATCTTTTCCAGGTCGGCGAGGATGTAACCTTGCACCTCGCTGGCGGCGATTTGTGGGCGGGCCGGTGTTGGCGACACCGGCTTCGCCCCGTCGCGAATCCACTCCTTGAGAATCTCGATTTCCGCTTCCGTCGGCCGGGGCTTCTCGCCGGCGGGGGGCATCGTGTCGCTGGTGATTCGGCGAATCAGGGGGGAACCGACCGGATTTCCCGGAATGATCTTCCGTCGGGCGATGAGCTTCTCGAAATCGAGGACATAGTTGAGCCCCCCCTCGACGACGCCGTCCTGCCCGTGGCAGCGGTAGCAGTTCGCCCGGAGGATCTCGGTTGCTTTCTTGGCCAGCTCGGGTTTCGCATCGGCCGCGGAAGTCGAACCTGCGAAGCCGATTACGACGACGAATCCGATTGTCGATGCCCGCATGTCAGAACTCCACCCGGGTGCGCGGTCTCCCTCCCCTTCCAGACGTACCAGAGTCCGGTTTGGATTCCCAGCGTCGGGTGTAACGGTTGGGTAACGACCGCCAGGAACCGAAGTTTGTCTCGACGAGGCCTGCGAGCACTCCCCGGCGTTCCAACCCGCATCACTGCGTTTGCCGGCCTTCCGTTCCGTTTGTAGAACACTCCACGAACATGGTCCGCGGGCCGCCGCGGGTTCTCTCTACGGATCAGGAAAACATGAGCACCAAGCACGTTTATTTCTTCGGCGGCAAGACCGCGGACGGCGACGGCAAGCAAAAGGAACTCCTCGGCGGAAAAGGGGCCAACCTCGCCGAGATGTGCAAGATCGGCATCCCCGTGCCCCCCGGCTTCACCATCACCACCGAAGTCTGCGCCGCTTACTACGACCACGGCAAGAAGATCCCCGAAGAGGCCATCCCCCAGATCGATGAGGCCCTGAAAAAGGTCGAAGCCACCTTCGGCAAGAAGTTCGGCGACACGTCCGACCCGCTGCTCGTCTCGGTCCGCTCCGGCGCCGCCATCTCCTTGCCCTGGATGATGATCACCATAATGAACCTCGGCCTGACCGACGCCTCCGTCGTTGGAATTGCCAAGAAGACCGGCAACCCCCGCTTCGCCTACGACAGTTACCGCCGGCTCATCGACATGTTCGGCTCCACCGCCATGGGCTGCGAACACGAGGATTTCGAGCACCAGATCCACCACATGAAGGAAGCGAAAGGCGTCAAGCTCGACACCGAACTGACCGCTGACGACCTCAAGGAACTCGTCGCAAAGTACAAGGCCGTCTACAAGAAGCACGTCGGCGACGACTTCCCGCAGGACCCGAAGAAGCAGCTTTACCTCGCGATCAACGCCGTCTTCAACTCCTGGAACGGCAAAAAGGCCATCGAATACCGCCGAATCGAACGCATCACCGGCCTCAAGGGCACGGCCGTCAACGTGCAGGCGATGGTCTTCGGCAACATGGGCGAAACCTCCGGCACCGGCGTCGCCTTCACCCGCGACCCCAACACCGGTGAGAACGTCTTCTACGGCGACTACCTCATCAACGCCCAGGGCGAAGACGTCGTCGCCGGCATCCGAACCCCGGAACCGATCGCCAAGCTCGACTCGGAAATGCCCAAGGTCTACGCCCAGCTCATGGACATCCGGTCCGCGCTGGAGAAGCACTACAAAGACATGCAGGACATCGAGTTCACGGTGCAAGACGGCACCCTGTACATGCTCCAGACGCGGTCCGGCAAACGCACCGGCACCGCCGCCGTCCGCATCGCCGTCGAGATGGTGAAGGAAGGCCTGATCGACGAAACCACCGCCGTCAAACGGGTCGCCCCGGATTCCCTCAACCACCTGCTGCAACCGCAACTCGACCCGAAGTCGAAGATCAAGCCGGTCGCCCAGGGGATCGCCGCCAGCCCCGGCGGTGCGAGCGGGATGGTGATTCTGAACGCTCAGGAAGCGAAGGAATACGCCGAGAAGCACCCCAGCGCCCCGATTTTGCTCGTCCGGAAGGAAACGTCGCCGGAAGACGTGGCGGGCATGCACGTCGCCAAGGGGATTCTCACCAGCACCGGTGGGAAGGCCTCTCACGCCGCCGTCGTCGCCCGCGGGTGGGGCAAGCCGTGCGTCGTCGGCTGCGAGGCGGTGAAGATCGACGAGGCCGCGCAGACCGTCACCATCGCCGGGACGGTCGTGAAGGCCGGCGACTTCCTCACGATCAACGGCACCACCGGCGACGTGATGATCGGCAAGGTCGAGACGATTCCCCCCAGCATGTCCGGCGACTTCGCCACCCTGATGGCGTGGGCAGACAAGGCCCGGAAACTCAAGATCCGCACCAACGCCGACACCCCGGCGGACTCCCTCAAGGCCCGCGAATTCGGGGCCGAGGGGATCGGCCTCTGCCGAACCGAGCACATGTTCTTCGGCGAAGACCGCATCACCGCCGTCCGCGAAATGATTCTCTCCACCACCGAGGAGGGCCGGAAGAAGGCACTCGCCAAGATCGAGCCGTTCCAGAAAGCGGACTTCGTCGGCATCTTCGAGGCGATGGACGGTTACCCCGTCACAATTCGCCTCCTCGACCCGCCGCTGCACGAGTTCCTCCCGCATCACGACAACGTGAAGGGAACCGAGGAAGTCGCGGCGCAGCTGGGCGTGACGCCGAAGGAAATCCGCGCCCGGGTGGACGAACTGCACGAATTCAACCCGATGATGGGGTTCCGCGGCTGCCGGCTGCCGCTGGTTTTCCCGGAAATCGGCGACATGCAGGTCCGGGCGATCATCGAGGCCGCCATCGAGGTCAAGAAGAAGGGCGGGAGCGTCCTTCCCGAGATCATGATCCCGCTCGTCGGGGTGCTGGAGGAACTGGTCATCCTCAAGAAACGGGCGATCGCCGTTGCGGAAGAGTGCATGACCAAGGCGGGGGTGAAGGTCGAGTACCAGATCGGCACAATGATCGAACTTCCGCGGGCGTGCATCGCGGCCGACCAGATCGCGACCGAGGCCGAGTTCTTCAGCTTCGGCACGAACGACCTCACTCAGATGACGTTCGGCTTCAGCCGGGACGACATCAAGGGGTTCATGCCGACCTACCTTCGGGACAAGATCCTGCCGATCGACCCGTTCCAGACGATCGATTTTGGCGGGGTCGGCGAGTTGATGAAAATCGGGATCCAGAAGGGCCGGGATTCCCGGAAGGCGAAGCACAACCAGCATCTCAAGGTCGGGATCTGCGGCGAGCACGGCGGCGACCCGGATTCCGTCGTCTTCTGTCACGGTATCGGCATGGACTATGTCTCTTGCTCGCCGTTCCGGGTGCCGATCGCCCGCCTCGCCGCCGCCCAGGCCGCCCTCGGCGACGTGAAACGGGATAAGTGACCGAAGCCAGTTTGCGACTCGGAAACTCCTCGCAAACCTCCGGAAATCCGGGGGTTTGCTCTTTCCCGGGATCCTCCAACGCGTCTCCCATAAAACACCCGGCATGATCAAGTACAACCGCTACAGCTGGTGGTCGACCGTGCTGTCCCGGCGGGGGACGGCACTTCCGCGGGCCGTCGGCCGGATCGCCATCTTCACCCTTTACGCCGTGGTCCTGCTTCTCGTGCTGGAAATCGGGAACTATCTCGGATGGTTCAACGAGCACAAACTGATCTCGCTCGACCCGGTCGCCCACGCGGTGCTGGGGTCGCTGCTCGGGTTCCTGATTGTGTTCCGCATGAATGGTTCGAATAACCGGTACTGGGAAGGCCGATCGCACTGGGGGATGCTGATCAACTGCAGCCGAAACCTGGTGCGGGTTGGGGTGGCTCACACGGAGAACGGCGTAGAACTCGCGGGGCTCGTCACTGCGTACGTCATCACGTTGCGGCAATCGCTGCATGGTTCGCGGGATCTTTCCGAGGCGGCGGTGTACCTGCCGGAAAACATCCTCGCCAATGCGGATCGGTTCGGGAACCAGCCCACAGCGGTGGCGGCGGGGATTTCCGCGTGGATCGTCCGCGAGCAGCGGGCAGGCACCATCGACCCCATGATGGTTCGCACGATGGAGGAGTTGCTCTCGCGGATGGTCGATGCCCAGGGTGGCTGCGAGAAGATCCAGAAGACGCCGATGCCGTTCGTGTATGTGTCGATGATCAAGCAACTCATGCTCGCGTATCTGCTGACGCTTCCCCTGGTGCTGGCCGAGCGGTGCGGCTGGTGGTCGCCGTTGCTGATGGCGATCGTTTCCCTCGGATTGTTCGGCATGGAAGAGGCGAGCGTCGAGACGGAGGATCCGTTCGGGAAGGACGAGAACTGCCTGGACCTGGAAACCTTCACCCTGACGATCGCCCGGGACACCGGCCAACTCGCGGCCCGCCGTTGCGTGTGATTCCGACCCGAGCCCCTTCCGGGAATTCTTGTGCTTGCAGGAATCGCCGGGGGCGGGTATGGGCTCGCGTTTGTTCGCACCGCATCTTGAGGGGAACGCGATGTCGGCCGGGTTATGCCGTCTCGGGGGATGGCTGGCAGTCGTGGGAATTGCGCTCGTTGGCTGTGCCACGCGGGGGCCGCAACGTCCGGTCCCGCTGCCGCCGGGTGCGTCTCCGTCGGACATCATCGATCGCGATGATCCGGCCGAGTCCCTCAATCCGTTGACGGCGGAGGAACTGGTTCGGGTCGCGAACACGATCCGGGAAAGCCGCAAACCCACGCGGATGCCGGAGCGAAAGTACAATATTCTCGCCCTGTCCGGCGGTGGGGTGTACGGTGCGTTCTCTTCCGGTGTGCTCGTGGGATGGACGGAATCCGGGAAGCGGCCGGAATTCGATGTCGTCACGGGGATTTCGGCCGGGGCGCTGGTGGCACCGTTCGCGTTCCTCGGCCCGGAATTCGACTGCACCATCCGCGAGCAGGCGACGATGTACGGGACCAAGGATGTCTTCGAGTATCGTCGCACGATCCGATCCCTCTTCTCCATGTCCATTGCGAGCAACCTTCCGCTTCGGCGGCGTGTCGAGAGGTTGATCTCGTTCGACACCATGGCCCGGATCGCGGCGGAACATGCCAAGGGTCGCCGGCTGTACGTCGGGACGACCAACCTCGACACGAAACGGCTGGTGGTGTGGGACATGGGGGCGATCGCGGAGCGGATGACGCCGGGGGCACGAGGATTGTTCATCGACATCCTGATGGCGTCCTCGGCGATTCCGGGGTTCTTCCCCCCCGTGCCGATCACCGTGGATATCGACGGGATGCTGTTCCAGGAATTGCACGTCGATGGCGGGGTGTCGTCGGCGGTGTTCTTCCGGCCACCGCATGTTCCGCCGAGCAAGCGGGAGAGTTTCGGGACGCAGACGCTGTACGGCTCGAACCTCTACATCATCGTCGCCGGGAAGATCTATCCGGACCCGGAGGGCGTGCGGCCGCGGACGCTGGCGGTGGCGGGGGCGTCGGTGTCGAACCTGATCTACTCGGTGACCCGCGGGGATCTGGTCCGGCTCTTTACGCTGACGATGCTCACGGGCATGAACTATTTCGTGGCCGCGATTCCGCCGGACTTCAAGGTGACGTCGAGCGGGACGGACTTCGACCCCGTCGAGATGACGCGGATGTTCGAGGAGGGGGCCCGGCTGGCGCGGGAAGGGAAGGTTTTCTCGACGGTACCGCCGGGCGGGTCGCCGGGGGACGAGTTGCGATCCCGGACCGGAGTGCGGCTCGGAATCCAGAAGGCGGACCCGGGTCAGCCGCCGCAAACGCGGGGCCCGATGCCCTCCAAGCAGGGGCCAATCCCCACGATTCCCTCGGGGAAATAGCGTGCGGGAAAGAACCTTCCATTCTTGGATCGGCTTCCGCCTTCGCTTCGGGCTCGGGGGTGGAATCGCCATCCTGGCCCTCGCGGTGGGGTGCATTCCGTTGCGACCGCCACACACACCAACCCGGGCGGGGATCGACGCCTCCAACCTCCGCGATCCGGACGCATTCGCGACGGACCCGCCCGCCCCGATGCAGAAACTCATCGAAACCGCGGAACTTGTCCGTCAGGCCAGGAAGCCGGCAGATGGGACGGTTCCCCGGAAGCGATCGGTCCTGGTCCTTTCCG
Organism: uncultured Alcaligenaceae bacterium; assembly: GCA_964552815.1. Lineage (GTDB taxonomy): Bacteria > Planctomycetota > Planctomycetia > Gemmatales > Gemmataceae > CAYUHJ01. The sequence goes on along the minus strand of CAZKIQ010000095.1, from coordinate 3,608 downwards.
GCGGCGGAGCCTACGGTGCGTACTGTGCCGGATTCCTGGTGGGCTGGACCGAGACAGGCACCCGGCCGGAATTTGACGTGGTCACCGGCGTCAGCACCGGATCCCTCATTGCCGGGATGGCGTTCGTGGGGCAAGATTTCGACCCGGAACTCGTGCGAGTCTACACCACGCTGGGGAACCGCGACCTGTACCGCCTCAAGGTGACCCCGCACGCCCTGATTTCCGAGTCGTTTGCGGACAATTCGCGGTTGCGGAAGCAGATCGAGCGACTGGCGACGCCGGAAAATCTGCAGCGGGTGGCGGCGGAACATGCCCGGGGTCGCCGGCTCTACATCGGGACGACGGACCTGGAATCCCGTCGGCCCGTCGTCTGGGACATGGGGGCGATCGCGAGCCGGGGGACGCCGGAATCCCGGCAGTTGTTTATTGACGTCCTCCTCGCCTCCGCAGCGATCCCGGGGTTCTTTCCACCGGTGAAGATTCCGGTTTCCATCGATGGTCAGTGCTTCGTGGAACGGCACATCGACGGGGGTGCGACCCAGGCCGTTTTCTATCGCCCGCCGCACATTCCGCCGCAACTTCGCGACACGCCGGCCGGCTCGCTGTACGGCTCGGATGTGTACGTCCTTCTCGCGGGGAAGGTGTACGCCGACCCCGACCCGGTACGCCGGTGGATGCTCGCGATCGCCGGGAGCAGCGTCACCTCGCTGATCTACGCCCAGACGCGGTCGGATCTCGTGAAGGTCTATGCCGCGTCGGCCCTGGAGGGGATGCGATACAACCTGTCGGCGATTCCGCAGGACTTCCCGGCCCCAAAATCGGCCACGGATTTCGATCCCAAGGAAATGCGGAAACTGTTCGAGGAAGGCCGACGTCAGGCTTGCCGCCCCGACCCGTGGTCGCACGTCCCCCCCGGCCAGGAAGACGACGTTTTGCAGCGGACGGGGACGTGTCTGAAGCGCGTCCCGCAATCGGGCGGCGTCGGTCCACTGTCAGGCGAACCGTACGGTTTCCCACCCCGCGCCGAGTCCGGGGTGCCAATCCCCCCGTGGCCGTTGACAAGGTGACCGGAAGAGGCCTCCTCGATCGGTTTGATCAGGATCTCATCCTCCGACAGTTTCGGCCCGCCCCACGACGCAACGATTTTCTCTACGCACGACTCTTTCTGCAGCACATCGGGCCCATTGATTACGTTCGCGAACCCCATATCAAGGTGTTTCTGCTCGACCAGATCCAACGCGGGTGCGGGCACTCGCCTTGACCCGTTTTCGAACCCCGCCTAGAATTCCGCAGATTCGCGAGTCCTTTGTCCCCCTCCCACTCTCTCACTGTTCGAGCCCGTTCGGAAGCGTCCGCTCGAGAGGCTCAAGTTAGCGGGGTTCCTCCATCACCCGCGACCTGGTTCGAGCGACCCCTTCAGGCGAGAGGGAAGACAGGACGGTACGGGGTCAAGTGAATTGGCCCCGCGGAACGGTGGGCGTATGATGGCAGTTGAGGAGGAATGCCCGCCGGCGGGAAACGTGAAGAGGGGGCCTCGGCCCCGCCCCCTTCGATGACGCCTCTAACTCCCTCGGGGCCAATCGGCGACGATCGCCTGGGTCTTCGCCCGGTCGATCGGCCCGACAGCCGGAGACGGTTTCGATGTACGAGCGATTTACCGACCGTGCCCGGAAAGTGATGCAGCTGGCTAACCAGGAAGCCCAGCGCTTCAACCACGAATACATCGGCACCGAGCATATTCTGCTTGGGCTGGTGAAGGAAGGGTCCGGGGTCGCGGCGAATGTCCTCAAAAACCTGGATGTGGACCTCCGCAAGATTCGCATCGAAGTCGAGCGGATCGTCCAGCCCGGGGCGGGGGGTGAGCAGGTCGTCATGGGCCGGCTTCCCCACACACCCCGGGCCAAAAAGGTGATCGAGTACTCCATCGAGGAGGCTCGGAACCTGAACCACAACTACGTCGGCACCGAGCACCTGCTGCTCGGCCTCCTTCGCGAGCAGGAGGGCGTCGCCGCCCAGGTCCTCATGAATCTGGGGCTCAAGCTCGAAGATGTTCGGGAAGAAGTGTTGAACCTGCTGGGGCACAATCCCATGCCGAACGAGAACGAACCGAGCGGTGGCGGCGGAACCGGTGAGCGGACCGGCCGTCAAAAATCCAAAACCCCCGCTCTCGACAGCTTCGGCCGCGACCTGACCGAACTCGCCCGACAGGGTAAGCTCGACCCGGTCATCGGGCGAGCCAACGAGATCGAACGCGTCATCCAGGTCCTGTCCCGGCGGACCAAAAACAACCCCGTCCTCCTCGGTGAGGCCGGCGTCGGCAAAACCGCCATCGTCGAAGGGCTCGCTCAGCTCATCGTCGATAGCAGCGTCCCCGAACTCCTCCGCGACAAACGACTCGTCGTCCTCGACCTCGCCATGATGGTCGCCGGCACGAAGTATCGCGGCCAGTTCGAAGAACGCATCAAGGCCGTCATGAACGAGGTCCGTCGGGCCAAGAACACCATCCTCTTCATCGACGAACTTCACACGCTCGTCGGTGCGGGGGGTGCGGAAGGGGCGATCGACGCGTCGAACGTCCTCAAGCCGGCCCTGGCCCGTGGCGAAATCCAGTGCATCGGTGCCACCACCCTCGACGAGTACCGCAAGTACATCGAGAAGGACGCCGCCCTGGCCCGCCGATTCCAGGAGATCATCGTCAACCCGCCCTCCAAGGAAGAGGCGGTCGAGATCCTCAAGGGCTTGCGAGACCGTTACGAGGCGCACCACCGGGTGCAAATCACCGACGGTGCACTCAAGTCCGCCGTGGACCTCAGCGAGCGGTACATCTCGGGCCGGTGCCTGCCGGACAAGGCGATCGACGTCATCGACGAGGCGGGTGCCCGCATCCGACTCAAGGCGATGACCCGGCCGCCAGACCTCAAGGAACTGGACGAGCAGATCGAGAAGCTGAACCAGGAGAAGGAAGCCGCCGTCGCCGACCAGGATTTCGAAAAGGCGGCCACCCTCCGCGACCAGGCGGACAAACTGAAGAAAAAGAAGGAATCGACCACCAAGGAATGGCGCGAGAAGGCCAAGGAAACCGACGGGGTCGTCGATGACGAGGTCATTGCCGAGGTCGTCTCGAAGATGACCGGCGTGCCGCTCAAGAAGGTCGGCGAGGACGAAACGAAGCGGCTCCTCAAGATGGAGCAGGAGCTTCACGGCACCGTTATCAGCCAGGACGAGGCCATCAAGGCCATCGCCAAGGCGGTCCGCAAGAGCCGGGCCGGGCTGAAGGACCCGAAGCGGCCGATCGGGTCGTTCATCTTCGCCGGCCCGACCGGGGTCGGGAAGACGCTGCTGGCCAAGCAGCTCGCCAAGTTCATGTTCGGCGACGAGAACAACATCGTGCAGCTCGACATGTCGGAGTACATGGAGAAGCACAACGTGAGCCGGCTGGTCGGTGCCCCGCCGGGCTACATCGGTTACGAAGAGGGCGGCCAGCTCACGGAGAAGATCCGCCGCAAGCCGTACTCCGTGGTGCTGCTCGACGAGATCGAGAAGGCCCACCCGGACGTGTGGAACATGCTGCTCCAGATCATGGAGGAAGGCCGGCTCACGGATAACGT
>CAZKIQ010000094.1:6906-16662 GCA_964552815.1 uncultured Alcaligenaceae bacterium | reverse complement strand
GGGCGGCCGTCGCGGTCGCCCTGCTTGCGTTTGCGTTCGGGTTCTCCCAGGTTCCCCTCAAGACGGTTGGCTGGAACTTCGACTCCCTTCCCGGCGATTTCGGGGACAACCGCTTCAACAATGTCATGCTGGAGCACGGCTACCGCTGGATTCGCGGCGATGCCGTCGCGTTCTGGCACCCGCCGTTCATGTACCCCGCCCGGTGGGTCATGGGCTGTTCCGATGCCCACATCGGCACGTTGCCGATCTACGCGGCGATGCGGGGAACCGGGGCCGACCCCGAGCACGCCTTCCAGATCACCTTCCTGCTCCTGGGAAGCTTCAACTTCTGGTCCGCGTGGTGGGCGGCACGACGGCTTGGGCTGGGGGCGGCGGGCTCGGCGGCGGCAGCGTACCTCTTCGCGTTCGCGCTGCCCGTGGTCTCGTTCCAGAACCACTTCCAGTTGACCCCACGGTTCTTCGTGCCTCTCGCGGTGGTGTGGTGGTGGGAATTCCTCACCGCAGATGGAACTTCGAAGCGGAGTTGGCGGATGGCCCTGACGGCGGCGGCGGTCGTGTGCCAGCTGTACTTCACGATCTACATCGGGTACTTCACGGTCGGCCTGCTCGCCGCGATGAGCCTGGCAGCAGCGGCGATCCTGCGGGGAAGCCTGCCGACCCGCGAGCTTCTCCGACCCGGCTGGCGGGTCACGGGGCTTCGCGTGGGTGTGGTGGCAGCAGCGGGATTGCTTCTGCTTCCGCTCGTGCTGCCGCACCTGCGGGCCAGTCAGGGGGTCGCGTTGCAGGGGCTCGGGTATCGGATGCTCATCACGCCCGACGCGCTGAGTTGGGTCCGGCCGTCGGTCTTTTCCCGAGAGTGGCAACCGCTGGTGGGCCTGACCGATGACGGGGACGATTTCGCGCCGGAGAAGGCGATGTTCCCGGGGTTGGCGGGCGTTTTTGCGCTGAGCTTCGGGCTGGCGTGCGTCGGCGGTGCCCGATCCAGCACCGATTCTCGCACCCGGTTCGCGGCTGTCGGTGCAGTTGCTGTGATGCTCCTCCTTCTCCTGACGGCGAAGTTCTGGGGCGTGACGGCGTATCGCCTCACCTTCGACATCCCCGGCGCGTCCGCGATGCGAGCCGTCAGCCGGGTCATCCTCGTGCTGCTCTTCCCGCTGGGAATCGCGCTGGGTATTGGCATCGATCGCCTCTCGCAACGGTGCGAGTGCTGGCGAAGGCAGACGCTTCTTGCCGGGAGTTTGCTTCTGCTCGTCGCGATCGACCAGTCGACGTTGCCGATCGACCACGGGGTGTGGAACGGGATGCGGTACTCGATCGCGGAAGCCCAGGCGCGTCGGGAAGCAACCGCGGAGAAGGTGCGAGCCCATCCGGGTGTGACGGGTTTCTACAGTTACGTTCGTGTGGGTGAGGGCGTGTCGCCGATCGATGCTGTATCGATATCCGTTGATGCGATGTGGGCGGCGACGATGACGGGAATCCCGACGGTCAACGGCTACGCCTACGAGCCACCTGGGTGGGCGTTCTTCCAGAAGCGGGCCGATGTGGTGGAATGGCTCGAAAAAAATCGGGTGAATCAGGAATTTCTTTCGGGGTTCGTGATGCTGGGTATGCCGGAGTGAGATGAGCTCATCGGGAAGGAAGGGATTGCGCGCTTGCGCGGGAAAAAGTAGACTCAGCTTGATTCGTTCACGAGCGATGCGTAAGTGACCGGATCGCGGCGAGTGGTTGCAGGGAGCCGATGGAGCCGGGAATGGTGTCATCGAGTTGTCAGCGGCCGCTTGTTTTTCCAAAATGCTGCGTTACGATTCGTCTTTAATGATGCACGTTTTTATCGCATCGATGAAAACGAATGCGTCGCCGGCCCGCGGGGCGGTTCCCGTGGTCCCGGACCCTGACCTCTGAGGTCACCTCCGGTATGTTCGAGCCCGACGCGGCCCACATGCTGCCCCATCCCTTCTCGAATGGGTTCGACGACGACGAGCCCCCGAGTTCCCCTCGCCGCCACCCCGCCTGGCACAACGTCCCCGACACCCTCTGGGACGACTGGCGGTGGCAGACTCAGAACTCGATCCGATCCGTCCGCCAGCTCCGCCACCTCCTTCCATTCACACCCCAAGAACTGGAAGCGATCGGCAACCTGGAACGGGACTACAAAGTCGCCATCCCGCCGTACTACTTCTCACTCATCGACCCGGCGAACCCCGCGGACCCCATCCGACTCCAGTCGGTCCCGTCGCCGCTCGAAGGGGACAACGTCTCGGGCTACGAGCTCGAAGACCCCCTCGAAGAGGACAAGGACTCGCCGGTCCCCGGGTTGACCCACCGATACCCGGACCGCTGCCTGCTCATCACGACGCCGAACTGCAGTATGTACTGCCGGTACTGCACCCGGAAACGCGCCACGCTCACCCGCGGCGGCTGGGAAGGCGTCAGCAAGGACGACGAGCGGATGATCGAGTACGTCCGCAAGACGGAATCGATCCGCGACGTCATCATCTCCGGCGGCGACCCGCTCACCCTCCCGCTGAGCAAGCTCCGCTTCTACCTGGAGAACCTCAAGGAGATCGATCACGTCGACGTGATCCGGATCGGCACCCGCGTCCCGGTGACGCTGCCGCAACGGCTCTACGACAACGAACTCGTCGACACCCTCGCGGCGGCGGAGAAGGTCTACATCCAGACCCACTTCAACCACCCGCGGGAAGTGACCCCCGAAGCCGCCCGCGTCTGCCGCACGCTCCTTCGCGCCGGCATGCCGATCAACAACCACTCCGTGCTTCTCAAGGGCGTCAACGACGACCTCGAGACGATGCGTCGGCTTCTCCGCGGGCTGCTGCGGATCAAGGTCCGACCCTACTACCTCTTCCACTGCGACCCCGTCACCGGGGCCGGCCATTTCCGCACCAGCGTGTGGAAGGGCCTCGAAATCATGGAAGGGCTCCGAGGCCACACCTCCGGCATCGGAATCCCCACCTACGTCGTCGACAGCCCCCACGGTGGCGGCAAGATCCCGCTCATGCCCAACTACATGGTCAGCATGAGCGACGACGCCGTCGTCCTCCGCAACTTCGAGGGGATGCTCGTTCGCTACCAGGCCGAGGACAAGCCCAACACCATCAAGCCGACCATCACCCGCGGCGTTTCCAGCCTCGTGCAGGGAACCCGCAGCGCCATCATTCCGGAAGGAAACGAGCGGCACGCCCGACGGAAGAAGAACTCCGACACCGCGGAAACCTGCGGCGGCGAGGAACTTCCCGAAGGAAACGACGGCGGCACCACCGACGCGAAGATCGCACTCCCGCTCTTCGCTGCCAACGGAAACGGAGCCCACAACGGCAACGGATTCAAGAACGGCAACGGCCACCACTGACCACGGCCACCACGGACCACGGCCACCACGGACCCGGCCTTCTCCCAGATCCGGGAGAGGGCCGCATTCTCTCGACGCGGCAGAAAGAGTCAGAAATCCAATCGATTACCCTCGCTGACGCCTCCGGCTAACATTGCACCTTCCCCCGCGACCGCACGTCACGGGGTCCGGTCTGCCTTCGCCCGGCGGAAATACACCTGCGATTCGTCGCGGGTCAGGGACAGGAACGCCCACAGCCCGGCGATCGCTCCGGGGACGCAGCAGAGATAGTTGAGGTTGATCGCCGCGACCACGCACCCGAACATCGCAAACCAGTAGAACCGCCCCGCCAGAATGCACATCGCCCCCAGCGTCGCAATCGCGCTCAGGGCCAGCGATCCCGCGTGGATCGGCAGCATCAGCGGTGCCCACACCGCCGCGATCGCGTCCGCCTGCTGCTCTTCCACCCGCGTCGGAATCTTCTCCTGTGGGTTGGGGTCGTCCTTTTTCCGCTTCGCCGCCTCGCGAAGTTCCTCCAGTTCCCCCGGCGATTGCAGTTCCTGCACCCACTTCCGGGCCAGTTCCCGATCCGCTCCGGGCCGGGTCGACAACTCGATGGTCATCACGCCGTTGAGGATCAGCCCCGCGAAACAGACGCTGAGCAAGGCGATTCCCGGGGCCGCCAGCAGCCGGGGAACTCCACCGATGATCGCGAACCGTTGGCTGATTTCGGGCGTGATCAGTTTCCCGTCCGCATCCGTCGAGACGGCAAAAGACGCCTGGCAGAAGGGGCAGTGGACCGGCTGGCCGACCGCCTCCACCGGCACGTTGAGCGGTTTCTGGCAGGACGGGCAGGCGATCCGGTTCGGAACTGTTTCTGGAGAGTCCATGAGTGAAGTGTACCTCTCGCGGGTGGGAAGGCTACAATGGGGCAGCACCCTGTCCAATCCTCGAGCCTGCCGCAACCATGCGCCACCCTTTCTTGTTCCTCACCGTCGTCGGAACCCTGACGAGTGCCATTCCCGTCCGTGCCGCCGAACTCGACCCCGTCGTCGAGCGGATGAAGAAGGACATCTTCTACCTCGCCGGTGAGGAGTGCGAGGGGCGTGGCGTCCACACCGAGGGAATCAAGAAGGCCGGCGAGTACATCGCGAAGCAGTTCAAGGAGGCGGGCCTCAAACCCGGGATGAAGGATGGTTCCTACTTCCAGCCGTTCGACATCGCGGGGAACGCGAAGCTCGGCACGCCGAACTCGCTGAAATTCTCGGGTCCCAACGACACCACGCTGGACCTGAAGTACGGCCAAGACTTCACGCCGACCGGCCAAAGCTCCGCCGGCAAAACCACCGGCGGCCTCGTCTTCGTCGGCTATGGCATCACCTCGGACAAACCCAAATACGACGACTACGCCGATCTCGACGTCAAAGGCAAGTTCGTCATCGTCCTCCGGAAGGTGCCCCAGGTTGGTGCGAAAAAACCCGCCTTCGACGTCAACGGCAGCCCGCACGCCTCGCTCCTGACCAAGATCGCCAACGCCGTCAAGCACAAGGCCGCCGGGGTCATCTTCGTCAACCACGCCTCGGACGGGAAATCCGATCCCCTCATGGATTTCGGCTACGCCCAGTCGGACGCCCAGGGCGTCCCCGTCTTCCAGATCACCCGGGCCACCCTGCAGAAACTCCTGACCACACAGGACAAGAACCTCGAAGAACTCGAGAAGACGATCGACACCGACCTGACCCCGCAATCGGTCGTCCTCAAGGGGTGGACCACGGACTCGGAGGTGACGGTCGTCCGCCCGAAAATCCCGGCCCGCAACATCGTCGCCATCGCGGAAGGAAAGGGTCCGCTCGCCGATGAGACAATCGTCATCGGAGCCCACTACGACCACCTCGGCATCGGCGGCCAGCAAGGGGGCAGCCTCGACAAGAACTCCAAGGGGAAGGTCCACTACGGTGCCGACGACAACGGCTCCGGAACCACCGGCCTGATCGAACTCGCCCGCCGATTCGGAGCGATGAAGGACCGCATCGGCCGGCGGATCGTCTTCCTCGCGTTCTCCGGCGAAGAAATCGCGCTGCTCGGTTCCAAGCACTACACGAAGGAGCCGCTCTTCCCGCTCGACAAGACGGTGCTGATGATCAACATGGACATGATCGGCCGGGTCGTTGCCGTCGAGGATGACGCCGCCCTGGTGCGACTGGCCAGCATCGCAGGCGTTCCCGCCGGTGCTTCCCTCCCCGACGCGAAAGTGATCCGCGATCGGCTCGTCGTCTACGGAACCGGAACCGCCAAGGGGCTCGAACCGCTTGTCGAGGAAACCAACAAGAAGTTCGACTTCAAGCTCCTCAAGATCGCCGCCGGCACCGGGCCGAGCGACCACGACTCGTTCTATCGCAAGAAAATTCCCGTCCTCTTCTTCTTCAGCGGAACCCACCGGGATTACCACAAGCCGACCGACACCCCGGACAAGATCAACCTCAAGGGGGTGAAGAAGGTCATCGAGATGGTCGAACGCCTGGCGACGCACTACGCGGCGTCGACGGATCGGCCGGAATACCAGGTCGCAAAGGGGGGCTGGGAAGACCCGACCGACCCGAACCCGCGACCGCGGACCATGTCCATGCCCAAGCTCGGGATCATGCCCGGAAACTACGAGTCCGCCGACGGCGGTGTACTCGTCGACGATGTTTCCCCCGGCGGCGCCGCCGAGAAAGGTGGCGTCAAGGCCGGCGACATCATCGTCGAAATCGCCGGCAAACCCGTCAAAAACATCGGCGGATACATGGCCGTCATGAGCCAGCAGAAGGCCGGGCAGGAACTCGAAATCGTCATCCTCCGCAAACAGAAGAAGCTTCCGCTCAAACTGACCCCGCAGTGATGCCTGCCTGTCATGCCCTGTATCAGGAGCCGCGACTGCCAAGGAGCGGCCTCTACCGGGGAAGAATCGCACCCGTTTCACCGCGTATTCCGACAACCGGTAGTCTCTTTCCTCGGGAAGTGCCGCTCCTTGGCAGTCGCGGCTCTCGAAGATAAGCCCCATTCCAAACCACCCCGCCGAACCGGATCGTGGTTCCCGGGGTCTGTATAATCACACCTTCTCGGTGTTGTCGCGACACGTACTCGGGGCGTTTCTCATGGCCGAATGGCAGCGGACTCACACCTGTAACGATCTCCGCGAATCCCACATCGGGCAGACCGTCACCCTGAACGGGTGGGTCCTCACCACGCGGAATTACGGGAATCAGGTGTTCATCGACCTCCGCGACCGGTACGGCCTGACGCAAGTCGTGTTCGAGGCCAGCGACAAGGATCTGTTCGCCGAGGCCGACAAACTCGGCCGGGAATACTGCGTCTCCGTGACCGGCACCGTCCGGCCCCGCTTGAAGGGGAAGGAACGCACCGACATCCCCACCGGGGCCGTCGAGATCGAGGCGAAGACCCTGCGAATACTCAACGCCTGCCCGCCGCTGCCCTTCGAAATCAACGAATTCGGCAGCGAACTCGCCAACGAGGATATCCGCCTCGAGCACCGGTTCCTTGACCTTCGCCGAAAGTCGCTCCAGCAGATCCTGATCCAGCGGCACCGGATGAACAAGACGATCCGCGACTACCTCGACATCCGCGGGTTCCTGGAAATCGAAACGCCGCTGCTCGGGAAATCGACGCCGGAAGGCGCCCGCGACTACCTTGTGCCGAGCCGGGTGTACAACGGCGAGTTCTACGCGTTGCCGCAATCGCCGCAGTTGTACAAGCAATTGCTGATGATCGCGGGGTACGACAAGTACTTCCAGATCGCCCGGTGCCTGCGGGACGAAGACTTGCGAGCCGACCGTCAGCCGGAGTTCACGCAGCTCGACCTCGAAATGTCGTTCGTGGAACAGGACGACGTGCTTTCGCTCATGGAAGGGCTCGTCGCGGCGATGGTGAAGGCGTGCGTCGGTGTCGAGATTCCGCTGCCGTTCCCGCGGATGCCGTATTCGGAGGCGATGGCGAAGTACGGCAGCGACAAGCCGGACCTCCGGTTCGGCCTGGAAATCGTGGACGTCGGCGACATCGCCGCGGAGTCGGACTTCACCGTCTTCAAGGAAGTCCTCGCCTCGGGCGGGCTCGTCCGCGGGATCAACGCCAAGGGGGCGGCGAAGAAGTTCAGCAACACCGAGCTCAAGCCCGGCGGCAAGGTCCCAGCCGTCGCCACGACGTACAAGGCGAAGGGCCTCGCGTGGATGAAGGTCGAGGGGGGCAAGCTCACCGGGTCGATCGAAAAGTTTTTCCCGGACGCCGTCAAAGCCAAGCTGATCGAGCGGTTCGGCGCGACCGACGGCGACCTGCTTCTCTTCGTTGCGGACAAAGAGTCGGTCGTCTGCGACGCCCTCGGCGGCCTGCGGACGTTCCTGGCGAATGAACTGAAGCTCATCGACCCCGCCGCCAAGATCTTCAACCTCCTCTGGGTCGTCGACTTCCCGATGTTCGGCTGGGACGAGGACGAGAAACGCTGGGTCGCGAACCACCACCCGTTCACGGCCCCGCGGGACGAGGACCTTCCCGAACTGGAGGCGAACCCCGGCAAGGCCCGCGCCAAGGCCTACGACCTCGTCTGCAACGGCTACGAGGTCGGCGGCGGCAGCATCCGGATCCACACGGAAGCCGTCCAATCCCGCGTCTTCAAGATGCTCGGCATGGAAGCGGACGACGCCAAGGCCCGGTTCGGCTTCCTCCTCGACGCCCTCAAGGATGGGGCCCCGCCGCACGGCGGGATCGCCCTCGGCCTCGACCGCTGGTGCATGATCCTCAGCGGCACCACGAACATCCGCGACGTGATCGCCTTTCCGAAGAACAAGCAGGCCCGCGACCTGATGAGCGGCGCCCCGGCGACCGTCGAACCCCGGCAGTTGAAGGATCTCGGGATCAAGCTCGGGTGATGACCGCAGAATTCTGCGAAAAATTGCCGCGGAAAAAGTTGACGGACCCCGCCTTTGATCAGTGAGGCATGTGATTTGAAACTCGGAGGAAGCTCGCGGGTTAATCCAGGAAAAGGAGGCTCTTCCATGCGTTCCCGATTCCTGGCTTGCCTCGCGATCGCCACACTCGTCGGCACCGGTTGCGGTCGGCGGATGGCCGGCTCGTCCCCGAGCGAACCCCCCACGAAACTCCACTCCGAGGTCACCTTCAAGGACTCACGGTGGGTCGTCCTTTCCGCGGAGAACCTCGGCAAAAGCGTTCGCGGCAAGAGCGGGAAAGAGGAAACCACCACCGGAAAGTTCGTTCTGGTCCGCTTCAAGGTGATGAACACGACCAAGAAAGAAGAGCGAATCACGAACACGCCGAAACTCGTCGATGCGGCCGGGCGTGAGTACGAAACCTGGGACAAGCAGGTCTTCCACCTGCCGGTCGGGTCGGAGCCGATGGGTGGAAAGGCCCTGCCGGCGGGAATCGAGAAGGAATTCGCGTCGATCTACGAGGTGCCCGCCGACGCGACCGGCTTGAAGTTCCAGGCTCGCGGCCTGGGGCTGATCCACGACAAGAAGCTCGTCGACCTCGCCCTGGATTCCTCCCCCACCACGGAGTCGAAATGACCGCATTCCTCGTCGCCGCCGCAATCCTCGCCCCCGCCGTCGACCCGCTTCCCCCCGCCGACCCCGCGAAGTTCTTCGACGGCAAAACCCTCGAAGGCTGGGCCGGCGACACCACCGTCTGGTCCGTCGAAAAGGGGGAAATCGTCGGCAAAACCACCACCGGCCTGAAGAAGAACAACTTCCTCTCGTCGAAATGCGAGGTTTCCGACTTCCGCCTGAGCGTGAAGGTCAAGCTCGTCCCGAACAAGGAGAACAGCGGGATCCAGTTCCGCAGTGCCTACAACGACAAGGGAATCATGACCGGCCCGCAGGCGGACATCGGGGCCGAGTGGTGGGGCAAATTGTACGAGGAGCACCTCCGCGGCATGCTCGTCAAGGACGGTGCCGGCGACCACGTCAAACCCGAAGACTGGAACGAGTACGTCATCGAGGCCAAGGGTCCGTCCGTGAAGATGTGGCTCAACGGCTTCAAGTGCGTCGATTACACAGACGAAAAACTCGCGAAAAAGGGCGTGATCGCGTTCCAGGTCCACTCCGGCGGCCCGATGGAGGTCCGCTTCAAGGACATCAAACTCGAGGTGCTGACGAAATAGGGAAAAGGACCGAGATCTGGCCGAGCCACGCCAGTTCTAGTCTAACGGGAGGGCGAGGCTCCCGCCGAGCCACGTGAGTTCTTCTTCTCGAACGGGAAGGCGAGGCTCCCGCCGAGCCGCAGTTCCTGGGTGGAAATCCCCCTTGAGACCCCGATCGTCGCCCCGGGAAGCGCGGCTCGGCGGGAGCCTCGCCCTCCCGGAAATCCAAAATCGCTGGATCGCCCGCCTCGCCCTCCCG
>CAZKIQ010000094.1:0-6806 GCA_964552815.1 uncultured Alcaligenaceae bacterium | reverse complement strand
GCCTCGCCCTCCCGAAAAATCCCGAAATCCCGTGGGGGCGAGTTCTTCTTCGACATCGAAACTTCACGCTGCTATCATGCATCTCGGCCCTCCTGTCCCATCTCATCCACTGTCGAATTGAGGATCAACGATGTCGGAGCGAGGAAATCTCTCCCGCCGCGGGTTCATGAACCGCTCGATCGCGGGTCTGACCGCAGCCGGTCTGCCGTTGTGGTACGCGAAGGAACTTCACGCCGCTGATGAAGCCTCCAAAGCCGTCGCTGCGAAAGCGGCTGATGCGAACGGGAAACTGCAAGTCGGCTGGGTCGGGATCGGCTCGCCGTCCAGCCGGGCGTTCGGCGTTTACGGCACCACCAAGGGGTTCAAGAACCTCCAGCACGTCGCGGTGTGCGATGTCGACGCCCGCCACGTCGAACGCGCCAAGGACATGCTCAAGAAGGATAACCACGAAGCCCAGACCTACGACGATTTCCGCAAGCTCACGGAACGCCAGGACCTGGACATTGTCTGCGTCACCACCCCCGACCACTGGCACGCGCTCGTCGCCATCGAGGCGATGCGCAAGGGGAAGGACGTCTACTGCGAGAAGCCGCTGACGCTGACGATCCAGGAAGCAATCGCAATCCAGAAAGTCGCGAAGGAAACGGGGAAGGTTCTGCAAACGGGCAGCCAGCAGCGGACGGAAATGGGCGGGATGTTCCGCCTCGCCGCCGAGGTCGTGCGGTCCGGCCGGATCGGGAAGGTCAAGAAAATCGAGTGCCGCATCGGCGGGAACCCCACCAGCGGCCCGATCAAGGAAGTCGAACCACCGAAGGAACTCAACTGGGACTTCTGGCTCGGGCCGACCGCCAAGGTTCCGTACCGCTTCGAGAACCTGAACAAGACCAACTGCCACTACCAGTTCCGGTGGTTCTACGAGTACAGCGGCGGCAAGATGACCGACTGGGGTGCCCACCACCTCGACATCGCCCAGTGGTGCCTGGGAATGGACGGCTCCGGGCCGAGCGCGGTCGAGGCACTCGAAGCCGCCAAGCCGCACGAGGGTGTCGACGGCTACAACTGCCACCCCACGTTCAAGGTGAAGTACACCTACGCGAACGGGGCCGAGGTCATCGCGATGGACGGCCGCGGAACCGACGTCAAGGGACTCGTCAACGCCAAGGGTGAAGCTCCGAAGGGTCGCGACGGGAAAGCCCGCGAGGTGATCTCGGGCAGCGAGAACGGCGTCATGATCTTCGGCGAGACCGGCACCGTCTTCGTCAGCCGGGGCATGATCGTCGCCTCCGACGCCAAGCTCCTCTCCGAGCCCTTCAAGGAAGACCCGAAGCTCTACCCGAGCCGGCCAACCAACCACTTCGGCAACTTCCTCGAGTGCATCAAGACCCGCGAAGCGCCGATCTGCGACCCCGTCGTCGGCGGCGGCTCCGTCATCGTCTGCCACCTCGGCGTCATCGCCCTCAAGACCGGCAAGAAGTTCACCTGGGATCCGAAAGAACGCAAATTCACCGGCGAAAACGCCGACATCGGCAACAAGATGATCGCTCGCGAAATGCGGGCACCGTGGAAGCTCGAAGTCTAACCGCTGGTTTCGCGTCGACGGAATCACCCGATTCCGTCGACGTTTCCCCGCCTATCCCACCTCCGCACGAGTTCCCATCGTGACCCGCACCTTCTGCCGATCGGTGCTTCCCGCCGTTTCCCGTCGGGACGCGTTACGGACCACCGCGAACGGTTTCGGAATGCTCGCCCTGGGCGGATTGCTCGCGAACCAGACCCCCTCTCAAGCCGGGGAAAATCCGCTCGCGGTGCGGAAGCCGCACTTCAAACCGCGGGCGAAGCGGGTCATCTTCCTGTTCATGCACGGCGGGCCGAGCCAGGTCGACACTTTCGACCCGAAGCCGATGCTCGCGAAACACGACGGCAAGCCGTTCCCGGGCACAAAACCGCGTGTGCAATTCGCCGCGACCGGGAACTTGCTCAAATCCCCGTGGGAATTCCGGCCCGGGGGGAAGGCCGGAATCCAGGTCTCGGATCTCTTCCCCGAGGTGCGGAAACTCGGCGACGAACTGTGCGTCATCCGCTCCGTCCACGCCGACAACTCCGCCCACGGCGGGGCACTGCTGCAACTCCACACCGGCTCTGACACCTTCGTCCGACCCAGCATCGGATCCTGGGTCACCTACGGGCTCGGCACGGAGAATCAGAACCTTCCCGGATTCGTGACGGTCTGCCCGACTCTCGGCCACGGCGGCGTCGCAAACTGGAGCAGTGCCTTCCTCCCCGCCCCCTACCAGGGCACGCCGATCGGCCACTCCGGGATCAAGTGCAAGGATGCGAAAATCAACGACATCACCGGCGACTCCACCGCCGACCGGCAGCGGATGCAACTCGATCTGCTGGCGAAGATGAATCAGAAGCACCTCGCCGGCACCGGCCCGGATGCTGCCCTCGAAGGTCGCATCGATGCCTTCGAACTCGCGTTCCGGATGCAGGC
Organism: uncultured Alcaligenaceae bacterium; assembly: GCA_964552815.1. Taxonomy (GTDB): domain Bacteria; phylum Planctomycetota; class Planctomycetia; order Gemmatales; family Gemmataceae; genus CAYUHJ01. Next base: position 4,312 of record CAZKIQ010000094.1, on the reverse strand, counting down.
GCAGGCCCCGAAAGTCATGGACCTTTCCGGGGAAACGCGGGAAACCCTCGATCTGTACGGGATCGGAGACAAGCTTCCCACCGACAATTTCGGCCGGCAGTGCCTCCTCGCCCGGCGATTCGCGGAAGCCGGCGTCCGGTTCGTGCAAGTGTCGCACAGCTACAAGTGGGACCAGCACGGCAGTTTGCGGAAGGACCACGCGCAGAACGCCCTGGAGGTCGACAAGCCGATCGCGGGGCTACTGGCGGATCTGCGACGCCGGGGGTTGCTCGACGACACGTTGGTCTGGTGGGGCGGCGAATTCGGGCGGACCCCGACCGCCCAGGGGGGCGACGGGCGGGACCATAACCCGCACGCCTTCTCGATGTGGTTCGCCGGCGGCGGCACCAAGCCCGGCACGGTCTACGGCAAAACCGACGACTTCGGGTACTTCGCGGTCGAGAACAAGGTCCACATGCACGACCTGCACGCGACGATCCTCGCCCTGCTGGGCCTCGACCACGAGAAGCTGACCTACCGCCACGCCGGCCGGGACTTCCGCCTGACGGACGTCAAGGGTCGGGTGGTGGAGGAAGTGCTGGCGTGAGCCAGACGGCGGCGAATTCTCATGGGGAACGAAAGTCCAGTTCTTGTAGGGTGGGTCAAGCCGCTTCGGCGAAGACCCACCGAAGGGTGGCTGATCCCCAGACCCAACGGAACTTCCGCAAACCCCAGAAACTCCGAAGATCTACAAAGGAAAACCTGGAAGCTCCGTTGACCCATCGCGGATTCTCGCGCCTACGGTGGGTCTGCGCCGAAGCGGCTTGACCCACCCTACAAGACAAGCACCCCTTCGTTGGCTGTGAGCAAACCCGTCGCACCCAGAGATTAGGTTGCTTCCAGCTGGGGCGGAATTGAGAAGTGTCGGAAAACGCAGCCGACCCGCCGGATTCCTGTGGGGATCGGGCGGGTCTCTCAGTGTGGGAGTCGGCAAAGAGCGGGGTCAGCCGCCGACGATTTGCTTGACGAGGACCCGGACGTATGGCTGGGTGTGGCCGCGGAGCCGGCGGTAGTTCTTCCGCCGACGGAATTTCTGGACCTGCACCTTCTTGGTCGGCAGCCCGACGACCTCGCCGACGACCTTCGCCCCTTCCACGAGGGGTTGGCCGATCTTGGTGGTCTCGCCGTTCTGCACCAGCAGAACCCGCCCCAACTCGATCGCATCGCCCGGTTTCACGTCCCGGAAGTCGATGACGACGGTGCCGCCTTCCTCGACCCGGTACTGCCGGCTGCCGTCCTCGATAATCGCGTACATGATCCTGCTCCGTCTGGCGTCGAAGAGTGAGATTGTAGCAGCCCCCGACGCCGCCGCTACGGGACTTTGTGCAGAAAAATCTCGTCGCCGAGTCTCCGGGGGAATGCGACAATCCAGACCCTGCCCACCACTCGCTCGAACCGCGGGTCCACCGACCCTCGCCTTTCCGGGAGAATCGCCGTGCGACTTTCGACCCTGTTTCTGGCCCTGCTACTGGTTGGCCCGGCGAGTTCCGCACCGAAACCAGGGTTTTCCCCCAAGGTCGCGGTCGCGGGTCCGACCCGGCTCGACTGGACATTCGCCGTAACCAACCGCAGCGTCGCGGAACCGCCGGCGGATTTGCTCGGGAAGGGGTACGATTCTGCGAAGCAGACCTACGACCTCTTCCTGCCGCCGCGGAAAGATCCGAAGAAACCGATCGGAGCGATTCTCTTCGTCAACGCGTCCGACGAGCCCGGGGGGTGGAAGGAGTTCGAGCCCGTCTGCACCAAGCTCGGGTTCGCGTACATCGGCGTCCGCGGGGCGGGGAACGACGTGCCGGCACCGAGGCGGGTGCGCATCATCCTCGACTGCTTTGACGATGTGCGGAAACAGGTCCCGCTCGATCCGGATCGGACGTACATCTCCGGGTTCTCCGGCGGGGCCCGGATTGCCACCGCGATCGCGTTCGCCTTCCCCGAGTATTTTGGCGGCCTACTTCCCATCGCGGCCGGGGGTGAGCTCCGCGACGAGCCCTGGCTGCGGCACCGGGCCATCGACCGACTTTCCGCGGCACTCGTGACCGGTCAGAAAGACTTCAACCTCGGGGAAATTTCGAAGTGGAAGGGCCCGCACTGGAAGGACGTGGGCATCCGCACGCGGGTGTGGGTAACCCCGGGCGGGCACGCGATTCCGCCCGCAGCGACGATCTCCGAGGTGGTCGCCTGGCTGGAGGAAGGCAAGGAAAAGCGGGCCGCCCTCGCCAAGAAATACCCCGCATCCCGGGCCGCCGAGCCCACCCCCAACCGGGAGGCGATCGCCAAGGCGCTCTTCGCGGAGGGGAAAGCGAAACTCGGAGTCGAGGCGACGTCCCACGCCGGGCTCATGCTGATCAAGGGCGTCTTCGAGCGGTTCCCCGATCTGGATGTCGGAAAGACCGCACGGGCGATGCTGGAGGAGTACGAGGGGAAGAAAGAGAAGCCGTGGGAAGCGACCGACATCGCGGAGCAGAAGAAGTACCTCGCCGCGGAGGCAAGATCGCTGGGCGCGTACGCCCTGCAGGGAATTCCCCCGGATTCGCGGTATGCCAAAGTCCGTCCGGACATCGCCCGGCGAGCACTCGACATCTGGAACCTGCTGATCGCGGACGACCCGGACTCAGCCCTGGCCGCGGAGGGAAAGAAGCTGGTCCCGGATCTGACCCCGATCGCAGCGAAGAAGTAGCAGTTGGAAAGGAAACAGGTCGGGGAGGGACAACCCTCACCGACCTGTCAGGATTCGTCAGCTAACGAACTCACTCTTTCTCGGCGGGAAGTGGTGCAGGCAGCGGACGCTTGATCGGCGGTGCGGGAACGGGCATCACCTCGTCGATGATGATCGCACCACCGCCGCCACCAACACCCCAGCCGACCATGCCGTTCGCCTGGTTGACGAGCTCGGGGGACACGAGCACCAGGGTGTCTTCACGGAGGACCTTGAGGAACTTCGGATCGAGCGCTTTGCCGTCGGTCGTGACAACGACGAGGCCACCCTCGGACAGCTTTTTGATCGCTTCCTTGGTGTCGACGGCCTTGCCAGACGCGGTGGTGACGGTGAGGTCTTTGACGTCAGACAGTTCGACGCGCATTTCCTTGGGGACGTTGACTTCGCGTTCGATTTGCTTCGGAGCGGCACCACCGGGGGCACCGATCGCGATGCCAATCTTGACCTTTTGCTTCTCCATGCGGGTGATGGTCACGCGGACTTTGCCGTCCGTTTCGGGCTTGAGTTCGAGGACTTTCGGGGCCGAGCCGACGTTCACGGGGAGTCGGCCGATCGCGGGCTTGGCGGCAATTGCCGGAAGAGGTGCAGCGATCGGTTTGGGAGCAGCAGCCGGCGCGACCAGCAGGGCCGCCAGGGTCATCGTCGAGATCATGGGTGGTTCCTCAATTGGAAGTTTTGGGGGAAGTTACTTGTTGGTGTCTTGTTGTTTTTCGACCGGTTGCGCTTCCGCGGGGACCGCTTGGATCGCCGGTTTTGCGATAGGCTTGAGTTTCTGGGCTGGCACTTGCACCGGCGGGGCGACCGGAAGAATCGCCGGGGCCACACCGCCACCAATCCGACCGGGCAGCATGCGGATGCGATTCGGGTAGAAGTTGCCCTGGACAGGCAGCCCCTCGAATTCCGGGGAAACCAGCACGAGGGTTTCGTCGCGGAACAGCTTGAGGAACTTCGGGTGGACTTTCTTGCCATCCGCGGAGGCGATCACCACGCCCCCCTCGGCCAGTTGCTTGATCGCGTCCCCCTTGCTGACTTCCTTCCCAGCCACGGTCGTGACGGTCAGGTCCTTGATCTCGCCGATCTCGATCGACATGGGCTGCTTGACGGTTCTTTCTTTTCCTTCGCCTCCTTCAACCGGAGCGGGCTCGATGGCCGGGGCCGGAACCGGCCGACCGAGTGGAACATCGACACCATTCTGGATCTTCACTTCGCGCATCACGGTGACGCGGACTTTGCCATCGGGGCCGACCTTGAGGTCGAGGATGTGGGGTGCCGGCCCTGCGGGTTGAGTTTCCGGCCGAATCGGAGCGGCCGGGGTGGCGAGAGCAATCGCCAGTGCGAGCGATGTTACCATGGTTTACACCTGAGACAATAGTGGACCGAAGGACCGAGGGGGAGAGTGGTCCCGCACTTGTCTTACCCGGATCGAAATCCGGTGGCAAACGAACTCATCGACTCGTTACATCGTGTTACGGTGTCGGTGGTGGGTGGTGGTGGTGGTGGGGTGGTGAGATGGTGGGATGGTGGGGTGGTGAGGTGGTGGGGGGGGGGGGTTGTGAG
>CAZKIQ010000093.1:0-18142 GCA_964552815.1 uncultured Alcaligenaceae bacterium | reverse complement strand
CGACGAGGTGATCCTCGGGCACACCAACGAGCCGGAATACCGCCGGCTCCAGAACAACGAGTTCATGGAAGCCCTCCGCGACCGGACAGTGAAGATCGACATCCCCTATGTGACCCGCCTTCGGGACGAGGTCAAGATCTACGAGAAGGACTACAGTTCCGACAAAGTCAAAGGCAAACACATCGCCCCGCACACGGTCGAGGTGGCGGCAATGTGGGCCGTGCTGACCCGGCTCAACCAGCCGAAGCACGCGAGCCTGACGCTCCTCCAGAAGATGAAGTTGTACAACGGCAAGACGCTCCCCGGATTCACCGAGGACAACGTCATCGAGTTGAAACGCGAAGCCACCCACGAAGGGATGACCGGCATCAGCCCCCGCTACATCCAGGACAAGATTTCCAATGCCCTCGTCGCCCACCCGGACGAGGACAACATCAACCCCTTCATGGTGATGAAGGAGCTCGAAGACGGCCTTCGCCACCATGCCCTGCTCAAGGACGAGGAGCAATACCGCAGCTACAAGGAACTCCTCACGGTCGTCCGCGAGGAGTACGAGGACATCGTCAAGAACGAGGTCCAGCGGGCCATCGCGGCCGACGAGGAAGCCCTGCAGCGGCTGTGCGGCAACTACATCGACAACGTCAAGGCTTACACCCAGCGGGAAAAGGTCCGCAACCGCTACACCGGCAACTACGAGGAACCCGACGAGAGGCTGATGCGCTCCGTCGAGGAAAAAATTGACATCCCCGAGGGCCGCAAGGACGACTTCCGCCGGGAGATCATGAACTACATCGGGGCTCTCGCCATCGATGGCAAAAAGTTCGACTACAAAACCAACGAGCGGCTTCAAAAAGCCCTCGAACTCAAGCTCTTCGAGGACCAGAAAGACTCGATCAAGCTCACGAGCCTGGTGTCGAACGTGGTCGACCGGGCGACCCAGGAAAAGATCGACGTCGTGAAGTCCCGCCTGATCCGGAACTACGGCTACAACGAGTCGAGCGCGACCGACATCCTGAACTTCGTGGCGAGCATCTTCGCCCGGGGCCAGACGAAGAAGTGACGTTCTCCGCCGTCGCCCTTGATTGCCCTAATTCCCGGCCGTGGGGATGGATCACCTCCATCCCCACGGCCGGGACCGTTTTCCCCCTCTCCTGTCTGATCCGCCGCTTGTCCGGAGAACGGAGGGGAGTACCCTTCCACCATTCTCGAAACTCCGGGACGTGGCATGTATTCCAGGGCCCTCGTGGAACGGCTGGCGACGGCCCTCGTGGAACTCGGGAATCGCCCGATGCTGCTCGCGTCGGTGGCAGTGCTCGCATCGCAATTCTTCACACCGTACGCGGGGTTCTTCCATGATGCGATCCTCTACGGCGGGCAGGTTTTGAACCGGGTGACCGACGGTGGATTGTCGGACGATCTTTTCTTCCAGCACGGCTCGCAGGACAGGTTCTCGCTGTTTTCGCCGGCGCTCGCGCTTCCCGCGCGAGTCCTCGGATTGCCCGCGGTGTTCGCGGTCGGGTATTGTCTCGGAATCTGGTTGTTCGCCTACGCACTGGCGCGTCTGGTCGATGCGTTGTTCGAGCGACCGTTCGTGACGGCGTTGGCGGTTCTCGTTCTGGTCCTCGCACCGCAACCGTACGGGGCCATGAAGGTGTTCTTCGTCCCGGAACGTGGGTATCTCACGCCCCGGTTGCCGGCGACGGGGTTGGCGCTGCTCGGCCTGGCGGCGGTCCTCCGCGAGCGGTTCTTCGCCGCCGCGGGGTGGCTGGCGCTGGCGATGGTGACGCACCCATTGATCGGGTTCGGGCCGCTCTGCGTCGCCATTCTGATCCCGTTGGAGCGGCGGTTCGGCGTCCGGTTCGTGGGGGTGGCGGTGGCTCTGGCACTGGTGGGGCTGGCCGCGGTGGTCGCGGTCGAGCCGTGGGGGGTGAAGCTGTTTGGATCTCTCGATCCCGAGTGGAAGCAGACCGTTCGACGGATGACGAGCTACAATTTTGTCGCGAACTGGCGGATTCTCGACTGGGTACGGGTCGCGTTTGCGTTCCTGGGGTGCGGGATCTCCGCCGGGGTCTTCGCTGACCGCCGGGGAACATGCCGTTTCTTCATCGCGATCGGGTTGGTCGGCACGCTCGGGTTGGTGGTCTTCGCGGTGGCAGGGGAACTGCCGTATGCATTGCTGCTGCAAGGGCAGAGCTATCGGGCGTTGTGGCTTCCGCAGTCGCTCGTCGTGCCGGGGCTGCTGGCGGTCGCGATGCGGTGGTGGGCGCGTGGTCCGACGCATCGACTGGCGGGTGTGATTTTGCTGGCGGCGTGCGTCCACCTCATGACTTTCCAGGCGGTTCGCGCCGTGCTGTTTCTGCTCGCGTCGCTGGGATGCGTGCTGCGATTTCGCGGGGTTGGCCGGATTCCCGGGGATCCGGAGTGGGGGTGGAAATCGGTGCTGGCCGGGTTTCTCGCGGTGGAAGTGCTCTGGAATCTGGTGGTGTTCCTGGGATCCCCGGAGTTTGCGAACTGGCCGGCGTTTCTGCGGGGGATTCACCTCACCGGCCTGATCCTCCGTCTCGGAGCCGTGGGGTTGCTGCTGAGTTTGCTGGCGGGGTTGTTGCATCGGCGTCCGCGAATGGCGACCATCGCGTGCCTGGCTGCCGCCGTGCTCGTCCAGGCGGGATTTCTTCACCTGTTCGCGATTCCGGACAACGAGCACGCGCAGACGGTGACGCCGTCGGATGTGGAATTTGTGCGGGATTTCCTCCGCGACGAATCGACCCACCGCCCCGATCGCCGGCCGACGATTCTGTGGAGCTCGCCGATGTCGCTCTGGCGAATCTGGCACGACGTGGGGGCAAATTCGTACATCCACGTCTTCCAGGGAGCGGGGGTGATCTACTCCCGGGAAACGGCACGCGAGGTGGTGGACCGATCGGATCGGGTCGCCCCGCTGACCATCGACGAACTTCGGCGTGACCAAACTGCGGACGACCCGAGTACGGCCGTGAAGGAACGTCTGCTCGGCGGTCGGCTCAGCGATCCGGAACCGACCGAGGCGGATCTGCGACGAGTCGCGTCCGATCCGGTGCTCGACTACATCATGATTCGTCGCGAGTTTCCCGGGCTGTTCGCGAAGTCCAACGGACGGTGGTTCATCTACGACGCCCGGAAGCTCCGTGAATCCGGGAAAAAGTAGCCGATTCCGACGGGAAACTGGCAAAATCATCGCCGGGGCGGCGACGGCCGGGCGGCCCCGTGATAAGATTCACCCATCGAATATTCCGCAGGGGTCGAGACGGGTGGGGGCCTGACCGACGGGAAAGTGTGAACCTGGTCAGGTCGGAAGAAGCAGCCATAAGCGCCGTACCGGGCGGCTCAGGGCACCCCCACTCGTCCCGCCCCTTGTGGAAACCTGGAAGGCCCGGCAATTTGCCTGGCCTTCGGTTTTTTCGGCACCGCGATCACTTCCCCTCGCGGACGTTGTACTCCAGCTTCCACCGCTGTTTCCCGTCCCGGCTGAGGCACCACAGTTCGAGCTGACCGACTTCCGTGACCTTGCTGTGCAAATGCACGGGCACGACGCGGCCGGCGTTGGCTTTCCCCTCCAGGTTCGCCCGCACTGGGGAGAGTTCCTCCATCTGGCCTTCCCACTCGTCGAGGACGGTGCCGGCCTTGTCGTCGCGGCGGGTGGTGGAGCCGAGGAACCGGAACTCGACCTCCTCGCCGACGACGAGGCCAAACTCCTGGCTGGGGATGTCAGCCTCGGTTCCTTCTTCCATCCCGAACGGGGCGACGCAGACAGCTTTGAGGGGTGGCGGCATTCCGGGGACGGCGGGGGCGGCGGTTTCGACGCCGACGTAGTAGGCCCGGGCGGTGCCGCCACGGATGCGGACCCCTTTCCCGCGTCGGACGAGGCCGTAGTAGGCGGCCCCCCGGGCGACGGCGAGGTCGAGGTCGGCACCGGTCAGGGCTCGCACGGGCTCCGATTTCGCCGATTTCGCCCACGAATTCAGGACCGCCAGCAACCGTTCCCGAAGCGGGTCGGCCTGGAATACGCCGCCGTTGAAGAGAACCGCGGTGGGCAGCGTCGACGCGGATTTCTTTTTCTTCCCCGGTTTCTCCCGGTTCGCGAGTGCCTCCGCCTGCTTCGCGAGGAACTGGGCCAGGTGCCGGGTGATGCCGGCGTCGGCAACGTACGGCAGGCCGAGTTCCTGGAACCCCGCAGCGCGGCTCCGGGCCGGTTCCGCATCCGGCGGGCATTCCGGGAAGAAACCATCGAGGAGGACGCGTTCCACATCCGCACGGGGAAGTTCGTGGGTGATCGAACTTCCGACGACCGACCGCCCTTTTCCGAGGACGGTGACCGGGGCCGATGACAGTCCCCTGTCACTGAGGAGTTTCTCCTTCGCGATGCGGGCGGCGTGCGTGAGTTGCAGCATCTGTGCGGAATCGAGCTTGGCTCCGTTCTTGGCGATGGCGGTGGCGGCGGTGTGGGCGACGGCGAGGTCCATGTTGTCCCCGCCGAGGAGCAGGTGGTCGCCGACGGCGAGGCGGGTAAGGGCGAGGTTGCCGGCTTCCTCCCCGACCTCGATGAGGGTGAAGTCGGTGGTCCCGCCGCCGACGTCGGCGACGAGGACGAGGTCGCCGGTCTGGACCTGTTCTCGCCAGTGGTCGCCGCGGCCGTCGAGCCAGGCGTAGAAGGCGGCCTGAGGTTCTTCCAGCAGCGTGAGATTCTCGAGCCCGGCGGCGCGGGCGGCTTCGATCGTCAGTTCCCGGGCGGCCGCGTCGAAGGACGCCGGCACCGTGAGCACGACGTCCTGCACCTCCATGCGATGGTCGGGGACGTCCTTCGCCATCGCGAAGTTCCACGCCTCCACGAGGTGCCGGAGGTAGCGGACGGTTGCTTCGAGTGGGGAGAGTTTGCGGTCGGTTTCGCCGGCCCGGAACGGGAGGAGATCCGCCTTCCGGTCGACGCCGGAGTGGCAGAGCCAGGATTTCGCGGAGGAGACCAGGCGGGTCGGAACCTTGGCCCCGAAGCTGCGGGCGAACTCGCCGACGCAGTAGTCGCGATCCTCAGCCCAGGGGAGCTTCAAGGCACCGGCGGGCTGCTCGTTCGCCCCGGGAAGGTACAGAAACGACGGCATCACCGGGCGTTCTTCGACCGTCCCCGGCGACACCACCTGCGGAATGGGGAAGACTTTTCCGGCGGAGTCCTTCCCCGCTCCGGTGTCGGCATAGGCGACCGCCGAGTTCGTTGTGCCAAGGTCGATGCCGATCACGAATCGCGACGTCATTGTCATGATTTCCGCACATTCCTGGGAATCGGGGCCATCAACCGGTATTTTAGCGAGCATTCCCAGGAAGCGGATCGCGGGCTTCGCTTGCGGTGAATTTCCGAATTTGGGGAAATCCAGGGATTTTTGTTAGCCCGAAGCGTGAGCGAGGGTTGATACAACCATCCCTCGCTCACGCTTCGGGCTAACCCGGAATTTCCGATTTCCCGGCTACTTCGGCGAATCTTTGACCCGTTGTTCCAGCAGGAACGCGAGGAGGTGGAAGAACTCCGCCTCCGGGACGGTGGTGTCGAAGTTCGCGGGCATCGGGGAGAGAGCGGAGAGCGAGCGCTTGTCGACATCGTCAGCAGGGATGCGAACTTCCTTCCCGGCGGGGTCCGCGAGCACGAGCGTCTTGCCCTCTTCCCGGAGGAGCAGCCCGGTCAGGGTTCGGCCGTCGGCGAGTTGGAGCGTCGTCGCCCGGAAGGCGGCGTCGACGTTGCGGTTGGGGTCGAGCACATCTTCGAGCAGACGGTCGGCCCCGCGATTGCCGATTCCGTCCAGTTGTGGTCCGATCTTGGCCCCGACGCCCGCGACCTGGTGGCAAGCCGCACAGTGGGTGGCGAACGCTTTCTTCCCCAGTTCCAGGTCTGGCTTCGCGGCCCGGAACCGCTCGCCGCGGGACTTGATCAACTCGACCAGTCGCTGGTCTGCGGAGGGAAGACCCCGGGTGAGTTCGTCGACTCGGGTCCGGAACCTGCCCCCCTCGAGCGAGAGGAGTTTTGTGGAGACGGCTCGATCCTGGAGCAGCCGTGGCGAGGCCTTCCCGGCCTTGACCGCGTCGAGAAGTGCGGTCGCTCCGTCGGGGGAACCGGCGAGTGACACCGCGATGACAGTTGCCACCCGGGCCGGGGCGGTGGGCAGGACGGTCACGAGTGCCGTCCGGGCGTCGGGCTGGTTGGTGCCGGCGAGGGCCTGGATCGATTTCTCGCGGACGAGGAACGGGGCAGCGGGGTCGGCGGCGAGTTTCGCCAACACCGGCAACGCCTGCTTCGCATCGACGGCGGCGAGGGCGGTGACGGAGACGGCCCGCTCGCCTTCGGGGCGGTCTTTCTTCTCCGCGATCGACTGCAGGGGCGGGAACATCGCCGCGAGTTTGAGGGTGCCCGCGACATCGCAGGCGGCCGCGATCGCCCCGGAATCCGAGGATTCCAGCCCTGCACTACACACCGCCTCAGCCGTCTTCCGGTCCGCATCCGGGATTTTCTTGCCCCGCGACTGCATCCCCCGGACGAGGCGAGCGAGGGCCGGTGCCGCGAACTTGGCGGGCGTTTCCTTGCGGCCGAGGTAGTCGATCGCGAGGCTGGCCTGGGCGTCGTCTCCGAAGCGACCGACCGACTCGGGGTACGCGAGGTCCGTTTTCCCCGCGAGAATTTGCTTCAGGAGAAAGGCGGCCGCATCCTTCGAGCCCACCGCCGGGGCGACGCTCGCGATCACCGGCACCGCGGTTTCCGGCAGGGAATCGACGGCTTTCCACGCCCCCTCGGCCCGCAGGCAGTTCCGCAACGCGACCCTGGCCGCATGGCGAAGATGAGTGTCGTCGTGTGGGGTGATTCGAAGGATTTCGGTGAGGTCGGACAGGTACCGAGGGGCGGGCAGGGTCGCCATCTTCTCGACAAGGGCCCGGGTAACCTGCGAGTGCAGATCGGCCCAGTCGCCGTGTTTCTCCTCTTTTTGCAGCACTTCTTTGCGGTTGATCCGGGCGAATTCGTCGAGGCAGGTTTCGAGCCGCACGGTGTGAACGGCGAGCAGCGGCTCCGAACCCCACCCCCACCCATCCCGCTCGGGAGCTTTGCCGTCTGTTGGCCCCATTTCGGCCCACCGGCGGTGGGCTTCCGCTCGAAGGTCGGCGCTCTCAGCATCTTCTCGTGGCCGATCTTCGTGTACCTGTTTCGTGTCCCGTCGGCGGATCAGTTCCTGCGTCGCCAGCAGCCGCACGGTCAGGTTCGGGGAACCGAGCAGCTTGTCGATTTCCTTCGATTCCATCTTCGTCAGGTCGGAGAACGCAGGCTTCGGTGCGTCGCCCTTGCCGTCCGGTCCGCGGTAGATGATCCGCCAGACCCGGCCCCGGTCCTTGTCGCGTTGCGGGTGCCGGAGGTCGACCTCATAGTGGCCGATGATTTTGTTGTAAAAGTCGGCGACGTAGAGCGCCCCGTCCGGACCGAGCTTGATGTCCGTCGGGCGGAACCAGGGATCCTTGCTGGTGAGGAAATCCGGGAGTTCTTTGCCGACCGGTGTGGATCCTTTCCACTCGATTTTGTCGGCGTTGATGCGATTGGTGACGACGTTGCCGAGAAACATGCAGCCGCGGAATTCCTTCGGGAAGTGGTCGGCGTCGTACCAGGCGAGTCCGCACAGGGCGGTGCTATTGTGGCCGTGCACGGTGACGTGCGGGGCAAAGCCGAGGCCGTCGTCGGGCTTGTTGAAGCTCTGGTAGGTTGCGCCGCGGATCAGTTGGGTGATCGGCTTCGAGTGGCAGTCCGCCGTGTAGAGATTGAACCACGGGTCGACCGCCATTCCGAACGGGTTGACCTGGCCATACGTCCAGTTCTGGATGTTCGAGCCGTCCGGCCGGAAGCGGAACGTGTTCCCCGATTGCATGTGGATCACCTTCCCGTCAGTCCCCTTGGCCTGGGAATCGTTGGCGAATCCGTGGGTGGCATAGACCCAGCCATCCGGGAGCAGCGTGAAGGAGTTGGTCATCCCGTGCGTATCGCGGGTGCCGAGCCCGGTGATCAGGTCCTCGCTCCTGTCCGCCTTCCCGTCGCCATTGGTGTCGGTGAGTTTCCGGATCCGCCCGACCTCGGAAACGATGCACGACTTGCAATCGGGCAGCGGCAGGATCCCGATCGGGATGTTGAGATCGCCGGCGAACTGCGTCACCGTTTTCGCCTTCCCGTCCGGGCCGAAATCGGAAAGCACGAAGAGCTTGTCCGTCCCCTTCCCGGCCGGTGCGGGGAACGGGTAGTGACGGGTCGTTGTCACCCACAGCCGACCCCGGGCGTCAAACGCGATCTGGATCGGCTTCTCGATGTCCGGCTCCGACGCGACCAGTTGCGCCTCGAAACCCGGGGGAAGGGTGAAGGATTTCTGCTCCTCCGCCGGCGATTTCGCATCCGTCTTCGCGATCGGATCTTCCGCGAGGACCACAGAGGCGAGCAAGCTCGAGAGAGCGACCGCGAGGGGGAATCGCATGGGGCACCGGAGTGGGAGCACCGAGTCGGGGTGAGACCCGTATTGAATCAGAATTCCCGGCGAGTTGCCAGCATCTGCGTGGTGTCGCGGACGAGAGCGAGTTTTTCCGGCCAGCAGAACTCGTGTGGAATCCGGCGTCGCCCCGCTTCCCCGTAGACGGCACGGAGTGCGGGATCGCGGATCAGATCGCGCAACGCATCGGCGAGGCTGGATACGTTCCCGCACGGGGCGAGTCGGCCGTCCACGCGATCGCGGATCAGATCCGCCGGCCCGCCCGCACGGTACGCGAGGTTGGGCACCCCGTTGGCCCACGCTTCGAGCAGCACCAGCCCGAACGAATCCGATCGGGACGGCAGCGCGAACAAGTCGATTCCCGCGAAGAAATCCCGTTTCCCCGGGTCGGTCAGCACGCCGAGTCGGGTGACGCGGTCGCGGTGCGGGAAGGTTTCCCAGAATCGACGGAAGTTCGCCATCGCCGGACCCGCCAGCACCACGCGGAAGGATTCCCCCGATTCCCACAGCTTCGCCGACGCCCGGAGAAGATCGCAGGTTCCCTTCTCCTCGCTGGCATTGGCGAGGTGCCCGACCACGCACGCATCGCCGACGTTCCACGCTTCCCGGGCCGCCGTGCGGTTCCCGCCGGTGCACTCCTCCGGATCGACGCCGAGCCCCTGCAACACGACGCGATTCTCGGGGATTCCCAGATCCAGCACCGCTTTCCGTTCCCCCGGGGTCTGCACGAAGATGCAGTCCGCCTGGCGGAGAAGCCATCGCAGCGGCGGGGAGGTGTACTGCTTCCGGGTCCGGTCGCGCGGGTCGGTCGGGTCGCCGAGGTGCAGGAAGGGGGTGAGCAGAAACGGAACCCGTCGTCGCCGGGCGAGCCGGAGGGCACAGGCCGCGGGGAAGGAGTAGGGGAAGGCGATCGCATGGACGGCATCGAGCGGTTCGCGGTCCCGGTTCGCCGCCAGCCACATCCCCGGGCAGATCGGGTTCGCCGGCATCGTCACCGCTTGCCACGACGGCACGGGAAGCAGCGAGAGAGCCTTGAGGACGTACCGCCGACCGGGAAAGGTCAGCGGGGGAAACCGCCGAACGTGTAGCCGCGACGCAAAGCGGAGCGCGGCAGCCTCCTCACCCTCACGCTGCCCATCCCGGCGAACCGTGGGAAACCACATCTCCGCCAGTTCGATCGCGGTGCTGGTCCAGACAGTGACCCCATCCCCCGCCGCAACGCAAAAGTTCGCCAGCCGCTCCGCATACTGCTCCGCCCCACCAACCGCAGGGGGAAACCGGTGAAGAAAGATGGCGAGGTGCATCGAGTGACGGGGTCAAAATCAGGCGGTGCTCACAAGTTGTTTCGGCAACGTGGTGTAATACGCTCTGACTTGTGCAACGACCACGGCGACTTCCCCCTCATCGAAGGGGTGAAACTCCGGCAATGTTTGCACCTTCAACACGGCACGGCCCTGCTCCACGGTCGGCTCCGCAATCCACGCATACCAGGCGGTGTTGTCCCGGATGTTGACCACCACGACGCAGCTCGGTAGGTGCGGCGTACTTCCATCTCGAAACATCGGCGATACGCTCCGCACCCAATCGGCGGAGTCTGCCGAAACCGTCCCTTTGACGGCGACCGCCAGGAGTTGCGACGGGGGAGAAACCTGGCTGTTCAATCCGACGATGAAATCTGCAACGCCATCGGCCGAGCGTCGCTGGAATACAAGCTCGACGTGATCCTGGCTCGTGAGCAGCAGAGATGCCAGCGATTCGCTTCGTTCTCGAACGAACCAGAGGTCTCCAACATCGTCTTTGGTCACACGGCCACCCAGAGAGTCTCTTGAAGGAAGATACGATCGATTCTAGTTCGCCCCGGGGGAAACGGAAGATTGGGTGGCCGGTCTGCGGACACCGGAGCGGCGTTTTTGATAACATCATGGGTGGTCCGACATCCGCTTCGATCGAGCCGCAACGATGATTCGCATCTCGAAACTGGCATCCTCCGTCCAACCGTCCGCCACCATGGCGGCTGCCGCCAAGGCCCGGGAACTCAAGGCCGCGGGGGTCAAGGTCTTCGATTTCAGCCTGGGCGAGCCAGACTTCAACACGCCCAAACACATCTGCGACGCCGCCACCACCGCCATGGCCAAGGGGCACACACACTACACCCCCTCCGGCGGAACCGCCGACGTCAAGAAGGCCATCGCCCGGTGGTACGGCAAGTTCCACAACCTCGAGTGCGGCCCGGAGCACATCATCGTCTCCAACGGGGCGAAGCACACCATCCACAACGCGATCGTCGCCACTTCCGGGCCGGGCGACGAGGTCATCGTCTCGACCCCGTGCTGGGTCAGCTACATCGACCTGATCCGGATGGCCGGCGCGACACCGGTGATCGTGGAAACGGGTCTCGATTCCGACTTCAAGATGAGCCCGGCCCAGTTGCGTGCCGCCCTGACGCCGCGAACCCGGCTCGTGATGTTGAATTCCCCGTGCAACCCCACCGGCACCGTCTACACCCGGGCGGAACTCGAGGCACTCGTGGATGTCCTCCTCGAAACCGACGCAGCCATCCTTTCCGACGAAATTTACGAGCAACTCACCTACGGCGACGCAAAACCAACCTGCGTTGCGACCCTTCGGCCCGGGCTTCGCGACCGCACGATCACCGTTTCCGGGGCGAGCAAGAGCTACGCCATGACCGGCTGGCGGATGGGGTGGGCCGTCGCCCCCGTGCCCGTCGTCAAGGCGATGGACAACATCCAGAGCCAGGAAACGAGTTGCCCCTCCAGCGTCAGCCAAGCGGCCCTGATCGCGGCACTCGACGGCCCGCAGGAGTGCGTTGCCGAGATGCGAGCGGAGTTCGCCGCCCGTCGCGATCTGACTTTCCAGCTTCTCCGGGAAATCCCCGGCGTGAAGTGCGGCAACCCCGAGGGGGCGTTCTACGCCTTCTTCGACATCTCTTCCTACTTCGGGAAATCTTTCGCCGGCAAACCCGTGACCGACTCGCTTTCCTTCTGCTCCGCGTTGCTGGAACAGGGGCACGTCAACCTCGTCCCCGGCTCCGCGTTCGGCACCGAAGGCTTCGTCCGCCTCTCCTTCGCCACCGACCGCGACACCATCACCGGCGGAATCGCCCGCCTTCGGGAATGGCTCGCGAAGTCTTGATCGAACCATCCCGACGCAGCGAAAGGGTGTGATCGTGCCCGCGGGCGGAAGTTTGTCAGGACGTCCCGCGAGAAGTACCGTCCGCGGGGGGGATTTTCTCTCAACTCCGAAGCCGATGAGAGCCGTTCGGCGCTTCGGGGTAGACCAGTCGGCTACGGGAGGCAATCCTCACACGGGGCGACGGTTACGCCCTCGCCGGCCGCCCACCGGGTCAGCTCGGCCGCGTCCGGGTGGCACACCTTGGCGTTCCGGGCCACGTCCCCGTCCACCGGGTCCCACACCCAGGCCCCGCCGACGTGCTTGCATCCGACCTTGTGGAGCACCCCGCGGGTCGCCGACCGGCGGTTGAGATAGAAGCCGGTGGGGTGGGCGGCCTGCCACCGCTGGAACCGCTCCTGCGCGTCTGGACCATCCGCTGCCGAAAACACTTCCGGGGGCATAGCCACATCTCCACGGCTTGGGACTTCCACGCCGAACATTGTAATCCGGCGACGGTGTTGTCGCCGAGTCCCGGCCCGGCCGGGCGGCTTAGCCGCACCAAGCGTCGGCTGGCAAGGCTAACCGCTCATGCGGCCGGTGTCAAACGCGTCACCGCCAAGTCCCGCCAAGTCCCGCCAAGTCCCGCCAAGTCCCGCGTTGCGATTCTTCGCGTCGGGCCGACAGAAAAGGGGGGTCGGAGGTTCTGGTTATGCCCCCGGAAGGTCGGGGCCGCGCATGAGTTTGATCAGGCGGTCGGCGAGTTCCTCCTCGGCGGCCGGGGACCAGGCGAAGTCTGGCGGCGGGCGGAACCCACCCTCCGAGTCGAAACCGGCCGTCGGCACGGGGCGGAACGAGATCATCCCGAGAATCCGCGATTTCTGACGCAGTTCGAAACCGTTGGACATTGCGACGTCGGCATGCTCGACCATTCCCGGGGCGAAGGCGGTGGGGCCGTCGGTGACGAGGACAGGCTGCTTGAAGCTGGCCCCGCCGGAATCGCCGATGCTGCCGACCGCGATGGCCGACAGTTCCACGAGCCCCGCCGCCCCCGCTTCCCGACTCGCGATCACGAAGCACGGCCCGAATCGGACGCCTTTCCCCGGCGGCGGCGGTTGTCGAAGAATCCGGACCTCTCCGGTGGGGTCGGTCGCCACGAACCGGCTATCCGAGATTCGCAGCGAGAGGGCGAACCGGCTCGCCGTCACCGCGGTGATCCGCTGGGTGAGCAACGGCCAGCCGCCGACTCGCCAGGTGATCGTGTATTCCCCGGAATGCCTGGGGAACTTCGGTGGCGTCGCCGTGAGGAGGATCTCCTTTGAAGCGAGTTGGCTGGCCGTCAGGGCGATCGGAACAACGTGCTCGACCCGCTTCCGCTCGGACCGGAACACCACGGAAAGCCCGAGTTCCTGCAGCGGGGCGAGTGGGACCGAGGATCGGAGCATCGCCGCCGCGGTGATTCCGCGACACTGGGAACCGACGAACGTGGTCGCCGCCACCGATCGCCCGCCGAGCTTGACACTCACCGTCTGGTTCCCGAGCCGCAGCATCCCGACAAACCGCTCGGCGGTCAGGACGGGAAGCTGGATCGTGGTGAGCAATCGATTTCGCCAGAGGAGTTCCGCCCCGGTCGAGAACGCGAGTGGTGGCAGGCGGAAAATCAGGCGGAAGACGCGGTCGTCCGCCTCGTCGCGCTTGAGAAGGTCGGCGAGGATCGGGGCGACGCCGGGAACCCGGAGGGCAAAGTCGGCCCGGTGCCGGGTCGCCGAGGGCAGACGGAGCACGAACTCGACGACGATCGCGTCCGCATTCCACGGGATCGGCGGGCCCGGCAGGGTCAGCCCCGCTTTCTCGTAGCGAATGTGGACGGGTTGGCCGTGCGGCCGGGGCCGGGACACGGTGAGAACGTCAGTCATGGCCCAGTCGAGCCAGCGCCTGATCGAGTGCCGCATCGAGATCCTCCCCCGGGCGAGGCACGCTCGCCGAGCAGATCAGACACGTTTCCGACCGTGGGATACGAAACCGGTACGGCGAGAACGCCCGATCGAAGACACCTTCTACCGCCCGGATCGGGAAGAGCAGGCTCGAGAACCCCGAGTCCCGGCCGGCGAGAAGATCCAGAGTCACGATCGCGTGCAGGCTCGCAATGGCGTGGATGCTCGTCCGCGACGCGGGCACCGTCGTTTCGCGAATCGCCCCGCCCGGGTTGGAGTAGTCCGGCGGCGGCGCTTCTGGATCCGGATTTCCCGGCGATTCCCGCTGCAAGTAGCTCGCCACGCACCCGTAACACGGCCCGTCCGGCTCGAAGCGATGCACCCACCCGCCGATCCCTCCGGAGAGTACCTCCCCAAGTGTCCAGGGCTTTCTCGCGGCCCGGAAGAGGCGGTCGAAGTGGAACTTCGCCGGCTCGTTGTCGACCGCACAGACGCCGATGTCGCACGCTTCCACCGTTGCTTCGATCGCCGATTGCTGGGCCGGATCGGTGAGGTCGATCGGCATCACCGTGACTTCCAGATCCGGCCGGCGGTCGCGAAGCCAATCCTGGGCCAGATCCACCTTGAGGCGTCCGATTCCGCTGCTGGGGAACAAGTGCCGGGCAACGTTGTGGGGTCGGAAGTCGTCGGGCTCGATGAGTGTCACCCGGGTGACACTGGGGTCTCGGGCGAGGAGGTCGAGCACGACCATCCCGCCGCTACCGGCTCCGACTTGGAAGAGGTGGGCCATCGCAGATCCATTGCAAGCTTCCGACGTCTCCTGCCCACTCAGAACTGCCCAGTGCCGACTGCTGCTATTTCGCTTCGGGCAGCGGCCATTCTCCGGTCTCGTGCCAGATTTCGTAGCAGGCGAGCCACCGCCAAGCGGCCTGGACGGCGAAGACGCTCGTGAATCGGGCTGGGTCCCACCGGCTGGTCAGGCGGGTCGAGCCCTGCCGCCACATGCACAGAGTCTGCCCTTCCAGCAGGTGCGGGCAGTGCTTCAGGTGCGTGATCACCCGCGTTTCCGGTGGGACGGTTGGGTAGCTGGAAAGGAGTCGGGTTTCGAGGCGGTAGATGTTGTGCCCCGGCTTCAATTGATACGTCATCACCAGCGTTCCGCCGACCCGGGCGAGCTTGATGCGGTACTCCGGGTCGCGGCCGTTGTTGTACTTCTCAATGACCGGAATCTCGACCGTCAGCAGGCGGCGTTTGCCGGTCTCGGTGTCAAGCAAGCCCATGGTCTCAAGTTTCAAGTTTGAGGTTTCAAGCTTCCCCGAAAGTTGAAACTTGTAACCTCAAACTTGAAACTCTCCGGATGTTAGTAGTGCGAAGGCACGGATTTGACGGCGGTGATGACTTCCTCTTCGGGGAAGTCGTCGGCGGTGCCGGCGAAGCTGGTGTCGCGGCGGTCGAGCAGGAGCACGCGGTTCCCCTCGGCGTTGCCGCGAAGTGCGGTCAACAGATTCCGTCGCTCGAGTTCGGACAGTGGTCGAAAATCCATGGCCAATCCCTCCGTTCCGGGAGATCCCCGGGTGCCCTGAGAAGACGACGCCGACCGCGGGACGAGACGGCGAACTGCAGACGACCCGCCAAGGCCATTCCCGCGGCGGGGTGATTCGAGATCGGCCTGGGCGAACTTGCTCAAGCCGGGTTGACGGCTCCCACCGAGCGGCGGAGCGGGAGAGAAAACGGGCGAGGTGGTGGTGCCGAAGAGGGCCGATCCTGGCGCCGGGAACGGTCGTTGGCATCGCCATCCGACTTCTCAATAATAGCCTGTCGTCTCTCCTCAGTCAAAACCGTCCAGGCGACTTCTGCGGGTATCGGAAGATCCACTTGACAGGAACTGCCTCGCCCGTAACGTCGGCAAGCCATCGCCGACTCATCACCTCCACCGACCCCATCCTTTGCAAGGACTGCGCCAACGCACGCCCCATCGCACAACGGAAACTCGGGAAGCAGTGACTCCTGACAAAGATTACAATTCCCGCGGCGATTTCTTTCATTCCGCACACCCCCGGAACACGGTGATGCACTTGCTCCCAATTTCCCGTTTCGCGACGCTCCTTTGCCTCTGCTCGTCTGCCGCCCACGCCGCTGATGCACCGGCCCCCACAAAGGCCCCGCCCGACCTCGCAAACTACGTTGCCAAGAAGGACGACGCCTACACCTGGGAAGCCAAAGGACACATCTCCACCCCCACCTGCGATGTCTTCGAACTCCAACTCGTCTCCCAGACCTGGCAGGGCGGCAAGTGGACCCACGCCGTCCAGATCTTCCGACCCAAAGAAAGAAATCTCACCAGCACCTTCTTCCTTTACAACACTGGTGGAAACCCCTCGCCGACGACCGGATTCCTCGGTGCCACCCTCGCCGACAAGATCGGGGCACCGGTCGTCTTCCTCTACAACGTCCCCAACCAACCCCTTCTCGGCGGCAAGGTCGAAGACGCGCTCATCGCCGAGACCTTTGTCCGATACCTGGAGAAGGAAGACCCCACCATGCCGCTCCTCTTCCCGATGGTGAAGAGCGTCACCCGGGCGATGGATGCCGTGCAGGAGTTCGCGAAGAAGGAGTGGAAGCACGAGGTCAAGCAGTTCGTGGTCGCCGGGGCCTCCAAACGGGGCTGGACCAGCTGGCTCACCGCCGCTTCCGGCGACACCCGCGTGAAGGCGATCATCCCGATGGTGATCGACAACCTCAACCTCCGAGCCCAGATGGCCCACCAGATCGAGTCCTTTGGCAAGCCCAGCGTCATGATCAAGGACTACACCGAACGGAAACTCGTCCCCCCGCCCGACACCCCGGCCGCCATGAAGCTCTGGGCGATGGTCGACCCCTGGGTTTACCGCGAGAAACTGACCATCCCGAAACTCCTCGTCAACGGCACCAACGATCCCTACTGGGTCGTCGACGCGATGAACGTCTACTGGGACGATCTCAAAGGCGAGAAGTTCGTCCTCTACGTCCCCAACGCGGGGCACGGCCTGGAACAAGACCAGGGCAACGGAAAGAAAACCCGCGATCGGGCCATCGCCACCATCGCCGCCTTCGCAAAAGCCCAGATTTTCGACAAACCGATGCCGAAACTGACGTGGAAGAACCAGGACGAGAACGGGACGCGGATGGTCTGCGTCACCTGCGACCCCGCCCCGAAAGCCGCCCGGGCCTGGGTTTCCGAGGCGAAAACGATGGACTTCCGCCAGTCGAAGTGGAGCGAGGTCGCCGTCAAAACCCCCGGCAAGGGCTGCGTCGAGGCCCGCATCGACACCCCGACTGCCGGCTATCGTGCCTGTTTCATCGAATGCGACTTCGAAATCGACGGCCTGGCCTACACCCTCTCCACGCAGTTGCGGGTGGTGGGCATGAAGCCATAGTTCCGGACGAGTGCAGGACCCCAGACCCTCGACGGGGCTGTCGAGGGTCTGGCAGAGGGTGGAGACTCCGGTCCGGGGGCCGGAGAGGTGTGGTTATCGGGCTCGGTAGATGATTCGACCGCGGGTGAGATCGTAGGGGGAAATTTCGACTTTGACACGGTCGCCCGGGATGATGCGGATGAAGTTTTTCCGCATTTTTCCGGCGACGTGCGCGATGACTTCTCCGCCGATGTCGAGTTCGACGCGGAATTGTGTGTTGGCGAGGGCCTCCTTGACGCGGCCCTCGACTTCGATCGCTTCCTCTTTAGGCATACCACCCCCGTCGAGACCCGGATTCGCCCGGCCGGATCAGTCGTCGACCCAGACGCCGGGCGGTTTGATAACGGGAATTGTAGGGTGCCGGTGCGAATACTCCAAGTGGGGGAATTGGGTTAGTATCGGTCGTCGCCGCCACCGTACCCTCCACCTCCTCCGCCGTACCCACCCCCGCCCCCACCATATCCACCGCCACCGTACCCACCTCCGCCTCCTCCGTATCCGCCGCGACCGCCGCCGTATCCGCCACGGCCACCACCGCCACCTGCCGGGCGAGCTTCGCGCGGTTTGGCGATGTTGACAGTCAGGGGTCGGCCGTTGAAGGGCTGCTCGTTGAGGGCCTGGATGGCGGCGTTCGCTTCGGTTTCGTTCGCCATTTCGACGAATCCGAAGCCCCGAGACCGGCCGGTTTCCCGGTCGGAAATGATTTGCGTTTTGACCACCTGACCGTACTGCGAGAAGAGCTGGTACAGGTCGTCTTGCGTGGTCTGCCAGGGGAGATTGCCAACGTAGATGTTCGTAGCCATGCGAAACCGGGACTCAGCCATTTCCCGAATGCGGGTGAACCACCACGGCCCCGGCGGAACGATCCGTCGAGTGACTCAACCACTGGAGATTACCGCGCGCACGGGAGTACCCGCGGCCGGGCGTGCCCGCATGATAAGTGCATCTTCTGAACGAACCAAGGAGATTCCGGAGAAAAAGTCAAGTCCGAGAACGCGATTCAGAAAGGAGAAGAATTGCGCGAGCTGATGTTTCTGAGTGGGTGGTGGGGTGGTGAGGTGGTGGGGTGGTGAGGTGGTGGGGTGGTGAGGTGGTG
>CAZKIQ010000092.1:0-18627 GCA_964552815.1 uncultured Alcaligenaceae bacterium | reverse complement strand
GAGAATCCTGGAAACTACTGGCTAATCGTGTTTTCCTTTCGCGTGCTAATCACCAGTTCGCCCAGTTCGAGCGGGAACTCATCTCGGAGCGGACCCGCGACAAGATCGCCGCCACCCGGCGGAAGGGGAGGTGGTCGGGCGGCCGGCCGCCGCTCGGGTACGACGTCGACCCGAACGGCCGATCGATCGCGGTCAACCAGGCCGAGGCCGAACGGGTGCGGGCCATCTTTGAACTCTTCCTCGAACACGGGACGCTGATGCCGACGGTCGCGGAACTCCGTCGCCGACGCTGGGTCAGCAAACGCTGGACGAAACGCGACGGCGAGGAAGCGGGCGGTGTGGCGTTCGACCGGACGGGTCTGTACCGCTTGCTCACGAACGTGGTGTACGTCGGCAAGCTGCGCTACAAGGACGAGGTCCACGCCGGAAGGCACGACCCGATCGTCTCCGAGGAAACCTGGAAGAAGGTCCAGGACGTTCTGCACGGGAATGGCCGCGCCGGCGGGGCATTCGTTCGCACGAAATCCGGGGCGATGCTCGCGGGCATCCTGCGGTGCACGCCGTGCGACAGTGCGATGTCGCCGAGCTTCTCGACCCGCGGTTCCCGGCAGTACCGCTACTACGTCTGCGGCAAGGCCCAGAAGAACGGGTGGTGTACCTGCCCGTCCAAGTCGATCCCGGCCGGCGAGATCGAGGCGTTTGTCGTCGACCAGGTCCGCCGCGTCGGCCGCGACCCGGAACTGCGCGACGCCGTCATCGCCGAGGCCGACCTCGACCGGCGACGCCATCGCGAACAACTCGACGCGGCCGGTGCCGCGGTGTCTTCGGACCTGGCCTCGGCCCACGCCCGGCTCCGGACGCTGGCCGCGTCCGCCAAGCCGGCGGCGATCGACGAACTCGCCGACGAACAGCAACGGATCGCCCGGCTCGAGTCCCGTCGGAACGAGATCGACCGTGACCGGAGCGAACTCGACGCGACCGCGATCGACCCGGTTACCGCCGGTGACGCCCTCGCCGCGTTCGACCCGGTGTGGGACAACCTCACCCCGCATGAACGGGCACGGGCGATCGCTCTGCTGGTCGAAACGGTCGGATACGACGGCAGCACCCAGCGGGTCGTCGTCCGCTTCCGCCCGACCGGCCTCCGCTCCCTGACCGAAGAGTTCCTCAGCCCGGAGCCTGCATGACCCCGCCCACAATCGAAGCGACCGTCCATTTCGCCCGTCGCGGCCACTGCAAGGCGGTCCGGTCCGGTCCGTCCCCCGAGTTGCCGCCCGCCGGCCGCGTCCCGCGGGTCGCCCGCTACCTCGCCTTGGCGATCAAACTCGATGGGCTCGTCCGCGGCGGTGCCGTTGAAAACTACGCCGAACTCGCCCGTCTAGGCCACGTCACCCGCGCCCGCGTCACCCAAATCCTCAACCTCCTGTCCCTGGCTCCCGCCATCCAGGAAGAGATCCTCTTCCTGTCGCCCACGCTTCGCGGGCGGGATCCGATCGTTCTTCGCGACCTCCTCCCGATCGCCGCCGAACGAGACTGGAAAATCCAGAAAAAGTTGTGGCGCGAGCTCATCACGAAACGAAGCACGGCGTGCATTTCCTGACCCGGTCGCATCAAAAATGGCCACCATCTGACATCGCGCCCGAGCCATCACTGCGGGTATACACCATCCCCCTCGGACGACGCGGGCCCACGACCCGTCAGGAGCACCACCGACCCGAGACCGCCGATGGTCGCCGTCCGATGCACCCCGTTCGCCCGGCCCGAAGTCTTGCGGGCCATCGAGCCCCGGCGGCTCGTCCGGTTCCTCGAACCCTACCGCGAAGAACTCGCCGCCCGCGGCCTGAAGCTGCCCACGGAGCCGCCGTTCCGGTTCGACCACTGGACGCTGCTCCGCATCCTGGCCGCCCCCGACCCGTCGCTGCCGCCCCGCCTGATCGAGGCCTGCCACTACGTCGCCGACCTGGCCACCCCCGAGTGCATGGACGCCCTCCTGGCGGCCATCGCGGGCCGCGGCATCCGCCTCGAACTCGACGGGAACCCCACTCCTGCCGATGTTGCCGTCGAGGTCTGGCTCCGCTGCCGCGAGGTCATCGAACACAAGCACGGCGAACGCCACCTCCGCTGCCGGCGATCCTACGAGTACTACCAGTCGCCTCGCCGGCTCGCGGCGGACTGGCCCGGCCCAACCCCGGATCGTTTAGCGGCGTTGGAACGCGGGCTCGACGACTGGTTCCACGAGAACCGACGCGGCCGCGGCACGCGGATCCTCCGCTCGACTGAGGAGGGGATCGAGTGGTTCATGGTCCGGCACGGGGAGCCGATGAAGCGGGAAGAAACGCTCAAGGGCCGGGATCCGGACGAGGTGGTGTTCCGCCCGGCCCGGTACGACCTGATCGGATTCAACCGGACGCTCATCGAGTTGTGCGTGAACGCATGATCCCTATCGCGGTTTGAACCGAAGTCCAGATCCAGCCTCGATTGACCTGCTCCCGAGTAAAAACACAGCGCGGGGTCAGTTCGTGTTTCACCCTCGAATCTCCATTCCTATCGCGTCTGGAACAACGGATTCTCGACCAGCGCAAGGAGCAGCGTCTGAAACCGAAACTGG
This sequence comes from uncultured Alcaligenaceae bacterium, assembly GCA_964552815.1. Lineage (GTDB taxonomy): Bacteria > Planctomycetota > Planctomycetia > Gemmatales > Gemmataceae > CAYUHJ01. The sequence continues at coordinate 16,019 of CAZKIQ010000092.1, read as the reverse complement.
TCTTTCATCGCCCTCTCGCGGATGCTGGTCAACTCTGGCTCGTCGGTGATCAGATGAGATCGGCCCAGGGCGTAGGTCAACAGCTTCTCGCTGAAGCCGCGGGCGAATTTCTCTTTGTTGGCAACGAGATACTTCTTCAGCCCGTTCGGCCCCTGCGCTTCGAAATCGCCCATTCGGAACGTCACGTCGATCGGGTACGTCGGCAAAGGATCGTACTTCTTGAGCTTCAACTTCGCTCGGACGGCCGCTTCGTTCGATGACGGATTGGCGGGGTCGATGTGCGGTGGCTCGCGGTCACGCCATTCGCCGATCACGTCGAAATTCTCCAGGGCCAACCCGAACGGATCAATGCGAGCGTGGCAGCCTGCGCAGTTCGCGGCATTGCGGTGCAGTTTCAGCTTCTCCGCCGCGGTCGTGCCGCCGGTCGTGTCGGGCAGGACGCCGTTGACGTTCGGCGGAGGTGGCGGTGGCGTGCGATTGAACAGTTTCTCCAGCACCCACACTCCGCGTTTCACCTGTGATGTCCGCGAGTTCTCGCTCGTCATCGCCAGGAACGCCGCCGTCGTCACAAGCCCGCCGCTCTGGCCTTCGGGCAGCTTCACCTTGCGGAAGTCGCCACCGGAAACGGGCGAGAAGCCGTCGCGCTTCAGCGGGAAGAGCGTCCACAGGCTCGGCAAGTGGTAATGATCGGCGAGGCGGTCGTTAAGCATCGTGTAGTCGGCATCGAGCAGATCGTAGAGTGAGCCGTTCTCTTTGAGCAGGTGGGTCATCAGCGCCTTCGGCTCGTCGGCCATGGCACGCCGCAGAAAATTCTGGGCATCGAAGCGAGGGTACAATTCCGGCTCGGGCATGATCGACGACAGCTTGTCCAACCCCAGCCACTCGGTCGTGAATCGTTCGACGAAAGCCTTAGCTCGTGGATCGGCCAGCATCCGCTTCGCCTGCGACGCGAGGGCGGGACGCAACTTGCCTTCATTGGCGAGCTTCGTCAGTTCGTCATCCGGCGAAGCGGACCAAAGGAAATACGACAGCCGCACGGCCAACTCGTGATCGGTCAACTTCCGGCCGACCGGTCCCGGCTCGACGAGAAACAGAAAGTTCGGGGACACAAGTGATCGCTGCACCGCCAATCGAATCGCCGCCGGGAACCGCTGAGCCACGGGAATCGGCTGCGGTTTCGCATCGGCCAGCCCGGCTTCGGACTTGGCGACGAAGGCGACGAAGTCCTGGATCTCCTCCGCCTTCGCCGGTCGGCGGAACAGCCTCCGCAACAGCCACTCCGCGATGGTCTTCGCATCCTTCTTGGCGAGTGCGTCGGCATTCTCACGTTGGAACCTCGACAACGGCCAACCGTCCAGGAAGAGCGGGCCTTCGACTTCGATCTTGACATCGGTAAGGTGTGGGATGGGGAACGGCAAATCGGGGTTGTCCTTCCTCGCCGGTCGGTATTCAAACGCCATGAAATTCGCAACGTTCTTCCGGCTGTGAGCCTGCTTGTCGGTCCACGCGGGTTGCCGGTGCTCATGTGCTCGGCCTTGACCGTTTGTGGAAAATCCGTTGACCCAGTTGAAGTCGATCTGGGAAAGCTTGCCTTGGGTGTGGGCAAAGACGAACTCGTGCGAGAGCTTGCCGTCGCGGATCGGCGAATCGGCCTGAAAGACCAATCGTTCGTTGGCCTGATAGCGGAAATTGGGAATGTACTCCGGCCGGTCGGCGAGGTTCGCGGTCGCGGTCAATCGCACCTTGTAGAAACCCGGGGGAGCCTGCGCCACCTTGACCGAGAGTTCGCCAGACACCCATTTGCCTTCGACCATGTTGATGGAGTTGTTGATCCCCTGTATGGCGGTCGCAGTGGTCTTGCTGCCGATGGTGTAGGTCCGTGTGAGACTTGCGGGTTTCGGCCCATCGCTCAGCGCCAGTTGCGCGACCCTGTCGCCGGCCTTCAGATACTGCTCGACGAGTACGGCCGAAAGGTTCAGCCCTTCGCCGACGTTCGTGAATCCATCGGTGGCGTCGTCCGGTGGGAAGTCGTCAGCCGGGAAGAGTCCGGGCAGGCCGAAGACTTGCTGAATCGTGTGGTTGTATTCATCGCGGTTGAGTCGCCGCATCGGACGAGGCCGCGCCGCGGCGGCAATCGCTTCGTGCGTTCGCAGTTGGTCGCGAATCCAGTCCTCGGCTTTGCGATACTCCTCTTCCGTGGGCCGCACCTTGGCCTTCTTCGGCGGCATGTCCCGCGAGACGATCCGTTCGAGGGCCGCATGCCAAGCCGCGGGACCGGCGGAGACGTTCTTGCCCTTGAGCAGGTCTTCGAGGTCGAACCCGCCCTCCGCCTCTTTGGCATTGTGGCAGGACAGACAACTCGCCGTCGCAAACGCTTGGATAGCAGCCGGGCTATCGAGCGCCGGGAGCTTCTCCTGTGGCGAAGCGTTCGCCGCAAAAACCGTGAAGAGCGAGAGGAACGTAAGGAACTGTTTCATGTTGGACACCTTGTTCGAGCGTTGACGCGCCACCAGAGTTATGCGTTCGACAACGCAGCCTCCAGGTATGCCCGGAAGTGAGTGTATGATGGCGTCTCCAGGGCAACGACTTTGGCACGGTCGTCGTACTCACGCACGGTGGCCGCGACTGCGAAGTACGGCTCGCGCTCAAACGCGGCGACCTCCTCGGGACTCATCGGGCCGCCTTGCAGTTCAAGGCTCTTGGCCGAGGCGGGCGAGAGTAATTCGCCGTAGCCCGGTCGGGTGGCGGCGAGGCAGCGCTTGGCCGGGACGTGGAGGCGGATCGGCTCCGTCACCGCCGGGCCATACGCTGGCGCGAGGAAGCTCGCGGCCATTTCCTCGTGTCGGTCGTTGATGTTCTTGACGAGGTAGTCTTCGCCGTGGCGGTGGAGAAGGTGTCCCACGTCGTGCAGCAAAGCGGCGGCGATCACGCTGGCCGGTTGCCCGTCCTTCTCCGCCAGCCACGCACTCTGGAGCGCGTGTTCCAGCTGCGTTACGGACTCGCCGTGGTATTCGCTATCGCCGCGTTCCGTGAACAACGCATCGACCTTTGATAGCACCTGGATTGGTGTCACGAATGCACTTCCGTTTCCTGTTGGATTCCGATTACTTCGCCTCCACGATGACGCGGAAGCCGCCGTAGGGATCGTTGTGCAACACCCCATGCCCCTCGCGGTGTGTCGGCAGACACTTGGCACCGGGAGTCTTCCAAGCCCCTCCGCGGTAGCCCACCCACTTCTCGCCCTGAACCCATTCCATGGCGTTGCCGAGCATCTCGTGCAGACCCCAGGCGTTGGCGGCCTTGGACCCGACCGGATGCGGTTGTTTCTCGGAATTCTCCATGCACCATGCTACATCGGTGATCTTGGCTTTGCCGACACCATCCCCGCCAGCACGGGCGGCGTATTCCCACTCGGCTTCCGTCGGCAGACGGACCGTCTTGCCCGTCTTCTCCGACACCTTCTTGCAAAACGCCACCGCCTGATTGAAGCTGACGCAATCGACTGGGTGGAGTGCCTCTTTGCTGGACTTGCTGGGGTTCTCTCCCATCATAGCCTCGTACTGAGCCTGAGTGACTTCCGTCACGCCCATCCAAAAATCCTTGTCGAAGGTCACTTCGCGTTCGTCCAGATCCTGCTTGTCTCGGTTTGGTGCGTCCTTCGGCACGCCCATCTTGAACTTGCCCGCCGGGATCTTGACCAGCTTCATCGAAACGCCACCGCCGAGATCCAGAACCAATTCTTCTGGAGCCTTGGCGGGCTTCTTCTCGCCGAGGGTGACGGCCCCGCAAAGGCTCAAAAGGAGGAGGATGACCGCGAACTTACTCTTCAAGTGAATACTCCGAGTGATGGTGATGAACGTTGGTCGAGATCACGGAAATGACTCCGTTTACTTCGCTTTTGTGTGATGAGAAATCCCGGCCCCGTTCGGAGCGGCCGTCTCCTTATCCTCGGGCATTCGGCCCTTCGTCATTTCCAAGTGCACAGCCGGCGCCCGGTTGCTAGCTTCATCGACGAGGGTCGCGGCGGGTGCGTCCCCTGCTCCGTACACTAGGGCGGCAGGTAGTTTGATCGCCTCGTCGAATGTCACTGCGATCCGCGTGTTGCCGAGTGCCTCAGCCTTGCTGGCCACGGCTTGAATCTTGGCGGAGGGCCCGGCACCGCTGACCACGCAGAAGTCGGCCGCCGTGATGCCGGACAACTTCTTGACCTCGGCAAAGTGGGCGGTCACGGTCTTGCCGTCATCGCTGAGCACCGCGGCATCCAGCACGGGGCCAGGCCAGGCGGTGTCGACCTTCCGCAGGCGGGCGGCCAGTGCCCGGCCGATCTCGCGACCGAGTTCGATCTGGCCTTCGGTGCTGAGGTGCCAGTAGTCCTGTGTCTTGCGGCCCATGGCCGTGACCAGGATAGCTTCAGGGTCGGACAAGACGCACTGACGTTGGATTTCGCGCATCAGCATGACTTGGCTCTCGCTGCCTCCGGCGAAGCGTTTCTGCGCGGCGGCGGAACGGGTCATGCTCGCCTACATGCTGGCGCGTGCGCACGCCGACTCGCCGGACAAGGTCGACGAGATGGCAATCAAAATCATCGCGGAGACTTCGCCCAAATGAAGCGCATCGAGTACGACAAGGATGTCGCGAAGCACTTCGTCCGGCACGACGGGTGGCTCACGGCTGTTAAAGAACGCAAGAGGCTAGTCAACGCAGCCCTCGCCGCAGGCGAACGAGAGTGTACTCTCTCTTACTTCACATTCTGCGCGTCTAGCGCTGTGGACGTGTTCATGCTCGAGCAGGCAAACCTGGTGCGCAGAGACCGCAAGACGGACCGCCTACGCGGGGTCTACTTCTGTGAGTCGGACCCCAACGAGTTCATGAAGATCGCCGGGCTGATCGGGTCGCAAGAGGCCGGCTTTCAGGAGAATTTCGAAGAATTCGTCCTCTTCCAAGACAACAGACACACACTCGGGAAGGTGGACTACGACCCCGCCTTGGCCATCCCCAACGCATCCGAGGTGCGGCGCAAGTTCACATGCAAGAAGATGCACCAACGGTTTCTTGATCTGCATCCATTCGATGTCATCAACCTGGATCTGTACGGCAACCTGTTCCCGCCGAAAGGCGATGTCTTCAGCCGCATGTTCGAGACCATTGAGAAGGTGTTCGAGATGCAGAAGCGGCCGTCGCCCGTCGACGACCACTCCGTCGATGGGTTCACCCTCTTCCTGACCATTCACGTGTGCAAAGAGGATTTCAATGCCGACGTCGTCGATCAACTGCGAGACACCGCCAACGACAATTTCGCCCAACACCCGACGCTAAAGTCGACTTTCTCGGACCGTTTTGCTCACGAGGACGCCGACCGATTAATAGCGGAGAACTTCCCGACGTTCTTTTCGATCATTTGGCCCAAGGTGGTCGCGGGGCTCGCCAAAGACCACGGCTGGTTCGGCAGGCACAAAAACATCTACCTGTACGGCAGGGAGCACCACAAGAAATACCACATGATGAGCTCAGTCGCTCATTATGAGCGACTGCCCCATAAGCTCAACCTGCCCGGACCGAAGCGAGACACGGAGTACCACAAGTTGTACCTGCCCGAGATAACCTCGATCTTTCGCTCCATGCCGCTAGATGTCGACCTGAGGATCGAAAATGACCCGGCGACATCGAACCTGGTCGCCGGGCACCTGGCCAAGACCATCGCCTTCCGCCAGAAGCGCATCGCGTCCCTGAGCGAATAACGGGCACCGTGCCGTTTTGACAGGAACCGAGTCGGCCCCGGTGGCCGACTCGTGGGAGCGGTGGGCTACTGATTCGCAGGTAAGAAAAGCTATGGTGTCCGCTGCCGAGTTCTTCTGGAAAACGCATGATTCCACAGGACATTTCGCCGGACTACTGGTGAGCCGAACATAGGTATCCGGTCGTGAAACGATGATTGAGGTACGAGTCAACGACCTGCCCTGTGCTCTGCGAGTTCCGCGATGATGTCATCGCGCCAACCAATTACGTCCAGCGTGTAGAACCGAACCGTGTCGCGGATGAAGGCGAAATCGTTTTCCGACGACGCGGGCCAGACGCCGAGTTTTTCGGCCACGTTCGGGATGCAGAACATCTGCGTCGAGACGTTGCCGAGCCGGATCTGCCTGTCGGTCCACAACACGGATCCGCGGTGCCGCATCCGGAAGAGGATCGGCACGCCGCGGTGGGCGGCGATTCCGCGTCGGACGGCGTCGAGGGCACCGGGCAGGTAAACGTCGTCGTCGTCCATGAAAAGTAGGTGCGAGCCGGTGGCGAGCTGCATGCCGCGGTTCCGCTGTGGCCCGCCCATGCCGCCGGGGGTCGCGGGGCTCTCCGCGAAGCGGATCAGTGCCCCCCCCCAGTTTTGCCGCATACTGCTGGGCCACCTTCAACGCTTCCGGCCGTGGGCCGTCGGAGACGATCCATACCTCGTCGCCGCCGCGCAACTGGCCGACGACCGCGTCGAGCGTGGCGGACAGCGTCGGCCGGCCGAGCGTCGGGATGATGATCGAAAGTGCCCCGCGCAGGCCTTTCAGGCAGTCGCCAGCCTTCCACCACGAATCGGTGGTGAAGTCGGATTCGAGCGTGACCCCGTGGGCAGCGGCCAAGTCGCGGTACACGGCGGCCGGGTCGGAGCCGTGCCAGACTGCGGCGGGAAGTTTCACGTTGCGGTCGGCGTGGAGCAGATCCCACGGATGGAATCGACGCTCGGGGTCAACGCTTTTGAGCGCATTCCAGATCACGGTCTCGGCGGCCGGTTCCTGGGCGGTCAGCCCGCGGGCCGGGTTGAGGTGACCGCGCACGTCGCCGCGGCCCCACGCGGAAACGTCGAGTAGCATCGCCTCGGTCCGCAGCGGCCACCTCGCGGGGCCGTCGCGGTCGCACGGCCGCGTAGCGAGCGACAATCGCGATTCGAGCAGGTCGAGGGCCCCATCAGCGAGCCAACCCGCGCGGGTGGGGACGAACCGGTGGCTGAGCTTTGCGAGCACGCGAATCCCGCGGCCGCGGGCCCAGTCGATGCCCTTCCAGAGCGCCGCCAGGTCGCCGGGGCCGTGCCCGTAGCGGGCCAGGTTGAGCGACGCCGTCACGTTCGGGTGTTTCGCTTCGAGTGCGAGGAAGCCGCGATCCCGCTCGTCCGAGTGCGGGTCGACGGAGAGCAGAACCGGAATGTCGGGACCGCACGTCTCGCGGAGCACGCGAATCTGCAGTTCGGCGAGGGCGGGCCAACGGTAACAACCGATCACGACGCCGCACGGCACGACCGGAGCCGAGACAGCACGTGGGAATTCATCGACTACGGCGGATGCGAGCATGGGCTCTCCTGGGCTTTCGGAATCGGAATAGAGGAAAGACACGGGCATGGGCGGCGGGGAATCGCCACCGGAACCACCCGTGCCGCCGGAATCGTCGCCGTCCGAGCCGTAACCCGAGCCGCTCTCGGTGCAGTCGGACGGGCACTCGGGCACGGGGGCGCAGACGCCGGACTCGTTGCGATAATGCAGGCCGATGACGTTGCCGTCGGACGATTTCACGACGCACAGCTTCGACAGGATCACGTCGACGTACGAGGAACCGTCCTCGCCCGGGTCGCCGCCCGATCCGCCGTCGTCCTCGTCGTCGGCGGTGGTCTTCACCTCCGTAGGTTCGAGGGCGATCAGTTCCCACCGCTTCGCATCGACGAACCGATGCGCGACCCCGAGCGTGCCCGCCGGGGCTTTCGCCGTGTCCGAGGACCCCGCCTTCACGGCGGCAAGCTTGGCCAGCCCGAGTGGGTCGTGGACGGTGACGGAATCCCCCGCCCCGACCCAGTCGTCTTCCGGCCGGTAGAGCGGCTCGGCCGCGGCCGACCCCGTCGGTTCCAGCGGCTCCGTCAGTCGCACCCTCAAGAACGGCTCGTCGACCCCCAGGTGGACCAGCGCCCATTCGCCGTCGGTCCACACGATCCGCGCCGGCCCGGCGGCGGCCGGCCGGAGCGTTCCGACGTTTCCAGCTTCCGGCACCGCGTAGGGGAGATTCGCTGGCCCACTGCCCAAACGCACCGGCACGATCCCGGCCACCACCGCCCGGCCGATCGCCCCGTCCGCGAGCGGTTCGAGCAACACGGCGAACGGCCGGGCCGGGCCGTCGGGGGTCTCGCCATCGATGGCCACCTGGGCCTGGAACTCGGACAGGTTCGGGTACGCGGGCGAAATCACCGGGCTCGAAAGGGCGAGCACGCCGAACCGCGGCACGTCGCCTCCGCTCGCGTTGCGGACCTTGATGACGCCGTACGTCCGCCCGTCCGCGTCGCGGTCCCGGCCGGTGTCGAGCATCCGCCCGCGTTCGCGGCGGGCGGCGTCGAGGAACGCGTTGTACGCCGCCGCCGGGACCTCGAGCTTTTGCCCGGGCCGGACGCGGCGGAACGGGTCGCCGGGCACATCAAACTCCGATGCCGAGGAGCGAAAAGTTGCCGGACTCGTAGACCCGCTCGACGTGGACCGATTCGGGCTGCTTGATCAACACGTTCTGGTCCTCGACGTCCGCGTACCGCACCCACAGGTACTCCCACCCCTTCTTGTTCACACCGAAGATGTCGCCGATCCGGAGGTCGACGGCGTTCGGGCTGGCCGCGAACTGGTAGCCGATCTCCCACGCCTCGAGGCCCCGGCGCGAACCCGACGCGCCGAGGAACAGCACCTCGCCCGCGTCGAACCCCTTGAACGGGGCGGCGTTGACCCGGCCGGTGAGACGGAACAGGGTGACGGCATAGGCGAAGGTGACGAGCGAGACCGGGATCGAGTAGGTCAGGGTGAAACGGAACACCGGCACGGTGACGTCGGTCCCTTCCACGGACTCGCCGTTGAAGCCGATCGCCCCCTGGAAATTCGGGGCGGGCTTTCCCGGCCGGGGGTGGTTCGCCACCGTCTGCAGCGACTGCGTGATGTGCTGGGTGCCGCCGGTCGTCTCGAAGGTGAAGTTCGCGCCGAGCTGGGTGTCGGGCGTGACCGGGCCGCCGCCGTCCGGGGGCGGGTCGGCACCCTGGACTTCTTCCTGGGCGTAGCGGACGACCACGTCCCAGACGCCGGCCCCCTTGTGGTCGATCCGGTAGTTGCGAAAGACCATGCCGCGGATAATCGCCGGGATGGTCGCTTCCACCAACGCGCGGACTTCGAGATCGGACTCGGTGCCGACGACCGCGTAGTGGAGGTCGACCGACGGGCTTTCCGGGCCCACGGTGGCTGCACCGCTCTCAAAAGTTTCGACGATGACCGCGGGCATGGTTCACCTCAGCCGAAGGTGAGTCCGCCGGCGACGGCCGCGGCGGCGATCTTCTTGACGTTCTCGTCGATGCGGTCGACCGCCTTGGCGGTCCGTTCGTTGAGCGAGTCGCCGCCGAGCCCGCGTAGAGCCATCGCGTTGAAAGTGCCCTGCACGTCGACCTTCTTGGCCAGGTCGACCACATCGTCGTAGCTGGACGCCGAGCGGACCTTCGGTTCCATCCGTTCGCCAAGGGCCGCCCGTTTCCGGGCCGCTTCGTCAACGGCAGCGCGAAGGTTCTCGGCGGCGCGGGCGAGGTCGTCCCGGGCACCGCTGGCGTCGGCCATCCGGGCGGCGTCGGCGTCCTGCTGTCGGGCACGGCGGTCGTCGAGAATTTGACCCTTAATCCGGTCGCGGTTGCGGTTGATGTTGGCGTCCGAGAAGTCAAAATCCTCGCGGAGCCGTTTCGACAGATCATCGAGCCCGAGTTTCCCGGCGGCCCAGGCGGCAGCACGAAACAGCTTCTCGATCGCCCCCGAGAAGGTGCGGGCGATCCACGCGGTCAGGTCCCAGAACATCAGCTTCACGCCAGCGACCACGTCGCGCCAGCCGTCGACGAAGACACCTTTGAACGCGTTCCACTTCTCGGTCCACCACAGGACCGCCTTCGCCCACTCGACGCCGATTCCCGCCAATGCGATGCGGGCAGCGAGTTCGAGGTCGCCGGCCACAACCGCGTCGACGATCCCGCCCCAGGCGGTGGTCGCTGTCTCGGCGAGACTCTGAAACCCGGCCGCGATCGCCGAGGTCATCCGCATCCCCGATTCGGTCTGGGTGGCGAACAGGTAGCCGAGCCCGGCGACCGCCGCGACGACGAGCCCGACCGGCGACAGAATCGCACCGAAGACGGAACCGAGCACCGACACCAGCGTGGCCAGTCCGCCGACGGCAGTGCCGACGACGCTGATGGTGCCGCCCAGTGCCAGCAACGCGGCCCCCGCACCGAGCACCCCGACCGCGACCAGCGCCGCCGTCTTCACCATCTCGCGGTTCTCGCGGACCCAGGCGACGACCGGCTTCACCGCCCGCGACACCCATTCGGCGATGTCCTGCACGGCGGGAGCGACGGCCGCCACGACCTCCCGCCAGGCCCGGCCCACCTGGGCAATCGCCGCGGTGTACGCCCGGCTCGCGTTGCGGGCTTGCTCGAGGTCGCCGGCCGATTGTTGGAACGCGTCGCCGAGCGAGTCCACCCGATCAGCGGAGAGGGCGAGCACCGAAATCAGGTTCTTGCCGGTGTCCTCGCCAACTGCCTTCAAGAGGAGTTGCACTCGCTTCGCGGGGTCGGGCACGGCACGGAGGGCGTCGAGCAGGGCATAAAACTTGTCGGCGGTGTCGAGCCCCTCGAACGCCTTCGCCGACACGCCGAGGTCCTGGAACAGTTGCGTGGCTTCCTGGCCCGTCCCGGACAGTGCATCCGAGACCCGCTGGTTGAAGGTGACGAGTCCTTCGGTGGCGTCGCGGAGGTCGCTGCCGCCGGCCTGCAAGATCCCGAACAGCCGGGTCGCCTTCTCGGCCGGGAGCCCGAATGCGTCGGCCGCGTCGGCGAGTTTCGCTTGCTCGCCGAGCGATTCGAGAGCGGGGATAAGAGGTGCGACCGCAGCCGCCCCGAGCCCCGCCACCCTCGCTCCGATTCCCGCGACGCCGGCCCCGAACGCCTTCAATTTCGCGGACGCGGCGGCGAGTCCGCGAACCAGCCGGTTGTCGCGAGTTCCGAGTTCGACGTAGGCCGCGCCCGCACGAACTCCACTCGCCGACGCGGCCATCTGTTACCTCCCTTCCACGAACACTTGCTTCAGCACGTCGATCCCGACCTTCGGGACCACGGGCTCGGGTCGGTGAATGTAGGGGTCGAAGTCGGCAGGGGAATAGGGTCGGGTCTTGTGAGGGTCGCGGTGCAGGTTGGCGAGCAGGGCCAGCGCCGCAGAGGTGTGTTGCCAGGCGGCTCGACTGCGGGCCTCGGCCATCACGAAGAGTTCGCGGAGGGTGAACGGCCCGGGGTCGAGGCCGACGGCACCGGCGAGTTCCCACGCGAGGCGATCCAGGTCCGGGCGGCTTCCGCCGGGTCGAGGCGGTCGAGTTCCGCCTCGGCGTGATCGAGCAGCTTCGCCTTCACCGTCCGCCCGGCCTCGACCACCCGGGCCAGGCTCGCCCTGGCCCGGGGGTCGGGGAAAAAAGAGACGAGTTCGTCCACGAACGCATCGGCCGCACGCAGGATCGCGTCCCCGGCCAGGGATCGGCCGAACTCCTCGTCCGAGATGTTCTTGGCGTCGGCCTGGTCCTTCACGAGGCAGTAGAGCACGTCGGCGAGTTGCACGGGATCGCCGACGAGTTTCGCCAGCGGCTGGAACCCGTCGTCGATGAGGCCGTACAGGTCCAGGCCCACGAGGCCGCGCACACGCTTGATCGCGGCGACGTGGATGCTCAATTCCCAGGTCCGCCCGGCGGTGTCGACGAACGCGTGCATGAAAACCTCCGGTCAGTCGGCGGTGTGGGACATTCGCAACGGAATCGGTAACGGGTGCCACTTCTCGTGGGTGCGACCTCGTTCCCCACACAACGGGATCGGCAACGGCACCCAGGCATCCTCGGAGGCGACCCTGGGTCGGGTCTTGCGGGCGGAGTCGGCCGACCCGCCCCACATCGAAACTTTTCGGGCCATGCCGCTGGTGCAACAGACCACCGAGACCAGTTCGTTGGTGTTGGCCCGGAAGATCCCACCACCGGAATCTCCCGAGGAAACACTCAGAGTCATCCGCAACTGGCCGTCACCGTTCTCGGCCTCGGTGATGGTGCCCTCCTCGCGATTGCCGGGCTTGTCGACCCCGTAGCCCATGTGCCAGACGGCGGTACCGACGGCCGGGTTCTTCTCGGCAATCAATGCGAACGGCATCTTTTCAACCACCTCGTCGGTCACGCACCAACAAACATCCGGGGTCTTGTGGTGGGCGACCACCGTGATGGCCAGGTTCCGTCCGTCCTTGAGGGCCATGGTGCCGCGTTGACCTTCCCCGTTGACACAGTGGGCGGCGATGAGCACGTCCCACTTCCCATCGGAGCGACGCGGACCGATCACGGTCGCGGTGCAGCCGGCGTTGCCGAAGCGGATCTTCCCCAGGGCGGCCGCGGCGTCGGGCTTGGTGCCGTCCGGTTTCGGGTCGGGCTTGGGATCGGGTTTCGGGCCACACCCGGTGATCTCGACGGTGACCCGGGATTCCTCGACGCTCAAAGCACCCTCGGTGTTGGCGATCACGAGCAGTTCCACCTCGTAGGTGCCGGGCGAGGCGGCGAACTCCAAGATCCCCCGCGGCGTGGTGGCCTTCTGCACCCCCGTCGTGGGGTAGACTCGCCACAACAGGGCGGCCTTGGCGTCGACCCCCTCCGCCTTGAGTCGGACCAGTGCGTGCGGGGCATACTTGGTGTCGCCGGTGATCGTGACTGGCCCGGCGTGGGCGACCAGGGCGGATACGGCCAGGACCAGCAGAACGAACAGGTTTCGCATGAAGTTCTCTCCAGAGGACAAAATCAGGGAACCACGTGCCAGATCGGTGGGTTGGCCGAGAAGGTCGGTTTGATGGTGACGGCGACGGTGATGGCTTCTTCCAGCGGTTCCGTCCGGGTGAACTTCGTGACCATGCAGGTGGCTCGCAGCCCTTGTGAACCGGACTGCGTGATGGGTCCGTCCATGACCGCGACCTCGACGGCCCCGCGGTTGAGGAACGCGTCCCGGAATGCGGAGAAATCGGGGTCGGCGGAATCCCAGACCATCTCGAACTCGATTCCGGCGTCCTTCAGGGTGGCGACCGTGGCCCGCCAGCCGTTGTTGCCGCGGGTGGTGACGTCGGCTTCGCCGGCCTCCAGGGTCAGTGTCACATCCTTCACATTGGTGACCTCGTTCCACGCGGGGGCCGCGAAACTGCCGGTGTTGCGGTACAACTTGGCATCGAGTCCGAGTCGTGCACCCATTGGGTTCTCCTAGCGCACCGAGTTTCGCCAGAGGTCCGGGAGCTTCTCACGTTCGGCGGCGAAGGCCGGCCCCATGAACGGGCGGGGCCGGAACTTCGCTCGCTTCGTTTTCCCGTCGCGGGTCTTCACGACACCTTCGCCGCCATGCTCGAGGAGCGTTGCCACCCGCGAACCCGCCCTCAAAAGCACCGGGCCGATCACGACCGAGTTGCGGGCCCGGTCGTAGGCGAACAGCACCGACTTCCGCAGGAACCCCGTGTGCGAGTAGGGCGGCGAGCCGGGCGGACTCGTCCCCTTTCGCTTGCGGACGGACGTTTTCGCCCGTTGCCGCACGAACGCCCCAAACTGGGAGAGCACCCGTCGGTTCGCGGCGTCGACCGCCCGCTGCACCTTCGCGCGGTCGAAGAATCCTTCCTTCGCCGCGTGCAGGGAGAACTGGATCACGGGGCACCCGCAGTGGGAAGCGTGGCACCGGGGATCACGACCACCGCGGGCGGCGTCGGGGCCGGGGCAGGCACGACTCCCCACTTCGCGGCGATGTACGCCAGCGCGAAGGCGAGGGCATAACCCAGGACGCGCTGGGCCCACGGATTGAGGGGGTTTGCCATCGTCGTGTTGGTATTCGTCGGTTCCATGCATCACCTCCAGAGCCGGAAGGTCAGGGTCAGAAGACTCGTGAACTGACGAAACTCGTCGAGGTGCTCGGCCGCGTAGACCGGCACGTTTTGCACTTCGGTGCACCGGGCCGCCGGGAAGGCGGCGAGCGGATGCGAGCGGAAGTGGTCGGCCACTTCCTCCACCAGTTCCAGGAGCGCATCGAGGTTCCCCAGGGTGGGATCGAGTTTCTGCTGGATGGCGACATCAATCGCGTAGTCGAAACTGTCGCGCGACCGATCGAGACTCTTGCTGGCGATCGACCGCGGCACCACGGTCACCCGGAGATTCACCAGTTCCGACGGCTTGAACACCGGCAAGTAGTGACGCTCGGCCGTCACTGGCCGGCTGAAACTGGTGGCGTTCAGTTCCGCGACCACGGCGTCGGCGATGGTGACAATGGTCGCGGGCACTATTCCACTCCCACCTGTTTGGTGTGGATCCTCAACATGCGGCGGTGCGGGTCGGACCAGCGCCAGGCGGGTTCCTTGCCGGGTGCCATTACCTCGAAGACAAAGGTCGTGGTCTCGACCGTCTCGCGGATCGTGTCGCCTCGCTCGGGCAGGACCGCGTTGCCGCCGAGCACCAGATCCTCGGGACGGATCAGGAAGTCGCGGTCGGTCCACTCCATCCGAACGCCGCCGTAGCCGTCGTCGAGTTTCAAGAGCGTCCGGCCGATCACCGCTGCGACCGTCACCTCCTCGGTGCCCCGGCGGTAGACCACACTTCGCGCCGCGAACGCCTTGAGCCGATCGGCGAGCCAGTCCATCCCGAACTCGAGCAGGTCGGGCATGGTGCTCCTTTCACTGGTTCAGGCGGACGCGGACGACGTTTCCGCCGGGGAGGCCGACGACCTTCCCGAACAGCTTGTTGGTCCCGACCGTCTCGGTGGCGACCCCCGCGGCCGCGTTCCAGTAGGCCAGGTCGCCCACTGCCCAGCCCGTGAGGGCGGTCACTGGCAGGTCGAAGACCCCGCTCACGGCCAGCGACCCGGTCTGACCGGCGGCCACGTCGCGGCGGGCCACGCCCACCAGGTTCCCCTGGACGACCACCGTCCCGGCCGCGACCGCCGCCACCGGGGCGAAATCGACCGCATCCCCTTCGTGCACGAATGTTGCTTGCGGCATGGGTTTTCCCTCGTTGTTTTGAACAATCGTGAGGCGTGAATCGGATCGTCATGCTGAATCGGTCACGGCTCGTTCCAGATCGCTACGTGCCGTTTTCGGTGCTGGATCAAGCTGATGGATGCTCTGCTGACTCCGAACCGCTTGGCGAGAATGGTCTGAGTGACCTGCCCTCGCAGCATGACAATCTCTCGTACCTGGGCCTCGCTCAGTCGCCTGCCAACCGGCTCCCGTAAGTGAGTTCGGTAAGCGTGCCGATGGTTGTCACCGCGAGTGACGTATTCCAAATTGGCCAGCGCGTTGTCGTGCTTGTTGCCGTTCTTGTGGTTGACATCGCGACCGAGAGCTTGTCCCAGGAATGCGAACGCGACCAACCGATGAACGCTTCTCGCGACGTAGCGGCCCTGGACTCGCAAACTGACAACCAAGTAGCCGGTCTTCGAGTGCGCAGTCGGACGAAGGAATTTCCACTCGCCCGACTTGCGACTTCGGATGCGGCCACGAT
The DNA here is from genome assembly GCA_964552815.1 of uncultured Alcaligenaceae bacterium. Lineage (GTDB taxonomy): Bacteria > Planctomycetota > Planctomycetia > Gemmatales > Gemmataceae > CAYUHJ01. The sequence continues at coordinate 458 of CAZKIQ010000092.1, read as the reverse complement.
CACTCGCTTGGTAATCCGGGAACGCTGGAAGGTCTGCCCAATGCTCCTCGGATGAATCGTGATGCGGCCAACGGGAAGCCGGTTCCGGTTCGCTCATGTTTCCCCCTTTACCTTCACACCGCCGCGGGGATCCTGCAGCGCACAGCCGAAATCGTGGTAGCCGCGCATCTGGACACCCAGGACGTTGAAGTCCGCCTCGGCGGTCTCGATGGTCGGGGCCTCCTGCCCGTTCAGGAACGCGACCTCGATCACCGGCAGGTCGGCCGGCTCCGCGAGCAGGTAGTACGCCTTGGCCGAGTTGCCCGGGTACTGGGCGTTGCCCAGGTACCGGCTCACCTCGACCCGGAACTTCCCCTGGTGCGGGTTGGTGATCGGGTACTTTGCGGTGGACGTGTTGTCCCGGAGTTCGAGCGACTTGAACAACTGGGTGCCGATCGCCGACAGGGCCGTCGGCACGA
>CAZKIQ010000091.1:0-19111 GCA_964552815.1 uncultured Alcaligenaceae bacterium | reverse complement strand
GGTATCTTCCGCAACCTCCTATCCGTTAGTAGGTTAAGGAATACATCTGGCGCACATTGTACGGCGGATCTGTGTTGCACAGGTGAATGTCAGAACCACCGAGCAGTCGGTCGACATCCTCCGGTTTCGACGAATCGCCGCACAAGAGGCGGTGATTGCCGAGCAACCAAAGGTCGCCGGGCTACGTGATGGCTTCGTCCGGCGGCGCCGGTACGTCGTCGGGATCGACGAGTCCGTCCGTCAACGTCGGGTCGAGCAGCTTGGCCAGTTCGTCCGCGTCGAAACCGAGCAGGCCGAGGTCGTACTCGGCTTCCTTCAGCGAGGCCAGTTCGATGGGTAACAGGTCATAATCCCAGGTGGCCAGCGAGGCCGTCTGGTTGTCGGCGATGCGGTACGCGCGGACTTGCTCGGGTGACAGATCGGTCGCCACGTGGACGGGCACCTTGTCGAGCCCGAGCTTCTGCGCCGCCTTGTAGCGGGTGTGCCCGCAGATGATGACGCCGTCGGCGTCCACCACGATGGGCTGGCGGAACCCATACTCGCGGATGGACGCGGCCACGGCATCGACGGCGTCATCATTCTGCCGGGGGTTGCCGGGATACGGCTTCACCTCCGCGATGGGCCAGAGTTCGATCTTCACGACGCATTCCTCCCGCGAGACTTCGGGACGGGGAACGGGTCGGTCGGTGACTGGGTGGTCAGTTGGGTGGGTAGGTCCGGCCGGGGCCCGGTCAGATTCCGTTGGCCAGTTTCGTTCCCCATTGGGTTCGCCGCAGACCTTCGCGGACGGCTTGCCGGTCGGCTCCGTCACCCACCAGGGCCAGGGCGCGAGCCAGCCCTGCCGCGGTCGGCACCAGGCACCGCACCCGGTTCCGTCCCTTCTCCGTGACCCGCCGGACCAGGCCGCGGCCCTCCAATCGGCGGGCGGCGCGGGAGAAGGCCATGCGGCGGACGACCGAGAGCGGGCCGCCGTTCCAGAATGCCGGTTCGTAGGGAACGCCGTCGGCGTACATGGCAAAGACGTACGGGTCGGGTTCGTCGAACGCCGTGTCGGGCATCGCCGCGAACGTCTCGATTTCGGCCAGTATCGACATCAGAATGGTGTCGGAATCGGCCACGAGTGCGGTGTGGCGAACCATCGCATCACCTCCAGAATCCGGACAGGGGGTTCCGTGGGAATATTGGCCGCAAGTTCAATATGGACAAGCGTTTACTACAAAGTCGGACAGGTATGTTACAGGAAACAAACTGTGCCTAATGGCCCAGCTGCTCCCGCGGGAGTTCCATATACACATATGCCCAGGAGGACCCGTGCGTTTATGTAGATGCACAAACTATGGGAATAACGATATATGCAAAAGGTGGCATGGGATAGCCGCGGCTCGAGAGACCCGTCTTCGGCGAACTTGCTAACGCTGATGCGTGCCAGTATGGCAAGTGGTTTGTCGCCTATGGTCTGGATGCGAGGCGGACAAATATGATACTTAATTTATATTATTTGTCGGGTAGATGTTAATACGGCACCATGTATCTTCATGCCAACCGGTCTCTGTTGCTACTGATTCGCAGGTAAGTAAAGCTATTGAGTTCCGGGTGTTGGAAACGGCAGTTTGCAACGTTCCCAGAGGGCACGTAGCAGGTCCGGGTCGGACTTCAGTTCGATGAGTCGATCGATTACGGTGTCATCGAGTTCGGGGATGTCAGCGGGAGTGAAGTTGGCCAACTCGCCGTACTTCAACCACGACCAGACGTCCTCCATCGGGTTGTAGTCCGGTGCCCACGGCGGCAGCATCTCCAGGTGCAGGCGACGGTTCTTCTTGAGGAACTCCCGAATGATCGAACCCTTGTGATTGTTGCCGCGGTCCCAGACCACGATGACGTTGCCGCGGAGGTGCTTCAGCAGGTCACGTAGAAACAGGACGACCTTGTCCGCGCTGAAGAAACCGTTCGGTTCGGTGGCGAAGTAGAGGCCGAGTCGCTGGGCCACGGGTGAGACGCTGATGCCGCCGATGACGGAGACCTTGTGCCGATGCCCGCCGTCGCCGTCGAGGACGGGCGTGTGGCCGATGAGCGACCAGGTTCGCCGCACGACCGGATTGAGAAACAAGCCGGTTTCGTCGATCAGGACGAGGTGGGCGTCGGTTTCGCTCGCTTTTTTTGGATGCGTGGCCAGTCGTTCTTGACCCAACCGGCGATGACATCGTCGTTGCGTTGGCGGGGCCGGCGGGTCGGGCGTTGCGGGGAGTAGCCGCGTTGGGTGAGCCAGGCTCGGAGGTAGTTCGGATGGAAGGAGACCCCGAACCGACGCCGGATCAATTCGGCGACGCGGCGAGCGGTCCAGAGGTCGGTGGGGAAGCCGTGGGCGGTCGGCTTCTGAGCCAGCCACTGCCGGACCTGTCGATCTTGTTCGGGAGTGAGAAATCGAGGCCGTCCCGGCGTGGGTTTGGCGGCCAAGGCGTGATCGCCTTCGGTTCGGTGTTTGGCCATCCACTTGGCTACGGTGACGGAGTGGACGCCGAGGAGCGTGGCGACAGCGGCTTGCGTCCGCCCCTCGATCACCATCTGGACCGCTCGACGCCGTACGGCTTCCAATTCGGAAGCAGATCCTTTGCTTCTCATGAGCTGAAAAGTAACAATCTCGGAGCTGGTCCTCAATAGCTGTTCTTACCTGCGAATCAGTAGGAGGTGCAGTGCCGAACTCTATGTGCGTCTTGATACCACTGCTCGTCACTGCGGTGACTGCAAAGAAGTTGCCCGCAAATGGTTCCTGCGATGCCGTCAAGTTGTTTTCCCTGTGCGTCCGTCCGCGGGCGAAAGTGCTCCGCGGACGGACACTCAGTTACCTCGAAGTGCGGGCGAAGGGAAGCGATACTGGGAAAAGACTCGAAAGTACTAAGAAATCACGTCCCGTCGTTCGGCACGGCGGAGCCCCGGTTCAGATGAATGGCGTAGCCGACGCCCCAGTCGTCGAGTTTTTCTTGCAACGCGGGCATTCCGTGCCGTTTTTCGTAATCGCGTTCTGCCGTCAATAGTGGGCTCAACATCACCAACTCGACCGTCTCGCCGTCGGGTCGCTCGAACCGTCCCGCGTCCCCGTAATGTGTGGTGATGAGCCAACAGGTAAACGCAGTGCCCTCGCCGAGCGGTTCCGGCGGTTCGCCGTTGGCTATAATGTTGTCGCGGCGATAATACGAACCACTCTCGAACGGCCACCTTGCGATTTGTCGCAGCCAGTCGAACGGCCAACAGTATCGAGATTCCTGCATGGAAAGTTTGTCGAGCGGCCAGTCGCTCGGCAACACCACGGCAAACTCTGCTCGGCGGATCGCGTCTTCAACGCCGTCGGGCACCGGCATCTTGTGGGCGGAAACGCCGTCGGTGACGAGGGCAACGTAGTCGTTGCTCACGCCAGCGTCCCATTCAGCAACCTTGAGGATTGTGAAGGGCGGGTCGCCTGGGACGATCTCACGGAGGGGGAAATCCTCAATCTTATCACTGATCCGAGTTGCAATGTGCCCACGAATGGATTCGTGCGTGTTGACTTCGGGTTCCGATTGAGGCAAGTGATCGCGGGGCAACTCGGCCCCGGGCACGGCCCCGAGCGAGAGGAGGTACTCGTGCATGGCAGTGCCGGGTTTCGCATAATCGAGCGGCGAGAGCCCGTGGATGTTGACGAAATTTACGACCGCCCCTAGCTCCACGAGGTATTTGGCTACATCGAGTTTGTCAGCATGCACTGCTGTGAGCAGCGGCCAGCATGCGGGTTTGCCGAACAGGTCGTGGTTGACGTAGGCACCGTTCTCGATGAAGAGCTTTGTCAATGCAAGACTACGTTCGGCGGCATTCGACAAAAACCTACTTTGGTTTGAGTATAGAAAGATGCGTTCGGGTTTGCGCCAAGAGAAAATAAGATCGTGCACAATCGCAGTGATGCTTCATCGTTTCTGTTGTGGCCTATGGAATAATACAGTAAATAATCGATCTCCCTAATATTGCCGCTAACTATACGGCCGTGTTCGCTTGGCGTGCTTAAAACAATTGACTCGAATCGCTCCGTATCGCCTTGTGAAATGCAATGCCGGTACTCGATCTGAATTGAGCTAAGGTCCATCACCATCTCCCGATAATAAAGTCGCGTGCGATATTTTGCAATTCGGTGACGATCGCGGCTTTAGTTTTCTCGACCCCCGTGAGACGATCATACACCGCTTGCGCATACCCCTTGCCGGTGGCACCGGCCACGGTCGAAGCCTGCGTGCCGGTCCGGTGGGTTTGCCAGTTCGGGGCCCAGACGAGGTTCTCTTTCCCATAAATCGGGTCGATGCCCACCTGCTGCAAAATCGCTTGCGTCTTCCGAACGATTGGTTTCGCAGCGACCCCGCCCGCCTTCATCACGATGTGATGGGCATGCGATCGGGGTGCGGACGGGCGGCGGAGAGAGCGTGGTTCAGCCAGACGCGACGGATCGTCTCGAACAATCCACCGCCGTGCCAGCAGTCGCCCTTGGGCCACAGTGCCAGTGCCGTGAAGTACGGAGGCTTGCTGATGGCCGTCCAGGCGTAGGTGTAGTCCGGATCGGCGAGCGTCTTGCCGGTGAACTTGCTGGCAAAGTAGAGTAAGAGGGAGCCGTCCGGTGAGAGGTCGCACCGGCGGTCATAGATCCGGCCGTGGAACCACTGGCCGGGTTGGAATTCGTCGCGTGCCGTGTTCCAGGTCCAGAGTTGAACCCAGCGGCTCGGGCCGCGACGGAGTACGACGGCGGTCGGTGCCGACCGAGCCAGGATGAGGCTCAGTCGGCAGTGTGGGGTTGATTCGAAAACTTCGTCCGTTTCCATGTGAACGCTCACGAGCGGACTCGTATCAGGCGCGGCGGGTGAAGAGTTCGGCATCCCCGTGACTGACGAATCCGGGTTCGAGCCAATAGGGACGTGTCCCGTTGGCCGCATGAGATTGTTCCCCAATTTCTGGGGAGATGTACTAAAACTAAAGTGCCCGAACCAAAATCCATTCGGCGGCGGTCTCGTTGACCAGCGAAGACAGGATGACACTCAGGCATCTGTATTGCCGTATTGCTGCCTGGGCTGTTTTTTGCTTGACAGCTGATGCCGAACGAACAAGAGTAATGTATTCGAAACTCCCGCCTGAAATCCGACTTTCCCCGGTGCCGAATGTTTCGCCAACCTCGCCGAGAGGCGTTTTCCCTGGTGGAACTGCTTGTCGTGATTGCCATTATCGCAATCCTGATCGGTATGCTGCTGCCGGCTGTGCAGAAGGTTCGCGAGGCGGCCGCACGATCCAAGTGCAGCAACAACCTCAAACAGCTTTCGCTGGCAGTGATGATTTACAACGATGCTCAAATGAAACTTCCGCCCGGAAATCTTGGGAACACCGTGGCGGGGAGTTGGAGCTGGCAGTACTACATCACGCCGTACACTGAGCAGGAAGCTTTATTCAGGATGGGGACCGACCCGACGAACGGCGCGAGTCCCTTGGCGAGCTTCGGGACTCCCTATCTCCGCTGCCCGTCGGATGCGACCCGAACGGGCTATGGGGCGGGGAGTGCGGCAGCGACGAATTATGTCGCGAGTGCAGGCCCTCAGCGAAGTCGTGGATATGCGTATGCTCCGTACGGCTGCTTTGAATCCCTGGATCCATACACTGCGGCGTACGTCAATCGGCCTGACCTCGGGTACGGGGATAGTTCTTACATCGGTTCGGCACAAGACAATCTCGGGCAAATTCGGGGGATGTTCGCGGCACACATTCCGATCACTTCTTCATTCCGCATGTCGTTGTTCCACATCACAGACGGGCTGTCGAATACACTCATGCTCGGCGAAACACTGCCTGGTGAGAATCGCCATATGACACCGAGTACGAACGCATTCAGCGGCTATCAATCGGCAAACGTGGTGACAACTCTGATCCCCATCAACACATTCACTCCAATATTGTCCAGCGACTGTGGCACTTATGGAAACGTCATCGCAGGCAACTGGGGATACTCCACCGGATTCAAGTCCCGGCACGTGAGCGGAGCCAACTTTGCCTTCGGAGACGGATCGGTCCGGTTTCTGCCAGAAACTCTCAACCATGATCTCTTTCAGCAACTCGGTTGCAGGCACGACTCCATGCCTGTCAGCATCCCATAATTGGGCATCGACATGAATTGTCTGCGATTTCTCCCACTCGTCTTCCCTCTGGCATTGCTTGGTTGCGGTCCCAGTCAGGGGTATGTTGAAGGTACCGTCACGGTCGACGGGAAGCCAGTCGACAAGGGAACGATAGTGCTATTCTCACCTTTGGGGCAAACCCGAATCGCACAAGCCACCGTCGGAGAAGGTGGGAAATATCGACTTCAGACCAGTGGGAAAGATGGGATCATGCCCGGCGATTACAAAGTCATGATCGTGAATTACCAGAATTACATTGAGCTACCACTGGATGTCAGCCCAGACGATGCGAGTGACCCTCGTTGGATGGAGTACGCCGCCAAGCTGGAGGCCATTCGAAAGCAACCGCCCAAACCGGGCATGCCGCCGCACGAATATGCCAATATTGCAACCACGCCGCTGCAATGTTCCGTTCCTGCAGGACATTCCACTCAAGATTTCGCAATCGAAAGCAAGCCGGCAAAGTAACTTTCCCACCGCGGGGAGAACTTGGTGACCCGAACCAAGGCAATCGTCCTCGTTCTGGTCCTCCTCGCAATCGGTGGACTTTCTCTGCGTCTCTTCCGAGAGTCCGCTTCCCCGACTGAACATCTGCAGAATGGCCGGAAAGCTCTTGCCGCTGGGGACAGCGCGCTTGCCAAACAATCCCTGGATAAGCTTGAACGTCTCGGTGCGACTGACCAGGCTCTCGTCCTCCGGGGAGAGATGCGATTGAAGGGAGGGAACCCGAGTGGTGCGATCTCTCTTCTCAATCAAGTGAAGGATCAAGGGGAAATCCGTCGAGAGGCGATCGCAATAACAGGTCAATGTTTTCTTGAGATGCGAAAGCTTCGGGATGCAGAACGGGCGTTCGCTTTCGTCCTTTCCGAATCACCAACACATGTCGATGCCCATCGCGGCTTGGCCGCCGTCTACTTCGACCAGGGCGCTCTGTTGAAAGCGCTTCAGCATCTCGAAGAAGTCGCTCGACTCGATTCCACTGACGGTCGGCCATACCGAATGATGGGGTATATCCATTCGGATCTCGATCGGCGAGCAGAAGCAGTGACAAGCTATCGGGAAGCGCTTCGTCGAGGTCTGAATGGCCGGGCGGAGGCGGAGGTTCGTGAGGAATTGGCGGAGCAACTGGTGGGCCTGGGACGACACCAGGAGGCGCTGGAAGTTCTTGGAACTTCGAAGACTGAGAAAGAATCGGAACGGGCGATTCGCCTTCGGGGGGAAGCAGAATGGGCTGCTGGCAATACTTCCGCAGCGGTGGCTCGGATCGATCAGGGGCTGACCAACTACCCCGATTCGCCCGCCCTACTCCGAGTTCGAGGGAGGTTACACTCCGAGTCCGCGGAGTGGGGCGCGGCGGCGGTGAGCTTCGAACGGGCGATTGCACAGGACCCCTCGGACCTCACTGCTCTCCACCAGCTGGCAACCGTATATGACAGACTTGGAAAAACCGGGGACGCCAATCGAATACGTTTGAAACATCAGCAGATCAAGGAAGATCTTCTGCTTCTGACAAGTCTCAACCGGGAGGCGGATGCTCGACCCTGGGATATGGAAGTTCGAGAGAAACTCGCCGCCGTGTGCGATCGAATTGGCAAACAGGACCTCGCCGAGATGTGGCGACGTTCGGCGGCAGCTTGCAAGTTGGATCGCGAATTGAATCGATGAGAAATGAGAATTATGGTCTGGGTGGTCCGGATTGGCTCAAACGATGGTAGCGGTCGATTGTCAGTCCGCTCCAGGTCTGTTTTTCCCGCTCGCGGTGAGGCCATTCGACCGTCAGGGTTCCAACGGAGGTTGATGCCCCAATTCCGAAGATGAATCTCCGGTCTGAACTGGAAAGATAGCTTCCGCCACCGAAGACGAATCGGGTCTGCTTTCTCCCTCCGACTTCCAGGGTCACTTTCGCGCCGACCAAATCCTTTTGCTTCCAGCCCTGTAGTTCCACACCGATCCAGTGGCCGCAATCGGCCAATTCATTCCGAAGCACGATCGCTGGTTGGTTGACCCGGGCAACGACGAGATCGAGACGCCCGTCGTTATCGAAATCGCCAGCTGCAAGACCCCGGGCATGGTGAGCTTGGTGAAAGAACTCGCCCCCTTGTTCGGAAATAACGGCGAAGCGACTCTTTCCTTCGTTCCGGAGCAACACAGGAGCTTGCGCGGTGGTCGTGCCAATGGGGTGCCGGATGACATGGCCATTGACGTAAACAATGTCTTCCCAGCCGTTCCGGTCGAAGTCCGCCAAGATGCAGCCAAATCCGACGGATGCCCTGCCCACGGATGCGATCCCAGATGCCTGGGTATGAAACGTGAATGTGGCACGCCCATCGTTTCGGTAGAGGGCCGGCAGTTCGTTCTGGTAATTGGTGACAAAAAGCGAGGGTCGGCAGCTGCCATCTGGATCTCCAACAGTGACGCCCATGCTGCCGTTGGGAACCCCACGATCATCTCGGGCGACACCGGCAACGACTCCGTTCTCCACGAACTTCGCTTTCCCCTGGTTGAGGTACAGAAGGTTGTCGGTTGTATCGTTGGCGACGTAAATGTCAGGGAGAGAATCGTGATTGAAATCGGCGACGACAACCCCGAGCCCCTTCCCTTGAGATTTTGCTGCAGGAGTCAGTAGGCCGGCCTGGTTGGAAATGTCCTTGAACGTACCGTCGCGATTGTTGCGGTAGAGGGCATGTGGGAGAGCATCAAATACGGTGGGCGGGCAGACATCCGGCTGATTTGCATCGTGGTAGGAGCATTTCGGATTCTTCGAGAACGACCAATCCACGTATCGGCATACGTAGAGATCGGGGTACCCATCCCCATCGAAGTCTCCCCAGGCGGCACTGGTGCTCCAGATTTCGTGGTGCATTCCCGCGTGTTTCGTCACGTCGGTGAACCGCCTGCTTCCCATGCCATCGGGCTCGTTGTGGTACAGTGCTACCCCGCCCCAGCCAGTAACAAGGAGGTCAGGGAATCCATCCCGATCGAAGTCGCATGCATAAGCGCCGTGGGAATAGAACGGGCTCTGAGCGAGCCCAGTTCCATGGGTGACATCAGAAAATTTCCAGTCCCCCATGTTGCGGAACAGTCGGTGGGGAAGCCCGAGAATTTGCTTCTTGTCCGGACCCGAGAACTCGCCTCCCCCCGTCATAAATATGTCGAGTTTGCCGTCCTGATCGAAGTCGAGAACCGCAATTCCCCCACCGAGCGTTTCCAGGATTGAGAGGTGGCCGGCTTCTTCGCCATTGCGATACACATGCTGGATCCCAGTCGTGGATGTGACATCTCGGAACCATCCCGGCTGTAGCGCAACCGGGGAGGGTGGTCGCGGAGAAACCGGTGTGGAAAGGGGCCGTGAGCACGCCAGAGCGAGGCTAACGACAAGTCCGATCGGGCAGGCCCATCGGCGTCTCATGGCTTCCCTTGCTGTACCTGGCGAATGAGTTGGGTTTGGTTCTGCTGCAAGTGATTCAACACGGTCGGTGGGCCTGCGTCACGGCCGGGCCAACGGATTAAGATCCTGTCCGGCTTTGAACCGCCCAACCCGAACGTGAGGGTCAGTTCGCTCTGGCTGAGATAGCCTCGCCCAGAACGGACTTCCTGACGTTGAAGATTTCCCCCGGATTCCAGCGTCACCACCGCCCCGATGGCGTCTCGATTGGAAGTTGTCCCATCTCCGACCAGTTGCAGGCGAATCCAACTCGCTCCTGTCAGATCGTTTCGAAGAACTCTGGGCGACCCCCCGTTAGACGTCAGAATCAGGTCCAGATCCCCATCCCCATCGAGGTCCGCATAGGCACACCCCCGACCCACCATTGGCGAAAACAGTTCCTCTCCACCAGACTCGGGAGTCACTGGTTCAAAGCAACGCGGCCCCCCGGTGTTCCAAAACAATTGCGGGGGCTGAGCATATGTCTGACCCGTTTGCACTTTCGATATCTCTGGTTCGAGATGACCGTTGCATGTGAAGAAATCTTGCCGGCCATCCAGATCGTAGTCGAAGAACAACACACCGAATTTGAGAAGCGTCCGACTCGGGCCGGCGACCCCCACGGCAAGCGCGGAGTCGGCGAAAAGCGGTTCGCCTGGCCGGTCTTGTTCGAAGAACGTGTTGGGCTCGTTTGCGAAATTCCCCACCGCGAGGCTTCGCTGTCTCGAACGGTAGGTTGCCTCATCCACTCCCATCCCGCCTCGGGGGCGACCGTCGGCGTACGCCGCACCCGATGCCAGCCCGATTTCTTCGAAGCGTCGCCCAGCATTTGCCGGGACATTCTTGAAGAGGAAATTCCGAACCGTGTCGTTCGCCACGAACACGTCCGGCCAGCCGTCATCGTCGATATCGAGTACACACACACCGAGTGATTTCCCAACCGCCCGTAACCGGCTTCCTTGTCCAACCCCCTCATGCTCTAACACTTCCACCCCGCTGGCTCGTGAGACATCTGCAAATCTTCCTCCACCGAGATTGCGGTACAAGGAACATTTCGCACCTTCGAAGGAAGTCGGAGGGCCATAGGCCCGCCCCAATCCGGCGAGTTGGAAGCCCAGTTTCCGATCGTCGGCCGGGGACCAGGTGACATATCTCGCCACGAACAGGTCGAGTAAGCCGTCCCCGTCGTAGTCGAAAAATGCAGCGGAAGAGGAAAATGCGAGAGGGGTTTCCCGATTGAGAAAGTTCCCTTGTTCTTTGGGCCAACCACCCGGACCGCCGACACCGGCACGCATGGTGACCTCAACGAACTTTCTGCCGCCTGATCCATCCGCTTCATTGTGGAACAGCCTGTCGCCTCCCACGGCCGTCACAAATAGATCGAGGAACCCGTCGTTGTCATAGTCGCCCGCAGTTCCTCCCATGCCGTAAAATGGAATATCCAAACCTGCGCTTCGAGTCACATCTTCAAAGCGACAGCTTCCAAGATTCCGATAGAGCTGGGACGTCGGTGGTGGATCGGGACCAACTTGCCCCGGCCAGGGACACGAATTGACGAATAACAGATCCGGCTTTCCATCGGCATCGAAATCGATGACCACCACCCCGGATCCCATCGCTTCCGGGAGGAATTTCGCCCCGGTCGCACCGGTATGATGTTGGAAAGCAATCCTGGACTCTCGAGTGACGTCGGTGAACTTCACAACCGGAACGGGAATCGATTCTCGGCTTTTGGCCAATCCGGGATCGATGGCTGTCGTTGGTGGGGCGGATGTCGGAAGCCAGGTCAGCCAGACGAGCGCGACCGCGAAACAAACAACTCCAATTCCCGCCAATAGCGATTTCTTCCGCGTCACCGACGACCTCCTTCCTGCGTACCAGGCGCCTGGAGCGGATATATGACGACCGACTCCGCCGCCAGGTTGGCAGCGGGATGAGATTTTCGGTACGTTGTGACAGCCCGGGATCTGGCATTCTCATCGGGGCGGAGCAAGGTATGGATCGCCCGATGGATGACGGAAAGTGCTTCGCACCCCGCTGAGCGGACAACCGGGTCGGGATCCTCGGGGATGGTATCGATCCCTCCGAGAAGTTCCTTCAACACTGGAAGACGCGGATGAGTCGGATCGAGGGGTTTCGCTATCAACTCCCGGACACCGCTCACGATTCCCGCCGCCGCCGTCAACCGGTCGGCGACAGGCGTATTCCGATCGTTGAGCACGCGGGCCGATTTCACCAAGCCGAGTTCGGGCTTCGAGGTCACTGCCGGATTTCCAACTCCGGTGGGGTCGCGGAGCCGAGCAAAACACTGCGACAATCCGAAATGGGCATCGAGGTCCTCGGGGTCCTCCCGCAATGTTCGGCGATATTCCTGGATTGCCCGGAGAAGGAACTTTTCTCTTTCGGCTCCGATGGGCATCGCCAGGGAGCGTTTGAAGAGGACGTCGGCAAGACGGTTCCGAACTACATAATCGCGAGAGAAGTCGAACCCGCGGTCAAACGGTTGGTTTCCGGGGTCCAAAATCTTTTCGAAACAGGCGGCTGCGGCATCCAGGTCATTGGGCCCACTCGCATTCTCGGCCGTTACGATCCCTGTAAACCACGCCAACAGCCACCAGGGTGCCGGCGGATCGGCCATTCGAGCGGCCTGCAACTCCACGACCGCTTCCGCCAATCTTCCCTCTTCGATCAACACACGAGCACAGTTGAGGTGCCCGTGACCCGCGGCAACGGGAGATTTGGCCACCTCTCGGAAGGCCGCCTCCGCCTGCCGAAGCTCACCCCGTTTCGCACCCAGTCCCCCTTCGAGCAGGCAACCGATTCCGTAGTCATTCCATCGCTGCCAGGCAGGCTTCACGGGCGATTCCTGTATTGGCACCTTCGAGCCGTCCCCTATTGGCAACGTCACACGATCCTCACAAAGGTCTACAATTGGTAAAACCGGCACCGGCTTTCCGGGGTGTACCAATGCCATGTATTCGTGATCGAACTTGCGATACCGAACCCGAGCCGAGAGTTCGATCGGTCCATTGACATCCGAGGGCAACTGCAAGTCGTAGTGAACAACTTGTGCGGCTCCGGGAGGGATTTGTTTGTCATAAAGCGGCGTGAAGATGTCCTGTGGGTTACGTCGGTTGATCCGATTCCCATTCCGATCGAGCAGCAGCACGTTAACTCGGTGGGCCCAATCATCGAGCGGGCCAGCGTCACCCGGTCCCCGCAGACCGCCGCTCTGACCAATGACTTTGCCTGCGGATGTCGCCAGAAATTCCACCCAGACCTCATTCGAATCAACGGTACCCTGCGTGAAATGGTGACCGACTCCCAGGGTGCGAATGACGACCTCCACCAGGTAACGCCGACCGGCATTCAGGTGCGGGAGATTGGGTCGGAGCGGTGCGTGTAGCTTGCCATCGACACGCCCATCCTCTTTGACCCCAAAGATATCGACTCGCAGTTTCCGGTCTGAACCATCTAGTGCAGTTCCACGCAAGAACTCGGCATGACGGCGAGCCGCGTCTCGAAAACCGTCCGCGGAACCGACATGTTTGGGATCCAGGCTAAGGAGGGTCGGCAACCCGGTATTTGACCCGGGAAAAAGGTGGTCATGGACGGTCTTGCGTCCCGTCGCGTCAAAATTGCGGGCGGCAGGGTCGTTGCTCGGCAGTAACGGCATGTGACACGCGGAACAGTTTTCTTTCGCCCGGTCCGGGAAATAGAAGCCCCTCGCCCCATGACCGGAAACACCACTCAAAAGGAAGGAATCGTAGTGATTTTGGCCGCGAAGAAATTCTTTGTAGTGGTTGAGTTCTGGCGGCAAGGACACTTTATGACAGACCGAACAGAACTCGGCCGTCTTGTGGAGTGGCTTGAGGAACGTTCGCTTGTGGAACTCCGGCTTCGCCCTCACCAGCTGGCGATTCACCCATCTCAGGATGGGCTCTTGGCTTCGCGCAAACGGATAGTGCAATGGCTCATCCAAAGTGTAAGCACCATTCCCGATCGGACCGTTGATATGTGTCACAGCATGGCAAACCGTGCATGTCACACCGGCACTGGCTGTCGGGTGGTGTTCATCATCGAAATTCGGGTCGTCGAAAGCTCCACTCAAAAATGGAACCGGGTCGTGACAACCCGCACACCACCGGGAAGCCTGGACATTTCCGTCGCGTTCCTTCGCCACTTTCCGTGTTTCTCGCACACTGAACAAGTACGCCGGGTTGCTGAAGGAACTGAAACGGTGGGCAGAATGCACCCATGAATTGTAGGCATCCGGATGGCATTGCAGACAGTACTGATCCATCATCAATGTATCGGCGGGAATAAAATTCCCGGTCGTTGTTCGTGTCGCAGCGGGGTGAAAATACCGTTCCCCTTCGCGGGGCCCTGCGGCTACCCACAACCGAGGATCCTGGGCATGGAGAATCACGGCCACCAGGACGAATGATCCCACGCCGGCTGACCATCCCACTCCCCATTTCCAACGCAGTTTCGGTCCCGCTTTCCGGTGAGCGATGTAGAGCGCAACTGCTGCCAGAGGTGCTAGCCCGTGAATCACAAGGGTCACAGAGCGAGCGAGCGTACCCGATTGCAATTGCAGCATCCCATCGAGTTGAATTAACCCGAACCCGGTCGCCACCACAACTACGCCCAGCCCCATGACACCCAATCCTCGTCGGATGGCCTTTCGATTGGTCCGTTGCTTCGCTCCTCGCCAATGAACGATTCCGAACAGGAGGAACGGTATCGCGAAGAACACCCCGACCACGATGTGTGCTAACAATACCCAAAGCGTGAACGAGTTCGTGACGGTTTGACTGCCCAGCGATTCCTGGACGCGGATCGCTGTCAAGTAGGCACCGCTCGCTCCCAGAATCGCGACACCGAGAAACACAACGCCCAGCAGGACCCGGAGCCAGGGTCCGACTGTCGGGACATAACTCGAAGAGCGAAGCATGTGGAGTTGTCCTGGGAGAGTGCGGTTCACCTAGAATACCCGGAGCCGGTCGCGGAACCTACTCCTCAAATCCTGGCATTTTGGGTCTTCCCGGGAGATTCCATGTCGACCCCACTCCGGTACTTGGCAGCGGCATGCCAAACCGATCGACCGAACCCGATCGACCGGTCTGGGATCGCCGCCGCCGTCGACCATCAGCTTCTGATGGTGGAACGCTCCGTGGTCGGCTATCGACCGTTCGGCGATGTTCGCCTCGTAGCTTTTCCGGAGTTCAGCCACGCCGCCCCTATTTACCCAACAGTGGAGGAACTCCTCGACAAACTAGCCATCACTATTCCGAACGAGCACACGGATCGTTACCACTCTGCCGCGAGAAAGTTCGGCGTATACATCCAGACCGGGAGTTTCCTGGAGCACGATGAGCGGTTCCCAGGCCGAGTATTCAACACCACCTGTTTGATTGGGCCGGAGGGGGTGCTAACTCGGTACCGCAAGGTGAACCCCTGGCTTCCCTGGGAAGTTCACAGCAGCCCCCACGACATTGCGGACTACCCGGACCCGATTTTCCCCGTGGCTGAGACGGAAATCGGTCGGCTCGGGGCGGCAACCTGCTATGACTGGCTCTTTCCCGAAGCGATTCGTGCCCTCGCCTTGGGTGGGGCCGAGGTCCTTGTTCGAGTGTCGGCCTACATGGATCCGTGGGGTGCGACTCCGCCGATGGACTGGTGGACTGTGGTCAATCGCTGTCGCGCTCTCGAGAACCTCACTTATGTCGTTGCCGCAAATCAAGGAGCCGCATCGAAACACTACCCACCTTTCTCGTGGCCAGGAGGGAGTATGATCGTCGACTTCGATGGAAGGGTTCTCGCCCAGGCGGATCCCGGTCCGGGGGAAAAAATCGTCGTGGCGGAGATCGATGTGGAAGCCCTCCGAGCGACCCGGGAACGTCGCCTTGGGCACCACATGCTGGCTCACCTCCGGACCGAGGCATACGCGACTTCGCCATCGATATACCCTCGACATCTTGCGACGCCTTCTGTTGATTCGAACGAGGCCGCGACTCGGATGGCGAAGCACCGACTCGAAACGTGCATTCGGGAGACTCTCCGATGACCCGCCGTCGATTGGGAATCTCGGCCGGCATTCTGATCATTCTGACCCTGACGGTTTGGCTGCTGTTCCAAGAAGAACGTGCAGTCGTGCCAGGGCTGGACAGGAGCGAGGCAGAGTCGGCGAATAACCGTGGCATCGCACTCATGGAGCAGTTCAACTATCCCGCCGCTGCAGACGCGTTCGCCGATGCGTTGAGACACGATCCTGCGTGGAGAGTGGCACGGATCAATCACGCTATTGCACTATTGAACACTGCAACTCCCGAGAATCTTGCTCGAGCGGTTTCGGAATTTCAGTTGATTCTGAAGGAGTACTCCGAAGACCCACATGCTCTCTATGGTCTGGGAATCATCGCCCTTCACAGGAATCAACTCGAGGAAGCCCAAACCCGGTTTCTGGCCGTGACGAGGATCGATCCTCTCGATCCTGCCGCCTGGTATCACCTCGGCAGCAGTTATCCTGTGACTTCTGCCGATGCCAGGCGATGCTTTGAAACCGCTCATCGGTTGGATCCGTATCTGACGCCTGCCATATACGGCCTGGCAATGAATCTTCGTCGAGAGGACCCGAATAGTGCGGCTCAACTGTTGAAAGAGCACACCGATCTCACACAGGCCGGGTGGGATCGAACGCTGAGACTTCGGTATTCGGAGATGGGGAAGTATGGAGACGTCATCGGCGGTTCGGCACTCTCACCGCCGGAAAGCCCGCTCCCTCTCTTCTCGGCGGACGGACCTTGGAGTGTCGACCTTTCCTCAGGGGCGACTTGGGCAGCCGGAACGGCGTTGTCGCCGAACGCTCAGAAGATCCGGACTCGGCACGGGGGGGGCCTCGTGGCAGGGGATCTCGACGGTGATGGGCGAACCGACCTCGTGATGCTCACTGCGGTTCTCGAAGGCGGCAAAGTTCGCAACGCTGTGTTGAGAAATCGCGGAAATGGACGTTTCGAGGACGTCACTGCCATTTCAAAACTGGCAGGTGCAGGAAACGGCGTCGCGATCGGCGACTTCGACGCCGATGGTCGTCCGGATTTGGCGATCACCACTGCTTCTGGCTTGAGTTTGTATCGCAACGAGGGGAATTGCACCTTCACGGATATCTCCAACAAAGCCGGGCTCGCTGTCGTCAAAGGAGAGTGCCATGGTGTGACATGGGTGGATCTCGACCAGGACGGTGATCTGGACCTGATCGTCACCCAGCCCGAGGGGGGGCTCCTCGTTCTGTTGAACATCGGTGAAGCGCCTCCCGGAGATAGAGGGCAGCCTCCACCCGCGCTAGTTCCAAAATTCCGTCTTGTGGAGATTTCTGGACTATCACATGTTCCAGCAGAATCGATCGTGATCTCCGATCTCGACAACGACGGCGACCTCGACATCCTCGCGATCCCCAGGAATAGCAGCCCCATCTGGGTTGCCAACGATCGGCTACTTCGATTCCGTCAACTCCCAATCTCGGGGATGCCGGAGCGACGTTCGTGGACGGGTGGACTTGTACTCGAGGTCAATCGCGACGATTCACCGGATCTGCTTCTGGTATCCGAAGAGCACTCGTCTTCTTTGCTCATGACATCAACAGGTCCCGCAGTTGCACCGGGGGCGGTTAGTGGACCCCCTATTCGCCAGGCGACCGCCGTCGACCTCGATCTGGATGGTGCCACAGATGTCGTGGGTTTGTCCGTGCAGGGTGTCCCCACTTTCCATCGCAATCAGGGCGGGAAACTGGTCCACGTCCCGGAAGCTCTCGGAAGGGATTCTGACTGGCCGACGGACCTCGTCGCGGCGATTCCTGTGGACCTCGACGACGATGGCCGCCTCGATTTGGTGCTTTGGTCCGTTTCACGGGGCCTGGAATGGCGTCGCAATCTTGGCAACGGAAATCGGTCTGTCCGGATCCAACTCTCCGGTCGACGCGAACTCGGCGGCGGAGTCCGATCGAACCCCGATGGAGTCGGAGCGAGGGTCAACACTCTGGCGGGAACGACATCAACATGGGTCGAGAACACGACTCTCTCGACAGGACTTGGCCAATCCAGAACCCCTCTCACCCTGGGCATCGGTCGTTCGGCGGCACTCGACGCGATCCGAGTCCGCTGGCCCGACGGTGTTCCCCAGGCCGAGCTCAATCCGCCCCTCGACAAACTCGTCCGGATTGAGGAGACGAATCGCCGAACGACTTCCTGTCCTGTGGTGTCAGTGTGGACCGGGGAAAAATACGAGTTCGTGACGGATTTTCTTGGCGCCTCAGCCGTGGGGGAACTTCAGCCCGACGGAACCGTCCGACCACCTCGACCCGTCGAAACGGTCCTTCTCGATCCCTCGCCAGTACCCATCGAAGGACAAATCCGACTCAAAATCTTCGAGCCACTCGATGAGGTGCTGTATCTCGATTCCGTTTACCTGCAGGTGATCGACCACGCTTCCTCAACTTCTGCGGTCCCTGATGAGAGATTCTCAACCGGCGGCCCAGACCCCACCGGGAACATCCTTCTCCTCGGCGAAGCAATCTTGCCGATTCGGGCCAAGACCGGCACGGGGAGGGATGTGACCGAATCGCTCAGATTTCGAGATCGTCATTTCACCGAGGGCTGGCGTCCTCGATCGTGGCTCGGATATGCGGATCTGCACATTCTGGAACTCGATTTCGCCGACCGCCTTTCTCAGTTCCACGCGTCGGACAGACTAGTTCTCGAACTTTCTGGTTGGACCGATTACCCATACCCGGAGTCCATCTGGGCCGCCACTCAGGCGGGGGTTTCATTGATTCCGCCGGTCTTGGAACAGAAATCGGATGGGAAGTGGGTTCCGGTCACCCAGATCGGGTTCCCAGCCGGGTTGCCTCGGGTGATGACTCGCGAAATGACAGGCATGGAGCCTGGGTCCAGATGCGAACTACGAATCCGAACCAATATGCAAATTGGCTGGGACCGTATTGCTGTTCGTCCGCTACTTCGCTCGAAAGCCAACGGGGTGGAACTGTCCCCTTCTCGAGCAACTCTCTCCTATCCGGGACTGGCACGTGAAATCGGACCGCCACCCGTTCGATATGACCATTCCATAGTTGATCAGATCCCGATCACTCGATGGATCGGAGAATTCCCTCCCAATGGAACGGTGTTGGACGAGGTTAGAACCAAAGATGGGAAGTTTGCCATCTGCGGACCGGGGCGCGAATTGGAGGTCGACTTTAATGTATTGGACCTGCCTCCATTGAAGCGCAATCAAACCCGAACCTATACCTTACACGTCACTGGCTTCACACGAGATACTTCCCCATTCACCTGGAACGGGGGGAAAATCCTTCCGGTGCCTTCAGAGTCTCCATCGAGCGGGCCATAGTTCGACAAGCGACTCGGACTCGGTCCCATGAAAATTGGATCGAAGTGTGTGATTCGCCCTTCCCGACCGGTGAAGGGCATCTTGCGTGCGATGTTACGCTGATCCCGGG
>CAZKIQ010000090.1:9068-19620 GCA_964552815.1 uncultured Alcaligenaceae bacterium | reverse complement strand
GTTTTTGCAAGATTCGGCTGAAGCGATCGTTCAAACCCAGAATGTCATCGACGGCATAGGACCCGGCAGTGACACCGCATCGACACTGCCAGTATCGCCGGGTGAACGTCACGAGGCCGACGGCGGTTTCGCACTGGCGGGTCTGGGGTCCGCGATTTTCTTTGGGTCGGCCACAGCTGCAGACGCGGATCGGCGCCCCCTTTTTTCGGCAGTCTCGATTCTTCGAGCCACCGCTTGCTGGAGCATCTGGATTTGAATCTCGCCCGACCTGGTGACGACGGCCTCCTCGCAGGCATCGAGGACGGTGCCGTGCGGTGCCTCGAGGGCGAGTTGAGTGAGTTCTTCCTGAAGCGCCAGCACCCTGCGGACGAGTTGCTCGTGTTCGAGGGGAACATCAATGGAAACGGTCGGCATAGGATCGCATCCTTGCGAGGATCGGATTCCCAAGCCTACCTATTTTCCCCATCGCCACCAGAGAACTTGGTTGCACCCACGCCGGTTACGACCTTGAAAACCAAGGTGGACGAATGGCCCCAGCTGTTCCACAACCTGCGGTCGAGCCGGGAGACGGAGCTCCTCGAAGAGTTTCCGGTTCAAGTGGTGGCGATGTGGATGGGTCACGACCCGAAGGTTGCGATGAAGCACTACGCTCAGACGACGGACGAGCACTTCGAACGCGCTGCAAAAAGCGCCGCACTGGGGTTGCAAAAAGCGGCGCAGCAGGCAGCGGCAGGGAGAAGTGTTATCGCAACCGGAGGCCGTAACCCCCGACGCGGTCGTGGGTTACGCGACTATGTGCGACTCGCCGCGAGATGGTGCACAACAGCGGAGAGGGCGGGATTCGAACCCGCGGTGCAGTTTTACCCACACGCCGCTTTAGCAAAGCGGTGCTTTCGACCACTCAGCCACCTCTCCTTACTCGGTTTTGCCGAGTCGCTTGAAATCCTAGCACCCACCCGCACGACTCACAATACCCCGTTGGCTTTTCTCAGGTTGCCAGGCATCCGCGGAGGAACTGGACTCCGTGTTCGATGTCTGCGAATCGGCCGGCCTGGTCGCCGACTTCCCGCTCGATGCACAATGGCCCCTGGTAGCCGACTTTTTTCAGGGCTGCGATGAAGGCCCTCGTGTTGGTTTGGCCCTTTCCGAGGGGGACTTCTTCACCCCAAGTTCCTGGTGCCGTCGGACGGTTGGCGTCCTTGACGTGGACGCTGCGGATGTCCGGGGCCAGCAACTCAACGGCCCGCAGGGGGTCGTCCTTGTCGTAGAGGAGCATATTCGCGGGGTCGAAGTTCACCTTCAGGTTGGGGCATTTCAGATCGTCGAGGGTTTGCCGCAGAAGTGAGCTCGACTCCTGGCCGGTTTCGAAGGCAATGGTCACCCCGGCATCGGCCGAGAGACGGGAGACGGTGAGGAGGGTGTCAAGGAAGGGCTTGCGTTCGGGGCTCCCACTTTCGGGAATAAAGCCGGCGTGGAGGGTCAGGTCGGCGAGGCCGAGTTCCCGGGTGCGTGCGAGAGCCCACTTGAGGCGTTCGAGACGTTCGGGACGTGTCGATGGGTTGCCGAACCCGCCGGTCTTCTCGATGGTCTGAGGTGTGGTGTAATCTTCGCCGGGGAACCCGAGCATCGCCCCGGCCATGCGGAAGCCGGCAGCCTTTGCGGCGGCGGGCATCGCATCTCCTTCGTCCCAGGCGGCATGGTGGGGGTCGCCGCATGCGATCTGGACGACGTCGATACCGAGACGATCCAGGAATCGTCTAAGTTCGGGGATAGTCTTCACCTGGAGCGACCAACTGCACACGCCGATGGCGAGGGGTTCGATGGGCATGGTCTGATCTCCGAGAAGGAAGCGGTGAGGAAATGATGCAGGGGAAGGGGGGTGGGCGTCCAGCAAAATCCGACAGGTGTCGGAGATGTCGAGAACGTCGGCAGTTCGTCGGAAACCCTGACCCCGAGTCGGTTTTTCGGACACAATTTCGGGCGGTTCGGGCGCGGGCGAGAGTGGGGAGGAAAAATTTTTTCCTCATGCTGGACATGGGTTTGCGACGGTTTATCGATGGAAAATTGTCTGTTGGCGCGGGAACTGCTTTCCTGGTTCGGCATCTCGCGAAGATCACGCCCGATCGCGACAACAAGACACCTTCGGAATCACGCTCCATCGCCCACGGAGCGCGGCCCGGGGGTTCCGGAGAAGTGGTGCGCCCAGCCACTCTCCGGAGCCCCCGGTTGGGGGGAAACACCCCACCGATCGATGCAGCCCAGCGATGCACGCAGACGCCCACCTCTGTCAGAATTCCCCACCATTCTTGGCTTCCTACCCGGCTCATCCGAGAAGATCGCGCACCTTTTCCAGCTCTGCCTGGACTGATCGCAACGCGTTGACTGCACGGTCGGGGAGAACCACGCACCCTTGCAGGTTCCCGTAATGCTCTTCCAGGCATTGGAGGAGGAGATCCCGCAACTTCGACTCGTCCGGCGCGGCAGGCAACTTGCTCTCGGCGTAGGCCCGCTCCAGATCGACTTCCTTGTCGGCGGCCCATTTCCGGAGCCGATCCTCGGTCCACTCCCCTCGGCGAATCGCCTTCAGGCGGTCGTTGTCCCGCTGCAGATCGATGTCCCCCTCGACCAGGATTTGCTCGGCCTCTCCGAGTAGCCGGACGACGTGATACGCGAACTTCGTGTCGTATCCGTGCTTTGCGACGATCTCGGCCCGTTTTCCGCGGGGTTCTTTGACGGCGATCTTGTGGAGCTGGCTGTAGGCGTACCCCTTGAACTTCGGCCAGGCCCCGCGGTGGAGGAAGAGCCGTCGATTCTCGCGGACGAGGTTTCCGACCCGGGTGGAGTGCAGCACGCAGTTCGCAGGCGTGAAGAGGGAGTCGATCACGTTCGGGTTGTTCTCCATCGCCAGCTGGAAGAACTTGACGATGCCGAAGATTGTGAGGTCGTAGGTGCGACCGTGCCCGCCCTGGGCGTCGGCATCGCGGATGTGGTGCTCCTGGAACTGGGCGAATCGCTCGTGTTGCTTCCCGAACCCGGGGATTTCTCCGCGAAGATGCGGGAAGACGTCGTCTTTCGGCGGAATCGCCCAGCCGTAGACATCGATATCGCTGGCATCGCTGGAAACGCCGTAAGCGAGGGAGCCCATGATGGTTTCGTACTGCACGTTGGTCGGCAACCATCTCGGCGGCCGAACCAAGCCACGCTCGGTCAATCGCTGGGTCGTACTCACTACATCCCCCTTCTGCTGTGCCGGAATCGAGAATTCCGGTCATCAACACTACCGGATTCGCGGCGATGATCGACTCCGACCCGCTGGTCGGTAAGCTACTGGGGGCGAACGATTGGTCGGGATCTCGGAGGGAATCCGTGCGAATTCTGGTCACCGGCGGGGCGGGGTACATCGGAAGCCACACCGTGAAGCGGCTACTCGATCGCGGGCACGACGTCACGGTCTTCGACAACCTCATTTTCGGCCATCGGCAGGCGGTTCCCGCAGATCGGCTCATCGTCGGCGACCTCAAGGACATCGACGCCGTCGATCACCTCCTTCTCGCGAACCGGATCGAAGCGGTGATCCATTTCGCCGCCTTTGCTTACGTCGGGGAATCGGTCACGAACCCCGCGAAGTACTACCAGAACAACCTTGTCGCGAGCTTGAACCTCCTCGACCGCGTCCGTCGACACGGGATCCAAAGGTTCGTGTTTTCGAGCACCTGCGCGACGTACGGCGTCCCGACGGCGGTGCCGATCACGGAGGAAGAGAAACAGCGGCCGATCAACCCGTACGGGAATTCGAAGCTTGCTTTCGAATACGCCCTCACCGACTACGCGTCGGCGTATCCTCTCGGGTTCGCTGCCCTGCGGTACTTCAACGCCGCCGGGGCCGCACCGGACGGAACCATCGGCGAGGACCACGACCCGGAAACGCATCTCATTCCGCTCGTGTTGCAGGTCGCGCTCGGGAAGCGGTCACACATCGACGTTTTTGGAACCGACTATCCCACCCCGGACGGCACCTGCATCCGCGATTACATCCACGTCGACGACCTTGCGGATGCCCACGTTCTCGCAGTGGAGAAGTTGCAACCGGGGAATGCGTGGAAGTTCAACGTCGGGGTCGGTAAGGGTTTCTCCGTCCGCGATGTGATCCGGACCGCAGAGGAGGTGACGGGGAAACCGATCGCCGTCCGGGAAGCCCCGCGTCGCCCTGGCGACCCCCCGGCCCTCATAGCGTCGGCGGAAAAAATTCGCCGGGAGCTCGGCTGGGAACCGCGGTACACGGAATTGCGACCGATCATCGAAACCGCCTGGAACTGGCACCGCACCCACCCGGAGGGGTACGGCCGAGAGCGGTAAGGGACTCGCAGGTTTCTCGTTTGTCGAAACCTCCGCCTGTCTCTAAACAGACTTCTCACAAATGAGAGGTTTTTCCATGCATCGTATCGTCATCGCGCTGCTGACTTCACTGTGCGTGAGTACCTTGGTTGCGGCCCAGGACCAGAAACTGGTCGAAGCCGAGGCCAAACTCGCCGAGACCATCCGTGCGCGGAGCAAATCCGACAAGCCGGGCATCATCGGGGAATTCAACATATTTCGAAAGGGCGATTACGGGATCGCCGGAGCGATGTCAGCCGACGGTTCCAAAATTGCCGTGCATTATCAGATGCTCGACAAGACGAACAAGCGGACCGTCGGCATCCACGATCTCGCAACCGACAAGGAGATCTGCCGGTTCGATGAGCCTGAGCGCACTCGCAAAAGCGCCTTTTCGCCCGACGGTTCGACTCTGGTGCTCGGCGACGAAAAGAACATCACTTTCTGGGACGCGCAAACAGGAAAGAAGACCAATTCCTTTCCGGTTCAGGGGCTGATTTGGGCGTTGCAATACACGCCGGACGGGAAGGGGTTGCTGGTGGGGCTCCATGCAAAAGCGATGATCCTGGACCCCGCATCCGGCAAGGTTCTCCGCGAGTTCAAATCTAAGGGCGAGGAAGTTTGGTATCCCGTGATTTCGCCCGACGGTTCGATTGTGGCTGCAGGACTCCAATCGTTCTCCAGTAAAGCTATCGCGAGCTGGAACGCCAACGGAGAACTGATCCGTCGTGTACCCATCAAGGACATTTCCTCCTGCCCCCGGAACCTTCAGTTCACTTCCGACAGCAAGCAACTTTGTTTCGATGGGTACCAGGGCGGGGACAAACTGCTTGTTTGGGACCTGAAGGGTGAACCCCGCGAACTCACCCCGAACAAAGGCGTTCTGGACCGCGTGGTCTCACCGGATGGCAAACTCGCCGTCTTCGACAAATCCCAGGAACTCGTGGTGGTGGACGTGGCAACCGGAAAAGAGAAGCGGACCAAGTCCCGACATGTTATCGGTGGGATCCGGTTTTTCCCCGGAGGCACCCTTCTGGCGACCTGTACGAATGGAACGTTCGTGGTCTGGGATGTCAAAGCGATCCGGCCGTGACTTTTCGATTCCCAGATGCTCGCCGTTCAGATATGAGCGGAAATGTCGCGTTTCCGACAGTCGGCGAGTTTCTCGAAAATCCAATTGCAGACCGCTCCGCCACGAGATATGGTTGGGAAGTCGATATCCCCGCCTGCACGCTGCTCGTCCGCACCCGCCGACTCAAACTCGTCCCCGGAGCGACCCATGCTCTCCTTCCTCGGCTCGCGTCAGCGTTTTTGCGACAACGTCACCCGTCGGAATTTCCTGCAAATCGGAGCGTTCGGAGCGGGTCTGTCCCTCGCCGACATGCTGCGAATCCAGGCTGCCCCAAAGAAGCCGGTCGCGTCGGCCGCCTCGCCCAAAGCCGCGATCATGGTCTACCTGCCCGGTGGTCCGAGCCACATCGACACCTACGACCCGAAGCCGGACGCACCGGCCGAATTCCGCGGGGAATTCAAGACGATCCCGACCAACGTTCCCGGAATCGCGCTCTCCGAGCACCTGCCGATGCAGGCCCGGATGATGGACAAGATTTCCGTTGTGCGGTCGCTGGTGTCCGTCGATGAGCACTCGGATTCGCTGGTGATGACGGGGTTTTCCGAGAATGTCAACCGGACCCAGCACCACCCGTCGATCGGGGCGG
Organism: uncultured Alcaligenaceae bacterium; assembly: GCA_964552815.1. Taxonomy (GTDB): domain Bacteria; phylum Planctomycetota; class Planctomycetia; order Gemmatales; family Gemmataceae; genus CAYUHJ01. Next base: position 13,528 of record CAZKIQ010000090.1, on the reverse strand, counting down.
TGATGTCGAAACTCCGCGTGGGGCCGGCCGACATCCCTCCGTTCGTGTCGCTTCGCGGGATGAGCATCGGCTCGGAGCCCGGCTTCCTCGGGGCCGCCCACCGTCCGTTCACGCCAGACGGACCCGGGCTCAACAACCTCCGCCACGCCGGCGGGGTCAACGCGGAACGCCTCGACGACCGGAAGGACCTCCTCGCCCGATTCGACACTGCTCGCCGGGAAGTCGACGCCAGCGGGACGATGAAAGGGATGGATTCCTTCACGCAACGGGCCTTCGACATGATCGCGTCCGGCACCGTTCGAAAAGCCCTCGATCTCAAGAATGAGGATCCCCGCACCAAGGACCGCTACCGCGGCGTCGAGCAGTTCCTGACGGCCCGTCGGCTCGTGGAAGCCGGCGTCGGGTGCGTCACCTTGAGCTACGGCGGGTGGGACACCCACGAGAACAACTTCAAGCAACTTGCGAAGCAGGTTCCGAACCTCGACCGCGGCGTCGCGAACCTGATCCAGGATCTGCACGACCGGGGGATGCAGGACGACGTGGTGGTGGTGGTATGGGGCGAGTTCGGGCGGACCCCGAAAATCAACGGCAACAATGCCGGCCGGGACCACTGGTCGCCGGTGATGAGCGCGATGGTGAGCGGCGGAGGCCTGAAGATGGGCCAGGCCGTCGGCACCAGCTCTGCTCGCGGCGAGTACCCCAAGGACCGGCCCTACAAGGTTCCTCACCTCCTTGCCACGATCTACAAGACGCTCGGCATCGACCCCGCCACCACCTTCCCCAACGGCAGCGGCCGACCGATGTACGTCCTCGACGATCGCGATCTCGTCACGGAACTGATGTGATCCGAGAAGGGAGAGAATCCCCTCACCCCCAACCCCTCTCCCCGCGGGGAGAGGGGAGAAGAAATGAGTCCTTCCCCAATTGGAGCATCAAATCCCTGGCTTGGCGGAGGCGTCACCTCCCGAAGTCCAGGAAATGTGGCCTATTTCGCATCCAGTTCCGTCAGCCCCCCGGGGACGCCGACCGCGAGGCGATCCCCGGAGCCGAAGCAAATCGGAGCCCGGACGTCGGGCAGAATTCCCCGCACGTAACCCGATACCGGGTCGAGGAACTTGACCTCGCCTGGGCTGTCGATCGAGTAATGCCCCGAGCCGGCGACGAGCGTCTTGCCATCGGGGGAAAACTCGACGGAATAGATCCAGTTCGTGTATCCCGAAAGGGTCAGGGTTGGGCGAGAACCGGTGGTGTCCCAGATCCGCACCTTGCGGTCCCGGCTGCCACTGGCCAGAAATCGCCCGGTCGGGTCGAAGGCGGCGGAAAGCACCCACTGCCCGTGCCCCTTGAAACTCTTCGCGAACTTCCAGCCCTCGACGGTCCACATTCGCAGGGAAAAATCGTCTGAAGCGGAAACGAGCCGCGTCCCCGCCGGGTCGAAGGTCAGGGCCTCGATCGTGTCGGTGTGGCCGGTCAAGCTGGCAACGGACTCCCGCGTCCGGGCATCCCAGACCCGAACGGTCTTGTCGACAGATCCGCTCGCGATCCAGCGTCCGCTCGGGTCAAAGGCGGCGGCGGTGACGATGGCGGTGTGACCGGAAAGCCGGTGGAGTTCCCGTCCGGTGAGGTCGGAAAGCACGAGGTCGCTGCCGCAACCGATTGCAAGGGTGGAGCCGTCCGGGGAGATGGCGAGGGCGCGAACTTCCGACTTGGTCGCCGACCACTTCGCGATTGGCTTCCCGTTCCCGGCATCCCAGACGCGGACCGTTCCCGCGGCGTCGCCGGTGACATACCCCGCTCCTCCCGGCCGGGCCACCAGCGTCACGACGTTCGCAGGGTGCGAGTAGTCGACGGTCGGGGAGAACGTGGGGATGCGGAAGAGGGCGATCTTCCCCTGCGGGCTGCCGATGGCGACCCATTTTCCGTCGGGGGAGAATGCCGCGGAAGTGACCCACCGTCGCATGACGTTGGTGAGCTCCTGGCCGGTCGCGGTATCCCAGAGCTTGAGGTAGGAATCGAACCCGCCGGTGAGCATCCGCCTGCCGTCGGCCGCAAAGGCAATGGCATGGACCGCAAACAGGTGTCCGCTCAGGCTCCGTAGTCGAGTTCCGGTCGCCGGGTCCCACACCTGCACATCGCCTCCTTCCCCGCCGGTGACGATCGACTGGCCATCGGGTGCGAACGCGATCGAGCCGATGACGTCGAGGTGTGCCGCCCACGACCGCACCGGTTCCAGGTCCGGGACCGACCAGAGCGTCACTTCCCCATCTTCCCCGGCGGTGGCGAGTCTGGTCCCGTCGCCTGAGAATGCCGCAACCGTGGCCGGGCCGCAGTGTGCCGCGACGCTGCCGAGCACGGTCAGAGAATCGGTGGCGACGAGTCGGACGGACCCATCCGCACAGGGAACCGCCAGAAGCGATCGGTCCGACGACACCGCGAGCCCGAGGGGGGACGAGGGAAGCCGCAGCGATTTCCGCGATCGCGTCAGGTCGGCGGTTTCCCAGAGTTTTACGAGTCGATTCCGCCCCGTGGTCACGAGTTGCTGACCGTCTCGAAGCAGGACCAACCCGGATATCGGAGAACCGTGGTTCCCCGTGGCGACGGACTTTCGCCCGTCCCAGACGCGAAGTTTCCCGTCGTCTCCTCCGGAGACGATCCGCCCATCCGGGATGAAATCGAGCGAGGTGACCGTGCCGCGGTGGGCGTCGATCTCCTGCTCGTCGAGCCCGCATGCCTTGCGGAAGTATCGCCAGGTAAAGTCGCGCAGTTCGGGCGGACAGCCGCGTTCGTCGTCGAGGAGGCCGCGAGCCCGGACCGGTTCTTTCCGCCACAATGAGGGAAGCTGCGAGAGTTGGAGGGCATACATCGCCCGCTTCGCCTCGTCGAGTTGCTTCTCGAGTTGCTCGTTCTGCCGGCGAGTTTCGCGTCGGAGTCGCTCGGCGGTTCCGAGTGCGCTCCGGAGATCGGTGTTGGCGGACTGGGCCCGCTGGCGGAGTTCCTCGGACTCGGTGAGGGCTTCCTGCAGGCTGGCGCTGTGGTAGAGCGTTCCCACGGTGGTGCCGGTGAGCGTGAGCACCAGAAGAACCACCAATGCCGCGGCACTCGGTCGACGGACCGCCCACCGTGCCACCTGCGTTGCCGTCCCGAGCGGCCGGGCTTCGACGGGTCGCCCATCCTGGAATCGGCGGAGATCTTCCGCGAGGGCGAGGGCCGACGGGTATCGCCGATCCGGGTTCTTCTCCAGGCACTTCAAGCAGACGGTTTCGAGATCCCGCGGTGTACCCGGTGCGGACCGCGTCACGGAGGGTGCCGGGTCGTGCAAGAGACGGTAGAGGGTCTGGGCCGACGCGTCGGATCCGAACGGTGTGCGGCCGGTGAGAAGCTCGAAGAGGATCGCGCCGAGGGCATACACATCGGCCGGCGGACCCGCGCGGTGGGCGGTTCCGGCCGCCTGTTCCGGGGCCATGTACCCCAGCGTCCCGAGGATGTCACCCGTCCGTGTCCGCCCCGCTTCCCCATCCAGGACCCGGGCCAGCCCGAAGTCGGAGATCTTCGGCGTCGCCCCGGACAGCAGGATGTTGGAGGGCTTCAAGTCCCGGTGGACGACGCCCTGCGTGTGGGCATGGTGGACCGCCCGGGCCAGTGTCTCGACCAGTTCTGCCGCCACCCGGGGGACGCGAAACTCGGGCAGTCGTGCCGCCAGCGTCGAGCCGTCCACGAACTCGAGTGCCAGGTACGGTCGACCATCAGAAACACCGGAATCGAGAATCTGGATCAGATTCTCGTGGTGCAATCGGCCCAGCACCGCCGCCTCGTGCTGGAACAGGGCCAGATCCTCGGGGGTCGAGTATTCCCCGGAGAGGAGCAACTTCAGGGCGACTCGTGTGCCGTCACGCGTGTCGGTGGCCGAGAAGACGGCACCCCGTCCGCCCCGGCCGAGTTCCCGTTCCAGCCGGTACGGCCCGACATGTTGCCCGGTTTGCGGTGTCCGCTGAGCCGGCTCCCCATGCAGAGCCGCGTGGACCAGAAACTGTTCCTGCAACGGTCCGCGAAGCTCCGGGAAGCGGGCCAGAAACGCCGCCGGGTCGACGACTTCCCCCCGTTCTTCGCGGGCCACGAACTCGGTGTAGACGATCTCGACCGCGTCTTCCGGGTCGAGAATCGGGCCCCGGGAAAGGTACTCTTCCGCCCGGACATCCTCACCGGATCGCAGCCGACGATCGAGTTCCTCGCACCATCGGCGGACGGAATTGTCGGAGGTGGGGGCGTGCATGGGACGGCAGAAACTCCGGGAAATGGGGGTACTCTGAGGGTACCTCTCCCGCGGATTCGGCACAAGCGACACTTCCCACCGACATGGGGTAAGGGTGTATCCGACGGATGTGGGTCGAGTTGACGGCCAAGAATGCGTCCGAAAGTCTTCCTGTCCAGGGAAATTGTATTTGTCTTCGAGCCTGTCAGGC
>CAZKIQ010000090.1:0-8968 GCA_964552815.1 uncultured Alcaligenaceae bacterium | reverse complement strand
CGAGCCTGTCAGGCTCGAATACGGGATTTGTCCCCGAGGACAAACTTTTCGTCTCTGCTTGCTCCCCAACAATCTGGTGGTTCCCAACCGGCACAGGCACCTTCCAGATGTGCGAGGGAGTGCCAGTGTAGGGGTGCAAACGGAAAGCGCCAGCGGACGGATTCCTACACTGGTCCTCATGGGCTGGGAATTTTCGCGCGAATTCGCTCGCTTCGGGCCGTCGTCGGGTGACACAGCGGTGTCACTGGCCGGTGCGCGGGGGTATTGCGAGCGGGTGACGAGATCCCACTCGGAGAATTTCACCGTCGCCTCGGTCCTGCTGCCGCGTCGGTTGCTGCCGCACTTCCACGCGGTTTACGCCTGGTGCCGCTGGGCGGACGACCTCGCCGACGAGACCGGCCCCGCGGCGGCGGAGCTGCTAGCCTGGTGGCGGCGCGAACTACAGGCCTGCTTCGAGGGGACGCCGAGCCACCCCGTCACGATCGCCCTTGCGGAAACCGTCCGGCGATTCGCGATTCCGCCGGAACCGTTCCTCGCACTTCTGACCGCGTTCCAGCAGGATCAGCGGGTGCGAAACTACGCCACTTTCGAGGATCTGCTCGGGTACTGTCGGAACTCGGCCAACCCGGTGGGGCACCTCGTACTGCATCTCTTCGAGTGCCACACCGAGGATCGGGCCCGCCTCGCGGACGAGATCTGCACGGGGCTGCAACTCGCGAACTTCTGGCAGGACGTGCGACGGGACCTCGACATCGGTCGGGTCTACATCCCCGAGGAAGATCGCAGACGGTTCGAGTACCCGGATGCGGACCTGCACGCGAGGCGCTTCACCACCGCGTTCCGGGACCTGATGTGGTTCGAGGTCGACCGCACCCGGGGGTTCTTCGAGCGCGGGAAGCCCCTGCTGGAACTGCTTCCGCGGTCGGCCCGCATCGACGTGGACCTCTTCCTTCGCGGCGGCTCGGCGGTGCTCGATGCGATCGAGCAGCAGAGGTACGACGTGTGGAGCCGCCGGCCGACGGTGCCGGGGTGGAAAAAGGCGGAGCTTCTGGTGCGATCCGTCGTGGGGTGGTGATTGTTCTCCGGAATCCGTCTGTCGCTGGGCCGTCACTCGGTTTCGGGGAAGACCTCGTCGAAGGGAACCTCCCACTGGCCGAGGCCGACGCTCACCAGGACCGTTTGCTTCTGGGCGTTGACGCGGACCACCTTGCCGGTCTTGTCGAATCGGGTGACACGGACGAGGTCGTTGACCCGTAAACTCGCTCGTTTCTCGCGAAGTTCCTCCTCCTGCTTCGCTTCCCGTTCCAGCGTTGCAACCTTGGCCTCGTACTCGGCGCGCTGTCGGCCGGCCTCGTGCTCGGCGGCGAGGGCGGCTTCGCGGGCCTTCTCCGCTTCCTCGCGGAGTTGCTGCAACCGGGCGAGTTCGCCGGTCTTCCCCTTCCGTTTGCGGAGGTACTTGTGGGCCCGCTTGAGGAGGTCGTTGGGCAGTTTCAGTCGGCGGGCGATCTTCAAGGCGTTGCTCATCCCGAACTGGCCGATGTGGAGGCGGTAGGTGGGGCGGAGGGTCTCGATGTCGAACTCGACGGCCCCGTTCTCGGCCCGGTCGTTGTTGAAGGCGTAGGTTTTGAGGTCGCCGAGGTGGGTGGTGACGATCGCCCGGCAGCCGAGCTTGTCGAGTTCATCGAGGATGGCCCGGCCGAGTGCGGCACCTTCGGTGGGATCGGTGCCGGCACCAAGTTCGTCGAGGAGAACCAGGCTGTTGGCGTCGGCCGTGCGGAGGATCGAGGCGATTCGGGAAACGTGCGAGGAGAAGGTGCTCAGCGATTGTTCCAAACTCTGCTCGTCGCCGATGTCCGCGAGGATGTGCCGGAAAATCGGGACGGTGCTTCCTTCGAGGGCCGGGATGTGCATTCCGGACTGGGCCATGAGGCAGAGCAGGCCGGTCGTTTTCAGGGTGACCGTTTTCCCGCCTGTGTTCGGCCCCGTGATGATCAGCAGGTTGAATCCGACGCCGAGGCGGATGTCGATGGGAACCACCTCTTTGAGCTCGGAACTCGGAGCGGGGAGCGTGGAGATCGGTTTCGTCTCGTCATTCCGCGTTCCGCGTTCCGCGTTCCGAGCTAGCTGCAGAAGGAGGGGGTGTCTCGCGACGCGGAGCCAGAGGCGGTTTTCGTCGTTGACCGTCGGCGGGGCCATCTTGAAATCGTGGGAATACCGGGCCTTCGCGGTGAGGAAGTCGAGCTTCGCGAGAACGTCGAGGGAATACAGGATCGGTTTGGAAACCCGGCCGACTTCGGTGCTGAGTCGGCGGAGGATTCGCTTCACCTCGCGGTCTTCCTCGGCCTTGAGGTTGACGCGTTCCGCACTCAGATTCGCGATCGATGCGGGCTCGATAAAGACGGTTTCGCCGGTGCCGCTGACGCGGTGGACGACGCCGGGAATCTTGTGGCGGTGGTTCGCGGAGACGGGGAGGACGTAGTGGTCGCCGTTGATGGTGGCGTTGGGGTAACTCAGAATTCGGCGGAGTTCGGGGTCGCGGAGGAGGCGTTTGACTTCGGATTTGACGCGTTCGTCGAGGTCGTAGAGCTTCTGGCGGACGGCGGCGAGTTCCCGGCTGGCCATGTCGAGGACGTGTCCGCGGCCGTCGATGCAACCGCCGATCGTTTTTGCGACGACACCGAGATCTTCGATGCCGGCGAGGAGATCGATCAGGCCGGTGAGCTTGGCGTCGAGCCGCATCTTGTAGCGGTACATCGCCCCGATGCAGCCGAGCGTTTCCGAAACTTCGAGGAGTTGCTCGGCGGAGAGCATGGTGCCGATGGCGGCCCGGCGGACCACGAGGCGGACGTCGTGGAGGCCCCCAAACGGCGGCGACTGGGCCAGGTCAAGGGCAGAGCACATTTCCGTGACGAGCCCGATTTCCGAGCGAATCTTCTGGAGATCGGTGGAGGGTTCGACGGAACGAGCGAGTTCCCGGCCGAGCGAGGACGCGGCGTAGCCGGCCACCAGTTCGCGGATCTTCTCGAACTCCAGCAATTGGAGCGTGTGCGCGTCCATGATCGATTTCGGCGGCTCGGCAACGGCGTTCATGATGCAGTCAGGACAGCCGACCGCACGAGCGGGTTCGGCTGTCCTGCGACCGATTCCATTCTACGGCCTCGGCGTGCAACTCAGTCCTTCTTCTCCGGCAGCGGGCACTCGAATTTCCACACCTCCTCGAAGTACTCGGTGCCCGGGGTGGCTTCGAACTTCGTCGGGCGGGGTTTGCTCGCAGGGCCGTAGCAGAGGTGGAGCGTGTTGCCGACGTGCTCGTAGATTCCGTGCCGTTTGCCGCCCTTCTGCTGCCCGTCCGTCACGGAAAGTTCGAACGTCTTCGTTGCGGGGTCGAGCGTCAGGTCGGCCGTGAAGAGGCGGGTGTATTTCCGCTTGGTCTTGTCCGGGTCGGTGTCCGGGGAGAAGTACATCCGGTACTCGGAGTTGATCACCGCGAGGGTCAGCATTTCCTTCGTTTTCGCGTCCGCCAGTTGCTCTTTGCCGTCGAACTTGACCGACTCCGGCTTCCAGAACCCGTGAAGCTTCCGGATATGCTCCGGCAACGGTGCCGGCGTCGAGGTCGGAGTTGGGGTCGGCGTCGGAGCAGGGTCGGCCGCTTGGGAGGTTGCGAGGGAAAGAATCACGAGGTGGGCTGCGAGGATTGCGGAAGTTCGCATCGAAGTCTCCTTTCCGGGAGGATCGGATAACGGTGCGGGGTTATGCCGGGCCGGGGGGTCGGCGTCAACCCGGATCCCCTATGATGGCGGGATGGCACGGCATCCGGACGTTTGCATCGTCGGCGGCGGAATCATCGGGTTGACCTCGGCGTACTTCCTCGCCAGGGCCGGCAAAACCGTCGAGGTGATCGAGCGCGGGGAACTCGGGAAAGAAGCCTCCTGGGCCGGGGCCGGCATCATTCCCCCCGGAAACCCCGATTTCGCGGCCACCGCGATCGATCGGTTACGGGCCATCGGAAGTGCCCGGTTCCCCGACCTTTCCCGGGAACTTCGCGAATCGACCGGAATCGACAACGGCTACCTCCGGTGCGGCGGGATCGAGTTCCTCGAAGAAGCGGACCTCGACCTCGTCGACCGCTGGCGGGAAGAACGGATCCGGTTCGAGGAGCGTTCCCCCCGCCAGTTCTTCTTCCCCGACCTCGCGCAGGTGCGGAACCCCTGGCATTTGCGGGCCCTGATCTCGGCGTGCGAGCGAGTGGGAGTTCGGCTCCGTCCGCAGACAGCGATCTCTCGGTGGGAAAATGCCCCGCCGGCGGGGGCGTATCTGCTGGCCGCCGGGGCGTGGTCCGCCGAGCTTTGCCCGGAGTTGCCAGTCCGCCCGGTTCGCGGGCAGATCGTGCTCTTCCGTCCCGCGAGACCGCTGATTTCGCACGTCGTGCTGGTTGGGAAGCGGTACCTGGTTCCGCGCGCGGATGGCCGGGTGCTGGTGGGGTCGACGGAAGAGCCGGAAGCGGGGTTCGAGAAGGGAAACACACCGGAGGCGGTCCGGGACTTGTGCGAGTTTGCGTACGGGCTGGTGCCGGAACTTCGCCAGGCGGAGATCGAGCAGACGTGGTCTGGGTTGCGGCCCGGGTCGCCGGACGGGTTGCCATCGGTTGGCCGGATCCCGGGGCTGGCCAACGGCTGGGTGGCGGCGGGGCACTTCCGGGCGGGGGTGCAACTTTCCATTGGAACCGCGGATATCGTGACTGCCTTGCTGACCGATCGTCCGCCACCGTTCCCGATCGACGCCTTCCGCCCCGACCGCACCCCCGACTCCACCCTCCGCCCCACCTTCCGCTCCTGACCCCACCACCCCACCACCCCACCACCCCACCACCACACCACCACCCCACCACCACCCCACCCATTCCATAGGATGTTCCCGTCCCGGTTCCCATTCCTTTTCGCGGATCCGCACCGATGCCCGCACCCCTGACGGTCGTCATCTTCGGCGCCTCCGGCGACCTGACGTCGCGGAAACTCGTCCCGGCCCTGTTCAACCTCGCGATCAAGGGTCGACTTCCGGAAGACGCCCGGATTCTGGGCGTCGCCCGGACCGAGTACTCGGACGACTCCTTCCGCGAGCACCTGCTGCCGAAGGTTCGAGAGATTTTTCTCTCGTCCGGGGAAACGTGGAGCGAGGAAGAGTGGAAAAAGTTCGCGTCCCGGGTCCACTACGTGGCGGCGGACGTGTCCAAGGCGGGCGGGATGGATCCGGTCGCAAAATGGTTTGCCAGCACCGAAGGGAAGGACGGCGGCCGCCGGTTGTACTACCTCTCCGTCGCCCCGGAACTGTACCCGCAACTCGGAACCATCCTCGGCGAGGCGGAGTTCAACAAGGAAATCGGCGGGTTCCGTCGGCTCATCATCGAGAAGCCGTTCGGCCACGACCAGAAGACCGCGAAGGCCCTCAACGATGTCCTCCACAAGCACTGGCGCGAAGAGCAGCTTTACCGCATCGACCACTACCTCGGGAAGGAAACGGTCCAGAACATCCTGATTTTCCGGTTCGCGAACACGCTGTTCGAACCGCTGTGGAACTACCAGTACATCGACCACGTGCAGATCACCGTCGCGGAGACGGTCACCGTCGGCCGGCGGGCGGGGTACTACGACACCAGCGGCGTCCTCCGCGACATGTTCCAGAGCCACATCCTCCAGGTGATGACGCTCGTCGCGATGGAGAACCCGCACCGGTACTCTGCCGACAACCTCCGCAACGAGAAGATGAAGGTCCTCGATTCGATCCCGGTGCTGACCGGCGACGCGGCGAAGAAGGCCGTCGTGGCGGGGCAGTACGAGGGATACCTCAAGGAGCCGAACGTCCCCGCGACCTCAAAAACCCCGACCTTCGCGGCCGTGAAATTGCAGGTCGCGAACGGCCGGTGGAAAAACGTCCCGTTCTACCTACGCAGCGGGAAGGGGCTCAAGGCCCGGTATTCCGAGGTGATGATCCAGTTCCACTGCCCGCCGCACCTGATGTTCCCGCTGCCCCCCGGCGAGGTGCTGCAGTGCAACCGGATGAAGCTCGTGATCCAGCCCAACGAGGGGATCCACCTCAACTTCCAGACCAAGGTGCCCGACGTTGACGGCGTCCGCCTGCAGCCGCGGGATCTCTCCTTCGACTACAAGGAAGGGTACGGTGAAAAACCCCTTCCCGAGGCGTACGAGCGGTTGCTCCTCGACGCGATCCAGGGGGATGCGTCGCTCTTCATGCGGGCCGACGAGATCGAACGGGCGTGGGAAATCATGGATCCGCTGATCGCGGCCGCGGAACACCCGGAAGCGGCCTGCCCCGGCGAATACGCGATCGGATCGCAGGGTCCCGAGTGCGCCATGCAGATGCTCGCGGACGACGGCCGAAAATGGCAGCCGATCGGGTAAGACCCGTCAACCCGCCGCCGATTTCTCCCGGATTCCCAGCGTCAACAGGGGATTCGGGAGCGCGAACAATTCCGGATTCGCCGGGCACATCCCGCACACATCCTCTTCCTCCCGGTTGAAGAAGGCGTTGAGTTCCGAATCCGTGCAATCCGGCGACAACGGCTGATACTGCAGGTACGGCGACCACTCCTCGGAGAGCCCATATTTCGCGTGTTGCATCGGCAGATACGCCAGCGGGGCGCACTTCCAGATCTTCCCGTCCAGGATTTGCGGGCAGAACTTGGAGTCGCAAGTCTCCCAGCTCCTTCGGGGGTTCCCGTCGGCGTAGGGCCGCATGTTCGCCCCCTCTCCGCGGTAAGTTCGCTTCCACATCGCGAGTGCGTCGTAGATGTGCGAACGGGTGCGGTACTTCGCCTTCCACGTGGCCAAAAGGTCGAGGGCCGGTTGGAGCTTGGCCCGGTACTCGGGGTCCGTGTGGTGGATCGAGAGGTAGATGCAAGCGTCCGGGTCGTCGCCGAGAAGTGGACCCAGATCCGGGTGGCGGTGGAGGAAGAACCCGTTGGTGACGATCCGCAAATGGGCGGTCGGCCAGTGCCGACGGGCGAGCCGGGCGAAGCCGGTCAGGTTTGGGTGGATGGTCGGTTCCCCGCCGAGAATCGAGAAGCACATCGGTGCCAGCCGGCGCGACCACGGGGCCATCCACGCGTCGGCATCCTCCAGTGAGACGATTCCCTTGTGGTTCTGGTTGGAGTAGTGCGTGCAACTCTCGCAGCGGAGATTGCAGGCGTGAGTCGCGTGAATCTCCAAATTCCGGATACTGCGAACGCTCATCCGACTCCCTCGCTCGATCCACAACATCCCTGACCACTTGACCTGCCAACCAATCGCAAGGAATGGTGTGAAGAATTCCCGGCAGTCCGGATTTCCCACAACCTTTTCCTGGGTATGTTAATCCGAAACATACAATATCCCCTTGGTGTGCCCATGCCAATTCGCGTGTCGTGCCCGAATCCGAATTGCTCGAAGGTTTTGAACGTGAAGGGCGAGTTGGCCGGCAAGCGGGTGAAGTGCCCGGAATGCCAGACACCGATTGAAATCCCCGCGGTTCAACCGGCACCCGTCGTGTCTGCCCCCGTGGCCGCGGTTCGAGCCACGCCTGCCGCTGCAGCGCCGATTGCCGCGGCCCGTCCACAAGAACCCCCGCGAAGTGGAGTGGCGGGGCTCCCCGAGGCTTTGCTGAAGCACCAGATCCTGATTCGAAAGAAGCGGCCCAAGTTTTTCGAAGGCTTCATCAAGAACCCGTTTGTCGAGGCAGCCAAGGTCACGCACACCGTCGAGGACTACGAAACAAAACAGGTCATCGGCTTCGTCCGGAAGGAGCGGGAGGAGGGGTTCGACTGGAAAAAGCGAATCCTCGGCGTCCAGACGCGGCCGGAACGGTATGACGTCAGAGAAACCGAGAACGGGCCGAACTTGCTCTCGGTGCTGATCTACCGGCCCTTGGAGGTCCAACTCAACCCGCTCGCGCTCGACGAGAAGTTCTATGAGATACGGGACGCTGCCGACCTCATGCTCGGGCGGTTCCGGATGAAACAAAAGCTGTTCCGGGCCGACTTCTCGTTCCGCGGGCCGGACGACCAAGTACGGGCCGAGGTGAAGTGGAACATTGACAAGAAAAACGGGTTGTCTTCCCTGGTGGTCGTGCTCCCGAACGGCCAGTTGCTCGGGCGGGTCGTCTCGGAGGGGACGCTCGAAGCGGAGCAACGGGCCGCGGCCGGAAAGATGGTTTACGTCGTCCACGCGACGGTGTTCAGCAACAAGGGGCACCTCGCCGAAGTCGCCCCGGACCTCGTCGGGAAGCCCCCCGCACACCTGCTGACGCTCGGGCTCGCGGTTATCGTCATGGCCACCGGGTTCGGGAAATCGATGACGCAGGGGCCGCGCTGACGCCGGTCAGTACGCCCGGGCGAACACGACGCGCTTCGCCGACGGTTTGCCGGTGACCATGCACGCCCCCGGCTCGACCGGGCCGTCGAACGGGATGCACCGGATCGTCGCTTTCGTCTCTTCCTGGATCTGGTCTTCCGTCTCGCGGGTCCCGTCCCAGTGCGCCCAGATGAAGCCGGGTTGCTCGATGAGCGTCTTGAACTCGTCGTAACTGTTCGCGGTCCGCATCGTCGAATCGCGGTGCTTCTTCGCGCGGTCGAAGAGGGCCTTCTGGATGTCGCGGAGGAGCTTGTTGATGTGATCCGCGGCCCCGGCGAGGGGGATGTCAAACTGCTTGCCCTCCTTCCCGCACACATCCCGACGCGCCACCGCACACGCTGATTTCGCAATGTCTTTGGGACCGATTTCGACCCGGACCGGAACCCCACGGAGTTCGTACTCCGCGTATCGGAATCCCGGTGAATTCTTCATGTCGTTGTCGATCTTGACGGTGATCGGCTCATACCCGAAGAACTCGTCCCGCGGCACTGCCCGCAGGTCGGCGGCGAGCTTTTCCGCGGCTTCGAGGCACGGCCGCCGCTCGGCCTCGTTCTTCCCGAGCGGGC
>CAZKIQ010000089.1:0-20026 GCA_964552815.1 uncultured Alcaligenaceae bacterium | reverse complement strand
TGCGGTGCGACGGATACTGTGACAAGAGGTGCAGTGTGTTCGATGGATCCGGATCAGTGGGAGCCCCGGACAGGCAACTGCCGGGGCGACCCGGCCCCACGAGAACTGCCATCACCTCACAACGGTACGCCCGATCGAAGCGGCGTTGCCGAACTGATCCGACAACCGGGAAGGTTCGTTGACTCGCCTGAGTGTCTTGCGCCTTCGGTGGGTCTTCGTCGCAAAGCCTCCTTGACCCACCCTACAAGAGGGGGATTCCCGCAATTCGCCGGGAGCTATTGGCTCGCCCCAAAAACTGTATGCACCATCCGCGACTTCGGCGGATTCTCATTCGAATCCCCGGGGCGGGGTAGGTCGGCGGTAGAGCCTTACCCGATTCGATGCGTAGTCGAAGGCCGAGATGCTCCGAATTCCGAGCCAGAATGCGAAGATCGTCCACAGACACACCCCGAAGAGTGGAGCGAACGGCCCGAACCACTTCGAATCTTGCCACTGGAACGGGGAAAGCTCCCGGATTTCGAACGAATTGAGCGGTAGCCAGCCGAGCACGAACGGTGGCGTGCAGCCAAGTAGAAGAATCCCGAAATTCTCGAGAAATTCTCGTTCCTCGCGGGATTGCATGATCGCTCCCAGCGGGGCACCACAGCACAACCCCAGGAACGGCCAGAAGCCCCCGCAGAAAAACGCCGCCGTCAGAAACGCTCGAATCGTGGCAATGAGTGAGGTCCTTGCGTTGATCGAGCAGCGGACGCCGATCCAGGCGAACGCCGACACGTATACCGCCAGCGAAACCATCGTCAGGAGGACCATCGCCGGACGGACCGCCCCCACCACCAAACCTGTCCCCCACACCACCAGCAACAGCCAGTACCCCTTCCGCATCCCGAGTACGACTCCCCACCACTTCCCGAGCACCATTTCCGTTCCCGACAACGGCGTCGAAATCAGGCTGATCCAGGTGTCCTTGTCGCGTTCCCCGGAGACACTGCTGGCACCGCGAACTGCCGCCCCCATGAGGATCAGACCTCCGAGCACCCCTGTCGCCCCGCGGACCCAGGCATTCATCGCGTCCACGAAGTTCTCCCATCGGGCTTCGAAAGAATCGCGATAGCCGGACCCGACGAACCACATTGGAGAAAGGGTTTCCCGCAGTTGCAAGCCCGGGTACGCGTCCGCAATCTTGGTCAGAATCAAATCTCCGAAATGGGAACCCACTATCAGCACCGGGAAAAGGAAGGTGAGCCCAACGAAAATCATCCCCATGAAGAACCCGCCGCACCCCCCGCGGAAGCCGGACTCGACAAAAACCTCTTTCCAGAACATCGGATCGTCGCCGACTTCCGGCCGCGACCGTGAAACGGTGGAACTCTTTCCCCCCCTGAAGAAAAGCGACCGTCCTCCGGTCTTCTCGGCGAGTGCCACAGTGCGAAGCCGCAACGTCGCAAGCCCCACCAACAGCGAACCGACGATCCCCCAGAACACCGCGTGCCGGGTCAGCAAGTCGCCCACGTCGTCCGGTCCAAACGTGGTCGCTCGCCGACTCGACATCGAGGACAACAGAAGGTACGGAAGGTTCCCCGATGCCGATTCCTCAGCGATTGGTTCCAGATCAATCTCATACCCCGCGAGGTGAATGATCGCATACCCTTGTGGCCCGAGAACATTGGTGGTGTACCCCGCCACGAACGCCGTCAGGATCACATACACCGCCACCAGGAGATAGGTCAGCATGATTGCATCCCGGGGCTTTCGCACCACCGTGGACTGATAGATGCTGACCGTCGCGATTCCGAACATCGTGATGCTCGTCGCCGCCGTCGCCGCCAACACCAGTTCCGGGTCGATTCCCCCGAAAAGTTGCATCATCGCCAGCAACGGCAAGCCGGCAAGCACGAGCATGAGCAGATTCGCCATCCGCGCCGCGAGTTTTCCGAAGATGATCTCGCGGTTCTGGAGGTCCGTCGCCAGCAGGAATTCGAGCGTCTTCCGCTCCTTCTCGTCCGCCACCGTCCCGGCCACATACGCGGGCGTTAGCAGCACGATCACCAGATACTGCACGATGACATAGGTTTCGAAAAACTCCGTCGCAAATCGCGAGATTGCGGACGGCGGGACGTTGGCCAGCGAATAGCGATTGGCGTAATACAGGCGTTCCAGAAACGTCACATACATCAGGGCGAGAATCGCGCAGATCCCCATGACGTAGAGCGCCCGGAGGATAAACGTCATCCGCCGCCGACCGACCCGGACGAGTTCGTACACGAAGACCGGCCCGAACAGATTCCGCACCGCATCCCGTGCGACCAGCATCAAGGCCAGCAGCCATAAAGACTCGGCGAACAGCAATTCCCCCAGTCCCCACCCCCGGCGACGGCCGACCACCCAGCCCCCCGCCGCCAGTGCCAGCCACACCGCAAATGCCAGTATCGGCCACCAACTGGCCACCTGCCATGCCCACCGCTTCGCGGTTCCCATGACCTGCCTCGTTCCGGTCGAGAATTGCGATTGACGGAAGTTTACGGCTCACCCCGCCGTCGGCCACGAACCCCGGTATCATGTCCGACGCCGCTTCCCCTCCGGAGTTTTCCCATGCGAACGCTCTTTTCCCTGCTCCTCCTCGCCACCCCCACCCTGGCCCTGGCCTCCGACCCGCCGAAGCCCAATTCCCTGACGGAGAAGCAAATCTCCGGCGGCTGGCTCCTCCTCTTCGACGGCGAATCCACCATCGGCTGGACAATCGACGGCGACGCCGCCATCAAGGACGGCTTCCTCGTGCTCGGCGGAACCAAGGAAACGACCGCCCGTACCACACTCGAGCTTCCCCAGGCCGACCTCCAACTCGATGTGGCGTGGCAAGGGAAAGATCAGCCGACCCTGCAGATCCTCGGCTCGAAAAACCTTCTTTCCGAGGTTCCGGCCGGCAAGCTCACCCAACTCGTGGCCCCCCGCGAAAACCACCCGGCAGCTCCTGTTCTCGCCGCGAAAATCCCGGCCGGGTCCCAGCTTCGGCTCCGCTCCGTGATCTGGAAACCCACAAAATTCCAGACTCTCTTCAACGGCAAAAACCTCGATGGGTGGAAGGTCAACGATGCCGACCCGAAACGGTCCGCCTCCAAGTTCACGGTCACCGAGAAGGGGGAACTTCACGTTGCCAACGGCCCCGGCGACCTCCGCACCGAGCAGAAATTCGCTGACTTCCTCCTCCAATTTGAGTGCAAGACCAACGGGAACGCCCTGAATTCCGGCATTTTCTTCCGGTGCATCCCCGACCAGTACCAGAACGGGTACGAGGCCCAGATTCAGAATGCATTCAAGGATGGGGACCGCACCAAACCCGCCGACTTCGGCACCGGGGCGATCTACCGGCGTGTCCCCGCTCGGAAGGTGATTTCCAACGACAAGGAGTGGTTCTCGATGGCGGTCCTCGCCCAAGGTCCGCATATCGCGACCTGGGTCAACGGGATACCGGTCGTTGACTGGACCGACGAGCGCAAGGCGGACGACAACCCGCGGAAAGGTCTGCGAACCGCCGCCGGCCACCTCTCGATTCAGGGGCACGACCCCACCACGGACATCCTCTTCCGCAACTTCCGCATCCGGGAACTGGGTCAATCGAAGTGACCCGAAACGGAAGCGGGCCGGACCACAGTGTCCGACCCGCGAAAGGAAGGGAGATCGAGGTTATCGCTGGTAGATCGGGAGGTAGTGCGTCGGCACGGAGAGAATCAGCACAGCGATCGCAGTTTGGTATGCCGGTCCGACATGCTGCTCCATCCGTTCGCTCCACTCCCCGGTCGATTTTTGGGTAGCAAGGAGCTTGGTCTTCATGCGGGCGTAGTAGTCTTCCCATTTCTTGCCCCCGACCTGGTTCCAGGCGTGGGCGGCGTAGTAGTGGCCGTACCAGTAGTGCTGTAAGTCGTCCGACTTCTCTTCGAGATACTTGGTCGCGCCGGCGATTTGCTGGGCATCGTACTCGCCGCTGAGTTGGAGGATGCAGACGCCGGCGGCGGTTCGGGCGTACCCGGGGGCGCCCGCGTTGGGCTGGTATTTGTAGCCACCGGAACGCTTGTCCCGGCACTTCTCAATGTAAGCGAGGGCCTTCTTGATCGTTTCGTCGGGGACGTGCAACCCGCTGTCCTTCGCACCCCGGAGAGCCATCACCTGCATGATGGTGACGGAAATGTCGGCCCCGGTGGGTGCGGGTTCGTATCTCCACCCACCTTCGTGGTTCTGAGATTTGACAATGAGGTCGACGGCTTTCTTCAGGACCTTTTTCACTTCCTCGTCGCCGGTCATGCCCCAAACCTGGGAGAGGGCGAGGGTCGCCATCCCGTGGCAGTACATGTTTCCGCCGCCACTGGAGGGGTGGACGAGGTAGCCGCTGTCCGAACTTGCGGAGAGGAGGTATCGCACCGCCTTGGAGACTTCGGGTCCGTATGTTCCCTGGTTGGGAACGTGTCCGTTGGACATGAACGCGAGGAGGGCGAAGGCGGTAACGGCGGTTTTGCCGTGCCCGCCCCACGATCCGTCCTTCGCCTGGTGATCTTTGAGATATTCGAGGGCTTTGTCGACTGCTTTCTTGGTCTTCTCGTCCATCTTGACCTTGTCCGCCTCGGCCGCGGGTGCCGGTGCGGAGCTCGTGGTGACAAGCACCAGGAGAAGGGCGACGAGGAGAGATCGGTTGAGGTATCGCATGGGAAATTTCGGATGTGAGGGCGGGCGAGCCGGGGGCTCGCCCGCTTGGAGGATAGAGTCAGGGCGGGTTACTTGGCGGGTGCCTTGGGTTTCCCGTTGTTCTTGATGTTGATGTTGTACTGCTTGATCAGTTCGCGGAACTCGGCCGGGAACGCGGCTTCGGCGTTTTGCTGGACCTTGTCGCGATCTTTCTTCTGGAGGTTGATAAAGGAGCCGTCCCCTTTCGGATCCTTGCCCGCCTGGGCGTTGTAGTTTTTGTCCTTGGAGTCTTTCCGGTCCCCTTCGCCCTGGGAATCGGCTTTTTCCTCCTGACCCGGTTCTTTGCCGGGTTGCTGACCGGGTTGGCCGGGCTGTTGACCTGGTTGCTGGCCGGGTTGTTGACCGGGTTTTTGGCCCGGTTGCTGACCTGGCTGCTGGCCCGGTTGTTGACCGGGTTGTTGGCCTGGCATCGGTGCGGCGTTGGCCTGTTGTTCGCCGGGCTTGGCGCCCGGTTGGCCCATCGCCTGGGCGGCGGCGTTCAGGGAATCCAGAGCTTTGCCGAGTTGCTCGGCGGCTTTCGCGTCGGCTTGACCGGCCTCGGCGGGTTTGCCCTCGCCCAGTTGCTTGGCGGCCTCGTCGAGTTTCTTGCCAGCTTCTTCGAGATCCTTTTTGACGGCCTCGGGAGCCTGAGCTTTGGCCTGTTCGAGAGCGGCCTTGGCGGCGGCGTTGGCTTCGGCGGCCTTGGCGAGAGCCTCGGTGGCTTCTTTCAATTTTTCCTGGGCTTTCGCGAGTTCGCCGGGAGTTTTTGCATCGGCGGGCTTGGCCTCGTCGCCACCCTTTTCCCCGCCCATGGGCTTTTCCCCGCCCATGGGCTTTTCCCCGCCCATGGGTTTTTCACCACCCATCGGTTTCTCTCCACCCATCGGTTTCTCGCCGGCCATCGGTTTCTCACCGCCCATGGGCTTCTCGCCGGCGGCTTTCTCGAGTTGCTCGATGGCTTGTTGTTGTTTCTCGAGTGCCTTGGGAAGATCGCCTTTTTCGAGGGCCTTGGCGGCTTCCTCGGCGTTCTTGGCGGCTTCTTTTTGGCCGAGCTTCTCGGCCTTTTCGGCGACTTGCTTTTGCAGATCCGCGAGGTCGGGCTTGCCTTCGGGTTTTTCGCCCATGGGCTTCTCACCGGCCATCGGTTGCTCGCCCATGGGCTTTTCACCGAGGTTTTCGGCAGCTTTCTTGGCTTCCTCGGCGGCCTTGTTCGCCTCGTCGATGGCCTTGGCAACTTGCTTCGCCGCCTCCATTGGGTCGACTTTGTTGGGCTGGAGGGCGGCCTGGTCGGCGATTTCCTTGGCCTTTAATTCGTCGGCCTTCTTGTTGATCTCCTTGGCTGCCTCTTCGAGTTTCTTGGCAGCTTCGGTTCCCTTCTCGCCGGCCGGCATGGGCTTCTGGTTGTCGAGGTCGGCCTTGGCCCCTTCCTGTTTCTGGGCGCTTTCGTCGAGCTTTTTCGCGGCTTCGGGGGCGGCTTCCTTGACTTCGTCCGCGACTTTCTTGGTTTCCGGGGTGACCTCGCCCTGCTTCTTGGCGAGTTCCTCGGTCTTGGGTTTGTCCGTGCTGGCTTCGGGCTTGGCTCCTTCGGCCTTTGCTTCTTCGGCGATCTTCTTTTCTTGCTTGGCGAGTTCTTCGACTTTCTTGGCGGCTTCTTCGAGTTTGGCGATATCCTCGCGGCGTTTCTCGATGGCGGCGGCCTGCTCGTCGAGGGCTTTCTTCGCCTGTTCGAGCGCTTTCAGTGCTTCGCCCTGGTTGGGTTCGGCGGATTTGGCGTCCTTTTTGGCGAGGTCGCTGGCGGCTTCCTTGGTCTTTTCCGCCGCCTTTTCGAGGGCCTTTTTCACCGCCTCATTTTCGGGAAGCGGCAGATTCTTCGCTTCTTCGGCCTTTTTGGCGACGTCTTTTTGTGCCTCGGCGGCCGCCTTCAGGTTCTCGGGGCGTTTCTCGTTCTTTTTCGTCTCTTCCTTCGCGGCCATCTGATCCTTGATCAGCTTTTCGATTTCCTCGGCGGCTTTCTTGGTCGCGACGAGGGGGTCCGCCTTCTCCTTTTCGGTGGCGGCGATCATCTTGTCGAGTTCCTTCACCGCGTCCCTGAGACGCTCGGCAGCGTTTTCCTGCGGCTCGGCGGCCTTCTTCGTCTGGGCGTTGCGAAGTTCGTCCTGTGCCCGACGCATTTCGGACTCGGCGGGGGTGATCTTGGCGGCGACCTCGGCGGCGGCCTTTTCGACCTCCTTGCGGGCCTGCCGGGTTTCGAGTTCGAGCTTGGCTTGCTTGTCCGCAACCTGGTTGGCGGCTTCCTTTTTCGGGTCGATCTTGCTGGCCTTCGGTTTTTCGGGGGCTTCTTTCTCGGCCCGCTCTGCTTCCTTCTTGAGTTCTTCCTGTTTCCGCGCGAGATCTTCGAGTTTGTCCCGGGCGATCTTCAGGGCTTCGAGTTTGGAGCGGGCCGGGCGGAGGTCGGAGGCGAGGGTCTGCAGTTCCTGCCAGGATCGCTTCTGGCGGGTGGCGGCGTCGCGGAAGGCACCGGAGTTCAGGAAGTTCGCGGATTGCGACATTTCGTTGACGATCCGCCCGCCGCGGTTGTTGGCGTCGGACTTGTCGAGGATCTCCTTGTGCTCAGGCGAGAGCGAATTCCGGAGGTTACCGAGCATCTTGAGGAGTGCGGAGAGTTCGGTCTTGAGGTCCGTTTGCGAGTCGGCCTGCTCGTCGCGGTTGTCGAACTGGAGTCGCTTGCGGCCGGCCTGGCGGAACGGAGCGAGCCGTTCGGCTTCGAGGGCCTTGTGTTCGAGCGATTGCTGGGAATCCGCGAGACGGTCGATCTTGTTGGCGGCGTCTTCCAGCGATTTGAGAGTCGACAGCTTGAAGAGCATGCCGCGGAGGGAAGTCACGACCTGGCGGTGCTTCTGATATGCCTCTTTTTGCTCGGCAGAGGCTGAGGTTTCGTCCGGGGCGACGACGGCCTTGTCGAGGTGTTTCAGAACGGCCTGGATGTCCTCGGCACTGAGCTTTCGAAGTTTTTCGGCGACCTCTTCCAGAACCTTTTGCTGGGTCGACGGATCGACGTTCTGGAATTCGAGGACCCGCAGGGTGGTGGTGACCCGGCGGGCGGTCGCATCGACGGCGGCCTGCGCGTCGAGCTGCCGCTTCTTCTGGGCGGCGGGGGACTGGTCGAGTTCGTCCGGGGTTGCGGCCTGGGAGGCCGGGGCGGCGAGGAATGCCGCCAGTGCGAGGAGGACAAGTCGGTCGCGAAGCATGAAACGCTCCTAGGCAGGACCGTGTCGGCGACAACCGCACGGCTAACCCAACAGTATTGATCCGAGGCTCGGCGAATGCAACGGGGAACTCGCCGAGGTTACACTCCGAAACGCAGATTCTGACACGACTTCAGGGGGAGGTTTTCCGGGGATTGAAGACGTCGCGTTGTTTCGTCTCCAGCTCCGCCAGTCGGCGTTTGCTCTCGTCGCGGGCCTGGGTCCATTCTTGCAGCCGATCCAGAGAAACGACGGCCGTCTCCCGCTTTTCTGACCATCCTATCGCCCGGCCGGGGGGCACCGGGGTTTCCAGGTCGCGATCGGGGTCCGGGTCAGTGAGTGGGCGTGTCCGGGCCGGGTTCCGATCCATCGCGGCGACGTAAAATTGAACCACGTCGCCGGGCGAAAGTTTCGATTCTGTTCCGTCCGATTCGATTCTTTTCAACGCCGCCGCCTGAAAGTTGTACCGGCCCCCCGCTTGCAACCCGTCCGGTTCGCTGTCCGGGTCCGGCGATGGGATCGGGTAAAACTCGACGGATCCATTCCGGCCGGACTTCTGGAAGACTCCCAGGTCCGGCAGAAACGGCCCAACCTTGGCGGTGTCCGCTTCCGTTTTGGCGAGCGGCAGGAACAGCCAGGGTCCGAAGTTGAGCCCGCCGTCCGCCGCCGGCCGACCGACACGGTAGACGATGTACACCTTCGCGATTCCGAGCGGGGAGTGGGCCTTGAACCCAATCTGGACCCGCCCAAACGGCGTCATCGGCATCCCCGTCACGTCGAAATCGTCGTCGGGCCCCTTTTCCAGAGGATCCTTCATGATCTCCCGGAGCAACCGGACGGTCGGGGGCCGATCCGCCGCCACCGAGATCCCTCGCCGGGGCGGCGTCAGGTTCGTGAAACCATTGTCATCGACGAGTTCCAGCCGGTAGGAAGACGGCCGGGCAGGCAGGTCGAACTGCACCTCCGCATGGATCCGATCCGCACTCAGAACCATCGGCAGCCGACCCGACGCGACTTCCGTCCCGGACTTCTGGTCCCGGGAATACAACACCACCGTCGCAGCCCGCACCGGTTTGGACGCACCGAGTTCGACCCGGATCGCCGAGTCCGCGTAGGCAATCACCTCGCCCTGCGGTTGCAGCGTCTCGTACCGCTTCTTCCCCTCCGGGTCGACGTACGTGGGCATCAGGACCCACGCCTCGATCTCCTGGACGACCGGTCGCGCCTCGAATCGGACCTTTCCCGGCTCCCGCATCCGCCCGTCGACGATGTGCGCCCGAAAGGCGAACGGGGCCGAGGAAGGGGGCAGTTTCGCCGTGAAAATTGCTTTCTCGTCCGAAATTCGCTCTGTCAATGTCAGCGGGAACGTCTCCGCCGGCTGATCCTCCGGCATGACCCGCACCTGCCCAGTTGTGTCGTCTTGGATCGGCCCGGTGACCTCGAACCGGAGGACGACCTCGTCACCGCTCGGCCAAAGTTCCGGGGTCACGTTGGTGACAGCAAAGCTCCGCGGTATCGACACGGGAAGCAACAACTGCCGGGAAAGGAGGACCATTGTCAGGGTCGGACGCAACGCCACGAACCCCGCTGTAAATAGGAGCACCGGAATCAGCAGTGCGACAGCCCATTCCAGCCGCGATCGGTCGATGAGGGCTTTGAATGAATGCTTGGTCGAAAGTCTTTCCGCCTCGCGGGTCACCGCCTGGATCAGTTCCGGCGACATGCCTGACGTCTGGGCTTCGGGCCGGTTGAGTTGCAGGGCCGTCACCAGTCGGTGGTCGAACTCGGGAATCGCCTTCTCCGCCCGGAACGCGAGGGAATCGATCGACGGCACCCCGAGCCGGAAGAGGAAAAAGTACGCCGCCAGGGAATAGCCGACGACTTGCGTGAAGCTCAGCAGGACGCGGAGCCACATGGGCGTGTCCCGGCTGCGATCGACGAGCCAGTCGGTGAAGCAGGCCAGCGTCAACCCGATCACGACGAGCAACGCCAGCCGGGCCGACCCCCACATGACGCGGTAAAGCCACTCGTGTCGCTGCCAGGATCGGAGGTTATGGATGAGCGTCTTCACGGTCCGAATTCCAGTTATTGTTAGCCCGACGCGTAAGCGAGCGTCGTCATCATCCCATCAGGACAAGGGCACCTGCCGAGACGGGTGTCAACTCATCGAATTGAATTTCCGCAAGAACCACTCGGCCGAGAGGAGCCCGATCACCCACAGCATCAGCCACTTGTTCCACAGCAGGATTTCCTCCCGCGTTGCGAAGGGGCTCGATTTGGGTGTGATTGACGCGGCGAGCGTGTGGAGATCCTCCTCGCGGTAGAACTTGCCCCCGCTCGCCTCGGCCAGCTTCCGCATTTCTTCCTCGGCGAGCCCGCCGGGGGCCATCTCGTGTTCCGGGGGGAGCGTCACGCGGTACTCCAGGCTCGCGGACTCCTGCGAGCGTTCCACGGAAAGCGCGAACCGTCCGACCCGGTTGAAGGGGATGGTCGCGATGTACTCTCCGGGCTGGCCGGGAAGGGCACGGAGTTCCACCGGGACGGATTTCTCGGCGTCGCCGGCCCCCGCATCCAGCCGGATCAGCCGGGCCTCGACGCGGTCGGAGACGAACGGTTCGAGCTTGTCCGAGAAGAGCCGGGCGTAGACCTGCCCGGTCTTCCCGAGTTGCGGGTCGGAGGTATCCATCGAAAGCTGCGTCATTTTGGTGCCGAGCGTCCGCGGGGATCCGGCGACGTAGACGATCTGGCTCCAGAACCGGGAGAAGAGCCGATCTGCCTCGTTGAACCGCCACCGCCAAGTCTCGTCGAAGCCGACGTAAACGACGTACCCCTTGCCGTAGTAGTGGGCCGCCATCAGGGGCATCGGCTTGTTGTCGGTCGTTTTCGCCGTCGGGTGAGTGAGCAGAACCTCGGACGCCGGCTTGAGCTTGGTCACCGGGTAGAACCAAAACATTTCCGGGAGTTTCCGCCAGATTCGCAGACTTTCCACCGGGTCGTCGGCGAGGCTCAGGATCCCGCTTCGCAAGCCGGTCGGGGTCAGGTTCGGGCGGTAGCCGGTCGGACGGAGGCCGCTGTCCGGCTGGAAGCGGGCGGCCTGGAACTCGACCGGAAGCACGTCCGCCAGCGGGGTGTTGACGAAGGATGCCGGTCCGTGCAGCCGACCCGCGATGTGGATCATCCCGCCCCCTTCCGCCACGAATTCCCGCAGATAACCCTGCTGCTCGGGGGTAAGCGACTCCGCCGGGAAATCGCCGAGGATGATCAGGTCGTAACCGAAAAGCTCCTTGCGGTCCGCCGGGAATCCGACCTCCCAGGGTTCCCCGGACTTCATCGTCCGCGAATCCCCTTCCGTGAGGTAGAACTTCGCCTCGCATCGCCGGTCACGAAGGAGAGATCGTTGCAGGAACTTGAAGTCCCACCGCGGGGCCGAATCCAGGAACAAGATCTTCATTTTCCGGTCGACGACCCGCACGGACTTGGCAATCTGGTCGGAGATTTTCTCGCCGTTGGCGGAAACGGTGATCGTGGTAATGAGTTCCTGCCGGCCCAGTTCTACCTGCTTCGGGCCGGGCTTGGATTCGGGCACGAAAGTGAGCATTTCGCGGATATCGTCCCCTTCCTTGAGTGGGACCGTCTTCTTGATGACTTCCTTGCCCCCGAGCGTGACGGTGATATCCACCTGCCCCTCGCCGAGCCCCTTGGAGCGGTACCGGACTGGAACGGGGATAGTGTCGTCGACGAAGAGGGTCTCGGCGACGGCCACGTCGCGGAGGTGGAGGTCGCCGTACCCGGAACTGCCCACGCCGTAGATGTGGATCGGCACCTGCAACCGGGCGCATTCCCGGCCCGCCTCGTCGAGCCCCCGAAGGCTCGCGTTTTCCCGGCCATCCGTCACGATGACGATCGCCGAGGGAAGCTCGTTCTCGTCTCGCTTCAGGATGTCGAAGAGCGCGTCGGCGAGTGCAGTCCGTGGTTCCGTGCCGGCCAGTGATGTGACCCACGAAGCGTCCTTGGGATCCTTCGCCGCCCGTCGACTTCCGAAGGAAGCGGGCTGGAGCGGCCCATGGCGGTTGATATCCCTCATCAGGTTCAACCGGGGGTTGGCCAGCACCGCCTTGGCAACGTCGAGCCGGGTCGGCCGGGCTGGCGTCGTCTCGGGGATGTCACCCGTCGAGGGCATCCCGGGAACTTTCTTGTCTGCCGGAACCTGGTCGAACGCGACCGCGGCCCGCCAGCGATCCAGAAACCCCGGCCGGGGGTCGGCATTGGTCATGCTCTGGGAATCGTCCACCAGGAGGGCGACGGGACGGTAGCGCGTCGATTTGTTTTCCGTCAGGATCGTCGGTCGAAGCAGGAGCAGTGCGACGGAAACGAGCGTCATCACGCGAAGGCCCGCCAGCACGGCCCGTCGCCAGGCCGGCACCCGCCCCGCTTCACGCAGGTACAGCGCGATTGCCCCCACCGCACCGGCAAGCCCCATCAGGACTGCCAGCCAGACCGGGAACCACCCACGAAACGCAAGGGCAGCGAACAGCGGCAACTCGGAGAGCGTCATAGATTCGGAGATCCTTCCAGAGACCCGAAGAAACCACCCCACCCACACCAACACGACCCCACCCCCACGACCCCACCACCTCACCACCCCACCACCTCACCACCCCACGACCAACACCACCTCACCACCTCACGACCAACACCACCTCACCACCCCACCCCCTACCACGCCTTCCCACACATCCACGCCCAGACGGCTTCGCCACAGATTGCGAAGAAGAGCAGCAGGAGCACCCAGACGGTGAGTTCCCGGCGATTCCGCTCGTCCGCGAGGGAGTCACTATCGACGCCGGCAAGGATCAGGACCGGTCGGAAGCCGACGGCCTGCTCCATTTCCGGATCGGTGAGACTTTCCAGATTGTCCGTCTCGCGGAGGTCGGGTGCCACCGCGAACCGCGGTCCGCTTGGCGGTTCTTCCTTCTCGACGGCAAACTGGTAGATGCCGGCGATCGGGGTATCCGGCGCGGTAATGGTCAGCCGCTCGCCGGCACCCCCGACCGCTTTGCCGAGTTTGATGCGGTTCCGGTTGGGCATGACGATGTCGAACGCCTTGGAAGCTTCCGTCGGGTGCCAGACAAGCGGTTCCCCGACCGTGCGGTTGACCCCCTGCGTCGCCCGGCCGGTCAGGTAGGCCAGCGCGGTCCGGATCAAGGAAAGGAACGAGCCCCCCTTGGCGGGCCAGTTCCCCCACGACATGTCGAGGGAACTCGAAACAAAGATCACCTCGCCTTCCCCGACGGGTCGGGACGAGATCAACGGTGTGCCATCCGCGAGGCGAAGCAGCACCCGCCCCCCCCTGGCTTCTTCCCGGGACGGAATGACCTTCATGAAGTCGACGTCGGCAGTGACGGTGCTGTACGGCACTTCCTTGAACCGGGCGAGGAAGGAGGTCGTGTCTGCGGAATCCGGGGCAGCCTTGAAGGGTTGTTCCGGCTTGGTGCTGACGGCAGGTGCGAGGTCGAACGGAAGCAGTTTCGCACCGGCGTTCCCGAACACAGAGTTGTAGCTGGCCGGGATCACGTTGTCCCCCGCGGAGATGAGCAACCCGCCACCCCCGCGCACGAATCGCGTCAGCCGCTCGACAAAATCGCGGGAAAGTCCCGTGTACCCGGACCGATCCCCATTTGCCGCCGCCACATTGGTGAGGACACAAATGTCCGTAGCCGCCAGCAACCCCGGCCCCGCATCTTCCGGCGACACCACCTCGACCTTCACGAAGTAGTTCTCCGCCTGGGCATCCGAGACGGGCAGCAACGCGTTCCGCACGAAAAACGAGGCCGACTGCTTCTGGTCCCGCAGGTCGATCGCCCCGTCCACGATCAGGATCCGCACCTTTTCGCGGACCGGAATCATGCGATCAAGCTGGTTGTCCCCGGGAACATCGTCGACACCGTACTCGCCCGCATCGGAGAGGAGCCGAGCCGTCAGAAGTCGGGCGCCTGCGTCTTCGAGCTTCACCGTCAGGTTGACCGGCACCGTCTGGCCCGGCCCGACTTCCGGCACCGACATCCGCCCCCCCTCGTCTTTCTGGAAGACGGCCCGGGCTTCGCGCTCGTTCAATTTCCCGTCCACTTCCAGTGTCACCGTCGCGTTCCGGACCGGTTCTTTCCCGGTGTTCTTGAGCAGCACCGTCACTGGGAGTCGGGTCCCCGTGTGGGGCAGGCCGTCCGGGTAGGTAATGTCCGCGATCTGGAGGTTGCGAACTTTCCGGTCCGGGTTGCCGCACCGCACCACGATCATCGTCGCGCGGGCCTTGATTTCGCTCGCCTTGGCCCGGATCGCCCCTTCCTGCCGATTCCAGCCGGTTTTCTGGAGGTCCGAGAAGAGGTAGACCTCCTTGTTGGTCCCAACCCCGCGGTCGAGGGCGGCGTACGCTTCCGTCAGGCCGGGAAGGATTTCCCCGGAAAGGCTCGACAATTCCAGGTTCTGCACGAGATTCTTCGCCTGGTCGAGGTTCCCCGGCGACACGGGCCCGATCAGCGTCGCCCGATCCGAGCATGTGATGATCTGCACCGTCGATCGGGGCGGAAGGTTGTCGATCACCGTGAGGGCGGCGGTTTTGGCGCGATCGAGCCGGGATTCCTTCGCCCCCTCCCCGTCGGCGGCACCCATGCTGTAGGAGGTGTCGAAGACGAGAATCGCGTCGACGCTTTCCCCACGTCCTCCCGCGGACAGGGTACTCAGGGTCGGCCGGGCAATCGCGAGGGCGAGGAGAAGCAGGATCAGGCACCGCAGCGCGAGCAGCACCCATTCCTGGAACTTGAGCCGGCGACTGGTCTGCTCGACGGACTGCCGCAGGAACCGCATCGCCGCCCACGGGAGGGGTCGGTAGCGGGCCTTGTAGAAGAAGTGCAACCCGATCGGCACGCCCACCGCGAGCCCGCCGAGCATCATCATTGGAGCGAGAAATCCCATCACTTGATCCTGTTTCGACGTTTCGCCACTCGGGGGAGGTTGTCCTGGAAAATCCCCGCTCCGCTCCGCGTCGCGGCTAAACTGGAGTCACCGCCCCGCCACCGATAGCCGCTTGACGAGGTAGTCGCCGAGCGCCGCCTTCATCGGTTTGTCCGTTCGCATCCGCACGTACTCGACCCGGCTCGCATCGCAGCCCTTTTGCACCGCGGTCAGGAATTCGTTGAACGCTCGAAAATACGCCGGTTTGAGCAGGTGCGGGCGAGTCATCAGTTCGTCGCCGAGTTCGAGGTCGATGAAGCGGACGTTGCCGTCGATTGGGAATTCGACCTCGTCACGGTGCAGAACGTGGAACAGCACGACTTCGTGCCCCCGCAAGCGGACGTGCTGCAACCCGCGGATGATCGGTTCGACATCGTCGAAACAGTCGGAGATCAGGAAGACAATCCCCCGCCGACTGACGCGTTCGGCGAAGGTTTCAAGGAGGTTGCCCATCCCCGTTTTCTCGCCGGCATCGGTCCCTTCGAGGTGGGCGCAGACCTTGCGGATGTGCCCCATCTGCCCGCTGGCCGGCAGTTCCGAGCGCCAGTCGGAGTCGAAGATTCGCAGGGCCACGCAATCCCGCTGCCGGACGATCAGGTAGGTCAGAGACGCGGCGAGAAGTTTCGCGTACTCGAGCTTGTTCTGCTCCCCCTCGCCGTAACGCATGGAGTTGGAGCCATCCACGAGCAGGTGGGCGATGAAGTTCGTTTCCTGCTCGTACTGTTTGATCGTGTACCGGTCGGAGCGGGCGTAGCTCTTCCAGTCGATGTGTTTGATGTCGTCGCCGGGGACGTACTCGCGGTGCTGGACGAATTCGATGGAGAACCCGCGGTAGGGCGAGCGGTGGTCGCCGACGCGAAGCCCCTCTACGACCTGCTTGGCCTTCATCCCGAGCGACTCGGCACGGGCGAGGATGTCCGGTTGCAGCAAGGTTGGCGGCATCAATACACCACAAAATTACTGGATAAATACCCGCTGAAAAATTGCCTTGTCCATCAGGCTTCTCAAAGTCTCCGATAATCCGACGAGCTTAATCCTTCGTTTGAACCCATCGCTACCCAACTCTTTCGCGAGCTTGCCGACAAATTCATCCGCAAAACTACTCGCGACAACATCCATTCCACTCCAATCGATGACGAGTAGCATTTCTGTTTCTGCGGCCAATAGATTCTGAGCTTTCAATCGAAGCTCTCTTCCAGAGTTGCGGGAACCATACTCTTCTTCCGCGACTTTGATGACCAGCGAGTCGAACTTCTCTGATAAGCAAAAATCTTCTATGTAATCGCTTGGGCTATATTTTGCCGAGTTTCCACTTGGATCGAATGTAGTTTCTGACAGTATTTTGACAAGATCAATCTTGTCTCCAAGTGGAAGCTGGAGATCGACAACAGTCCCCGGATATCGTTCTGATTGAGAATAGTTCTCAACTGTATGTGACTCGGGATTCCAGAGCACCTGTGCACATCCAGAGTGAATTCTAAACCATCCACCAGAAGCTACTGCCAATCCAAGACTACCACTTAGCCCATTTCCTCTCCCCACGGTCGGATCACGTGTAACGCCAGCACGTACAGCTTCATGTATTGCGTCGACATCATTTGAGAGCGTGCGAGCCTGGCGCAACGACGCCAGGATACCTTTGCCTGCGTCAGCAACGCAAAAGTCGATCTTAGGGGGTGTATTGCGAAAGATTGCCAACTGCACATATCCACCTACAGGGCTTTCTGCATGATTCAGAACATTGTCCATGATTTCAGTTATTATCCATCCCAGCGCTCCAAACGCCGAGCGGTGCGATACTATTGTCTTCAATATGCTGTTGATGGTTTTGTTCGCAATTTGGTGATGTTCCTTGCTCGTTGTGTAATTGTAAGCGACAGTGGATGATATTTCTGAATCGAGAGAGCCAAACGATTGTTCTGGTGCAAGAAACTTTGCCCAATGCGAGGCTATGAATCGCGATTTCAGTTTTCGTTCTTTTGGCAACGCAAGTTGAAACGAATGACCTAGGCTTCGTAAATAGCTGACTGCGCATAACATTGGCAGCATTGAGTTCGGAAAAGCATCTGTGCATTCCGTAAAATTCAGAACAATCGACTCTTGTTTGGCATCGCGCATCTCTGTCAAACACTGGAGGATGTTCCGCACATGCTGAGGACGGAACGCTCCCTGAATCTGCAATGTGTTTGCACGCCATGAAACTAGTCTCCCTGACCCCATCGGTACACCTTCAAATTCCCAGGCAGGCCATCCTGTCGCATGGAGTTTACGCTGCGACCGCCTTCGCAGCCGCCCGGATGAGTTGGCGAATCACCTCGTCGACGGTGATGCCTTCGCTCTGGGCGGCGAAGTTCGGGATGATCCGGTGCCGCAAAATCGGAGTGGCGACGGCGACGATATCATCTCCTGATACGTGGTCGCTGCCCCGAAGGATCGCGTGGGCTTTCGCCGCCAGGATCAGGTTCATGCTCGCCCGCGGACCGGCACCCCAGGTCAGCCACTTGGTCGCGAACTCGGCGGCATCCGGTGTGCCCGGTCGACTCAGCCGGGTGATCCGCTTCGCGAACTGGAAGACTTTATCCGAGACCGGAACCCGCCGCACCACTTGCTGCAGTTCGATGATGTCCGCGGCGTTGAGCACCGCCGAGACGGTGGTTTTCTGTTCGGAGGTTCCCATCCGCATGATTTGCTCTTCTTCCTCGTCGGTCGGGTAGTCGACCTTGATGAGGAACAGGAATCGGTCGAGCTGGGCTTCCGGCAGCGGGTAAGTCCCTTCCTGCTCGATCGGGTTCTGCGTGGCGAGCACGAAGAACGGGTTCCGCATGGGGTGATCGGTTCCGCCGACGCTGCACTTCCGTTCTTGCATTGCCTCCAGCAGGGCCGCCTGCGTTTTCGGCGGCGTCCGGTTGATTTCGTCGGCCAGGAGGATGTTCGTGAAGAGCGGCCCAGGGAGGAACTTGAACATCCGCTGGCGGGTTTCCGGATCGTCCTGGATGACTTCGCCGCCGGTGATGTCCGAGGGCATCAGGTCCGGGGTGAACTGGATCCGTTTGAAACTCAGTTCGAGCGCCTGCGAAAGCGTGCTGACCATCAGCGTCTTCGCCAGACCCGGCACCCCCATCAGGAGTGCGTGAGATCGGCAGAAAATCGCCATCAGGAGCTGGTCGACGACCTGTTCCTGGCCGACGATCACCTTCCCAATCTCCTTGCGGAGCCGGGTGTGCGATTCGCGGAGTTTCTGGATCAGTTCGACATCGTTCGCGGGAGCGGCGGCAGCCATGGCCTGACTTCTCGAGAATAGGGTCGGAAAAGCGATGGAGTCGGCAGGACGTGCATTCTAACACGAGAGACGGCCCGGCGTCTCGGGGGAAACGCTCGAAGAACAGAAATGCCCTTGCGTTGGGCCATCCGAGAGGTAGGATTCCAATCGTTGCGGGATTGGTATATCGGCTGTGCCCAGCCTTCCCAAGGCTGTGAGACGGGTTCGACTCCCGTATCCCGCTCTTCAAAGTCCTTCCCGAATAGCAACTGCCTACAAGGCTATACGCAGTCACTTTGCTTTTCACGGGGTTGCGTGGCTCTTTGGCGGTCCGCGACTTGACACCCGGCCGCTGGCACCTCTAACCTGAGTAAGCGTTTCGCGCCCGGCTGTTCCCCACTGGTCTTGCGATGGCTTCGCGCTCGTTCTCCTTTGTTTCCCTCGGGTGCCCGAAAAACACCGTCGACTCGGAGCGAATGCTGGGCAAACTCGCGCTGGATGGCTACGTCCTGCAACCCGACGCGGATGGTGCGGATGTTGTCGTCGTCAACACATGCGGATTCATCGAGCCGGCCCGGCAGGAGTCGCTTTCCGTCATCCGGGAAATGCTGGAATTGAAGGCTGCCGGGCGGGTCAAGTCGGTGGTGGTGGCCGGCTGCCTGGCCGAGCGGAACCGCGAGAAACTTCTCGAAGAAGTTCCCGGCGTTGACGAAATCGTCGGCGTTTTCGGACGCGAATCCATCGTCGAGGCGGTCAAGGCCACGGAAAATCGGGCACCGGCGAAGGCCCTCGAAACCCTCGACCTTTTCCCCCCGCCCCCCGTCCGAGCCCTCGACGACACCGCCCGACTTCGCATCACGCCCCGGCACTTTGCCTACCTCAAGATCAGCGAGGGGTGCGACCGCCTTTGCACCTACTGCATCATCCCCAAGATGCGGGGCAAACACGCGACCAAACCCGTCGAGGAAGTCCTCCGCGAAGCCCGAGAACTGGCGGCGGACGGCGTCCGCGAACTGATTGTCGTCGCCCAGGATACGACCTACTACGGACTCGATCTCTACGGCGAACCCCGCCTCGCCCACCTCCTCCGCGAACTTGCGAAGGTCGACGGCATCGAGTGGATCCGCCTGCTCTACGCCTACCCGGAGTATTTTTCCGACGAGCTTTTCCGGGTGCTCGGGGACACGCCGAAAATCATCCCGTACATCGACATGCCCCTGCAGCACATCTCCGACCGGGTTCTTCGTCGGATGGTGCGGCGTGTCGACCGGGCGGCAACCGAGACGCTGCTGGGGAAGTTGCGGAAGGCGATCCCGAATCTCGCGTTGCGG
This sequence comes from uncultured Alcaligenaceae bacterium, assembly GCA_964552815.1. Classification (GTDB taxonomy): domain Bacteria; phylum Planctomycetota; class Planctomycetia; order Gemmatales; family Gemmataceae; genus CAYUHJ01. The sequence goes on along the minus strand of CAZKIQ010000089.1, from coordinate 470 downwards.
ACCACGTTTATCGTGGGATTCCCCGGGGAAACCGAGGCCGATTTCGAGGAACTGAAGCAGTTCGTCGCCGAGCAGAAGTTCGAGAGAGCCGGCGTCTTCCCGTATTCCTTCGAGGCGGACACGCCGTCCGGTCGGCTCGATGGGCACCTTCCGGAGGATGTCAAAACGGCCCGGCGGGACGCGATCATGGAGGTGCAGCAGGGGGTCGCGTTTGCCCACTCCGAGTCGCAGGTGGGGAAGGAACTGCCGGCGATTGTGGATGGCCCGGATCCGGAGTTTGCGAGCCATTTCCGCGGCCGGACCACCGCGGACGCCCCGGACATCGACGCCGCCGTGCGGATCAAGGGGAAGAACTTGCGGCCCGGCGACTTCGTGACGGTCAAGATCACTGCCGCCGACGGCTACGACCTCGTCGGCCGGACCGTCGGAAAGACGTGGTGATCGAACTCACACCGACCGTCGCCCGAAGA
>CAZKIQ010000088.1:0-21272 GCA_964552815.1 uncultured Alcaligenaceae bacterium | reverse complement strand
GGCAACATGAAATTGACTCAGAATGGCATGTCCGGCTTGAGCTTGGGACGCGACGGCGTGTGGCCTGCTTCCGTCAGCATTTCGGCTATCGCGTCGAACTCCCCCTCCAACTCCTCAGCTGGCAAATCGGAGAACCGGCGGTAGTCTTCGGCCGCCTCATCATCGCCGACGAAGATCTTGTGGCAATCATCCATCAGGGCAAGAGTACGCTCTGCGAGGTTGAAGATGATTGCAGGATCGCTGCCAGTTGGGTCAACACCCAGTGCGTACTGCAGTATCAATTGATTAGCCTCATAGCTCAAAAACCTGAGCGATGGAGCTTCGTTCGTGCCGCACTTAATCACCAAGCCATCAAGCCGAGACGCAAGGTCACGGGTACAGTCTAGAATGTGCTTCAATAGCAGCACGTTGTGCTTTCGGTCCGCCTCGCGAGTCGAGGCCTGCGCGCTGCCGATCGTGGGCTCGGACATAACAGGTTCGTGCGTTCTATCGCCTTCGATTCCGCCGGCAGATTCTTTCGCAACGTCAAAGTCGGGGATGGAAGTGCTTTCCACGGGATTCTCCGTCGAGGATTCATTGGGACGCCGCACGGTCACCACTACGGAACCGGCTGGCGTAACCTCCCCTACTCGCGCGCCCTGTCACCCTCTATCTGATCGAATGCGCACGCTGCACCTCACGTCCGTCGTGCCGTCGGGGCTGGCCAGCACGACCTTGTAGCCGTCGCGGTCCCGCAGCCAGAGTTCCCGGTGGTTCGGACCCCTGCCCCACTCCTGCGGGTGACGGCGGGGCCGGATCACCTCGGTGGCCATCGCCGTCGCCCGTTCGCACGCGGCATCGAAGTCGTCGGCTTCGCACCACAGCAGTACCCCGTTCCCCGTCGGCGGGTCGTTCGGGTCGCCGGTCGGCCGTGGTGGTTTTGCTTTTCCCTGCGGTGCAGTTGAAGGACGAGTTTGGCGTCGAGAACGAGGTGTTCAGAGTGTGTGCGTCGCCGCGGGCACTCTCGCAGTTGATCAGCCGTTGGTACCACCGACTTCTTGCTTCCAAGTCCCGTACGCAGATCGGGGGTGGGGTAGTCACTTCCGATCGGTGTACCGGACGCCGAGCCAGACCGTCGGCTCGTCCGGCGTGGTCCAGTCGACGCGGTGCTTCTGTAAGGCAGGGATGTTCACGAAGTCGCCGGGCCTCATGTCGAGACCGCGGTCTTCGAACTGAAGTCGAGCCGCCCCCTTCAGGACGATGACCCACTCGTGATGCGGCTGCTCGTACCAGAAGTCCTCGGGCGAGCGGTGGCCGTGCGAGACGATTCGCTCGATCCGGACGTCGCCCGCTTGGATCAGGATCTCGACGAGTTCCTTGGGGAGGTGCGTGGGGAGGTCGTCGAAGATGTTCCGGACGTTCTCGCCGATGGGTTGGCTGGTCGGACCCAGGGCCTGGAAGCGAGGCACCGGCTTGCCGTCCACGGTGACGGTCTCGAAGAACATTCCCTTCGGCCGGACCCAGAGCCCGCGGTCGCCGTACTCGGCCCGGTACACGACGTGTTCTTCGAGCGTCTCGCTATGGCGGGCCGTGCCGAGGACGGTGTACTCGTTGCCCTTGAAGTGGCGGTAGTGGCCGGATGGGATCGGGTTGTCCATTCGGTTCCCTTGTTTGGCAGGCGTGCGGGGAAACTCTGTGCTCGACTTTCCCGACGTTCGGCACGTCGTCTCGGAGAGTCGGAACCGCACGGCGTGCCGATGGCAGTTTTATCGGCCTTCGGCCCCGGCCTGGCCGAGGAGGAATGAGTTGGTTCTCGGGTCAGTGCGGACCTCTGTGCTCGCGTACAGATTTGCCACGTGCCGTCAGGTGAGTTAGGAATGGACCGGTAGGGGTTGCCGTTGGAAGTGCATCGGGCGTGATTAGGCGAGCGTGACCGCAAGGCACCTCGCAGGGTGACGATCGGAAGCCGAACGGTGGGGCGAGACGAGGATGCCCCAAGCGGTGACCAGAATTCTGTCCAGTTTAGCCAACACCGGCTTACGTGAGGGAAAATTGTTGCGTCTGTCGGACGGGTGACAGCCTTTCGTGGTCCGATTTTCCACACGTTCGAAGAAATCGTGCTAGCGAGTCGGGCCGAGATCCGCGATGATGTCGAACGACAATACTACTATTTCGCTTCAGTGGGGGTGTAGTATGTTGAGGTTCAACATCGAGAAGTTGCGAAAAAAGCGACAGCGTGAAACGAAAACGGTCGTGAGTTATAAGGACATTGAGTTGGCGACTGGAATCAAGGCCAACCTGCTGCGGTCACTGGCTCGGAAGCCGAACCGACACGCGAATCGCCCTCTCTCCACGAACACTCGATTTATCGATGCCTTGTGCCGGTACTTTAATTGCACGGTGGGCGAGTTGGTGGAGCTCGCGGGCAGCACGCGGATCACACAGGTAGAAGCTCTCTATCCCCCCAAAAAGGTTGGCCGGCCCCTGCAAACGCTTACCTAAATTCGTCGAGATGTGGACGCCAGTCGGAGCACTCTCAAGGCCAATGAAATGCCTGCGAAAAAATCCTTTCTTCCGTTTGAAACGGCCCGTGCCATCGTCGCCGTGCAGGGGTTTTCCACCCAGTCCGATTTTCACGGATGGGCCGAGCGGCCGGCCAACATTCCTTCCAACCCTCGGGCAAACTATTCCACGGAATGGAGCGGGTGGGCCTACTGGTTGGGCACCGGCCCTGCGACTGAGAGTGGACCGAGCAAGCGACAGGCGAATCTCCCTTTCGAGGAGGCCCGAACCCTTGCTCATCGGCTGATCCAGGCAAACGGGATCGAGTCGCAGGAGCAGTGGTTTGTGTGGGCAAAGGCCAACGCACGACATCATTGCCTGCCCGTGGACCCCTACTCGTACTACAAGGACTCGGGGTGGACGAACTGGCCGGACTGGTTTGGCCGAACACCCAGCCGCGCGACCGGCCGAGAGCCGGCGAAACCATTCCACGAAGCGAGAGAGTATGCCCGGTCGCTCGGGCTTCAGAGCTGTCGTGAGTTCAAGTCGTGGGCGGCGACCGACGCCAGGCCGAGTGACATCCCCCGTTCCCCTGAACAGCGATACCGATGCGAAGGGTGGATGGGCTGGGGTGACTTCCTGGGGCACCATTCACGGTGGACGCATCAAGGCATCGTCGCTTTTTTGGAGTCGCTGAAGCCCGTCGTCGGAATGCTCAGCGAGCTTGAGATGTATCTCATCCTGTCCTGCAACGGCATGCTCGGCCGGGATCGTCGCCTGCGGGGCGGGAAGATACTTCGGAGCCTGACTCGTCTCGCGTCGGTCGAAGACATCGACCGCAAGAAGGAGGAACTGGCCACAGAACTCCTGCAAGAGGCGGAAGGGGGAACCCCTCCGGTCGGTGAGGGCCTCGAATCCTCTGTTGCGACGCTGGACGACCTTGACCTCGTAAACGATTCTCGTCTCCGAAGTCTGAAGTCGTTGGACGTGTTACGAGCGATGGATTTGCTCGACGAGCACCGAATTCTTGACGACGAGTCAGTGTTGGAATTCATGGTCCGGACCCGGATCGGCCAGTTGTGGCAAGACGTCATTTCGGGAGATGAGTCCCAGGTCGTCTCGACCATCCGGGCAACGACCGGCGGACGTCGACTGGAACTCACGCGAGACCGATTTCTGACCGAGTATGAGTCGGTCGTCTCGGCACCGATTCCCAGGGAGTACGACTTCCGATCGGCGACCGGTGCCATTTTGCCACCCAACCTCATGCAGCGGCTGACGGCGTACAAGGTCGCGAACGAGAGGCACCTGGGGAACTGGTCAGGGGTGGGAGCGGGGAAGACGGTCGCGGCGGTCCTATCGGCCGTGACCATCCCGGCGGAGTTGACGATCGTCATCGCCGCGAATGCCACTGTCCAGGGATGGCGTGACGCGATCCTCAAAACACTGCCGGGCGCACATGTCCATGTCAAGGCGATCGGAAAGTTCTCGCCGGTGAAGGGGAAGCAGAACTTTTTGGTGTTGAACTACGAGACCTTTCAGCAGGACTGGTGCGAAAGGCTCGTCGAGCGGGTCCGTGGGGGCGAGCGCGTCGACCTCCTGGTGTTCGATGAGATTCAGTTGGTTCGGCAGCGGCACGAAGGGGAGAACTGGCGTTCGAAACGCCGGGCCAACGTCGAGGCACTCGTCCAAGCCTCGCGGATCACCAATCCCGAGGTTCGAACGCTCGGCATGTCCGCGACTCCCGTCGTCAACAATCTCCGCGAGGCCGTGAAACTGCTGGAACTGATCGTTCCGGATGGAGACTTTTCCAACGTGCCGGTCGGCGCGTCGGTCGCGAACGCGGTCGGCGTCCACTTGCTGTTGCAGCAACACGGAATTCGGTATCGTCCCGTGTACACGACGAAAGCGAACCAGTCAGAGCCGGTACTGGACGGTGGCGAATTGCTCAACGAGTTGATGGGCGTCTCCGCTCGCGACCTTCTTAAAATGGAACAGGTACTCTTGCAGGTCAAGTTGAAAGCGTTGCACCGGTGGGTTCGCCGCGGCACGATGATCTACACCCACTTTGTAGAAGGGATCGTGCCGAAGATCCAGGAGGCGGTCGAGCGACAGGGGCTAAGTGTGAGGCTGTTTACTGGGAAATCTCGCGTGGAGTTGACCACGTTCCTTGCCGACTTCCGTGAAGGCCGGGCGGACGTTCTGATTGGGTCTGCTCCGATCGGGACCGGCGTGGACGGGCTACAGCACCATCTGGACCGCCTCGTGTTCCTTACCTTACCCTGGTCGAACGCGGAGTATCAACAGATTGTGGGGCGGCTTCATCGCCAAGGCTCGGCATTCCAAGCCGTCGAGGTGATCATCCCGCAGGTCGTTCTTCGCGAGGAGCGGGCGGGCATTTGGTCCTGGGATGATTCTCGCCTGAGGTGCATCGAGTACAAGCGGACGCTCGCGGACGCCGCAGTCGACGGGGTGATTCCCGCGGGTGGACTTCCGTCGCGTGAGGAACTTCAGGCCAGATCGCTTCTCGCGCTGGAAAAGTGGGTCGAGCGATACGTCGCGAGTACTCCCCTCGCAGATTCCAAGGATCAAACTTTGGGCCCGCCCGCCTCAGGCATCGAGTGATTAAATTCTTGACGGGTATTCGACCTCGCAGGAGATGGCGAGAGGGGGACGGGGCACGCTGGTCAGCAGGGCCGCGCGAGTAACGCCGTAGACAGGGGTGATGCATCCGAATGGTCAGACTGTCGGCTTCGCGGGTTGCGGCCGCTGCGAGATGCGTATGCGGACTCCGGGCACTTCCGTCGTTGGTGGGCGGGTCGTGAGCGCGGTTGCGGGGGTCGAGCAGTCGCGCTCTCTCGGACGATCACGGGGCATCCGGTTCGAGGGGGCGTCGGAACACCGGAACGGTTGAGTTGACTCGTTCGTGAGCGTTCGACGGGACCGTTGAACCGGAGCCGCGACTCCGATGTATTCCCTTCGACCGCCTGGTGAGTTCGGTTTGAACCTACCGTTCCGTTCGGAGGGGGTGGGCCGGCAGGTGCTCGATGAGCCCGCCTGCGGCGGACGGTCGGTCGGATCGCGACCGCGGCCGGAGCCGTTCGCCGGTCCGGGCGTTCGTGACGCCTTGACCGGCCCCGGCCTTGTCCGGGTCACTGTTCGTGCCGTGTGCGGGTCCGTGGCCGTCACGACGCCTGCGGCGGGTACGGCTTTGTGTCGGCCAGGCACCTCGCCAGGTAGGCCTTGAAGCTGAGGCGCGACGCCAGGGCGTTCTGGCGCAGGAGCCAGTACACGGGCTCCGGGATCGGGGCGTTCAGGATTCGCGTTCGCGCGGACATCTCCGGCGTCGCGACTGTGTCGGCGGCCCCCGCTTCGGGCGTCCGTTCGCCCGGAGCTATGTGGTTGGTCTGATCCATCGGGTCTCTTTGCGGCTTGGTGCCGGGATGCGGTCGGTTGACGCCGCTTCCGCGAAATCAACCGACCTGATTCGGCCGTTCATCGTCCTGGATCCCGGCCGGTTCGGTCCCTGAATGTCCATATCAGGGTATAAGCAAACTCGTTCCCCGCTCCCCTACCCGATTCGTAGTGTTAGATGATTCCCAGTTCGTTGTGGCACGTTGCTTCTTACTCGGTTCCGATTCGTGTTGATGAAACGTTCGGTTCGGGTTTTTGGTGGCGGCTGCTTGGCACCCGCGTCCCGATTTACTCGTACTTCGAATGGCCGTGTCCCGCTCGATGGGTGTGTGAGGTGTGTTTGAAGCGGTAGACGAGAAACGGTCGGTGAGTGCGGCCTGTCCGAGAGCAGAGACGTTGGCCCCCCCGAGAGCATCTTCGAAATCCTTCTTGCGCTTCGGCGTCGGATCGGTCATGGTGGTGGTTCCTCGAAGGTATCACCACCATGCCGGCACCCCTCTCGCTCGACCTCCGTCAAGGCATCCTTCACGACGTTCAGGACGGGACGAACTTCGCCGACGCCGGGCGAAAGTACTCCGTCTCCGCCGAGTGCGTTCGGCAACTCGCCCGACGATTCCAGGCCACCGGCGAAGTCGCCGCCCGATCCCCCGCCAACTACGTCGTGCCATTTCATCGCCGTCACGAGGAGCAAATCCGGGCCGCCGTTGACAAGCATCCCGGACTCACTCTCGAACAACTTCGCGCCCAACTCGGGCTCGATGTCAGCATCAGGACCCTCTGGGACGCCCTCCGAAAGCTTCGCATCACGTTTAAAAAAAAAAAAAGACGCCCCACGCGGCCGAGCAAAGGCGGCCAGACGTCGTCGCCCAGCGCCGAGTTCGACGTCTTCCGCATCGCCGGCATCGACCCGCACCGCCTGATTTTCCTCGACTAAACGTGGGTCAAAACCAACATGACCCGGCCGTGGGGTTGGGGGCCGCGGGGCGAGCGGGTCGTCGACTACGTCCCCCACGGCCACTGGATGACGACGACGTTCGTGGCCGCGATGCGGAGCACGGGCTTGTTCGCGCCGCTGGTCATTGAGGGGGGCGTTGAACGGCGAGATCTTTCGCGGCTACGTGCGGCAACACCTGGCCCCGCAGTTGAGGACCGGCGACATCGTGTTGATGGACAACTTGCCGAGCCACAAGGTGTCGGGGTGGCGGAGGCGATTCGTTCGGCGGGAGCGGAACTGGTGTACTTGCCGGCGTACAGCCCGGACAGGAACCCGATTGAGATGGTGTTCTCGAAGGTGAAGAACGAGATCCGCAAGCAGTCGCCACGAACGAAGGCGGAGTGCGATCGGTTATGCGGCGAGAGCTTGGACTGGTCCAGCGAGGCGGAGTGCCAGAACTACATCCGCCACGCCGGATATGCGCGACAACAAGGATACTGAAGATGCTCTAAGCATGTGCTAAGCGGGGGGATGGAACCGTTCGAGGTACGGCCAGATCTCAGGGAAGTTGACCCGGCATTGTTAGGAGACCGGCGGGGCTTGCCGGCCGTTACGCGTGTCGCGGGGCCACCCGGCAGTCGGCAAGCAAATTGAACCGTGCGTCGGGTGCGGAGACTGGTCTCTGCACCCGTCGTACGGTTCAATGTTTCGGAATGCGCTGGTGGGCGACATTCCTATGCCGTCAGCTTCCACTTGTGGTCAACCACGTCCAGCGTGAGGTGGTTCCCCAACCGTTGTGCGAGGGCCAGGGCGAGCATCGCCCGGCCGGGCACGCGGTTGGACTTCTCCGCGACACGCATGATTGCTTCCGGCTCCCACTTGATCGAGTAGGCGTCGCACAGGTCGGAGAGCCAGGCTTCCACCTCCGCGCTTGTCGGCGGCTGCGTCTCGACGATCGAGAACCGGTTCATCGCCATTTGCTCGATCTCCTTGGGTTCCGCCGTGGCCATGATCCACAGCGCCGGCACGTCCTCGGAAACCTTGAGGATCATGTCGTCCATTTGTCGCCGGACCAGGCGGTGGGACTCGTCGATGAAGACGACCACGAGGTCTTCCTCGTTCCACGTTGCCTGTTTGATTCGGCTCAAGGTCTTTCGGAACTCGTCCGGACCCGCGAGGTTCGCCGCGTCGATCGGGAACGTCTGAACGACCGCCCGTGCGCGCGATCCCGCGTTTCGCGCAGCGAAGTACGCGAAGAGTCCACTGCTCTCGTACAGGTGGGGGCGGTCGGCACAGGTCGGACACGTTCCCCCGCAGGCCGTCCAGTCGTTGGACTCGTCGGCGACCTGGCAGGTCAGCGAGCGTATCAGCAGTTTTACCGAGAGGGTCTTCCCACTCCTTGAGGCCCCCACCAGCATGAGTCGCTCCCCGTCTGGGAGCGGCCTCTCGTTGGCGTCAACCCTGGAAACGATGTCCTTTCTGAGGTTCTTCAGGTACGCCTTCAAGTTATGGTTGCCCAGCATTTCAGTCAGGCTCCTGGGCTGGTAGTTGAGGACCATCCCGGTCCGGCTACCGGGCGTCAGGAACGACGGGGGCGTCGAGTCGAGCGTGGTCACGTGATCTCCGTTCGGGTCATAGGTTCATAGATTTGTTGGCACGTTTTTGGAGGGCGGCCAGCCGGATCGCTTGATCGTCCGTCCGCCCCAAGTCTTTTCGTGGTGACGAGATGTCGTCGGGCGCTTCGCGGGACGGTGTTGCGGGATCGTCCCGCGCCTTCCGGAAGGTCCAAATTCGCCTGGCGTCGGACTTGCCTTGTTCGAACGCAAGCCCCAAGGCGGCCAAGTCCGGGCTCAGACTTTTCAGAAGTCGCGACAAGGCATTGGCACCGGCCGGGAAGCCTTTCCAAGTCCTTTTCGCCTTGTCCTGGAGCGTCTTCCAAAGGTCGGTCGGACTCGTCTCGAAGGTCGAGCCGTCGCCCATTTTCTCCATGACGAATTCATAAACGGTCATGAGAAGTGGGTCATTCTTCAACCGCGCGATCGCCTTCTCATCGAGCACGGCTTCGGACGGATTGTTGAGAGCCAGACCCCTGAGCACGGGGACAACGTGCGACAGCGCGACTGGCCCAACGGTCTCGTGGTTCGTCCGGAACCAGTACTCGGTGATCAATGCGGTCGCGTCGTCCGACGGAAGGGCCACGTCCACTTCGGGCAGGCCGGGCTCCCGGCGGGCCAGGCGTGGGTCTCTTAACACGTCGGAGTATGCGCGCCACCGCTTCGCCTCGATCTCCGAGACAATGGAGTCGAGCAATCTCGTGGCGGTGTCGGCCGCATGTGGCCTGTTGCTGCGCACTGTTGGGGCGTCCTGTGTCATCTGATTCGAGCTCCGGACGGAGGGGTTCGCAGAACGCGGTCTGCGAGAGTCGGAATGATTTTGACCGGCCGTCGAGGCCGTTCAGGCCAGGCCCAGCAGGCACTCCGGTTCATCGCCGGCGCTCGGGGAGACGTCCGGAGTGCCGCCCTGCCCGAGCCCGGGGACCGGCCGCACCGCTCGGAAGCGGTACCTGGTATGTGCCTCTTGCCCGGCCACAAACCGAACCCGCCGTTTTTCAAGCACCAGTTTCGTCCACAGGCTCTCATCCTTCTCCACTTCAAACGTCTCTTCGACGTACCGGGATAGGAGCTTTCCCATCCCACGAGCGCGGGCGAGCGGCTTGTCGCGATCGGCGGGTCGCAAGAGATCCCTGACCAGGCCGTGATCGGTGGCCATCACGGCGATCTCGGTCGGGGTCATCCACTCGCCCGACAGATTTGTCAGGGCAACGCCCAGTGTGCCGAGCGCCCGCCGAACGGGGTCGTCGTCGGTGAGACGCGAGGACAGGTTGCCGAGGAAGTCCCGGAACCCGTTGACTTCAAGGATCCCGCCGACAATCTGAGCCCATTCGGTCGACGTGTGCCGCACCGATCGTGCGAGCGGCTGGCCGTGGTTCTTCCAGTTCTCGATGAACCAGCGCAGAGTTGCGCGGATCGCGGGAGCGTGCAGCGGCAGGTATTCGAACCTCGGGTTGCCGATCGGCGATTGGCGGTCGCGCATGTTCCCCGTCGGGTTGAGGAACACCGGGAGCGAGCGGTTCAAGAGGTCCGTTGAGAGGGCGCAGTCGTTCGTTGTTAGCATGAACGTGAGGAAGTCGAGTTTGAGTACCTGGGAGCGCGGGGTGAATAGGTTCGGCGCGCGATCGGTCAGCACCCGTTCGAGCTCGGCCGACGCGAGGGTTGATCGGTCGCCGAGTCTGGCATTCTCGATCGCGACGACACGCGCGAGGGGGTCCGCAAGCAAGCTCTTCACGATCTGCTCTTTGAAGGCCCAGTCGGCCGCCTCGTAGCCGACGCGCGCCACGGGCGTCTGGCCGATGACGAAGTCCCCGCAGGTGTCCTTTCCGGCCTGCGACTTGGTGGCGGTGATGTAAACGAGCGGCCGCCCTCCGGGCAGGCAGTACGCCAACTCGACGGTCAGCGCCGCCGCCACGAGGTTGGTACGGTCCGCGTTCGACTCGAAGGGCATCTGGTCGAGGAATCGGTCCATTGCGGTCCGATTCTGGCTGACGGGCGCCGGGTCACCGTTGTACCAGACGCGCTGTCCGAACCCGCCGTCGTTCCACCCCGGGGCGGTCAGGCGGAAACCCGGAAGGTAGGTGGGAAAGTGCGTGATCCGGTCGACCTGACGCAGCGGTCCCTTCAGCGATTCGGTCCGGAGCGCCTTCTCGAGCCTGGAGGCGGGCACCGCCGTCGCGACGACCTCCCCGTCTTTGAGAACCCGGATTCGAACGAGGTCGACTAAGAGGGTGGCGAGGTCCTGGCCGGTTTTCACGTGGCGGACTTCGGAGGGGCACTTCGGGTCGAAGAAAAGCAGTCCGCCCTGGGACTTCGAGACACGGAAGAAGCCGAGGTCACGGAGTTTTCGTCCGATAGCGCGGAACTCCTCGGCCTCCGGCATCGCGCGGTCGAGGGTGAGTTCGTACGTCGGATCGCCGTTCAGCGCGGACGGCTCAGGGAAGTCGGGCTGGATCGCGACGCCGTGCGAATCGCCCGCACTGTGCGACGGGTGATGAATTTCGTCGGCGACCGGCGCGCAAGCCGGGAAGCACGACTTGAACTCGTTCGGGGCCGTCGTCCGTCCGGGCAGGGGTGGGATCTGCCGTTTCGGACGCACGATCCGGTTGGGAGTGCCCTTCAAGTACGAAGTCCGTTTTTGTCGGGTCGGTTCACTCGTCATTTCGTTCCCTCACTGTTTTCAGAACTCGAAAGTGGTCGACCTCGTAGATCGGGGCCATGCCCCGTCACGGTCTCCACGGCCGTCACAGCCTTCGCGGAGCGAAGGCGTCACAAATGCACCGCACGCCCGTCACGCTCCGCACGCTCGACACGGCGAGCGTGGCCGGGTCGCTTACTTCGCCCGCCCCTTCTGGTCGATGACGAAGTCCGCGCAGGTGTCCTTTCCGGCGTGGGACTTGGCCGTGGCGATGTAAACAAGCGGCCGCCCCCCTGGCAGGCAGTCCGCCAAGGCGACGGTCACCACCGCCTCAAGGTTGGTGCGGTCCGCGTTCGACCCGAAGGACATCGGGTCGGGCGTCCCCTTCAAAGGCGGAGTCCGTTTTTGTCGGGTCGGTTCACTCGTCATTTTGTTCCCTCACTGTTTTCAGAACTCGAAAGTGGTCGACCTCGTAGATCGGGGCCATGCCCCGTCACGGTCTCCACGGCCGTCACAGCCTTCGCGGAGCGAAGGCGTCACAAATGCACCGCACGCCCGTCACACACCGCACGCTCGACACGGCGAGCGTGGCCGGGTCGCTTACTTCGCCCGCCCCCAAGCCTCCTTGAGGCGTGCCGAGTCGAGTTGCCGAAACGGACCCTGCGTCGCCGGAATACGACTCGGCGCCGGTGTGAGCGTCGTCGCGTCAGACACCCGGCACCGCTCAAGGAACGCGACTAGATCCGCCTGGGCGATCAGGATCTTGCCCGTACGTGGCTTCACCCCCACACGCAGGTGAGGAGGCGACATTTGCACAGTCGATAGATCAAACTTTGTGAGATTCCGCTCTGGCAGGCTGCGGCGGCAACTGTCAGGTAGACCGGCGCAACGGGTGTTACGGCGGCCATCATTTCAGTCGTTATCGTGCCGAGGGCGGTATTCATACGCCCCGATACCGCCGGGAAGTCGGCCAGTGTGAGGTGCGGGGTAACCGAAAAAATCCGCGTGAATTAGGGAAAATTGATTGCAATTACCGGGACAATTGCTTTCAATGATATTTAGCCTCGTAAACTATTGCGAATTAATAGTTTAAGACGGTTCTTTCGCAATTGGTTCTTAGAAGTTCACTCTCTGAGGAAGCGTTAGAATGCCACGTCGTGCCTGGGGGACATCTCAACAGATAGACTTAAAGACGATTGTCTACGTTTACACGCGCGGACGTCGCAACCAGGGGAATCGGCGCGAGTGCCCCGACCCAAACCCCTTGAACCGAGATGCGTGGTTTCAATGGCTCGCAACCTTGAATTTTTGTAGCGAACGCTTGTTTCTCCACGATCTTGGCAGGTGTGACGACTACGGGCCGCCGCCGCATCTACACCATCAGAGGGGATTGGCCAAGGCGTTCCGCCTTGTCAGCGGCTCGGATCGCCGGATTTTGGTCGTGGACATTCGCGAGCGCATCGACGAAAACCCGATCGCATGTGCCCTGATCTGTGAACACTTTCTCAAGGCGGGATGCACGATTCTTGAGGCGGAGACCGGAGAGACCCTCACCGAGCCGGCGGCTTTGGACGCGGTCATCTCGAAAGCCAAGCGTGCGGATCTGTCTGTTGCCCGGAAGCGTGTCGGAAAGTGGAAGTCGCTCGCACTCAACGTGTCAAAGCCGGGCCGAAAGCGATACGGATCGACCGATGATGAGAAGCGAGTCATCGCGAAGATCATCGCGTGGACTCGTCCCCGACGGCGGAAGGTCACAACAAACCCGCCTACTGTCGAACCGACTCCCCCCTTGACACTTCCTGCTGCCAATGCCGCAACGGTTGCGACGAATGAGGATCTGCCGCAACCAGCGAATTCGAGCATCCCGTCGAAGTCTTCAACACCGGTTCCGCCGGTAATCTCAGACCGCGAGCGGATTCTCCGCGGCATAATTCCCTCGCTTCGACACACGGCCCGGACGAGGCCCGTCACCCCAATTGCGGCTGTTCATGTAGTAGAACCGCCACCGTCGCCACCACTTGCGGCTGTTCTTGTAGTAGAACCGCCGCCACCGCCGCCACCGCCGCCACCGACCGAGCCCACTCCAGTGCCTGTCCCGATCGTAATCAACGCCGACGTGCCACAAAAACGTCGCAAACGAAGGGATACGCTCTGGTACCGAAAAATCGCAGAACTTCTGAACAAACAGGGGTTTCGTATGCGAAACGATGGACCGTGGACCGCTGAGGGGGTGCGGACGGTCTGTCGCAGCATCTGGAAGCGCAAGGATCCAAAGAAGCGATACATACAAAGGCTGCAATATCGACGTGTCAAGGCGGGTTACTAGCACTACAGCGCGGGTTCAGAGCACACAGGCGTGCCGCCGCTTCTTGTGCGACTTGGCGGCCTGAGCATTACGCCGCTGAAGATAGCCGATCACCTCGCTCGTGTGCCGGATCACCCCGACGCCCCGCTGCCGGCGGAGTAGCCCGGCGCACCTCACGTTCAACGCCCGGCACACCTGCTCCTGCGTCACCCGCGGGTTTTTCCCCCCGCAACCGCTCCGTGCGGGCCGCGACGAACCCGAGCACGATCAGCGACAGGGTCAGGTGGCGGATCAGCCCGGTGTAGTCCCGGCCCTCGTAGTGCATCAGCCCGGCCTCTTGCTTCGCCACCCGGAAGGCGTGCTCGACCGTCGCCCGCCGGAACCCCACCGCCAGTACCCGGGCGACCGACTCCCGGGCCGCGTTCGTCACGAAGTACTTGACCTCGCCCGTCGCCTCGTTCACCGCCGTGACCAGCGTGTGCCACCCCCGGGCCGCCCACACCCGCACCCCCCTCGCCCGCCACACCTGATCGGCCAGCGTCTTCCGCGGGACGCGGAACCGCCGCCACCGGCCGGCGTCCGCCACCGGCTTGAACCGGTCGGCCCGTTCCGGCGCCCCGTCGGCCCCGGGCCGGACGGTGAAGCTCACCGGCACCTCGGCCACGAACTGCTGGGCCAGACGCCCGAGCACCCACAGGAACGGCACCTTGATACCGTACCCCTCGTCGAACACCAGCCAATCGAACCGCACCCCGTTCCGCCCGAGCCGGATCAACTGGTCGAGCGCGACCCGCCACTTCGACCGGTAGCGGACGGCGTCCGGGATGCCGGCCGCCCGGCACCGGGGGCGGTCGTCGGCCCACGACTTCGGCAGGTACAGGTCGGCGTCGAGCAGCGCCCGGAAGTCCCCGCAGGCGAGCCCGACGTGGACCGTCACCACCCCGTTGTCGATCTTGCCGACGCACCCCAGGTACTGCCTTTGCACCACGGGCGTCTTGTCCCCCTCTTGGCGCAGCTCGTCTCGTCGATCACCCCGACCGTCCCGAGGTCGCCGGCCGGCAACCCGTCCGCCACCGCGGCCAGGCGGCGGTGGAGGTGGTCGCGGGCGGCGTCGTGGTCCCACCCGGCGGTGGTCAGGAACTCCTGGAGGGTGCGGACCGCGGTCCCGGCGGCCAGGGCGATCGGCTCGACCGTCTTGCGGGGGAGGTCGGCGAGGAGCCCCCGGCAGTAGGTGTCGAAGTGCCTGGCCGTCCGGTCCTGCTTGAAGCAGTGGCTGTAGGTGCGGAGCTCGGCGGCGAACGCCGGCCCGAGGGCGGCGATTTCCTGCTCGGTCATCGGATTCCCCTCCCGATAGACTCCCTATCGGCCGTCAGGAAACCCGCGTTGTAGTGCTAGGCCGTGTTGACGATGCTGCCCTTATCCAAGTACAGACTTCCGTCGCATTTCTCACCCCCGAGGCGCGATACCCAGGAAGCGTTTGCGGGGGATTCGGGCGAGTTGTCAGATGAAGCGTCGGTGAAAGGGCCTGGGTTATGGTTTGAGTCAGAGGTGTCGGAAGGAGGTGCAGGAGTGTTTCGGCTGGTTGACGTCGGTGGCCGGTCTGGGTCGGAGTCGAACGGTGGGCCGATGGAAGTTGATGCAACACCTTCAGGTCGGAGCGGCGAAGCCATATTATTCATTCAATCCATTCAATCAGATGACTGTCGGCTTAATGGCGCTCAACGGTCTACGATCAAAGACATTTATTGAACTTGTGCACGCACTAAAGTGGTTCTGAGACTGGCTCCGCATCTCCAACGAGATCGTGTGACTCACGCTTGGCTCTGCGATCCTTCCCACCAACAGACTGGCTGAACCGTTCCTGAGGCCGGCCAGCGTTCAGGATACTCGGCGAGTATGACTCCCGAGAGTATGGCCCTGAGCGTGTAGGCCGCGATAAGTGATTCTTCAGCTTCGGTCGCCCCCCATGCAAGGGTCACGTGAGGTCGATACCCGGCTCCGCGGTGAACAGAGAGGGTTTCGTCGCGGCTCACGACAGGTTCGAGTGCCCGTTCGAGGTGTTCGTGAAGTCGGACCAACTCGGAGTACCCCGTTCCGACCATCTCCACCGACAGCCAGAGGAGGTCGGGTGCCCGGAAAACAGGACCGCTGAGCATCAACTCACACGCCGTCCATCTATCGCCTCTTGCCCGTTGAAACGCCTCGGTGACTGCTTCGGGAGGAGCCCAGAACCGGCCCCGAAGGGTGACGTGGATCGGGAACCGCAGGGCAAGGTCGTTCCCCGTCCTCACCGCGATCCGCTCCTGGAGCGGTCTCACCAGAAGGGCGGTCGAAGCATCAAGGATCCCGAACACGGCATAGCGGCGTGCATTGTCCATCAGAAGATCAGGTACTCGAAGAATCGCTCCGTCCACTCTCCCCGCTGGCTGAACACGAACCTCAAAAGCTCGGCAACAAGGCCGTCCGAGTTCGCCTTCAGTTCGGGGTAGTACTTCATCTCGTACCGGTTCGGGTAGGAGTCGTCCGTGGCCTTCTTGAACTCTTCCCGAACATCGGCGTCATTCAGGTAGCCCAAGAACGTGTTGTAAAAACCGGCGATCCGGAAGAAGTTGGTGTCGCCGGCCGCTTGGTAGACGTGTGCGATCCGTTCGAGGGGCGTCATCCAGAGACGCTCACGCAACCACTCAATTTTCTTCTCCGCCCGGCTGCACTCTCCGAGGAGAAACAACAGGCCCAAGAACATGACCAACCGGCTGTGTCGGAGCTTGGTATTCCGGAGCGGCCACTTCCCGTGTTCGTTGTTGAAGTCCCACTGGTAGTTCACGCAGAGCGACCGAAAGTACCGGACCAAGTCGTTGATGAGGAAGCCCCACTCCTTCTGTGGTTCGGCGGCCACGTACCCTTTCGCGTAGCTACCCAGGACGGCCGAGGTCAATTTCTCGCACTCCCCGGGGTTGTACACCGGTTGCGACTCGAGGAGCAGAAGCTGCCGCTTCGAGAGAGCCTTGATATCCTCTTGTGAGCTTCCGACGTTCTTCTTGCTGCAGAGCTGTGCTTCGGAGGTCGGGGTCGAGAAGGTGCCGGTCTTCTTTGGCGGCTCGAGCTTGAGCGGCTTCAGGCAGTCCCAGATCTGATCGTAGATGGCTTGTGCCTTTGATGAGGCTTCATTGCGAGTCGCGTCGTCCGGGTAGGCCTCTTTGAGGTGGTCATCCCACAGAACGACCAGAAGGTCGCAGTCCGATTTCTCGGTGACCTCCATCCGTGCGAGCGAGCCCGCAACTGCCAACGTTCGCACCTCCCTTGGGAGGGAAAGGCCGTTGACACCCTCAGTGATCCGCTTCATCTCGTCTTGGGTGCGGGTCCAGGCATCTCGGAGGTGGGTGTACCGAGAAAGGTCAATGTTACTCCCCGACCAGCCCCGGAGGGCGGCGTACTGCTTCGGGGGCTCGGGGGCGGGCATAGGGCTGCCTCTGCGGAAAGGGTCGGGATCAGTAGACGATTTCCGACCACATTACGCAAAGATGCACTTGGCGTCACGAGATCACTTCAGAAAGGCTGGGAAGACGAGCCGTCGCCACTTCACGCGACAGATCTCGGTGTTCCGGAAAGACTGGCCCAGGACGGCGACCGGGTCCGAGAGTTCCTCGAAGATGCCCATCAGGATTCGCATCGGACCCATGTGACCGCAAACGAGTATTTTCCGGGCTTCGGCCTCGCGAGTGTAACGAACGAGATCGACCAGGAAGCTCAGGAGACGCCGGGTCACCTCCGCGTAACTATCTCCACCGATCGGTGCGTAACTGAAGTCCCCCTTGGCGAGTTCCTCGATGGGCTCCCACGGCTTCATCTCGAGTTCGCCCAGGTTACGCTCGTTCAGCCTCCAGTCGGCGATGACGGGATCGACAACCACCCTTCCGGCGGCGAGTGCGAGCGATAGCGTTTCCTGGGAGCGGGTGAGGGTCGAGTAGAACGCGACGTCGTACCGCCGGTCCAGTTGGTGGCCGACGAGCCGTGCCTGTTCTCGACCGAGGTCGGTGAGTGGAACGTCCCTCGAACCGGTCACCAGTGACTGGGCGTTGGTACTGGTCTCCCCATGTCGAACGAGGTGGATGTCGTAGGGTTGCTTGAACACGAACGGTTCTGCGAGTAATCCCCGGAGATAGTCCCAGGAGTACAGGCCTTTGGAAAAGCTCGTAGAGAGTGGATTCGAGACGCGATCCGCGAGCCCCGGCATCGGTGCCTCCGTTTGTGGATGAGCTGGGTAAACTCCGTTCGTTATCGGTTTTCCGCGATAACCCGCTTGTGACAATGTGGGTACCGTGGATCAAACCCGATCGCTGTCGGAATCGCCGGTCCCCTCGGATGGATACCTGCCCACAGCCTCCAGGGTACGCCAAACCGTACTCATCTGGATAGCTCGGTTGCAGTCGCCCACCCTCTCGTTTATTTGACACCTCGATGGCCGCACACCATTCCAGTTAATGGACAGGTATTTCGAGGCTGAAAACCTGCCAAATGGGCGAATCGTCGGTCAGCTCTCGGCAATGGATTTCAACTTCGGACCAGATTTCTTCGGGTTCACCGGTTTTGCATGGAGCCTCGACGAGGTTGCCGGAACCGATTGTGCCGGCCTCGTGGCGGGGTTGATTTTCTCGACTGCGGCTTTGAGGTGGGCGTGTTCGTCAGCCAGGTGAACGTAAGTACTTGACACCATCTCCAGGGAGCTGTGGCCCATCAGTTCCGCCACCACCGAGGGATTGACTCCGTTCAAGATCGCCCGTGTGCCGAACCCGTGGCGACACAGGTAGGCGCACAGATCGCTTGCGAGGCCCAACCGCTCACGCAGTCGCTTCATCTGGAGGCGAACCGCGTTCATGGTCCAGGGTTCGCCACCTGTGTTGAGGAAGACGTTCGCATGTCCGTTCCCTTGAAGTCGCTGCATCATGTCTTGCATTGTCGTGGACAGGATGATCACACGGGCCTTTTTCACCTTCCGACTGGTCTTGTGCTTGGCCAGAACCCACCGATCATTCTGGACTTGGTCCCAGAGCAAGTCACGCACCTCTTTCGGGCGGGCTCCCGTTTCGCGAAGAGCAAGCAGGAAGTCCGCGAACGGCCCGCCTGCGTTTTCATGGAGTTTATTGAACTCGTTGTCTTGCATCGCCCGCTGCCGGGGCGGGGGCTTCGGTCGCTTCATCCCTGAAAGCGGGTTGTTCGGGAGCAACCCCTCGTCCTTCGCCCACGAGAACACACGGAATGCGGCGGTGCGAGCATTGTGGGCGGTGGCCTCCCCCCACACCTTCGGTTCCCGGCCCTGCTTCCGCTTCTCGATCAAACCCTGCTGGAGTTCGATTCGCCGTCGTTCCTTCTCTCGCTCGACCCGCTCCGGCGACATCATCTCGCCGATCCACTTGGTGACGTGAAACGGCTTGATCTCGCGGGCCATGACCGTGCCGCAGTGCTCGGCGAAGAGCTGACAGTAATACTTGTTGACGCGGTGAGTTTCATCAGATAGGTGCTGAAGCGACCAGACGAGGAAGGCCTCGATGACGTCCACCGTGCGGGAGGTTGACGCCTGGGGTGCGATCCGATTGAGACGGCGGAGTTCGACGAACTTCTCCTCTGCCAGAATGCGGTGTTTCTCGTCCTCCGGCCCTTCGATCAGTTTAATCTTTTCCCCGTTGAGCGTGACCATCCACCAGCCGGTCTGTTTCCGCCACCAGGGTTTCGCAGGTCGAGCCATGCCACAACTCCATGCACCATTCATGCACCAAACCCGTCCAAATTGTACCGTTTTTGACAACGCTTCCGGCAGATTTGTGCCTATTTTTCAAGCATTTTTCACCCGATCATGAAGCTACGGAACCGAAGGTTGATGGTTCGAATCCATCTGGGTGTACTGAACAATCATTCATAAACTGCCCGACCGTGGGGGCGAGACCTTTTGGGGTCATTTTGGTTGCGTCATATCCCCGGTTCCCGCAAGACTTTGCGTCTTAAAAATCTCAAGCGACCGTCCCCGTGTCGCCCACTTTTGGCTCCTACCCCCCTATCTCGGCCTCCGTTTGGACAAGCCTCTTTGCCTCTCCCCATGCCCCGACCCGCGGGTTGAGTCTTTCGTGGGGTCCCAAAACGGTGATGCGTTCGGAGGAGACGAAACTTTGCGAAATTCCCCGGATGCCTCAAACCAATGCCCCGTGAGGAACGAGTTCGGCCGCCCGCTTCTGACGGAGCACGTCCAGGTTGTGACGGGCTTCCGGGTGATCGGGGGCAACGGCCAGGACCTCGCGAAGTGACCGCTCCGTGGCCGCGTCGTCGACCCCTTCCCGTAAAAAGGCGTAGCTCATCAGGAGCAGGAGACGAACCGAGCGAGGGTGCGAGTCGAGGCCGTCCGCAACGATCTTCCGCGCCTGGGCATACTCGCCGGAATCCAGGAGGAATCTCGCACGCAACGCGAAGGCGTCTTCCGTGGCGCCGAGCTCCCGCAAGTTCGCGGCCGATTCCTCGACGAGTTTCCCGTCTCGGACAGCGAGGCCGACTTCTCCCAGCCCGGCCCATCCCGCAGCGAAGGCAGGGTTATCCGCCACCACACGTTGCCATTCTTGTGCGGCTTCCCCAGGCCGACCCGCCGTCAGCAGCACACTTGCCAGGGCGTGCCGGGCGCGAATGCCGCGAAGCCCGGCGTCGACACTCGCGAAATGGGCGGGCTCCCCCGTGTCGTCGTGAAGCAATCGACGAAACGCCGCCTCGGCACCGGCCAGGTCACCCGCGTCCTGGAGCAACCGGCCCTCGAGAAAGAGCAGTTCGGCGTCGTCCGGGTAGTGCGATCGCCCGTCACGAACCGTTGCCATGGCGTCCACAGGCTGGCGGAGTTCCCGCTGGCAGCCGGCGATCAGGGAGTACAACTTGCGGACGATCGAGTCCCGCGGGTGCGATCGGGCCAGGCTCCGCTGGAGATACTTCACCGCGTCGTCGTATCGACCGAGTTCGTGGGCGACAGAGCCGAGGTTGAAGAGGACAAACGGCTCGTCGGGATTCCCGGCGTGTTCCATTTCCAGCAGCCGCAGGTCCCGGTCGAGCTTGCGTCGTCGCAGGGCGGGGTCGACGTACCCGATGTGATCGACCGTCGCTTCCGACCACCTCACGTCGGCCCCGGTCCGACGCAGGGCCGGGAGAATCTGTTCGTGAACCCGGTAGGACCAGCGGACGTCGGCACGTAACCGGAAGAGTCGGACGTGGTCGACGACGGTGGGTGAGCCCCCCGGTCGATCCGGCACGCAACGGCACTTCACGACGTACGCCGCGTGCTCATCCCGCAGCCCCGCGAACAAGTTCGCCAGTTTGGCTCGGTTCCCTTCATCGACACGGTCGTCGGCGTCGATCCAGAAGGCGTAATCCCCGCGGGCGTGCTCGAGGGCAACGTTTCGGGCCGCCGAAAAGTCATCGACCCAGGGGAATGAAACCACCCTCGCCCCGAGTTCCTCGGCGACGCGTGGCGTACCGTCGGTCGAACCCGTGTCGACCACCACGATGTCGTCGAACAGGTCGCGGACCGGGCCCAGGCAGGCGGGGAGGTTGTGGGCCTCGTCCCGCACGATCATCGTCAGCGCGACCCGCATCCGCCGCGGCGTTTCGACAGCCCGGTAGCGGTCGGCTTCCTGGTCGCCCCACTTGGCCCGGAACTTCGCATGGTTCTCGTCGAGCAACTTCGGGGCATCCAACCCGAGCCCCGCGAAGGTCCGGCTGCCGAAGTGGTGGACGTAGACCGACGCCGCGAGACGAACGGGAAGCCGCTGGATTCGTTGTGCTTTCCCACCCTCTGGTCGCACTTTTGGTGCGATTCTTGCCAAACTCCGGTCCGATCGCGTGACCGCGATGGAATCGCGAATT
>CAZKIQ010000087.1:16422-21634 GCA_964552815.1 uncultured Alcaligenaceae bacterium | reverse complement strand
CGCATCCAGTTCCGGATGAACCTCGACCCCATGGCCGGTTTGCCGTGGGGTCGAGGTTTTTTGGGCCGCACGCGAGCTCGTCGAGGGGCTTGGGGTGCAAGAGGTCGTGGGTTCAAATCCCGCCGGCCCGACTGTCGTTAAGGAGCGTAGATCCCTCCTTTTCGACAAAACCCGGAACCTGGAGTCGCATCCAGTTCCGGATGAACCTCGACCCCATGGCCGGTTTGCCGTGGGGTCGAGTTTTTTTGGGCCGGTTCAATTCCCGCCGGCCCGACTGTCTTTGAGGAGGAATTTGCGTAAACGGTGAGCGGCGAACACCAGCCCCGGAGAACACCATGGCCATCCGACGAGACGGCGTTATCGCCTTGGGCACTCGAGCAAATTTAGTCTCGGGACTTCATTCTCCACCGATGGCAGAGGCGGCTGTGGAGGGAATTTTTTCCCAAGCCGCGGAGTTCACCGATTTAATCGTCAATCAATACGGTCGAGCTGTTTCCGGCGGCGAAGTCGGAGTTGGAGGATCGGGTCGGGTTCCTGATTCTGCAACCGTGGGCTCACAACAACCGTCGATCCTCTTGTATGGACGCGTCCAGAGTGGAAAAACCGCTGCGATGGTATTGTCCACCGCACTTGCTTTAGACAATGGCTTTCGGGTCGTTGTGGTGCTTACTGCGGATAATGTCGAGCTTGTTCGTCAGACCGCGAACAGATTTCGAGATCTAGATGGACCACGAGTCCTCTCCACTGCCGATGAATTTGACACAGAAGGAGTCTCAGCTGACTTCCTTGAAACGACCGCTCGGGACGGGCTTGTGTATGTATGTGCGAAAAACGCGTTTCGTCTTCCGCAAGCTTTAGCATTTCTTCTGGAGATCGACGCAGCATCCTACCCATCTCTGGTCTTTGATGATGAAGCAGACGCGGCCACTCCAGACAATACTTTGAATGCACGCTCAGCGGGGTATGCAAGTGCTCCGCCCTACGCAAGCACCATACATCGACGAGTAGTACAGAATTCGCGACCAGGGGAGGAAGGGGAGTCGACGCTGGAGATCTTGCCTCATTCAGTATATATTCAGGTGACAGCAAGTCCGTTTGTTCTTGTTTTACAGCGTCATTCCTCCAGACTCCGTCCGACTTGCACTTTCCTACTTCAACCTGGACCAGGATATTGCGGTGGGGAGCGATTCTTCGGAGAATTCAACCCTGAGCTAGAAACCGCAGATCCTCCACTCGTGATCGTCCCCGACCGTGAATATACTTTCCTTAGTCGCAGGGCCACACCACCTGCTTTAGCTGCTTCGATCAATTTTGCAATTGTTGCTTCGGCTGCTCATGCCTTTTCGAGGGGACAGTGGCCAAGTGAGGGATATAAGCACCTCTCGCACACAAGCCCTCTTGTAACCCAGCATACTCAGATCGCAGAGCACATTGGCCATCATCTCGAAATCTTGCGAAACAATGTCCGCAGTATTGATGAGCTTTCCGAAACATTTGCAGTGGCATACAACGAATTAACCGGTTCGCTTCCAGACGCCCCATCATTCGACTCTCTAACTCCAAATATTACAATGGCTGTTCGCAATGCTGTTGTGTTACGGATTAACAGTCAATGTGAACGTATGAACTATGGGCCGCGAATGAACTTCCTTGTCGGTGGCAATATCCTTGGAAGAGGCCTGACGATCGATGATCTTCTGGTCACATATTACTTGCGGCAGGCGCAAGTTTCTCAGATGGATACGGTTCTACAACATGCCCGGATGTATGGCTATCGGGAAGGATTGATGCCATACACGCGTGTCTATCTTCCGCATCAGCTTGCCGTGCTATTCCAAGAAATTCATCAATCTGAGGAAGAGCTTCGCGCGGTCGCAGCACAAAGTCAACAAGGCGAGCCGATACCAATCCGAGTTGCACGAGGATCGAGACCGACCCGTCCTAGCGCCATTGAGGGAGACGAGTTGCTAGTCTTTGGTCGCAATCTGAGCCAAATTGCCCCCGCTCTTCCTATCTGCGATACAGAAGTAACCAAAAATGTGAATCGATTGCTTCGCGAGCATAACATCCCGCTTACTGATGAGCGTCAAAGCAGAACTAGCCGTCGGATGCCCTTGAACGCATTTCAAGAACTAATCGGTTCACTGATCCCGCCCGCTGATGATCTGGGACGTTGGTCAGTCGAGGCAATGTTGGGATTGGTCAATCAGTACGAGACCGCGTTTGCAGGACAGGCCGTTGTTTACGTGCGTGCATTCGACGGCCCGCCCGATATACAACGTACGAGGGCTCGCCTATCTGGGGATGAGGTTAGATTCATTCAAGACGCATCTCCAAATGCCCCCGCGCTCGCGCTTCTTTACTGGCGGAATCCGGACAACACGGAATACTGGTTTCCTACGTTAGTACGCGAACGAGATCACTCGACCTACATCTTCAGTCCTTCATAGATGATAGGTCACGGAAGTGCTTCTTGATTGATCTTGCAATCACCCGACCAAGACGAACGGGGACCGCATTACCAATTTGTCTAGATAGCACTTCTCCGACAACGGGCGAACGAGGTGGAACAAACCTGAATGTCCGCGGGAATGATTGCAGAATCGCAGCCTCACGTATTGAGATAGCTCTATCCTGTTCTGGATGTCCAAATCGACCATTTCCGATTCCAAGACACTGAGTGGTGATAACAGGAGATGGCTCATCCCATCGCATTCTCCCATAAACACTGCGAAAAGTTCTGCCGCTTGATTTTCTATGGCATTCTAATTTCAAGGTGTCATCCCATTCACGCCAGAAACCACCCTCCCTACTTGCCTTGAGTCGTTGAAGATTGAGTGGCGAGAGATTTCGCGAACGATGCAATCGATCTCCGCTTTTGGGAATTTCCCCTGCAGCGATTGGTGGTAAATGAGAAATTGCATCCCGAACTGTTCTCGGATTGTTCTTGTGAGTCGGGTTGATCATAGAGATCTGCCCGAGTCGAGAAGCGAACAGCACTAGTCGCGTCCGCTTCTGAGGGATACCGTAATATTGCGCATGAACAAGCTCATATGTTACGAAATATTCGAGATCTTCTAGATGTTGGATGAAGTCACTAAATAACTCATGCCTCGTAAGCCGTGGTACGTTTTCCATGGACACGACTAAGGGCTGTGTCAAACGGATGGCACGAAGAAACTCTTCGAGGAGCTTCCACTGGGACGTGTTGCCATTTTCTTTATTTCTATATCGGCCCGTGTAGACTGAGAAGGGCTGGCAAGGAGCACACCCGATGAGAATTCTTGCAGAGTTGTTCTCGGGTCCGAACAGATCACGAATCTGTGAGTCCGTCAGCATGCAAATGTCGGATGCCAGAAATCTTGCGCCGATGTTCTTTTCAAACGCAAACGCGCAACTTGCGTCGGAGTCAACCCCCGCAACCACTTTGAACCCCTCTTGGCGAAAGCCGTAGCTGAGCCCGCCAATTCCGCAGAATAGATCGACAACTTTAGCGTCCATATCGCGATTCTAGTGACCCCAAAACTGTGTTGACATGAGTCGAGACTGTGCTCTTGTCACCTTTCCCTGATCTGGACCGGAATCGACTTGCCGTGTAAAAGTGTCCGGAACTCGTACCCCGCTCGCTCCCAGCGGTCGCGCTCGAGTTCGCGAGCCTCGTCCCAGACTCGTCGGAGGAACCAGAATCGGAACCGCCGATACGAGTAGACGGCACGCCAGTACAGGCGGGCGGACCACAGGAGCGGATGCATGGGTCGGTCTCGCAGGGGCGACGGAATCCCCGATCCTCCACTCGACCTTGAATGGGGCTCGGCTCTCGAACGGCAGCGTTTGTTCCCGGTTATCATCCGGGACTTGACGTTGCCGGACAATCATCCGGATCGGGAATCTGTTGCTTGGTTCTACCACATTCCAAACGCCGGTGACAGGTTCGACGGTGTCGAGAGTCCCGGCCTGGTCGTCGTCGAGATCCTCCACCAGGTCGCGATGTCGGCGGTGGACGGCTTCGAGGATCCGACGTTGGTGCAGCGGCTCGTGGTCGTGGTCAGACGGCCGTGAACTTTGCCGTTGGACGGGCGGCAACCCGACCCGGGAGGGTAAATCCTCCCGGGTCGGACCATCTCATTTCTGAGTTGACCCAGTTGGAACCGGCCGATCCTTCGCTGATGCCAACTCTTCCCGGACGAGCCGCCGGAGCAGTTCGCGGAAGTTTCCACCCCGCTCGGCGAGCATGACTTTCAACTCCCGATGCTCGGCCTCGGGCATATCGAATCGCAGGCTGACTTTCTTCTCCATCGCTTCCTCCTCCAAGGGTGTCGCGGTGCGCGTAGGAATCTCCAAACCCGGCGAAAGCCGGGCTTGCTCGCGTGTGATGAGCGTTGCATGATGAGTCTGTCTTTGGGTTTTCGCGGCTTGTGTTTCGCGTTCACCGCCGCGAAGAAACGAGGATCGCGACGCCGGGCCCCGTGCCCGGCGTCGACCATTTCCGCGACTACTTTTTCTCGACAGTGGGCAGATCCTTCGCAGTCGCGAGTTCCCCGCGAATCAGCTTCAGGAGGAACTGGTTCAGGTTCGTTCCTCGCTGAGTCGTGAGGAGCTTGAGTTGACGGTGCTCGGCCTCGGGCACCTCGATGCGGATGCTCACCTTCTTCATCGGAATGTCCTCCAGGAACGCCGCATCTTGCGGTCGTGCAGCTATGTAGCCTTGATCAGGTCGCCACTCGTGGAAATTCCCGCCAGGACATTGCCGACCTCGAAGATCCGCCAACTCCACCGCGGGGTCCCGGCCGCCCGCCGGTCGGAGCGGATGAGAACCACAACACGCGCCTGCTGGTCAGATCGATGACCCCTGTAGCAATCTAAACCTCTCGCCAGCGCGGACCTCCGTCCGCTCGGGCAAGCGGTCGCGCCGAGAGCCCTTCCTTCGAGCGCCAGGGTAGCGCCAAGCCCCGATCGGGGTGCGAAATGCAGTTCGTCCCCACCCGCGCCGAGATCGCCCGTCAGGCGGGCAAATTGACGGCCTCGCGAGCCCCAATTGCAATTGGAAGTGAGACTGGAATGCCAAAACCTCTGATCTCGTAAGCAGATACGTCGAATTCGCTTTTCACTCACAAACCGCATTTGCAACTGGGGCAGGGGCTTCAATTGCAAGTGGGGCACCGGCGTCATTTGCAATTGGGGGTGGGGCCTCAGTTGCAATTGGGGCAAAACC
>CAZKIQ010000087.1:0-16322 GCA_964552815.1 uncultured Alcaligenaceae bacterium | reverse complement strand
TGCTGGGGCAAAACCTGCTGGGGCAAAACCTGCTGGGGCAAAACCTGCTGGGGCAAAACCTGCTGGGGCAGGAGGCTCGACAGCCACTCAGTGCTTGCTGGCCGATGATCCTTCCGCTACAGTCTCCCTCGGCCACACGCGGCCGTGGTTTCCCAGGCATCTGACCGTCCCTCTCACAAACTCCGGGCTGCCGGAGCGGGGCGAGCCGACCACGGCGACGGCGGATGTGCTCGGTTGAGAATCCATGCCTCCACCCATCGAATGGGGGGTTGATGGCGATGCGTCGCCGTTCATTCCCTCGCCCACAGTCCCAGTCCACAACAATCGAACCGGCAGCGAAGACATCGTGCTCTTCCTCGGTCGTCTCGTCTGGCTCAAGACTCATTGGGTCGGAAAAACCCTTCCACATTCCCCCGAAAACTGTCGGTATTGCAAGGACGGATTCGACATCAAGAAGGTGTACTACGCCCCTGCCTTGATCGAATCCGTCGAGGAGAAGGACTCCCGGCTCTGCCTGCGGCCCGTCGTCTTCACGATCCCGAGCCACCGATCCCGGATGCGATTCGGAGCCGGACCAAGCCGAGGCGAGTTGTACCGTGTCTGGAGGAAGACTTCCGGCTCCGTCGACACGATGCGATCCGAGCGGGTCGGGCCAGTGCTCGATCTTCCTGACTCGCTGATCGAGTTCGACGTCAGGGCGATCCTGATGGCGGTCTGGTTCCCGTCGCCGGAAACGCGACGGGGGGCATCCGCGGCCGTCGCCGGATTGCCCGCCGCTTACGACCTGCCCCGCACGGTGCTTCGCTCTCCGCCAGTTCGCCCGGCAGAAGAGAAGCTCACGCCGGAGCAACGGGCCGAGGCGAAGAAAGCCCTCGAGGCCTACAAGCAAAACGGGTTCACCTCCCAACCGGCTGCCCCAACAGGTCGGGTGGTCACACTTCCGGAAAAGTCCGCCGAGCCGAAGCCCGATCCGTTCGCCAATTACGAGGAGCGTCGAGCCGAAGCGATGGCCCGGAAGAAGGCCGGACTCCCGCCCCGAGACGCCGAGGAAGCGATCCTCTTCGACCGGATCGCCGACTACATCCTCCCCAACGGTGTCCCGGGAAAGCCGAAGGGAGGTGCCGCGTGAGCATCACCCTTTGCATCCAGGTCCGACCCACGAAGTCGCTTCTGCCCGAAGGCGACTACCCGTGGGCCCCGACCCCGGCCGAGGCCGGGCCCTGGGTCGCCTACAGCGGCGACCACGGGGCCCGCGGCCGAACCCCGGCCGAAGCGGTTGGCGAATTGATCTTCATCCTCGCTGGCGTTGACACGCCAAGCGTCGAGGTCCTCGTTGAGGGACTCTGTGCGACAGGGGGTGCAGCATGACTCCCACCCCAACGCCGCCGGGGGAGACAACCTCTTCTCCTGCGGTTGTGACTCTCCACGCGCCATGCGGTCGGAAGATCACGTGCAATGTCGATGTGGACACCGCCGCGAAGCTCCTGGCTGCGGCGATCCGTAGCAACCGCGTTGTCTCGGCTGAGCAAGTCGAGGGCGGAGCATCCTTCCGGATCGACATGACCGCGAAAGGGGGTGGCTCGTGACCCTCGACGAAATCGCGGAAGCCGGCTGGAGGATTGCCGAGGCGGGAGCGATCGACCGGCCGATGGTGCAGATCGATGTTTCGAATGTCCCGGTCGGAACCCGGCTGTTCCAGATCCTCAACGCGGACGACGAAATTGTCGCGCTCGTGTTCGTCGCCGCCGACGAACCAGAGGTCCTCAACCCCGCGACGCTCATCTCCGCGGCCCCGAAGATGTATTGCGTGTGCGCCCGAGCCGGGGGCGATCTCCATTCCCTGGCGGTCTCTCAATACGAGAAAGGCGAGCCGCTTCCACCCGAAGTCGCGTACTATGCCGGCCGGCTCCATGGCGCCTGCCTGACGGCCGAGGCCGGTGATGGCGTCGACTACGGGGTCGCATCCGCTCCTCGGCAACCGGAAGGGGGTGGATCGTGACCCATTCCTGTTCCATTCCCGATTGCGATGCCCGTGTCGAAACGGGAAAGCTGATGTGTCGCCGGCACTGGTTCCAGGTGCCGAGCCGGCTCCGTCAACGCCTCTGGGAAACCTGGCGGAAATACGAGGTCCGTCAGGCGTCGCTGGAGGAACTTCGTGCAATCCAGGCCGAGTGCACTGCCGCGGTGAAAGGGGGTGAGGAATGACCCCTGCCATCACCCCCTCGCCCGCGATCGCGGACCTGGAAGGGCTGATCGTCGAGACAGTCGCCTGGCTCCAGGAGCGGGCGGCGTGTCTGGAGAAAGCAGCCGCCCATCGCGGCGGAACGAACCTCCACGCGCTCGACCTGCTTCGTGAGCAGGTTCGAGCCGAGGCGGCGCGTCTCCGCGGCCGGGCCGTCGTGATCCGAGTCGAGGCCGATCGGCTTCACGCGGAGAAAGGGGGTGCCCAATGACCCCTGGAACTCAGGCATCGAGGGACATCCGGATCCTCGCCAATGCATCCCGAGTCCTTGCCGACTGGATGGAGCATTTCCGCGACGATCCATCCCCCGGACGCTGGAGATCGATCGTCATCCTTGGCCGGGAAATCCGCAGTCGGATCGAGGCTCTCGAGGCAAACCCTGACCGAAGGCTCCCGGTCCCGATCGGGTCGGTCGAGACTGGTTTTTGTGCAACCTGCCGGCGAACGACGCCGTGGATCGGCGATGTCTGCACGGCCTGCGAGAAGAAGGAAGGGGGTGCCTCTTGACCCCCAACGAAGTGCTCCGGCTTATCAGCGAAGCGGCACTGGCGACCGGACGCTACGAGGATGATCGAATCCTCATCACCCACTTCGATGGCGACACGTCGGGATGGGTGGTGACGTTGAAGATGCCCGACGGCTCCCGGCCCTCGGTCTACTCCGGCTGCTCGTGGGGCGGAAGCTGGTGTCACGGCCACTTCCACCCCGGCGGTTGGTGTCATTACTTGCGGGACATCGTCGTCCCGAAGGTGCGGGCGAACCTCGAAACCGAGCGGCTTCGCAAGATCGCCGAGCGCGACCAGGCCGAGGCCAGACGATTCTCGACAATCGACGACTCGGCTCTTTTCGGGACATCCCCGAAAGGGGGTGCGTCGTGAAGGCCAAGGAAAAGGTTTGCGCGAAGTGCCTTCGGCTCAAAGCCGTGGAACGGTTCTACCGGCGAGGAAACGGGCATCATTCCTACTGCAAGGATTGCTGCCGAGCCGTCAGCCGATTGATCCGGGCCGGCAAGAAAGGGGGTCCGTTGTGAGTCGTCGCAAACGATCCCCTTCTCCAGCCACCCGGCTCGTGGACGTGTTCGAGCTTCCCGATCGGGCGCTCTGGGCCCTGACGCGGAAGGGAATCCGCACGCTCGGGGACCTGGAAACCCGCTGCGTCGATCGCCGAGCCTGTACCCGGTTCATCTGGGAGGCGATGTTGTTCACCAACTGGAAGGAAGCCC
Source organism: uncultured Alcaligenaceae bacterium (assembly GCA_964552815.1). GTDB lineage: Bacteria > Planctomycetota > Planctomycetia > Gemmatales > Gemmataceae > CAYUHJ01. The sequence goes on along the minus strand of CAZKIQ010000087.1, from coordinate 12,858 downwards.
AGGCGGTTTCCAATCTCGTGTTTCCCAGACAGGGGGTGCCCCGTGCCGGATGATCTTTCCGAACTGGACACGACGGCTCTTCCGCCGCGGAATCCCAAGGTGTTTCCCGCCCTGTTGGGGCTCCTTCCCACCGGTCTTTCGATCGAGATGGGAGGCGGTCTCACCCTCCGCGACGTGTTGATCCTCCAGGCGATGCATGGATTGATCGCCGGACGGCTGGCGAATGGGTCCTACTCCCATTCTTCGATCGCGACCAGCGCGGTCGCGATCGCGGATGCGATTTTGACCGCTCGTCAAGCCAGTGGGAATCCTCCTTTACCCGAGGATATTCCCGGCAAGTGAACCGCCCGGCCGTCGCCGCCCCGGCCAACGTGGCCGGGGCGATTTTCCTATTCCGCAAAAATTTGACACGATTTGATAGGTTCTCGCGATTTACTCTGAGAGTCGCCTCAGAGGCGTTTCGATGTTCCGACACCTATGCTTGATCCTGGTGGCCCTCGTCGTGGTTTGGCTCTGGCGAATCGTCTCAGGGGAATTTTCGTACCTCGTGGGCGGTTCCATTTTGATCGCGGGATACCTGATCCCGCTTCGGCGATCGGGCTGAACCGGAAAACCGAACATCGTGACCCCGGCATCCTTGCCGGGGTAGAATTGCGCGCTGATCAGATCGGAGGAGTTGCAGTTCGTGAAATCGAAGTCCATCGGCAAGAACCGCCTCTTCGTCGGCGACTGCCTCGAAATTCTCCCCAAACTCCCGGCCGGCTCGGCAGACCTGGTGTTCGCGGATCCGCCATTCAACGTCGGCCACCCTTACGACGAGTACGACGACAGCCGACCCCGCGGGGAATACCTGCAATGGACCGCCGACTGGCTCGCCGCCGTCGAGCGGATTCTCTCGCCGAGCGGATCCCTCTTCGTGGCGATCGGCGACGAGTTCGCGGCCGAGGTGAAGATCCGGCTCGATGCCCTCGGCCTGACGATGCGGAACTGGATCATCTGGCACTACACGTTCGGTGTCGCGTGCACGAAGAAGTTCAGCCGCAGCCACGTGCACATCCTGTACTACGTCGCCGATCCGAATCGCTTCACCTTCCATGCCGACGCGGTCCGGGTGCCATCAGCCCGGACCGCCTACGGCGATCGGCGGGCAAACCCCGCGGGAAAGCTCCCCGATGACACATGGATCCTACAGCCGGGGCTGGAGGCCTCGGCATTCCCACCAGGTGCGGATTCGTGGTTGGAGTCGCGAGTGTGCGGAACATTCCGCGAGCGAACCGCTCATCCCTGCCAGATGCCGGAAGCCGTGCTCGAGCGGATTATCGCGGCGACATCGAACGCTGGCGACCTGGTGGTCGATCCGTTCGCCGGCAGCGGCACGACGCTCGCCGTCGCGAAACGGATGGGACGGCGATTCCAGGGGATCGAGATTTCCGAGAAGTATGCTGAGGGGATTTGGAAACGGATCTCATATGGAACAGGAACGGATGCGGCAGAATGATCGCTATTCCGAGTCGTTATCCCATTGTGGCACAGAGCCAGCCTTGCAATGCTGAGGTTTGCGACTCTTTGGGAACGACACCATGCCTGCCCCACTTCCTATTCAGCCTCCATCAACCACTCCTCCGGATCCCCCGAGTCCGAGCCCAGCACCTTCACCGTCCCCAAGTCGCAGTGTTCCGAATGAGCCAAAACGAAAACCTCCTGCACCCTTGCCCCCACAACCTGGCGTGTGGCCAATGCCACCGAAAACGCCACGGAAGGAGGAGGCAAGAACGGCGATGGCGGAGGCGACGAGCCAGAACTGGATCATCCAGTGAGAACCGCATCTTCCCGCGCTTTCTCCTCCGCCGCATCTGCCTGCGATCGTTCCGCGGCGTACCGCATGACCGCAGCTTCGTCTTCGAGCCAGGGAAATCGCTTCCGGGCGAGCACCTTGATGAGTTCGAACGCAGTGTCGATGAGGGGGCGATCCGGTTCCGGAGGCGTCGCCGGCGACGTGGTCGGATCGGCTAGCGGGTCGAGGGAAATGGTCACAAGGATGGAGCACGTCAACTGCATCGCGAACACTCCGAATCGCTGAGAGAGGAAACCAGGAAGATCGTCGGGCGTGGAGTTCCACGCCCGACGGGGGTTACTTCGGGCAATCCGGCGCAACCACGGCCGGCGCGGGGGCGACGAACGCAGGAGCCGGTGCGAAGAACGTGAACGGCACCGACGGGACCACGAACGGCTGGACGGTCACCAGCGGGGCGAACACGACCGAGGGGGGCTGAGCCACCACGATCTTGGCCGGGGCCGCGACGACCTTGACCTTCTGGCGGATCACGACCGCCCGGGGGCGAGCCTCGACCTCGCCGGCGATGCCGAGCAGGCTGGCGGCGATCGCCGCCATCACGACAAACTTCTTCACGATGGACCTCACTTCTTCGGAGGAGAAAACAACTCAACCAGGTCCTTGCGTTCGCCGTCGGCAAGTTTCGCTGGCGGCGGTGGCATCGACCTGGCTCGAACCCGGGACGCGGCCCGTTGCCGATCCCGTTCGGTGGGAAACGCGAGGTTCCCCACGCGATCGAAGAATGCCAGCCCGCCGCCGTGTTCCTCGGCGGAAGTCGGCGAATGACAGGACGCACAGGACTTCACGGCCAGGCCGATGGGATCTTTCGGGGCAGTGATCGCCACCGGCCCGGAGGCCTTGAGCCGAGCCATTTCCTCCCGGAGGAGTTTCACCTCGGCGGCGAGCTCGCGGACCGCCTGGGCGAGGTCGCCGGGATCGGGATAGACCGGCCCGTAGGCGGGCACCGGCTGGACCGGAACAACCACGGCCGGCGGCGATGCCGATGTCGAGGCGAGGCAGATGGCAGACACGGCGGCGATCGCGAGGAAGCGGATCATCGGGAACTCCCGGCGAGTGCAGTCATGAACAACGGAAACGATTCCTCGAACTGCTGCCTCCGCATCGAGCGGGGTTCCGGGCCCACGAAGAGCAGGAGCACGGGATCGGCGACGCCCTTCGCCCGGGTTTCCGCTGCGGCGTACGCGCGGATCCGTCGCTGGAATTCCTCGGTGGTGAACCCTGTTTCCGCGGCCGCCCGCTCCACGGTCACCGGCTCGTCGGCGTACCTCGACCACTGGCGGGCGTAGGCTGCTGACGCGGCCGTCGACTTGAAGCCGGAGGCATCCTCGATCGCGTCGGCGAAGTCCTTCGTGTCCCGATCGAATGCCCTCTGGATCGGTCCGAGGTAGGCGCTGCGGAGTCGCCGTTCGAGCTTGTCATTTGCGGCCCGGAGCGTCTTGTAGCGACCGCGAAAGAGATCCTCGAACGGAATGAGTCCGCTCTTGGTGTGGCAGCGAAGGCACGACATTCCCACATGGACCCGGCGATCGTTCGAGATGCTCTTGTGGTCGGTGGCGATATCTGGCGGAGCGCTGTCCACCTGCTTCCCGGCGGAGTCTGCGAGGTAGAAGCCCGGCAGCCCGTTGGGGAGGGAGAAAACCACCTCCTCGGCGTCGTGCTGATAATCGCCGAGAAGATTCCTCACGGGATTCCGGCGATCCCGCATCCCCTTGTCTGCAAGGGTGTCGCGGGTTTCCCACCAGGCACCGGCGACGGTCGCATAGCGGAAAACCTGCCGGCCGCCAGCGACAGCAACCCCGCTGTCCTCGATAACCGCCGCCTGCTCGCGAAAGATTGCTTCCGCGAGTTTCCGATCGAGCCCCGCCAGCTTCTCCGCGTCCTTCCGGCTCGTGAGGGAGAGGAAGTCGTAGTAGCCGCTCTCCCCTCGACCTTCCTGGATGGCGCTGCGATGCAGAAACCAGTCGGCCCGGACAATGGGCGTCTGGCTCCCGGTGATGCGAATGAGGTCGGCGAGGTCCTGGGCGGGCAGCCAGGGTGCACCGGCGGGCGTCTTGGTCTTGCCGTCGGCTTCGAGGCGGAGCACATGGAAGTACGGCTCGAGCGCGTTGGTGCCGAACGTCAGGGCTCCGAATGTCTCACGTTTCCAGCCGTAATCGCGGACATCGACTGCCCACACCCACGGCGTGACGAGTCGCACACGGGCGATCGTCGCCTCCCGGGAGATCAGGTTGACGTGCAGGTTGTCGACGGCCATGAGCTCGAGCCGGACGGCCGGGGGAAGATGGGCGGCGGCGAGATAGCGAGTCGCGAACGATTTGCGCGGATCGATCTTCTCGAGGAGTCGGGCATCCGCCGCGGCGGCGCGAACAGCGTCCGCTGGCGAGAAGGGAACCGGGTCCGGAGCCGGCCAGGCTGCCGCACCCACGACGACGCAGACGGCGATGGGGTTCACGCGGTTCCCTCAAATGATTCGCGGGGCGGGGCTGGAATTTCACTTGGCGGGAGAATCGGTTCGCGGGGGCACCTTGCGTTTCAACGAGAGCATCCGCTCATCGAAGGTCGTGTAATGGTGGGGGTCCCCGAGATCCTCCAGGAAGACATGCCCTTCCTCGGTGGCAATGACGCGATACCCCGGTGCACGGTGCCTGTCGTCCCGCTCGGCTTGAGTGGGCTCAACGATTGCGGGTGCATTCGGCGGGCGTCGAAAGGCGGAAGGATCCGCATCCACGACAACGATGTCGCCGCTCTTGAACTTGGTGGCGAAGTTGCTCGGTTCCCGGACGTCCCACTTCAATTTCCGCAACCCTTCCGCCAAATCGCTGGCTTTCGCCTGGACCGGGAAGGTGACCATGGTGGCGGTACCGCCGGGCTTGGCTCCATCGGCGGGTGTGAGAGGTCGTCGTTGGTAACCGAGGGTGGCGACCATGCGGTCGACGTCGCGCGGTTGCTCGCGGGGCACGCGCGCTTGGTACACGGGTGCCATCAGGGCCGGCGACCCCTTGTCGTCGTGGCCCAGGCCGAGGGCGTGGCCGATCTCGTGGGCCAGGACAGTCGGCATGTTGATCTGGCCTGACGCGGGACCGCCGACCGTCCACCGCTCGGCGATGTCGAGCACAAGCTCCTTCGCCTTCTGGGTGCCGTCGGCGAGGTACGCGTACGCCAGGGTGCCCGCGGGCCCGTCGATCCCCGCGAATCGCATCGGGATATTTGCTCCACTCGTCACCTCGACGAACTCCAGATCGAGCGATTCCGCCCACCAGGAGAATGCCTGCCGGACCGCTCCGCGAATTGCATCCTCGGACAGTGGCGTCGCGAGAGTCCGAGCCGATGCGTAGTCCATCGACCAGGTGATGCGGTTCATCGGCCACCGCTTCCCACTTGCCTCGACCGCTTGCGCCCCACCGTGAGCCCCATCGAATGGCAGCCCTTCGTAGTCGATCGGCTGCAGAGGTGCGGTCAGAGGCACAGGGACGGGCACAGGAACCTCGACGGGAACCTCGACCTTCTTCTCCACTGTCCGGGGTGACTGCACTCCCAGCCAGCCGAGGAGGAATGTCACAAGGGCGATCGCGGCCTTCGCGGCGTGCCGTCGAAGGATGGGAGCGATTTTGTCGAGCAGAATCGCGAATTGCTCGCGCCACGCTGGCGGGGTCGGTTGGATCTCATCCATCGCAAAAACCTCAAGGACGATCAGGAAATCTCAACAGCTTGAATCGGTTCGCGGGCGAGGTCTGCCGAGCGATCAGGGTCGGTTGTGAAGAGGTGTCGTCCCGCCGGATGCGGGTGCACCACGACTGGCCGAACCATCCCCGAAAGTCCCGAGTAAATCCCCAGGGGGCCCGGAACCGGAACCACGATGATCGCGTCTCGCGGGTGATCGGCGAGCGATTCCAGGATGTCGCCCACGGTCGGCATCATGCCACTTCCTCCGGGGCGACCGGCGGATAGATGCGGTGCGCGTCGAGGCGAGCCCGCTGGTACTCGCGGAACTTCTTCTGCTCGGCCTGGGTGCGATCGCGGAGCTTGATTCCGTAGAACACGGCGCAGGTCGTCAGGAAACTGAAACAGTTTCGCTCGGGATCCGCCTTATGAAGCGGTCCCGACAGGAAGTGCAAAATCACCTCGCCGACGAAATCATCCCGCGAATCCGTGAATCGGAATCGGTCCCAGACGCCTCCCGCGATGCGAGCAAGCACGGCCCCAAGGGCGTTGGAGGCGTGCCCTTGCCCGTGGAATTCAGTGACCAGCGCGGACAAAGTCCCGCGGTCCACGTACCCGGCGGCGGAAAGCGAAGCGTCGATTCGGGCGGTCATGGGGGTATATAGCCGCCGCCATGACGGATTTGGGAATTTCGGGACTCATACTCCGAAGAGGAAGAGAATCCTGTCGCTTACGGTTTCGACGTCCGCAAGCCGGCCGAGCCGTTGACCTGGTTTGCGACGGGGTCGATCTGTTGGAGTGGGGAGATCGCAGGAACCTCGACGATCTAACCGATCCCGGTTTGTGGAACTTCGACGAACACGGTTGGGAAAAGCAGCAAAGGCATCATGACACACCTGCCTCTGCAACACCCCACGCCGTATAGCCCGAGACTTCTTCATCGGTCAATTGTCGATCAAAGACGATAATTGCAACATAGTTGTCATTAGGATACGCTACGCCAGGCATTCCGATAAACAAAGCTCCATTCCAATCTGCCGAGACATTCTCGGCTGTGGAATCATTCCCATTTGCGTAGTACTTCCAGTTTCCATCAACAGGCTTAGTTAGAATGTGGACAACGGGATCTGAGTTGTCTGCCGAAGAATTCCCAAGGTACTGACCGTCAATTGCTACGCCGCCACCGGTGGGAAACAGATACGAACCAGATAGCCCTTCCCCGCTTGACAAAGCGCACCCGCCATAGTTTGGCGGATCCTCTGTATCAGGCTGAGGGGAGACGACTAGAATAATGGAACAAGCCCCATTTGGAACTCCGACCTCACCGCCACCAGAAATATTAGCAACGCTTTGTAAGATACTGATTCTCCACTTGCCACCGACTAATATCTTCGTTGCCCCTTCGATAGCAAACGATCCGCCATTACCGCCGTCGACATTTTCCATGGAAGCCCAGGAAAAAACATCATCTCCGGACGATCCAGTCGTGGGATCGGCTCCATTCTGGTACCCAGCAAGCCAAGCATAAACCGGAGGCCCGCCGGGAGGAATCAGCGGATCAAATGCGTTGCCTCGGATCACTTCGGCGATCCGAGAAGTGCAGACCCATCGCACAGTGTGACCAGAAGCCCCGGTAGAATTGATGTAAAATCCTGAAGAAAGATTGTCCGATGGCAAAGAAGTTGCCACTGAAAGCGACACGTCATAACCTGCCGTGTCCTCATGTATCACGGTCTTTGTGGTGGAGCGGATCACTGCAAGGCCATCCAGGTTGTCCGCAACCCCGTCCAATCTGTAGGAGGCGGAGCCAGGTGCGTCAGTTCGCATTGCAACGAATTGAAGGCTAAATGCCCATGTCGCTCCGTATGGTATCGGAAGCCAGTCATGGCCGTCACTCACCAATTGTATTTCATTCTCGTCAATCGATTCACCGCGGAATACAGGCCCTATGATGTCCTGGGCATCGTACTCTGGGTTGGAAATATTGAACGATCCTGCGGCACGAACGAAAGAGCTCATCATCCTCGCCTTGCTCGATCTGCCGCCCGCGTGCGAGTAGCCAGCGGAAGCAATGGTGTTGAACCCTTCCGCATGAGAGGCCTGACCGACCGCCTTGGTGCGTTGCCCCTGAGCATGTGACGAAATCCCGCTCGATTCCGTATGATCTCCTTCTGCGTGACTATACCCACCTGTCGCAAGACTCCCAAAACCTTCTGCATGAGAAGCGTGAGATGACGCATGCGTTTCTATGCCTTCAGCATGGGCACCATACGTTGGATTCTGTTCGTCTCCCACCTTCACGCCGACACCCTCGGCATGGCACCCAACACTGCCGGCTATTACGATGCTATTCATGCCTTCGACATTGGATCCGTTTGTGTAGCTGACGGTCGAAGGTGAAGTAATGTGAATCGATTGCACGATCCCCGAACCGTAATACACTGGTCCAGCAAATGGGCTGTCCACTGGTTTCACGACAAGAGTGGTATCGCCCGAGACGGTAGAGGAAACAACTTCGCATGCACGAACACCACCCTTGTTTGAGACGAGGATGATATCGCCAGAAGCCGGAGGATCCGCAATCTCGAAAAATGGAATGGAGATCGTCTGCTCCAGTTCCGGGTTCGGAGCACTGACGGTTATCGGGTGATCGGGATTGGACGCGAGTTGGGATCCAGCAAGTATGCCGAAACTCCCAGAGGCAAATGATTGCAACACCTTCTCGCCAGTTTGAGATGTGTTCCCACTCGGCCACGGGTTGACCCCACCGCTCGAAGGATTGTTCAGCCCCATCTCAGCCCTCCTTCGCAACGAACGTGGAACCGGTGGTCGCACCAAGAATCGACACAGCTTCCGACGGGATGAACGACCCCTCGAACGTCAGCGTCCCGCCGCCAGGCTCACCGACACCCGGTGCTGCGGCGAGTGGGAAACTGTTTCCATCCGACGCGTCCGCACCGAAGTTGACGCGGAGTGTTTCGGTCGAGGTGTTGCAGATGAAGAAGTACCGCCGGGCGGCGTTTGCTGCGGCTACCTGCTGGGCGGCCCCACCTTCGATGATCGATCCGGATCGGTCGGTGAGGGAGCCGGATGCAACCGCTGGTCCCGGTTGCGGCACCAAATTTCCGGCCCCATCATCGACGAGCGGAAGGACTGCCCGGACTCGCCTTCCATCGACGACGCCGAATGCCTCGGGTCGGGAGTTTGGCCCATCTTCCAGTTCGATTGGCATGATGATTTCCCCCTGATTGATCTGGCTCTGGGTCACGCTGCTTCGCGGAAAACCGCCTGGGCGAACAGCCCCTGGCCGAGCGTCCCGGTTCCCGCGGTGACTGCAACGACCACCTCGAAGACGTCGCCCGCCGAATAGCTCGTCGAAGAGAGGTCCCCCTCGACCAGGTCGAAAGCGGCGTCGCCGCTGTCGATCTCGATGGTGCCGGTGAGGATCGTCGTTCCGTTCCTCTTGAGGTCCACATCGATCGTGGAATCCCCGATGCAGGCGGTCGCGACGCCGGCGGAAAAGCTCTCGACAACCCCGCCGGACTTCGCGACGTGGACGACTCGCCGCTCGGCCGTGGCCGCGGAGCCGTGGGCCTGGGTGAGCCGTTCGAGGTACTGGTGCGATTGCTTGTCCACTGATAACGGCGAGGCGGCGGCGAACTGGTTGTCGCCGATGCAGTTCGCGGGGAGCACGACTCCGCCGGTGAACTTCGCTGCACCGTTGAAGGTGACCGGGTCATCGAATCGAGCGGACATAGTGCCTCCTGGATCACGCGATGGCGGTGATGATCCCGCCGGTGATAGTCATGGTCTTGTTGTTCCCGGACGCATCCTTGAAGGTCTGCGTCGTCGTGAGTCCATCGGATCCCGCGCACCCGAAGCCGACGTCGCTGTAGAGCCGGCCTCGCACGGCGATGAAATGAGTGCCCCCACCGAGCGAGTCATAGACAAGCACGAGGTTCGGTTGGGTGCCGGCACCCGGCGCGGAGACTGGCGCGGTCTGCGGGCCGGGGAGAGAGGCGCCCCAGAAAAAGCCCAGGAAGTGGGTGGTCGCGGTCCCGCCCCCGGACGCCGCCTGGGTGAAGACCGAGGTGCCCGAATTCCAGGAGCCGTTGTTGTTGGCCCGGGCAATCCACCCGTTGTCGCCGCAGCGATTTCCCGCCCCGTAGTTCTGGGCCCCGTCCTCGAAAAAGACGTGGGCGTAGGAGTACACCGACGGAGCCGCGAACGGGGTCAGGCTGTCAAACTGCCGTCCGCCTGCGATGGAAAAGCCCGCGACCTGGGCGAAGACGCCGTTCTGGTTGACGTACAGGTTGGCCTTTTGAGCACCGCCCGTGGCCGTGGCGATCGCCTGGAAGGCCACGCCATCGGGGTAGCTCACGAAGTAGGCGGTTGCGATTGGAGGGGGTGCCGAAGCGGACGGCCCGTCTATCGCAAGCGAGCCGGCGAGGTTCTTCTCTCCCTTCCACCACTGCGTGGTCGTGTTGAGGATGCCGGGGTAATAGGTGTAGGGCCCGGTGCCAGTCCGTTGAGCATCCTGGACTGGCAGGAACTCGTAGCGACCCGACCAGCCGACGCTGGCCCACATGAGTACGCGAGAGTCGGCTGGGAGCGGTTCCGCGAATGACGAGCCGTCCCAGTTCTTCGCACACACCGCGAAAGTCGTGCTGCCGGGGAGAGCGGATCCCGACCCACCAGCATCCACCCAGACCCCAGACGAATTGAGCCGCACTTCCTTCCAGCCATACTTGACTGCTCCGCCGCTCGTCGTGCCGACGTTGTTGATGATCCGAGCATGCCAGACTCCGCCCGCCCCGGGAGCTCCGGGAGCCCCGGCTTCGCTCGCCGCGGCGACGAACACAGGGAGCGAGTCCTCTTCCTTCTCGCCGACGACCAGGCCAAACGTCCGCTGCCCTTCCTCAAAGGTCTGGCTGCCGGTGGCGAGGATCCAGCAGTCATCTTTCGAGAGCGTCAGGGTGGTCGACTCGATCGGCAGGTTATCGCCGGTACCGCCATCGAGGGAGACCACATTTCCGGCAACCGTGGCGTCCATGTCCTTCCGCGAACCGCCCGACCAGGTGACGTCGACCTTGTCGCCCGTGATGAAACCGTGCCCCGCGGAAAGGGTGACCGCTCCGGTGTCGTTGTCGGTCCGGGTCGTCAGCGGTCCTTCCCGGCCGTCGGCCAGGTCGGACCAGGTCGGGTCGGCGTCGAGCAGAAGTTGCATCCGGGCGGGATAGAACCCACCCACGGATTCCCCGGTGACCAGGAGCGGATGCAATGCCGGCCCGCCGTTGTGAGTCCCGCCGGGAACCGGCCCGGCCGTGTTGCCCCGGGCCCGGTCGAACTGCTCGGCGAAGCGAGCCGCTGCGGCGACGCGGAGCACGTCCGCGGCCGAGAGCATGGCAGGCTGGTTCGGGTCGACGATCATCACCACTCCAGGAAATGGGCGATGGGGGACCAGTCCACAGGCCGGTAAACGTCGATGGCCAAAAACACCGGCTGCGGGCCGATGAGGACAAGCACCGTCCCTTCCGCGGCGGTCGTCTCGTCCGGATGCTGGGCGTAGTAGCCGAACTGATCCCAGCCCGTCTCCATCGGCGTCGGCGTGTAGGTGAAGGAACCATCTGCATTGACGGTGACGGTTCCCTTGGTGGGATTCCGCCCCGAGTTCGCCTGGGCCGTCTGGGCACCGGGAGCCAGGGCGAGGATCCCCGGGGCCGGGATGTTGAGCGAGGAACCGCCGACGCCAAAGATCCCAACTCGGGGCGTCACGGTCGGGTTCACGATCGGAGCGGGGGTCGCCGGCATCTTGTCGCTTGGTTCCGGCAACGGCCCGCCCCGGCCGTCGAGGAGCGGCGGGTGCGTCGGCTTCTGGGCCGTGGTGGTGATCGTGGTTCGACCCCCCTCGCGGAGCTTGCGATACCCGGCGTCGAGCAGGATCCGCCGCCACCGGGTCGGCTCGACGACACCATCGGGCCGTTTCCAGGTGCCGTTGTCGAAGTCGACCTGGGTCCGGACCTGCCAGTAGAACTTCGCTTCCTCCGGAGTTGCACCGCGTGATCGAAGCATCCGCTTCGCCGTGATCCCGCCGATCTTCGCGGTGCCCGGTGCGGCCTGAATTGGCAAACCGAACGTGGTCAGGTCGCCATGGTTGAAGGGTTTGAGGTTGGTCGTGTTCTTGAACCGCTCGGCGAGGTCGGGATCCCAGCCGTCGTATGGCACGTTGCGAACGATCACAAGCGAGGTCCGGGAGCGGTCGACGGGCATGCCCCCCTCGAAGAAATCGAGGGCGGAGTTGGCGACCATGGCCCCGTGGATGTCCTGGGTGACATACTCCTGGTAGGGAATGTCCTGGTAATCAACCTCGGCCGGCTCGGCGGTGGGATCGGTGGAACCCTCGTAGCTGACCTGGACAATCCACCAGTGGGGGTTGTTGGGATCCCGACGAGCGACGCGGAGCACAACCACCGCGTATTCGTCAATGACTTCGCCGGCGACATAGTGCCAGTGGTCGTTCTCGTCGATTTCCCAGTCGTACTGGCGAAACGATTCCCCGGGCTGCGGGAGCGGGGTCAGGACGTTGAGCACATCGAAGGCGGTGGCCGTGTCGAGGTTCATCGCGACCCGCCAGGCCGTCCGGTAGCGGTGCTCGGAAGGAACCGCGTGCTCCCCTTCCCCCTCATCGATGAGCAGGACCTCGACGGCTTGCGGTGCGACGATGTTCTCGAGGACAGGCATCGACTACCTCGACAGGGGAACGACGATCGGGTTCTTGGCCGCCTCGTACTGCCGCAACTGGTCGCGTGCCACTTCGAGTTCCTGCTGGTTCGTCTCGATCAACTGCTGCAGAAGCGAGGGAACATCCCGTGCCCCCTGCTGAGCGGTAATCGCGGCCGCGGCGGACTGGCTCCCCATCTCCATCGCCGAGGGAAGCCGAAACTCCCGGTCGATCGCACCGGACTGGGCAAGTTCGCGGAGCTTGTCGCCGAACGCCCGGGCAAAGATGTCGTCGGTGATGAGCCCTTCCTGGCGGGCCCGATTGAGGTTCGCCTCGGACTCCCGGAACGCCTCGAGGGGATCGCGGAAGAGCTTGTTCGCCTGCTCCGCCGCGGCTCGAACATCGGGTGGAATCTGTTTCGGCACCTCAAGGGGTCGGTTCTTGGCTGGCGACCCGGACTGGTCGACGATGGGAACCCCCGCGAGCCGAGGCGGCGGAGCGATCCCGCCGTTGGTGAGGATGACCCCGGTGCCGGGCCGCTCGCCCACCTGGGGCGTCGTTCCGTCCGGATTCGTGCCGAGGATTCCCGCGAACCGGTTCGGCTTCGCCGCCAGGGCGTCGT
>CAZKIQ010000086.1:0-21911 GCA_964552815.1 uncultured Alcaligenaceae bacterium | reverse complement strand
GGGGGGGGGGGGGGGGGGGGGGGGGGGGGGGGGGGGGGCGGGGGGGGGGGGGGTGTGGGGGGGGGGGGGGGTGGTGAGGTGGTGGTGTGTGATAGTCAGTGTTGGTGTCAGCACACCACCCACCACCGCCACCACCTCACCACCTCACCACCACCCCACCTCACCACCCCACCGACACCACCCCACCACCACCTCACCGGTCAGTCACCTTGCTCACCGAGACTTTGGGGTTCGCCCCGAGGACGGCGAGGACGGGGAGGAGGGGTGCGAAGGATTTTTCTTCATGCCAATTCGCGTCGGTGATTTTGATGTGGCCGGGGCCGACGGAACCGCGGCCGAGGGTGGCGTCGAGGGCGAGCCACTGGCCGTCGACGTAGACCTCGAACCACATGTGGTACGCCAGGAACGGGGTGCCATCTCGCGATGGGGCGTAGACCAGGCCGATCGCGGTGCGGCTCGGAATCCCGAGTGCCCGGCACATCCCCGCGGACAGCATCGCGTATTCCGTGCAGTCGCCGGAAAGGGACTTGGCCACGTTCCCGCACGACGCCATCGCCTGGGAAAACTCCGTCGATTTCATGTTCCGGTGGACCCACGCCTCGACGGCCCGCGCCTTGTCCCACGCTGTTGCATTGGCACCGAGCCCCATCATCGCGGCCTTCGCGTGCTGCTTGACCTCGGGGGTGTCCCAGTCGATGAAGAAGGACGCTCCCAGGAATTCTTTCCCGGGTTCCGGTGCGGGTTTGGCGACCTTGGCGGGTCCGCGGACCGGCGTGACGACGAGTTCCACCGTCTTGGCGGCTGCGTCGAAGTTGCGGACCTCCTGCCGGGAATCCGTGGGAAAGAGCTTGTCCGCAGGTACGTCCCCGGAGGATTTGACCCGGTAGACGACGCTGGCCATGTCGTGGACGCGGGGGATCGGCTTGTCGAGCTTGATCGACTGGACATCGAAGAGATCCGGGACCTTGCCGGGTCGGCGGAGGGCGATCTCCTTGGTGGTTCGGACAACAACCATCTTCCCGCCGAGGGTTGGCACGTCGGATTCGAGCTTGGCGGGCTCGAAGGTTTCGAGGTCGTAGAAGACGGTGGAGGGTGGGAGTCGGAAGTTTCCGATCGGCTCCATCGCCATGTCGGCCCGGCCGAGCTTGCGGGGTTTCTGGCCTTCCAGGACGGCGACGGTCTCGGGTTCCTTGACGGTGACGGTGAACTTGATCGCCCGGTTGAGTCGGCCCTCGTAGTAGAGGTACTCGAAGGAATCGCCCGGTTTCGCCTTGTGATCCTTGAGGAGTGTCGCTTCGCGGGCGATTCCGAGTACGCCGTCGGGCCAGGGGATTTCTTGCGTCCCGCCGGCTGCCCCCTCGATTTTGACGGAGAGTTTTTTCCCGGAAACGGTGCCGGTGAGGGAAATCTTCTGATCCTTGCCAATTCCCTGGGCCATGCGGGTGGTCAGCACCTCTCCGGTGGGGAGTTCCATCGTTGCATCCTCGGCCCACTGCTCGACCCGTTCCCCGAACCGGGCGATGGTGAGGAGTTGCGTCTTGGTGGCGTAGAGGAACTTCTTCCCGTCCCGCTCGTATTCGCGGACGACGACACGGAAGTGGCCGACCTTCAAGCCCTTGAGATAGACCGCGTCCCAGGTTTCGAGGACGATCTTGCCGTCTTCTTTGGGGTTTTCTTTGGGTTCCGGTTTGGGCTCGGGCTTGGGTTCCGGTTTGGGGGCGGGGTCAGGTTTGGGTTCGGGCTGAGGGTTGACGAGGGAACTTTCCGTCCCGACGGGTTTTTGCGGTCGGATGACGACGTATCCGGGCCGGAACGGGTCGGCGTGGGTGACGATCGGCCGCTGGAGGGGAACCGGGGGTGTTTCGGAGGGGTATTTCGATTTCGGTCGGATGACGATTACGCCGGCCGGGTCGGCGGCGACGGTCGTACCCAAGAGTCCGGCGACAACGACGAGGATCAGGGGATTCCGCACGGCGAACCCTCGGGACGGGGTATGGTCACGCTCGATCTTGAGCGGTATCGGACGGGTCGGGTGGGGGGTCCAGCCCTGGAATCGCGGGTTGAGGAGGAATCTGGGGGCGGGAACCGGTCCGACTCACTCCGTCGATTCTACCCATATTACCGGCCTTCCCGTTACGGTCGGTATCGGCGTTACATTCGGGGAAATCGCTGCAGTTTGGGCGGCTCGTCGGGTAGAATACAGCAGCAAACCCGGCCCTGTCCGCTGCCGCCGGGTAGATTTTGACCGGCCAGGCCACGCACCGTCGTCCGACCCTCGCGAACCATCCGACCTGGCAGGCCGTCCCCTCTTTTGAGGGGGAAGTCTCTCCGTCTACGTTCGAGGGTTCGTGCCAATGTCGATCGATCTCCTCACGGCCCACCTGGGTGTGAACCAATACGGAAATTTCACCCTGACCGACGCGGTTCGTCCGGCTCTGGACGTACCGATCCGGCCCCGGGAAGGGTACCGCATCGACGTGTTCCGCGACCGGAAATCCCGGCTGCGGATGCCGATGCTGGCAGCGTCCGTTTCCGCCGAGAAACTTTTTGACGTCTTCCTGGGCTTGTTGGAACCGCTCGGCGACGAGGTCCATGTCGTCCTCGAAACGTCCCACGACTCGGGAACGGATCGGCACGCGGACTACCGCCGCAGCCACATCGACCGGCCGATTCTCGCCAGCTACTTCTGCGAATTCGAGGATTTGCTGGTCAACGACGGTTGCACCGGAGTGGCGGTCCTGAGTGCCAACGGCCCGGTCGAGGTGCAGTTCGACGAGCACAAACTGCTCTACGTCTATGCCTTGAACCTCAAGCCGTTCCGCCGGGTGTTGAAGCAAGCGGGGGTCCGCCGCCGGCACGAGATGCCGTTGATCGCGGAGGCGGAGCACCTGCACCACAGCACCGACGCGTATTCGGAAACCTTCCGGCAGCTCTGCATGCGGATCGGCGTCGGCGACTTCGACCGCGTCCTCAGCGACGAGAACTCGTTCTGACCCGTCTTCCGGTGCTTCACGGGGCCTGACCACGACTCGTGGCGACGGCCCCGCGGTTCCACGCCTCCTCCAGCTCTTGCACGCTCGAGACGCCGTACTGCCGCTTCAACGCGGACGCCTGGCCGTACCGCTGGCTGTCCCGCAGGAACGTCGTGAAGGCCTTGTCTCCCTTCCAGCGGACGAGGAAATCGACGAGCGAGACGCTGCCAACGTACCAGCCGGTGATCTGGTCGCCGGTCGGGACGGGCATTTCCAGGAGCTTTCCGACGGCGAGAAGGTCTCCTTCCCGCTGGCAGCGAATCGCGGTGCGGAGGTAGCGGTCCTGTTCTGTCGGAGAGGCGGCGAGGGCGGCCATTCCCGCCTCGGCCCAGCGCGGCGGGGCGTGCGTCGGGAACAAATCTGCGAGCACGATGTGGGTCAGTTCCCGGGGCAGGGCGTTGTCGTTCGCCGAGACATCGTCGGCCCGGAGATCGATCCGCCGTTCGACGGCCTTGCCGCCATCGAGCTTCACGACCGCTCGCCCGTTGGAACCCGCCGGCTGCCCCGTGGATTTGGCGAAGCTCTCCGAGTCGGCGTGGATCACGATCTCGCACTTGGGTTCCCAGACGCCGCCCGGGGGGCCGGACCAGCGTGTGGAAATCGCGACGCGGTGGGCTTCCGCGGCCCGTGCGATCGCCTCGCCGAGTTCTTTCCGGCCACCGTGTCGGACGCGGAAGCTGGCGGTTTCGATCACATCCGGAGAAGTGGCAGTCGGGCTCGAACCCGCGGCACCGAGGCGAGATTTCGCGACTTCCACGAGGTTGGCGGCAACTTTCTGCAGTCCGGGGTTTCCGGGTGCGAGGCGGGCTGCGTCGGTGACTTCCGCCACGACATCGGCAGCGATTTGGGGGTCATCCGGCCGCGAATTCAGGCGTTCCGCGGCAATCCGGATGCGGCAGTACGCCCAGGCCGCCGACTGCTCGTGGGAAAGTTCCACACCCCCGCCGCACGCTGCCGCGAAGAGCTTGGCCGCCATCTCGAATTTCTTCGGTTGCGTCTTCGCCTGGTTGAAGAGGTCCGAGGCCTGCCGGAGATTCTCGAGCGCGACGCCGGTGGCGGACGGTGCCGGTGCCATCTCCACTGGGGCGGGCGGTGCGGAGGCGACCGGAGAAGCGGGAGCGGGAGCTGCGGGTGCAGGGGGAGTCGAGATCGGGGGTGTCGGGGTTGGTGCGGGGTTCGCGGCGACCGGTTCTGGCACCTCGACGGAACTTCCCAGCAAGGCGAGTTTCGTCCGCAAATTCTGGACGTTTGTGGGATCCGAGTTCGCGATCTGGAGGCGTTTGATCTCGGCGACGTAGGCGGATCGCAGGAGTTCCAGGAAGGCCCGACTTCCGTCCGCGGTTGCGAGTTGCTTCTCGAGGAGGGCGACGGCTTCCGCGGATTTGTGGGCCGTCAGAAGGTCGCGGGCATCGGCGAGAGCGGTTTGCAATGCGAGCGCCCGATCGATCGGCGTGGGGTCGGCAGCGAAAACGGGAGAGGCCAGCGCGACGAGACACAACGCCACGAGGGGGCGGGGCATGGGCGGCATCCTTGCCTGGGGACGGTTCGAAGTGGCCCGGTCGTCGGCAGCGATCCATCGCTCCTCGACCCGGCGGGCGGGAGGTGTACCCGCCTCGGAACCCATTTGCAACCCGAACGTATCGATATCGACCGGCGGTGCTCGGGAGCTTGAGGGGAAATTTCCGTGAAGATGGAGATCCACCGGTCTGGCATCGGATTCTCCGGGTTCCGTGCGTTGCCCGATTCGCCCATGTCTCCTATCGGTATCCGGGTTCGCCGCCCAGACCGGACCAAGAACCCGGACGGATCATGACTTCGCAGCCTTCGCCATCGCCCACCTCGGCCAGGTTTCCCACTTCCTGCGGACGCCCGCTTCCCCTGGGTGCGAGCCGACACCCGGATGGGGTCAACTTCGCGGTGCTGAGCCGACACGCGACCGCGGTTTCCCTCGTGATTCTGCCGGAAGAGGGGGGTTCGAAGCCGCTTGCGGAGTTTCCCCTGGATCCGCGGCGGAACCGGACCGGGGACCACTGGCATGTCGTCGTCCACGAGCTGCCGGAAGTCTTTTGTTACGGCTGGCGGGTCGACGGGCCCCACGGTCGGCGGACGCGCTTCGACCCGACCCGGCTGCTGGTCGACCCCGCGACGACGATCCTGTCCAACGGGGCGGAGTGGGCGGGGACCTGCGAGACGGACCCGGAACGCACCGGCCGACGCAGCCTCTTCGCCCGCCATGGCCGCTTCGACTGGGAGGACGAGGGTCCGCCGCTGACCCCGCCGGAAGATTCGATCATCTACGAACTCCACGTCCGCGGCTTCACCCGACACGGGTCCGCCAACGTGGCCAACCCCGGAACTTACCGCGGCCTCATTGAGAAGATTCCCTACCTGAAATGGCTCGGCGTGACGGCGGTGGAACTGCTCCCCATCCACGAATTCGACGAGTGCGACTGCCCGTTCACGAACCCCGAGACGGGCGAGAAACTCGTCAATTTCTGGGGTTACAACACGATCGCATTCGCGGCACCCAAGGCCGCCTTTGCCGCCACCGCCAAGGAGCACGGTCAGGTCGACGAGTTCCGCGAGATGGTCAAGGCCTTCCACCAGGCCGGCATCGAGGTCTACCTCGACGTCGTCTTCAACCACACCTGCGAGGGGGACGATCGCGGCCGCACCTTCCACTTCCGCGGGCTCGACAACGAGCTCTACTACCTCCTCGACGATCAGGGCCGGTACCTCAACTTCTCCGGGTGCGGGAACACCGTCAACTGCAACCACCCGATCGTCCGCGAGATGATCCTCAACTGCCTACGGCACTGGGTCGGGGACATGCACGTCGACGGCTTCCGTTTCGACCTCGCGAGCATCCTCGGGCGGGATCGCCGGGGGAACATCATGGTCGAGCCGCCGGTGATCGAGGCGATCGCCGAGGATGGCGTCCTGGCTGACGCGAAACTCATCGCGGAGCCATGGGATGCCGGCGGGGCGTACCAGGTTGGCGGCTTCCCGTTCGGCCGACGCTGGAGCGAGTGGAACGGCAAGTACCGCGACGACGTCCGCCGGTTCTGGAAGGGGGATCCCGGCATGACCGGTGCCCTCGCGAGTCGGCTGTGCGGCAGTTCCGACGTCTACCAGTGGGGCGGCCGACTTCCTCGCCACTCCGTCAACTTCGTCACCTGTCACGACGGATTCACGCTCTGGGATCTCGTCAGTTACAACCACAAGCACAACGAGGCCAACGGCGAGGGGAACCGCGACGGCTCCAACGACAACTGGAGCTGGAACAGCGGTGTCGAGGGGGAAACCGACGACCCCGGCGTGGTGCAACTTCGGATCCGCAGGGCCAAGGGGTTGATGGCGACGCTCCTCATGAGTCAGGGCGTCCCGATGCTCCTAGCCGGCGACGAGTTCCTCCGCACGCAGAAGGGGAACAACAACGCTTGGTGCCAGGACAACGACATCAGCTGGGTCGACTGGTCGAAGAAGGACCAGAACGCGGACTTTCTGCGGTTTACCCGGGAGATGATCCGACTCCGGCGGATGCACCCGGTCTTCCGTCGGCGTCGGTACTTCGTGGGGGAACTGGGCCCGCTGGTGCCGGCGAAGATTCCCACGTCTGCGAGCCAGCCCACCTTCCCGACGGCTGGTCCGGTTCGCCCAGGGGAAGCGGGGATTCCGACCGACGAGACCGGCCGGGTGCCTTTGATTCCGGCCAACGGTGGGGAGGCTCCGGTACCACCCCCTCCACTCGCGAACCCGCAGCAACCCCCACCCCGGCGGACCCCCGATTCCGGGCGGATGTCCCTTCCCGGCGTCGTCATTCCGCTCGCCGACATCCACTGGCACGGCGTGGAACCGTACAAGCCCGATTTCAGCGTCTCCAGCCGGGCGATCGCGTTTTCCCTCGACGGCCGCTTCACCGGGCGGGACGGCGACCCGGACTATCACCCGGACGCGGACTTTTACGTGGCGATGAACGTGATGCCCGGCCCGATCAAGTTTGTCGTTCCCCCGTCGCCAACGGGCCGGAAATGGCGGAAGTTGATCGACACCGGGGAAGATGCCCCGAAGGACATCCTGCCCGAGAACGAGGGACCCGTCGTCCGCCCGCGGGAGAGCCTCACGGTCGCGTCGTTCGGGATGGTGATCCTGATGACGGAACCGTGAGCCCGCATTCTTGCCGCCGCCGTCGGGAAGCGTCTTCCGAGAATCCCCTCTGTTTCTTCGAGAGCCGCGACTGCCAAGGAGCGGCCTCCCCCTGAGGAGAGTGACTTCTGGATGTCGCAAACCCTGGTGGAAATGCTGCGATTCCGCTCCGGGAGCGGCCGCTCCTTGGCAGTCGCGGCTCCTGACACACCAGAAAACGCGAGTTCCCGCTCGCCAGTTCCTAGGATACCCGCACCAGTCCACCATCGAGGGAACCGGCAATGCGGGTGACGTTCGTCCAGGGCGGCGGGGTGGGTTTCGATCAGCAAGCGGCCGTCGCTCGTGTTCTGTCCGCAGCCGGCGTGGAGATCGAGTTCGAGGTCCATCTCGCCGGGCGGGCGGCCCTCGACCAGGGGAAGGAACCGCTGCCGCAATCGGTCTTCGATGCGGTCAATGCGACGGGGATGGCGCTCAAAACCAAGCTCCTGCCGCCGCTGGGGCCGGGGAATCCGCCGAACTACAACGTCGAATTCCGCCGGCGCCTGGGGTTGTTCGCGTCGGTGCGGCCGGTCCACAACCTTGCCGGCGTGCCGAGCCGATTCACCGGCGTCAACTTCCACCTCGTCCGCGAAATCACCGAGGATCTCTACGCCACCACGGAGCACGAGATTGTCCCCGGGGTGGTGCAGAGCTTCAAAATCGTCACGGAAATCGCGTGCCTGCGGTTCTTCCGCTTCACCTTCGAGCTGGCCCGGAAGCACGGCCGGAAATCGGTCCACTGCATCCACAAGGCGAACATCCTCAAGATGGCCGACGGCCTGTTCCTCGAGTGCTTCCGCCGGGTGGCGAAGGATTTCCCCGAGATCGCCGCGAAGGACATGATCGTCGACAACACCTGCATGCAGCTCGTCAGCCGGCCGCACCAGTTCGAGGTGATGGCGAGCGGCAACCTGTACGGCGACCTCCTCTCCGACCTCGGGGCCGGCCTGGTCGGCGGAATCACGACCACCAGTGCCATCAACCACGGCGAACGCGTGCGGGTTTACGAAGCGGTCTACGGGGCCGGCTACGAACGCGTTCCGCCGGGGAAAGGGAACCCGATTCCCCTGATTCTGCCGGCCGTGGAGATGCTCCGCGATCTGGGGAAAGCCGACGTCGCTGAGCGGATCGTGCGGGCGACGGAAGCGGTGCTGACGGAAGGTTCGGTCCGGCCGATCGACCTGGTCGGCACGGCGGGGACGGTCGAAATCGCGGACGCGATTGCCGCGAAACTGGAAAAGTGAGTTTGAAGAATCCGAGAAGTTCGCGAAGCTGCTGTTGCCTCTCCACCGGGTCGTGGTGAACTACCACAGTCATGGTCTTCGAAACCTGCCAGAGGCTGCTATGCACCGTCTCCCTGCTTCACCCCGCCGCGGTTTCACGCTGATCGAGTTGTTGGTGGTGATCGGCATCATCGCGATTCTGATCGGCCTCCTCATCCCCGCAGTGCAAAAGGTGCGGGAATCGGGGAACAAGACGACCTGCTCGAATAATCTCAAGCAGATGGGGATGGCAACCCTGCAGTACGAAAGTACCAATGGGTCTTTGCCTCCGGCTGTGATTACCTCAGCAAGTTTCCCGACTTTCGGAGCTTCGGAACGATCCTGCCTGGTGTTCATTCTCCCGGGTCTGGAACAAGAGAACCTGTTCAAGCAATACGAGACGATTTTTCGCGCAGATCCGATGCCGCCCTGCAACTGGGACGCGGCGGCACTTAGAACCACCGTTGCGACGCCAATCAAAGTATTTCGCTGCCCCTCTGCTCCCGATCGGACGATCGGACCTCACAACCAGGCTGTAAGCGACTACCACGCGCTGTATCAGGTTGAATCAACGGTCTCCAGTCTGCCGCTCGCGAAGCGTTACGGCATGCTGCTCAAGGATGCCCCGGGAAAGCTCTCGGAAGTCAAGGATGGTGTGAGCAATACGATTCTTTACGTTGAATGTGCCGGGCGTCCTGCAGTTTTCTGGCGCGGGAATCGTCCCCAAGCCGGAACGGTCGGCGGTGGAGCTTGGGCAGATGCAGACGGTGCAATCTCCCTGCACGGTGCCTCAATTGATGCAGCTGGAAATGTTACGGTTCCTGGAACCGATCGCACATGTGCAATCAACTGCACCAATGATGCTCAAGAACCCTATGCCTTCCACCAAGGCGGCATGAATATCGTCTTTGGTGATGGTTCCGTCCGATTCGTGAATGATCGCACCACGAGCGCAACCTTGACGGTCTTCATCACACGCGCAGCGGGTGACACGGGATCACTTGAGAATTGATCGATCCGTTCTTCACTTCGGAGACAGGTTCAACTCCTCCAGGACCCGCTCGAAAGCGCGGGTCAATTTTTTGCGCAACGCCTCGGCGGAGCCGCCGGTTTGAGCGGCGATTTCGGACCAGTCGTCGCCGCGCGATCGGCGGACGGCGAGGTCGCGCTCGTCCGGGCTGAGCCGTTCGTAGACCGTGTGGATCATCTCGGCGGCGCTCACCGCGGCGGAGGGGGTGCCGCAGTTCGAAGCGATTCCGTCCAGGCATTCCTCGGAGTTCGTCGTGGCCCGTTGCCCGCCGCCCCGGCGGACCGTCAGCACCTTCCGGACCTCGTCGAGGACGCGGTTGCGGGCGATTCGGCTCAGGAATCGGCCGGCGTGGGCAGGGTCCTCGAAGGAGAGTTCCCCGCGGGCGAGGCGGTCGAAGAACTCGGCCAGGACGGCCTGGGTGATATCCTCGGGGTCGAGCACCTGTTGCAGTCGCCACTGGTTGAGCCGGTGCCGAACCGAAACCTGCAAGCCATGCGAGAAGACCCGGACGAGTTCGGCGGCGGCCTGCTGGTCCCGCTTTCGGGCTCGCTCGATCAGCGACTGGAATTGGAGGTTCGAGTTCATCGGCGGTCCGGTGGGCGAGAGAGGCATCCCATAGTCTATTGTGCGGCGCGGAAACGGGATCGGGTGTGAAGAAGATGTGAACCCGAGTTTGGCGGGGAATTTCCCGTGATTTTCACTTGTGACTTCTGAGCTTCCGTCAGGTTCGGGACTTCCGCCGCCGACGGGATTTCCGACACGGTCGAAGAAAAATCCGTGCCGGGTTGTCCGATCACTGGCCCGGCCGCGATTATTCCAGTGAAGCGAATCGTTGGAACGAACCACATCGTCCGATCGCTACCGACCATTACACCTGACCGCCTTCCTCTCCCGGGTTCGCCCGCCCGGCCGAAGGTTTGCCATTTCGCGGTCCGACCGGGAGTTTTTGCAATGTTTTCGGCATTTGATCGTTCCGGACGTCGTCCGGCCGGGAAGCCCGCGCGAACTCGGCTGTCCGTCAACAGCCTGGAAGACCGCCTGATGCCATCGTGGGGTTCGACCCCGCCGGCCACGATCACCGTGCCGACCTCGAGCTTCACGCAGGCCACACTCGATACTAGCGGCGACGCGACCGGAACCGCCACGATTTCCAGCACGGAAATCGACTGGTTCAAATTCACCGCCTCCGCGACCGGGACATACGTCCTGGATGCGACGACGCCGAGCAGCAGCCTTGACACGGTTGCCGCCGTCTACAGCAGCACCGGCAGCCGGCTCGGCTTCAACGACGACGTGACGAGCGGCAACACCGACAGCCGGGTCTCCGTGACCCTGACTGCGGGGCAAACCTACTTCCTGGCGATCACGAACTACACCGGCACGAGCGGCGGCGCGTACACCTGGAAGATCGACGGCCCCACCGCCGCGACTCCGACCCCCACGCCGACCCCGACACCCGGTGACGATGCGTACGAGAACAACGACACGCAGGCCGCGGCTTATTCTCTCGGCACGCTGACGTCGCCGCGGACCGTTTCCGGCCTGCAAATGCAAGATTCCGCCGACTGGTTCTCCTTCACGACCACCGCAGCCGGCACCTCGACGAGCCAGGTTTCGATCGCGTTCACGCACTCCCAGGGCGACATCGACCTCCGCCTCTTCAACGCATCCGGAACGCAAGTGGGTTCTTCGGAAGGGAGCGGGAACTCCGAGACGATCTCGATGAGCGGCCTGCCCGCCGGCACCTACTACGTCCAGGCATTCGGCTACAGCGGAGCGAAGAACCCGAGTTACTCGCTGACAATCACCCCGCCGGCGGCGGCACCGACACCCAATCCGACGCCGACGACGGACGCCTGGACGATCTTCGTTTACATGACGGCGAGCGACCTTCACGAATTCGCGCACCAAGACATCAACGAGATGGAGAAAGCGGCCGCGTCGCTGCCAAGTTCGGTGAACATCGTCGTGTTGTGGGACCAGAGCAGCACGCTGACGAAGTACGCGACGGGGAACGGGTCCCAGGCAGCGTGGGGCACGACCGGACGGGCCGTCATCCAGGCGGACACCAACATGTCCCGGGTTGCCACCACGTTCGACATCATCGGTGAGAAAAACACCGGTTCCGCGACGACTTTGAAGGATTTCCTCACCTGGGGTGCGGGTGTCGCCCCGGCTCAGAACTACTCCTTGATCATGTGGAACCATGGGGCGGGCATTTACGGTTCCAACTACGACGACTCCGACGGCGGAACGATGGATTTCCTCTCGGTCAGCGAAGTCGCCGGCGTGCTCGGATCCTCCGGCGTCCCCTCGATCAGCGTCATGAGCTACGACGCCTGCCTGATGGGCATGGCCGAGATCGGCTACGCCTTCAAAGACAAGGTGCAGTTTTTCGCCGCTTCCGAGGAACTCGAAGCCGGCACGGGTCAGGACTACACCACCCTCTTCAATGTGCTGCAGACCAACCCCGGATCGGTGACGCCTCAGCAACTGGCGGCCGGATACGTGACCAGTTTCGGAAACCAGTATGTCGGCACCGGCGTGATGGAAGACACGTACTCCTCCACGCGGGCATCCGCCTACAACGCCTTCGCCTCCGCCTTGAAGACCTTCACCGACGCGACCCTGACGGCGTCCAGCACCACTCGCGGATACCTGCGAACCGCCCGCAACGCGGCCATCACCTACGATGGCGAGTCGTACAAGGATTTCCGCGACCTCGGAAGTTTCATGGCCAAAGTCTCCGCTGACAGCCGCATTCCGTCGGCCATTCGCACCGCTGCCAACGGTGTGATCTCTTCCCTCGGAAACCTGGTCGCAAACAAGACCGCCGACCAACGCAACAGCAGCGGGGTGGCCATCTACCTCCCGGGGAACAGCTACGACTCGTCCTACACCTCCAACTTCACGTCCTTCAACAATGCCACCGGGTGGGACAAGTTCGCGAAGTGGCTCGCCACCGGCACTCGTACCACGACCACCGGAACAGCAAGCGGAGCCCGTGGTCCGGCGAGTCGGGGCGTGGCGAGTTTCGCGACGGATGCCCGCTCCGTTTCGCAGTCCTTGCTCGGCTACGACAGCGTGGAACCGGCTCAAACCCTCCGCGTCGGCGGCGTGGTGGAAAACCGGGAATCTCGGCACGCCGAGCACCGCGAAGAGCATGGTCGGATCGGCCATCGAGCCGCCGCCCTCTTCCAGGCCGCCGACGCGTACCTGTCGGGGACGGCATCCACCGGCGGAAATGCAACGGTGTCGACCCCTTCGACAACGTCGACCGCTTCCCACCCGATTGTGACCGACGATGTGCTTGCCGGGTGATCGTCGCCTCGCCCAGCAGACGATCACTCGCACCCCTCGACTCGGATCGGCAACGGTCCGGGTCGAGGGTTTTTCCGTTGAGGAGATTCCGACGCGAGTTAGCCCGACGCGTAAGCGAGGGTGTGCCTGATTTCGAGGGCGAACCGGTATGTCCGACGCAACCGCGAGGGAAACCGCGATATTCCCTCGCTGACGCGTTGGGCAAACGGTGGCCGGGTCCGTCAGTCGCCGTGGGGTTGGACCGGGGCGGTGGCGGGGGGATTGAGGAGGCTGCGGGCCAGCACTTCTTTTGCCTTGTCGAACTCGGGCTGCCAGGTGATCTCCGGTTGGCCCGTCTTCATGCAGTCGCGGATCTTTTCCAGCGTGTTCAGGGCCATGTGCGGGCACTTGTTGCAGGCACACGTGATCCCCGGGACCGGTAGATACTGGTGATCGGGGAACCGCCGTTCGAGTTGCCACATCATGTTCGGTTCGGTCGCGACGATGAAGCTGGTCGGGTCCTGGAATCTCCCGACGTACTGGATCATCGCCTCGGTCCCGCCGACGAAATCGGCGTGGGAAAGGACGTTCTGCGGGCATTCCGGGTGGGCGATCGCCTTCGAGTCCGGGTGCTCCTTTTTCATTTTGATCAGGTCGTGGACGCTGAAGATTTCGTGGACCATGCACGACCCGTCCCAGAGGATCATGTCTCGGCCGGTGACTTCCTGGAGGTAGCGGCCGAGGTGCTTGTCCGGGGCGAAGAGGATCTCGTAGCCCGGCGGAACCTTGTTGCGGACGACGTCTTCCGCGTTCCCGGATGTGACGATCCAGTCGGAGAGGGCTTTGACCTTCGCGGAGCTGTTGATGTAGGTGACGGTCTGGAACTTCCGGCCGTTCTCGCGGAGCATCTCCTGGAAGCGGTGGAGTTTCTCGGGCGGGCAGGAATCGACGAGGCTGCAGCCGGCCCGGAGGTCGGGGAGGAGGACTTTCTTCGCCGGGTTGAGCATCTTCGCGGTTTCGGCCATGAAGAGGACGCCGCAGAAGACGATCACGGGGGAATCGACCTTGGTCGCTTCCCGTGCGAGCTTGAGGCTGTCGCCGGTGATGTCGGCAAGTTCCTGGATCTCGCCTTCCTGGTAGTAGTGGGCGAGGATCGTGGCGCCGATCTGCTTCTTGAGATCGAGGATTTCGGTGGCGACGTCGTCGAGAATGGCAGACATGGTGCGGCTCCTTGTTTTTTTGGCGTGGCGGAGGGCCAACCCACGCTCAGGAGGTTATTCGGGGAAATTCTACGCAGATTTGCGGGGAAATGGCAGGCGGAATGACCGGGAGGAGCGGTCAATCCTTCGCCGCAGCAAGATCGTCCTCGGATATGCCTATGTCACGAGTCGAGTTTGAAAGAGCTCAGCGGTCGGCACCTCTTATGCTTCGCGGCGAGAGCGTTCGATCGGTAGCACGCGTTGGTTGCCGCCCTGAATTCAATCAAAAAGGCGAATTATGGCAAAGCTTGGCCATCAGTCACGGCGGCGAACGGCGTCACGATACGCTCCTCGCCGGTGATGGCGATCCCCTCCGTCGCGTTCGGTCGTCGATACCGAAGAATCTGGGTGAATTGGGCATCGCCGCGGTTTCCGCATGACGATACCCCAATGCCAGGAGCAGCAGCAAAGCGGTTCCGTCCGCACGAATTCCAGCCCCGCCGACTCACCCCACGCTCGGCATTGATCTGCGGTTGGTCGGATGTCGGGTGAAGGGCCGCGGGGCGTCGGGATGTCAGTGCGCCAGTGGATTATCCCCGCTAAACCGCCCGGAAGTAGAACCCGGTATGCTTCCTGAAGTAGGCCGATCGGGTCTTCGATGTGCAAGATGTTGAAGAGCATGGCGTAACCCACGCTCTCGTTGACGCGCCCACACCCCGAGGCGACGAAGTCACGTACTTCCGCCGTGACATTCAAGCGGTTGGCTTCGGTCGCCTTCCGAAGCGTCTCTGCGACCATTCCCGGTTCGATATCGAGGGCGATGACTTGCCCTTTGACTAGCTCGGCTGCTGGGATTG
Source organism: uncultured Alcaligenaceae bacterium (assembly GCA_964552815.1). Taxonomy (GTDB): domain Bacteria; phylum Planctomycetota; class Planctomycetia; order Gemmatales; family Gemmataceae; genus CAYUHJ01. The sequence goes on along the minus strand of CAZKIQ010000086.1, from coordinate 7,046 downwards.
TGAAAGTCCCATAGCCACACCCGAACTCGACCACATCGCCGCAATCGCCAACGCAATCGAGTCGCTCCAATATGCAGCGAGGGTTGAAAAAAGACTCCCAATAAGAGTCGTCCGGCATCCCGCTATCACGGCCTTTCATGAAACGGCACTCATCACATTAAGGAGTTAAATGATAATTATGGCAAAGCTTGACCATCCGTCACGGCGGCGAACGGCGTCACGATACGCTCCTCGCCGGTGATGGCGATCCACTCCGTCGCGTTCGGTCGTCGATACCGAAGAATCTGGGTGAATTGGGCATCGCCGCGGTGGAGTTGCACGACCATGCGAACCGCCTTGCCCCCTTCGGCCAGGTACATCACCGGTTCGTCGTTGATCTTGCCGATTGCGGCGGCCGGAACAGACCATTCGGAGGGCATTTCGAGCGTCAGCTTGGCCGAGACGTACATGCCAGGCCGTAGCTTCCCGTCCGGGTTCGGCAGGTCGACCTCGGTGCGAAGTGTCCGCGAACCGGGTTCCAGCGACCACGATGTGCGAACGACCTTCCCGGGCGAGGGCGATCCGACACTCGTCGGAAGAGTGACTCTCACCGACTGCCCCTCTTCAACTAAACCGGCCTCCGATTCCGGCACACCGACCACGATTCGCACCGGGTCGAGCTTGGCGACCGCGAACAATCCGTGTTTCCCGTCCGCCATAACATAATCGCCCGTGTTCACGCTGCGGCGAGTGATCACGCCGGCGTAGGGAGCTTTGACGACAGTGTAATCCAACAGGGCCTTCACTCGCCGGACCTCGGCGTTCGCCACGTCGACTCGCGCGGCGGCAGCGGCCACGTCGGCTTTGGCTTTGTCGCGGTCTGCTTCGGCCTTGGCCACCGCCGCTTCAGACGACGATACCTTCGCCATTGCCTCGGATCGTGTCGCTTCCGCAGCGCGGAACTGGTTGAGGGTTTCGTCGCGGGTCTGGGTATCGATCACGCCGCCCGTCACGAGCCGGTTGACGCGATCCGACTCCGATTTCCAACGGTCGTACAGTGCCTGGGCTCGTGCGAGGCCGGCCTTCGTTTCGGTCACGTGGGCATTCGCAGCGGCGACGGCCGACTCGGAAGCCGCCAGGGCTTTCTCGGATTGTTCTTGTTCGCGTTTGGAAAGGACGACCAGAACTTTCTTCTGTTCGAACTCCTCCTTCAATTCCGGCACTTTCAGTTCCACGAGATCCTGGTTGATGGCGACCCGGCTGCCGATATCGATCAACCGGTCGTGCTCCGGTCGCTTCGCCTTGGCCGGGTCGGCAGCAATGGCGAGAACGTAACCGGGAATCTTCGGGTACAGCACCGTTTCTTCGAATGCCTGCACGCTACCCGGCTGTTCGATGACCCGCGTGACCGGGCGTTTCTCCGGCTTCACGATGGAGATCGTCGGGCCAGTGGCCGCAGCCGACGTGGATGGCGATGCGGGTGGTTTGTTGCAACCCGTCGAAGCCGTAATCACAGCCAGCCCGATGACAACGAAGCCGTTATCTCGCATGATGGAACTCCTGAGCATCGGGGACATAGTGGCGGCTGGCCGGGTTGAACGGACTCAGCGAGGGGGATCGTGGCGAGGAGCGGCCCATCACCAGCGCGAACACGGATGGCAGAATGAAAAGAGTCGTCAGCGTGGCAGCCGCCAGCCCGCCGATCACCGCTCGACCCAGTGGAGCCGTCTGATCTCCCCCTTCGCCAAGGCCAATCGCCATCGGAACCATCCCGGCAATCATCGCGGCACTGGTCATCAGGATCGGTCGTACCCGTCCCCTGGCACCTTCCACACCGGCATCGCGGGCCGACAGGCCGCCGATCCTCGCACGGTCGGCAAAGGTGACGAGCAGAATTGAGTTGGCCGTGGCCACGCCCACCGCCATGATTGCACCCATGAACGACTGAAGGTTGAGCGTCGAACCGGTGATGAACAATGCGACCGTGACACCGGCCAGCACGGCCGGCACCGGGGCCACCGCAATCAGTGCGAGTCGAACCGACTGGAAGTACGCCGTGAGCATGAGGCCAATCACCACGACCGCCACAACCAGGCCGAACGCCAACCCGCGGAAGAGTTCGCGGAAGGGAGTAATCTGCCCCCGAACGTCTACCGAAACGCCCTTGGGCGGATCGCCGGCGGCTTTGAGCGCCGCATCCACCTGCTCCGCGACACTCCCAAGATCGGCACCCTGAATATTGCCAGTCAAGCTCACGATTCGCTTCATGTTGTAGCGGTCGATTTCGCCCGGCATGGTGCCTTCCTTCACCGTCCCCACGTCACGCACATACACCGATCCCTGGCTGTTGGTCGCAACCGGCACCAACTCCAGGTCCTTCGCCGAACTGACGAGAGTGAACGGCACTTCGACCTGAACCTGGTAGCCGACGCCGCTGGCCGGGTCGCGCCAAAAATTCGGCACCGTGAACCGGCTGGAGGAGGTGAACGGAGTGACGGCTCGCGCGACATCGGCGGCGGTTCCACCGCTGGTGGCGAGTTTCTCCCGGTCGACCTGGACTTCCACCGTGGGGTAGTCGAGAGGCTGCGCGAACTGGAGGTCCTTCAGTGCAGGAACCTTGTTCAATTCTCCGGAGAGTTTTTCGGCGAAGGCACGGTTGGCCGCGACGTTCGACCCGGCCACCTGCACCTCGACCGGCGTCGGCGAGCCGAAGCTCATGACCTCGTTCACGATGTCAGCCGGTTCGAAAGATAGGCGTAGTTCCTGAGCACGCCGATCCGCGACATCGTCGGGTACTGCGAAACGTCGCTGTTTCCAGCGGGCCGCTGTCCACGCTTGCAAGTGACCGGGGAGCTTGTCTCGCAGCCGAGCCTTCAACTCGTCGATCCGAACCGATCCGTGCTTGAGTTGCACCCGCACTGCGGATTCGTGGGGTCCACCCATCCAGAGATACACGGCGTTGATCGGGTAACTCGATGCAACCACTCCGACGTAACCGAGCGATATATCCACATCGCCACCCATCGTCTTGGCTTCCTCTTTAATGTAGCGAAGGGCTTCCTGCGTGATTGCTTCAGTTTCTTCAATGCGGGTACCTGTAGGAGCGCGGACGCGGAGTTGGAACGAGCCCGCATCGACCTGAGGGAAAATTTCCGTTCCGAGTCTTGGACCGACCAACACAACAACCGCCACCGTTAGCGTGAGATAACCCGGCACAAGTAACCAGCGGGTTCCGGCGAGGAGCCCAATCGAGCGACCGTACCATCCGGGCTTGGTGGGAGTCGTCGAATTGTGGTGTTTGTTCTTCAACAACCAGACGCACAAAACCGGGACGAAGGTACTGGAAAGGACGTAACTGGCGATCATCGAGAATCCGACCGCGAGAGCCAGCGGCAGGAACAGGCCGCGTGCCGCACCTTCCATAACGAATGCTGGAATGAACACGGCGAGAACGCACAGCATGGCCAGTAGCCGTGGCACGGCTGTTTCCGTCACCCCACGCCACACCGCGAGTGCCACGGATGGCGTTTGTTGCATCTGAACGTGTACGTTTTCGACGGCAACAGTGGACTCATCGACGAGAATGCCTACCGCCAGTGCCAGCCCGCCAAGCGTCATGAGGTTGACCGATTGCCCGGTGAGCCACAGGGCGACGAGGGCCGCAATGAGAGCAAAGGGGATATTCAAAACCACAACGATCACGCTGCGCCAGTCGCGCAAGAATAGCAGCACCATCAGCCCGACGAGGCCGGCCGCGAGTGCGCCCTCGAAGGCCACGCCCTTCATCGAGTTGGTGACGTAGGGAGACTGATCAAACTCGAAGCTCACCTTGATGTCGTCCGGCAACTCGGCCTGCATCTTCGGCAGGTTGGTCTTCACATTGTTGACCACGTCGAGCGTGCTGGCGTTGGCCCGCTTGGTGACGAGGATGTAAACGGCCCGCTTGCCGTTCACGAGGGCGTACCCGGTCGGGATGTCGCTGGCGTCGTCAATCAATGGCCGGTTGGTGACGGGATCGTGCTTCACCACGTCTCGGAGGAACACTCCGGGTTTGACTTCAATCGTGCCAAGTTCCTCAGGTTTGACAACCATCGCATTGCTCGGTACGAGCGGCATCCGGGTGGTGTCGCGGATTTGACCGGAGGGGGCGATGGTGTTCCCCTCGGTCAACTTCTTCACCACGTCGTCGGCCGAGATGCCGTACGCTTTGAGCCGATCCGGATCGGCTCGAACGACGACCGTCCGTTGACTGCCGCCGAACGGCGGTGGCGCGCTCACACCTTCAATGGCGGCGAACATGGGACGGACGCGGAACAAGGCTTTATCCTGAATTTCAGCAATCGTGCGAGTTTCACTCGACATGACGAGGTAGCCGACCGGTACACTGCCGGTGTCGAAACGCATGATGAACGGATTGACCGTGCCCGGCGGCATGAATGCGCGGCTTCGGTTGACATACCCGACCGTCTCTCCCATCGCCTGCGCCATGTCGGTGCCGGGATGGAAGTAGAGTTTCATCAGGGACATGCCCTGAACGTTTTTGCTTTCGACGTGATGGATGCCGTTGATGTAGAGGAAGTGGTACTCGTAATAGTTGGCGATCAGCCCTTCCATCTGCTGCGGGTCCATCCCGCCGTAAGGCTGGCAGACGTAGATCACAGGCAGGTTCAAGGCCGGAAAGATGTCCACTTTCATCCGCGAATACGCAAGCCAGCCAGCGAAGACGGTCCCAACAGCCAGCACCATGACGGTGATCGGGCGGTTCAATGCTGAAGTAATGGGGTTCATGTCGTTCCCAACGCGAGGCGATTGTCCAAGCTGTTATTAAACAGTGGAGGGCTTCCGACGGCGACAAAAGCTTGATTAATTCGGCTTGAAGTTGCCAGGCTCGGGAGAATCGGGACTGCGACGGAAGGTGGGAGTTGCGTCCACCGAAATCGGAACATTCTGAGACGTTGGAACTATGGGAACGTTGCTCGCCGTTAAGGTTTCGATTGGGCGGTTGATCTGGCAAAGTGCTTGGCGGGGTTGACCAAGGGCACGGTACAGCCGGAACTGTGCACGGTTGTGGTCGCCCACGGCCTGGTAATAGTTTCGGTAGGCTTGATCAAGCGCGGCCACGGCGGCCACGGCTTCCTGAGGTCGGAACACGAGAATGAGTTGATCGCCCGCACGCTTGGTCTGGCCCATCCCCTGGAGATTCTTCTCAGCAGTCGCGATGGCGTTCGCCACTCCGTCTTCTGCCGCTTTGAGCCGTTTAGAGGCTCGCGTCGTTTGGGCTTGTGCTTGCACAATCTCAGCAGTGATGAAATCTTGTGACCGTAAGAGTTCGAGCAAGGCTCTCCGGCTCTCAGCCTCGCGTTCTCGCACGAGAGCACGATTCCCGAATCCGAGATTTTGGAACTCCCAGACCGCTTGGAGATCCATGCTGAAGCGTGCGCCGAAGTTCTGCATGTCGTCGTTGAGCCCACCCCCGAAATACCCACCGGCAAGCTGAGTCGGATTCGACCCAACCCCGCGAGCCGCAAGGATCGGGTAAAGCGGCCGTCGTTTTTCTTGCTTCACCCGTATCAGCGCGGCCTGCACCAACGACTGATAAGACGCGAGTTCCGGCCGATTGGTGACGCCGATGGCGACTAACTGGTCCAGCGGAGTTGCCGGATCGACCAGGTCCACGGTAATCGAAGGTTCTTCAACAGGTTCCACGAGGGTGCCAGGCTGCAGTCGCAACAACCGCGTGAGATCCGCACTCGCCACCTGCCAACGTTCGTAAGCCGCTTCGACGGCCTGCCGGCGGTTGGCAGCCTCGGTTCTGGCCCGGTTGATTTCCAGTTCCGGAGCAAGATCCGGAGCCAACTTCTCCGTTCGGGCGACGAGATCCTCGGCCCGCCGGAGGGATTCCACGGCCCCGGCCACTTCGCCGCGAGCCTGTTGGACATTGAAATACGCGATGGCAACAGCCAAGGTTGTGTCATTGCGACTTGTCTGAGCGTCGAATTGTGTGGCTCGTTCCAGTTGTCGCGCGGCAAGGGGGGCAAAGATCGCATCCGAGGTCGAGACGACTGCCTGCGGGCCGACGCCGAGCAAGAAAGAAGAACGACTGGTCGTGAAGACGGTTCCGACGATGTCCTGAATCTGTCCATCGTGTCGGAAGTAGTCCACCCCCATGTTCAGATTCGGCAGCCAGAGTACTTTCGCGCGATCCAATTGTGCGGTTGCCGTGCGAACCCGCTCGTCAGCGATTTGGATATCCAGAGCGTTCGCCCCAGCGAGTGAAAGTGCGGAAGAAAGCGTGATCGGCAGAGGCGTACCCTGAGACTGAGCGGTTGGCGTCGCGGGTAACTTGAACTCGGCTTTAGCCAGTTTCACACCACCCGATTCTGGCTCTACCACAGACTTCGGTGACGAGAGCGCCTCCTGACGAGCGACAATTTGGGGAGCCGGAAGCAATATCGGCGCGGGCTCGTTCAGGCTAGCACATGCGGGAAGGACGATCAGCGAGGATACACCAATCAATCGCATTACGGATTTGGTCGGCAATCTCGCTTCCATCGTGGTTCTCGCCGAGCCTTGAGAGTTCTTGGATAAATATCGGCAATTTGATCCCTTCCGCTGGACGCCTAAAGCGTAATTCCGCTTGATCTTGCCCATTTCGCCAAAGCCATGCCCTCTCGCTCGATGTGAACTCTACGAGAGCAGTCGTTCCCCCCTCCGACCTTATTGCTAGGTGAAAGCTGGGGTGCGAACGGTTTGACGGACAAGCCAAATGCTTAATATGAATATGGCTAATGGCGTTTTCCTTTCGCGTGCTAATCACCAGCCATTCGTTTCTCGGTATGGGGTACTCCTGGCCACTACTTCGCAAAAAGAATCGAGTCGGTAAGGTGATCATCGCGGAGTCGGTCCGTAGCTGGAACAGCCAGACTCCAATGATCCATAGGATGGGAGTTAATCGGGTTGCTTCTCCACCAGTTCTGCGAAGTGTTCTCCGATGCTGATCGGGACGACGCCAGCCCCGTGGCAGAGCGGGCACTCTCGGTGCAGCTCGGACAGGATCGCCCGCCGAA
>CAZKIQ010000085.1:0-22012 GCA_964552815.1 uncultured Alcaligenaceae bacterium | reverse complement strand
ACTGGAGTTCCGGCATCACGACGCGGGGCTGGGCCGCGGTCGGATTTCCGACGACGCGTCGGGACTGTGGGAGTCGTTGTGAGAATTCCCACAACATCTCTGCACAGTGCGGAAATTGCCGTCTGGACGGGACGATGGCCATGGCCCGGTGGGACATCCGCCGGGCCGCTGGCGTTGAGATGGTCTCTCACACTGAGGTTAGCACGGCTCGAACTCTCTCGACAGCTTCTCCCTTTGACGCCGTGGAGAACCCGGGTCAGATGCGGCAGTTCGCGACCGAGGAGTTTCGTCCCAGCCGTGAGTCCGACCGATAGTTCTTGGGGCCTGTTGATGACTGTCGCAATTCGCGAGTGGTAATTTTTTGGCCATCGCTGCTCAAATCAGATCCAGGCGGTGGGCTGAGGCCCAGTCGACCGCGCTGTTTTTTCAAGGATTCTGGGATAAAGTTTGCCACTTTGATCGGCACACAACCTGCCAGTACGTTTCTGAACCATCTGAAACTGTCATGAATAGAGGATGCGATCGCGAAGAATCCAGGACTACGTAGCCGTCGTTTTTGAGACATCCACCAAACTTAGAGAGACGACCATGCCCGACAGTCGCAAGGCATTTACCCTGATCGAATTGTTGGTGGTCATCGCCATCATTGCGATCTTGATTGGCCTCCTCCTTCCCGCTGTTCAAAAAGTCCGGGCGGCAGCGGCCCGAACTGCCTGCGCCAACAACTTCAAACAGCTTGGGTTGGGAGTCCACAACTATTGTTCAGCATTCGACGGGCGATTCCCGCAAGCGGAAGCAAATTCGAGCGTGTCGGCTCCAGGCTACGAATCGGTCACACCCCTCGTCCCGGATCGGCGGCTTAGCGTGCACACCAAGATCCTGCCATACATTGAGCAGGAAGCCGTGTATCGCATGATCGATCTCTCCAAGATCTGGTGCGACAACCAGGCCGGTTGCACCAACCGAGCAGCGGCGGCAACTGTAATCAAGCCCTTTATGTGCCCTGCAAGCCCCCGATTCGGGCAAACTGTTAATGTGAGGGAGCCAGATACCAATCTCACGGCCACCTTCCCCGCGGGGCCGGCGGACTATATGGTTGTGAGTTCCTTCCGCGTTTCCGGTCCCTCACCAAACGTCGATCTCGCAGCAACCCTGTGCAATCTGGGGGTCGGAGTGCGAAAAATCACCGATGTCACGGATGGAACTTCGAACACAATTCTCATGTTTGAAGTAGCAGACAAAACTGCCAAGTGGACTGCAGGTACAATGACGGCAGGACCCGCTGACCAAATTTACAACAACAGCAACAACGGGGCCTGGGCCAACGGGGGAAGCAACAATAGCATGCGTGGCTACGATGCCACCGGCACTATCCAGTTTGGGGAATATTGTGTGAACAAGAACAATGGTGCCGCTCCATATGCCTTTCACCCTGCTGGTGCCTTCGTCCTCATGGGCGATGGATCTGTCCAGTTTCTCAATGAGAACATTCGGGCTCTTACAGTGAGCAAGCTTGTATCCTACAACCTTGGCGAGGTCGTGTCACTCGATGAGTGAGTTCCACCCCAACAGACAGATTCATCCGGAGGTTCTTGATGCGGTGCATGACTGGCGTGGTTGTTTGCAGCATGACATTCTCCATGCTTGTCATGGGGTGCGGCTCGAAACGTCCTGGGGAACTTCCAGTTTACCCGGTCAAGGGCCGAGCGACGTATAAGGGCGAACCGATGACGAATGCGGCCATCACGTTCTTCCCAGCCGGCGAAGTGATGGAACAAGCAAGAAATTCCCGGGCGTATGCAGACAAGGATGGTAACTTCCAACTCACGACATACGAACTCAACGATGGTGTTCCCGCGGGCGAGTATTCCGTGATTCTCTGGTGGCCGGAGGGGGACTTCGATCCGAAGACTCAACTCATTAACGGCAATGAAAAGTGCCGGTTGAAGTTCGAATATCAAACGCCCAAAGCGCCTAAGCTCAAGGTTACGGTCAAGCCTGAGCCGAATACATTTGACATCACTCTGCCCTAACCCGGAACTACCATGAAGCTGATCTCTCGCCGAGGATTCACATCCGCCGATGTGCTGGTCGGTCTGGCCGTGGCGGTCGGGACGGTTGGCCTCGGAATCCCGGCGGTGCAGAAACTTCGCGACGCGGATGCCAAGGCAAAGTGCGAGAAGAACTTGCAGGCGATCGGGAAAGCGTCCATGGCTTTCGCTGACGCGAATGAAGGGAAGTTGCCCCACAACCTGCAGACGCCGACTGGAAGTTGGAATACCCTGCTTCTGCCATATATCGATCAGGAAGCGTTGTCTCGAAAGTATGCCATGGGGGATGATTGGTGGGCCCCGGATTCTCCCAACCGTGATGTCGTGGCCACGCGTATCGGTGTGTATGTCTGCCCGGCGGCTCCGAATCCGCAACGAATGGTGCTGACTCAACCCGCGGATGTCAAAATCAAGGCGTTCGCCGCGGCTCCGACCGACTATGTGGGGTCGGCCGGGGTCTATTATCACAACAACGTGCCGAAGAATCTGTATCCGGGTGCAATGCACACTCGCACCATCAATCGCCGACTTCGCCGCGGGGATATTATCGATGGAGCATCGCAAACGCTGCTGATTGTCGAGATGGCGGACAAACCAAACCGCTGGAAGAACGGGAAGCTCAGCGAAGCTCGGATCGACAAGCCGCAAATGCCCGCCCTCAACGGGCAATGGGGTGCTCCGAACTGGAACCATCTGCGATCGTATTCCAAGGATGGAGACACACAGTTCGGGCCATGCTCCGTCAACTGCAACAACGGGGCATCCATCTACGGCTTCCACCAAAGCGGGGCGAACGTGCTTTTCGTGGATGGATCGGTGCGAACATTGAAGGCGGGACTATCGCAAGAGATGCTCGTCGCGCTTGTCAGCATCGACGGTGGCGAGGTTCTGTCGCGGGACGAGTTCGAGGCTACGATCGAGGATCAACGATGAGCCGCATTTCTCTCACCGCGATCACGCTCGGCCTCCTGGCCAATATCGGCTTCGCCGCCGATCAGCCACCATCCCTCGAACTTCTACTTCTCGGCGAGAAACCCACCCGCTTGCACATCCGAGTCGAAGTGGACGGTAAACCGGTCGAGAAATTCTGGGATTCCGCGTTCGCAGCACTCCTGGAATTCCGGGATCGAAACAGAGATGGGAAGCTGGACCAGTTCGAGGCCCGCGGACTTCCCACAGCGTTTGCGATCAGACAAATCGCATGGGGAAGATTTCTTCCGCCCCCCGGAGAGAGCCCGAAATTCGCTGACCTCGATCAGAATTCCGATGGGTCTGTGGACTTGGCCGAGCTGATGGCGTACTACCGTCGTGCCGGGCTTGGCGGGGTTCTGGTCGGGGTGGGTCGCCCGGCAGGATCGCAAAAAATTCTGACGGACGCGATCCTCAAGCAGATCGACATCGACCGCGATGGCAAGACCTCCGCAGCGGAGTGGGCCAAGGCCGAGGGTGCGTTCGCGAAGCTCGACACGAACGACGACGAACTCATCACCGCCAACGAGCTCGTGCCCCAGATCACGACGTACCCCGGTTCCCGCGGGACCGCGCTTCGCCTCCCGCCAACCTCAACTTCGCGGGGCGATGCCATCACCGATGCGGTTCCCATCGTGATTCTTTCTCCTAAGGTGGACCCGGAAGCGGTGTCGAAACAGGCCGGACTCTCCGTGGGGGCGACGAAAGCGATTCTTGGTTCCGCACCCGCGGCAGTCTGGCAGGTCCGGCTTGGAACACGCCCGGAAAATGCCGCCATGCTTGAAGTCGCGGGAAGTTCGCCTCCATCGCAACCGCGTCTGATTTCGGTCGACCCTCAAGCCCGATTCGACCTCGTTGCAGAGGAGGGGAAGTTGCCGCAACAGGCGGCCGAGTCGCGGAAATCGCTCGAAGAATTGATGGAGGGGTTCGATGGCAACATGGACGGAAAGCTTTCGCCACAGGAATTGAAACAAGCGGGCACCGAAGCCGTTCGAACCCTCGCAATCGCAGCGGATCGGGATGGCGACGGCACCTTGACCCGAGCGGAACTCGCAGCCTGGCTCGAGGTCCAAGCGAAGTTCGCGAAAGCTCACACACTCCTCTCGATCGTCGACCGTGGATCCGGTTTGTTCGAGGCGCTCGATGCGGATCGGAACGGGGCACTCTCAGTCCGGGAACTTCGAACTGCGTGGAATCGGCTGACCGAGAACAAGCTCACGAAGGAGAACCATTTCGACTCTTCGAAGCTCCCTCGCACGCTTCTCGCCACCCTCAGTCGCGGCCACGCCGATACCCCGCTGGGCACGTTAGTCCAGCCGGGACCCAAATGGTTCCGAGCGATGGACCGCAACGGCGACGGCGATGTCTCACGCCGGGAATTTACGGGTGACTCCGCCATTTTCGACAAACTGGACCTCGACAAGGATGGTCTCCTCTCCCCCGCAGAGGCTGCAAAAGCGGGGAGGTGAGTCGGAGGGGATATTTCCTCAAGCAAGCCCTGACCGTTCGGTTGACTGACGGTCCTCTTCGAGCCGACTGCCGAGATCGTCTTCATCGGGATGCCACAGTCAACGGCGAGCGCATTCGTCCGATCTTCCTCGGTGTACGCCCGCCGTTTGAAAACACGTGGGCTGTTGTGTTCACTGTACAGGCGGCTACTTCGTAAAACTTGGTGTCCGCCCAGATTACGACAGCGAGTTCGCTCAAATGAGCGACCAAAAAAGGCCGCTCTGAAGTGTCGATAGTGGAGCCGAACGTGTCGTTGGGGCCGTGTGTTCGGTTAGTAGATGTTAGTGTCCGCGAGCACTTCCACGAGGGGTACGCCCGCGTGTTCACCGCCGGAACTGAACAAGCGGCTACTTGATAAAACCTGACATCGAACACGACGGGATGTTGAAAAATGTTGATCCCGAGGACGGTTCCGCACACCGCGCCGCACACCTAAAAAAGTGCGGGTTCTTGGCGGGGTGAACACGTCCGGGGATGTTGTCAAAAGTTGACCTCGGGAGTCACCGCCCGAGTGCGGCGAGAACCTCGGCATGACCGATTCCGACTCCGGGAACTTCTCGAATCGCGGCAGCGAGGTTGCGAATGTCGGCAGCGTGCTCGATGACCAGTTCGCGGGCACTGTGTTCGGCCTCGGCGAGGACCTTCGCGGAGCGTGACCGGTCGCCCTCGGCGGCATCCATCGCGGCTTCCTTCGCGTTTCGTCGGTCCTGGCTGTCACCCCAGGGGCCGATGCGATCGGTGAGTGTCTGTTCGGCGATGGCCCCCGCGAGCAGGAAGACGATCCACTTCCGCGGTGTGGCCGGTTCGCTGAGATGCACCTCGCAGCGGCCGGCGACGTCGTCCTGGGGGTCGGCGACGCAGACACGTTGCACCCGCCACCCGAACACAACGGCGACAACCGCGTGGCCAGCTTCGTGGATCGCGATGCCGGAGTCGTACTGCCAGACGGTTGTGTTCGGGTCGCGGGCAGGGAGCCGGCGGCCGGTGAAAGTGGGCATGGCTTTCTCTGACGGTGGCCTGTCATGGTTGCCCACACCCCCGGCGAGGTCGTTTCCTTGCCGGGATGGCGGGTCGTCAGGGTGTCCCTGCAGGCTGCTCCGCCCGGATGGTGCGGATGGTGCCAGCGTCGCGATTCACGGGTGCGGTGGCCATGACGACGCGGGATTCCGGCGGCGTGTCCACCGGGGCGTTGGGGCGGATCACGACGTTCGCCCGCGGTGGCTCCGCGGAGCGAATGATCCGCTGGACCTGCGTCTGGTGCAGCCCGAGCGTCTTCGCGATCGCCCGGCCTGACATTCCGTCTGCGTGCAGCTCGAGCACTTTCACCCGGCGGTCCTCGAGGGCGGTGGCGGACACCGACTCGACGGCTGGCTCGCTGTATTCGGCCGCTTCCTCTGCGTCGTCGTCCTCATCCGGCTCGGCGGCACCGTCCGTGCCTTCGTCCCCATCGACGGTGGGGATGTTCGCAGCCTGGACTTCCTCTTCCTCTGCAGGCTCCGCGTCCGGGCTGGCGTAGCCCTCGGGCATGTCCTCGGGGTCGCACGCCAACGGAGCACTCGAGGATTCCAACGCCCGGCGGAGGTAGAACAACTCGATCATCTCGACGGCGGCTTCCTGCAGGAAACCGCCGACCCTAGTTCGCAAGTCCTTGAACCGCTGCTCGACCTTTGACAGTTCCTCGGCGGAGAGCCGGCCCCAGTGCTTCGCGAACCGGTTCGAGAAACGCGACTGCTTCGCTTCCGCGTCCCGGATCCGGTACTCCGCCCGGCGAACCCAGTCGTCGACCACATCAAGCTCCTTCTTCAGTTCCTTCACCTCGTTGATAAAAGGGCGCGGGTCGCCCCGGAGCTCGCGGAGATTCGCCTGTTCACGGGCGGTGCGGAGACGCTTCTCGACGTCTTCCTTCGCTCGCGCGGCGTCCGCCAGGTCGGCGATGTCCGCATCGGGGGTCGGCGGTTCCGGTTCGGCCAGGGCCGCATCTCTCGCGAACCGAGACACCACCGAGGCGGCGTACTCGGCTCGCCGCTCCGCCGACCGCATCTTGTCGGTGGCCGGTGGGTGCGAACGGGCCGTCAGCGTCATCGCGTGCCAACTGTCTCGGTCGAGGACCAGGTCCGGGATCGCCGGTTCCTTCGCGGCGAGCATCTGCTCATACGGGGATCTCGCACAACCGGCGCGGGTCAGTGCGACCGGGGTGTCAGGAAATGCGGACTCGAACATGTGCACCTCAATGTGGAAGGACAGGAATCCCGCCGCGATGTGCGTGGCAGGTGGTGAACATCAATGGCCGAACACGGCCTCGAATCGCACCGGCATCTCGTCGCTGGCGTAGCTCAAACTGACGGCCGAGCTGGCCCGGACGGCATCACCTCGCCGGTCGAAGATTCGTCGGCCGAGTTCTCGGTTCGGGTTGCGGCCTGCTGTAAACCCGAGCTTTCCCAGTGCCGACGCGGCCTCGCGTGGCTGCATGTCGCGCACCGCTCGGAGCAACCGGTTTGCAACGGAGTGCCGAAGGCGAAGCGAACCCGCCGCGTGGTAGCCGGTGACTGCCTCGGCGGCGGTGAGGGAGTCGTGCCGACGCGTGGACAGCTCGACGGGCGGGGCGGTCGGCAACCGTCTGTTCGCCCGCACCGCGATGATGAGGCCCCGCATGTCCCGGACCTCGTCCGGGACACGGATGCCGCGATCACGAATCGCGGTGAGGAGCTGGCGGAACAGGTCTGGTGCGGTCATCTCTGGGCCTCCGAGGAATCCGCGGGCGAACATCGCTCGCGGTGGGGGTGAACACATCAGTTCAGAACTGCTTGTTCCCGCAGGGCCGTCATCCGCTCGTTGATGGTCCGGGCGACCGCGGCGACGGTTTTGGTGCTCAGCACCGGGAAACCGATCGTCTGGAGGTAGTCGCGTGCGGCGGAGAAGAACTCGCCTTCGCTGTCGCCGTGTTCGCCCTTCGCGAGCCGGGAGAACGCGTGGAACTCGCGGTACACATCGCATCGGACCGTGACCGGCTCGCCGTCGATTGGGCGGACCTGGATGTCCAGGAAACCGTCGTCCACCATTCCGAGATCGATAGGCATGTGAACCTCTGGTGCAAAAGGATGGGACAATCAACTTCCCGGCGGCATCAGAACTGGGTTGCCGACCACCGGCAGATCACCGTCAGGAACCGAGTCGAGGGCGTAGCGGAGATTCCACCTCGCCGTGTAGATCGGCGTGTTCCCCGCGGCGAACCGTGCCCCCTGCCCGAACCCTTCCCCACGATCGAGCCGGTTTGCCGGCACCGCCGGGACCCCGTTGACATCGATCAGCCGGGGTGGACTGACCGCGAAGCCGGCCCGAGACGCCCGGCCGGTGAGGTAGACGTAGGCGGCCGCCTTCACTCGCCGTTGCGAACCGGCACCGCCGACCATGACGTTTTCGAGGACACCGACGCCCCGCGGCCTCGCCGGTGGGGAACTGAACACGCCGGCCTCGATCGACTTGACGGCGAGGGCCGGGGCGATGAGCAGTTTCGCGGGGGACTTGACGATGTCGAACGCTTCACCCAGGGCGTCTTTCGCGGCCCCGAACACATCGTCCTCGGCGGTGAGCCGCTGTGTCGGCAGCAACCGGACCGGGGCTACACCGGAGTCGACTTCCAGGAAAAGCTCACACTCCCAGTAGAGGTAGGACGACTCCTTCTCGACCCTGGGCGAGACCAGCTCGGCGATCCGCGACGCGATGGCGGGGTTCGCGATCGTGCCCGAGTTTCGGTCGACCTGCTCCCCGAGCCGCTCGATGGGGAAGTTGCCGGCTCGCAACTCGCGGATCTGGTCGCGCGCGACGCCGGGGTCGCAGAGATCGGTGATGCGATCATCGCCGGGCTCCAGCGTCAGCTTCGCGACGCCTCGCGGGTGCAGCGCCGAGCTCGCGAGCGATGCCGACCACTTCTGCCAGTTGGACTCTGGCACCGGCCGGTACAACCCGCTCCCGGCGAGGATGTCCTTCAAGGGCCGGATGAACCGGAACGTGTAGGAGAAACTCGACACCCGCTTGCCGTAGATCTCCCCTTCATCCATCGAGACCGCCAGCGGGATGATGGCGGTCGACTTCGCGCCGACCTTCTTCGCACACGCCTTGACTCGATCCGCGACGAGGGTGCCGAAAAAATGTCGAGCGGGAGTCCAGGAATCCGGAGCGGTCTTCGCGAGCTCGTAGTCGGCGGAGATGGTGCCCTGCCAGGTCGTCAATCCCGCGGTGCTGCTCGAAACATGGTGTCGGGCTCGAACATCGGCCACCCACTCCGGCGGGTAGTTCAACCCCATTTCGGTGTCGACGATCGTGAACGTCAGCGTTGTCTTCGACTCGTCGATCACCCAGGGGCCGTAGGTCCGGCGGAACCCGGGGATCTCCGCCGGGACGATCCGTTCCCGGTACCGGTCGGGAGAGTCGAGAAGCTGGCGGCCATCGCCGCCGACCCGAGCCTGGGGGATTCGGAGTCGGCCGGCGATGCGGCGGGTGGTGTAGCCGGCCTGGTCGACATCGAATGTCGCGGTGTAGACGAATTCCATCGCCCGGAATGCAAACTGAGCCTGGTCGCAGTCGGGAATCGCGACCTCAATCTGCCACGTGAGGGCAGCGGCATTTCCGCCGCCGAGGGGCTTCCAGGAGAGTTCCTTGACTTTGGGTCCCCAGCGGACATCGTTCTTTCCCTGGACGTTGACGACGAGATTGCCCAGCCCCTTGTCCGTGTAGAAAAATGGCTTCCCATCGTGGGTGAGTCGCCGCCGGATCTCCTGCACCTCCGCCTCCGATTGGCCGGCAATATGAGTGTGGATCGTGAATGCGAACACGGAGTAGATGACCGTCCGGTCCGCAGAGTCGCGGACGGGCGTGATCCGGACCGAATCTGTCCGCGTCGCCGCATCGAAAATGAACCCGTTGTACTCCACTCGGCCGGTGCCTCCGTGCTCCGTCGGCAGATCTGGGCGTACGCCGGACATAATTCACCTCACTGTGCGAACAGGGGAATGTTCATTCGTTGGGCGGCGTCGACTTCGCGCTGGTCGGGGGTGCCGGGACGGGGGAAGTGCGAAGTGCCGTTGGACCCGATGCCGAATATCGCTTCGGAGACCTGGTTCACGAGGTCTTCGTGCTTCTTGCGTTTGCTCTCCCATTCCGCGCCCCAGTGGAGCCAGGAGTACACCGCCTTGGCCGCATCCGCGAGCAGCTCGAGCAGAGCAATGAACGGCGTCGCGGCAACTTCGAGAAAAAATCCGAGGACCTCGGCGAGGGCGGTCAGAATCGGCTCGAGCGCTTCCAGCAACGTCGTGATCTTCTCGGCGATCTTGGACATCACGTTGAGCACGGCTTCCTTCAGCGGGGCCAGGGCTCGCGTGAACGCTTGTTCCATGTCGACCTGGGAATTTGTCAAACTGCTGTACTGCTTCTCGAACCGCTGCGCCTCCGCGATGTCGCCCAGCAGTCGCTTCACCTCGGCATCGGCGTTCGCCCCGGCGATATCGGCGCTGTACCCCTGGAGCTGTTTCCCCCTCGTAACGAACGCGTCGACTGTCGACTTGAACTCATCGACAACGGTGGTCGCCGCCTTCAACCCTTCGGCCGCGATCTTGGCGGCAGGCGACACTTCGCCGAGCCTCTCCAGACCGGAGACGGCCTTGTCGCTTGCGGCTTTGAACATGCCAAGCGTGTCGTTACTTGCCAACGCCCGGGCCTCGGTGCCCATGAACTTTGCGGCCTCGCCGGCAAACCGGAACTTCGCGGCCATATCATCGACGGCCATTTTCCCGACCATCACCGCGAGCCCGATCGGTCCGGCCACTGCAGCCAGTCCGCTCGCTCCAGCACCGGCAGCCGCACCTGCTCCGCCGGCACCTCCCGCACCCGCGAACAACCTCGCGATTCCGCCTGCCTCACCGCCGAGAGCACCGCCGGCCCGCCCGAGGATCGCCCCCAGCTCGCCACCGGCCCCGCCCTTACCGCCGACTTGCTGGAAGAGTTTGAGCAGATCGGTCGCCGAGCCGCCCTTGCCGCCGAGCGAAGCCGCGGCGTTGACCACCGTCCCGAGTGAGCCGCCGCCGCCGCCCCGCCCACCGAGGGACGAGACCGCCGGCCCCACGGTCCTCAACACCGCGAGGATCTCCCGGAGCGTGGATCCGGCCTCGCGGCCTTCGTGTTCATCGATCACGACTGTCTTCGGCATCTCACGAACCCTCCAGTGATGGAGCCCCGGCCGTCCGGAGCCACTGTTGTGTATCAACTCAAGCCCACCGGAACCCATCCCCCTCCGCCTCGACCACCCGCCGCGCTCGCTGATCCCGCGCCTCAGCGAGCTTGGCGCGTCGGAGGTGCCGCGCCTGGAGCCGGTCCAACTTCGCCAACAACGCCGCCAGGTTTCGTGTGTTCATCCGCACCAGCGTGCCAGTTGCACCGAGCGAAACCCAGATCACCGAGCCTGTTCCCCTCGGGCAGGGATCCTCCATCC
Source organism: uncultured Alcaligenaceae bacterium (assembly GCA_964552815.1). Classification (GTDB taxonomy): domain Bacteria; phylum Planctomycetota; class Planctomycetia; order Gemmatales; family Gemmataceae; genus CAYUHJ01. Next base: position 10,999 of record CAZKIQ010000085.1, on the reverse strand, counting down.
GCAGCACGTCATCGACTCCGGTCTCGTCGGGGAGTCGGTACCGGTGCGACCTTCGGCAGCGTCGGCAGTAGGCGGACATCACGGGCCGCTCCTCCACCCACGAGCACACTCCGCCGAGGGGATGATCCCGACGCGAACCGGATCTCGGGCGATTCCGCACACTGGCCCCTCCCTCGAGATCATCCCCGTTACTCGACTCAAGCAAGCGTTATCGCGTCAGCGAACTCCGGATCGAGACCGGCCCTTGCCACCGCGGCCGTTGCGTCGCCCGTGGCGATGCCCTCGAGCACCGCCTCCACGCCCGGCCTGTCGGGGAGCACGAAGAGGTGGCGGGGTTCGGCGGGATCGTGCCGGCGAGGGATCGAGACGACCCCCGCGATCTCGTTGGTTCTGCACTGCGACGCAATCGCTCCCTCCGGATCGTCGTCGTCGAGCTGGCTCGGCCTGCCGAGCAGCAGCGTGAGGCGGGGGAACCGACGAAGGACGGGGGTGCGACCGGCGATCCCAGCCAGAGCCGGCCCCAGACCCGGGTCGCACCCCGCCGTAACAGCGACCGCCCGAACACTTCCACGTCGACTGCCGAGGATCGACAGCCGAACCTCGCCGAGGTGCAGGACAGTGAACACGTCCCGACGCCGACCGATCCGGACCTGGTGCCGCTCGCCGACACGAACGCCGTCACCGTGCAAGGCCAGCGCATCGACCAGTTCATCGACCTGCATCGGACCCTCGGTTGTCACGGTGATCTCCGTATTGAGTGCCTCTCTGAGTAGACCGTCCCCCTTCGCCCCCTCCCGTCTCCCTCCGCTCTGTGCTGTCTGGTGTCCCCTGGGTGGTCCCGGTGCCGGAGCCCGTTTCCTTGTCCCGTTCCCGCCCCGGAAACTTCCGGGTGTCGCGGTGGTTCGCCAGCACGTCGCGTCGGTCGCTCGGTGTTCCGGGCACCCTGACGATGTCCACGAATTTCCGCACCGGAGCCGTAGCCCCACCGCTTTCGCGGTTCCGGCGTCAGTTCGCCGGACTCCCTGCCCCGCCCGGACTGCCCCGGGCCTGGCTCGTGGTCGTCAACCGACAGAGGTCGACGGGGTGATTTTCGCTGGCCAGCCTGTCGGCTTGCTCGCCAGCCCCCGTTCGCGTCGGCGCTCGTCCGCCCGCTATTTCGCCGTGCCGGAGTCGAACCGGCTGAACCCCTCGGCGACTTATCCGCTCAAACCGCGAACCCGATCCACCATCCGGCTCACCGTCGCGGCCACGACGTCGAGCATGTAACTTGCTCGTCTGAGCCGGTGCTGAGCCAGCACCGCTTGGAGCCATGCCCACTGGAACTCACCGTCTCGTTCGGGATCCCCGGTCCCGAGCTTTGTTTCCTGCCGGTGCAACTCGTCCGCGGCTGCGTCCACATCTGCGAGCGCCCTGTCGTAGCGTGACCGGAGCTCAGCGAGGAACCTCATCACATCGAACGCCACGGGCAGCTCAGCTCCATGCAGAGTCGGTGCAGGTCTTCCACCGTCGCCGTCGCCCCGATCGTCGCCCGGCACGACTCGCATACCGTCTCCCCCGCCGGCAGATCCCTCTTCGCCGACGGGGGCCGAACTGTGGGACGGTCGGCAACTCCTTGCGATCCGGCTTCCCCGTTTCCGGTGACACTCCCCTGCCACTAGCCCCCTCGCCGAACCTCGCGAGGAGGTCGGGCTTGAAGGCCGTCACCGCCCGCATGATCTCCGGCGTCGCCCGCCGCATGTTTCCGACCAGCCGGAGCTCACCTGGTTTCTCGCCGGGCTCGATGCGAAGCCCGCGTTCTCCGAGCTGTCGGATTAGCCTGTCCGTCATGCTCATTCCGGTAGTACCTCCGGGCGTCTCCAGCCGTTCGCGGCAATGGCATCGATGATCCGGGACGCCCGGTCCATGCCGACGCCTTCAACCGGAACCCCGTGCTTGGCGAGAGTCTTGGCCTGCTTGATGGTGCAGCGCTTCGAGGACAGGTCGTCGATCACCGAGCCGGCCTGACGCTTCGAGTACTTCAGAGCGGTTTCCTTGCGGACGCCGAGGTTGACGAGCAAGCCGACCTGTGCGTCCGAGGCCCCGCCCCGCTGCGGGCCCGTGTAGTTGCTGCCGGCCATCGCCGGGCCGTCCCCGAATGGGTCCGCCTCGAACGTCTGGTACGTCGCCCCGGCCGCCCGGACGTGCTCCCGCCCGCGTTGCTCCCGCTCCAGGCACAGCAGCGCGGCCGCCTGCTCCATCACCTGGGCCACGTCCCGGCGCTGCCGCCTCGCCTCCTGCCGGGCCAGTTCGCGGACCTCGACGTCGTAGTTCCCGCCGAGCACGTCGTAAGAGTTGGCGAGCTTGTGCTCCGAGTTCCCGACGAAGTCCAGCACGAGGCAGTCGGGCTTGCCACTCGTCAGGATGCTGAGCCGGCGGTCGGTCGCGTCAGGCACCCCGTCGACGACGCCCGGCAGCGGGCGAAGGCCCCGCCCAAGCATCTGCGTGTACAGCGACACGGACTTCGTCGGGCGGGCCATCACGACCGAGGCACAGGGCGGGGCGTCGAACCCTTCGGTGAGCACCGCACAGTTGCACAGGAACTGCAGTCGCTGGTCCGTGAAGTCCCGGACGAGTTCCTTCCGCCGTTCGGGGGGCGTGGTGCCGTCCACGGCGGCGGCGGAATTCGGGCGATAGCGGTTCAGGACCGCGGCCAGCTCGTGGGCGTGTCGGACAGTGGCGGTGAACACGAGCGTCGGCCGGGTGCCGACCTTCTCGACGATCGGGATCGCCTGCTTGTGCAGCGCCTCCTCTTCCGTCAGGACGCCTTCCAGGTCAGCCGCCTTGAAATCGGACTCGCCGAACTCGTTCTTCCGCAAGGCCATGCCGTCGAGGTCGAGGCTGTCGACGATGACGTACTCCTGCCGGACCGGGACGAGCCAGCCGCCGATGACGGCGTCGCTGATGCTCATCTGGTATGCGACCGACTCGAACATCAGCCCCAGTGCGGTCCCGTCAGCCCGGTTCGGCGTAGCCGTGATGCCGACGACCTTGAGGTTCTTGTTCAGGTTGCGGAAGTAATCGAGGACCTTGCGGTACGTGGCGCTCGTGGCGTGGTGGCACTCGTCGACTACGATGAGGCCGAACGGGTGACGCCGGTACTTCTCCAACCGCCGGTCGCCGTACATGGTCTGCACGGACCCGACGACGACGAGCCCGCCCTGGTACAGCGTGTCGAGGTCCGCACCTTGCACGCCCATTTCCGTGGGTGGCCGGTAGCCGAGTTCCGGTTCCAGCCGGTCGGCGGCCTGGGTGATGAGTTCCCGAGTGTGGGCGAGGAACAGGCAGTTGCCCTGCTCCCACCCGCACAACAGTTTCGAGGCGTAGACTGTCTTCCCGAGGCCGGTCGGGAGCACGACGCAGGTGCTCGCGTACTCGCGGAGGCGTTGCAGCGTAGCTTCCAGGGCCGCGCTCTGGTAGGGGCGGAGGGTTTTCACCTCGCCACCCCCTGGGTCGCTTCGACCCCGTTCTTGTGGGTGGTGGCCTTCACCCGGTTCAGCCCGTGACAGGCGTTGCAGTCGTTCCGCACTTCCCCGTTCGCAGCGCAGTACGGACACTCGTGGACCGGCCGACCTTGCCATAGGGTCTTCCGGGCGGCCTGCACCTGAGCGATTGCCGAATCGAAGTGGATGTGGAAGGCGAGAGGCAACGCCTTCAGGGACTTCAGCCGGTCGACGACGCCGTCGAGTTCTCGGCACATCGCCTCGACCGCAGCCGGAAAGTCGTCGGGCGGATCACCCTTCAGTGCGTTTTGGATCCAACGGTGGACCTTCTCAAATCCCTCCACCCGTCGCGGATCATATGACCGGATCAACCGGAGCGAGTTGATGGCTTCCATCGCGTGTGAAATGGCCTTGCTTGGCACTGTGGCGGGGCCAGGCTCTTCGGTCCCCTTCTTGTCCGGAATTTGCCCGAGCGCGGCCAACCGCTCGATCTTGGCCTCCCGCTTCTGCGCCGCTGCCCTCTGCACAGCCTTCGGCCCGCCCTTCACTGTCTGCTTCTGCTCCGACTTGGGCAGTTTCGCGACTTCCGCGGCGGCCGACACGCTCACCTCGCCCTTCTCCACTGCGGCCTGGAGTTCCGGGCTTCCGTGGGCCAACACCGCCTTCGCGCTCACCACCGACCCACGGCCGACGTTCAGGAGAGCGGCAGCCTCGTTCAGGGAGGGTGAACAAATTTGTTCACCCTCGTTGTGCTGGTTTTCCCCGATTTTTCGCTGAGCGAGTCGCGCGGCAACCATCGCGCGCTGGCCTGCGTCGAGGTGGCGGCGGTGCAAGTTCTTCGAGACGACGAAGCCCAGGGGATCCTTCCCGCGGTACTCCTCGATGCGGGGATCGACATCGGCGAGATTGCAGGCCCGGTAGCGGTTCCGGCCGTCGAGGATCTTCCCATCGAGCAGCCAGATCGGATCTCGCAACCCGTTGGCTTCGATGTCGTCGGCGAGATCCCGGAGCTCCTCGTCGCCCATCAAAGGGAAGATGGCGGCCAGTTCGTGGTCGGGGATGCCTCTCACAGGTGGCCCTCCTCGTCGACTCGCCGGATCTCCGCGGCGCTCGTCCACCACACCCCCGCCGCCTCGACCATCGCCACACCGCGACGAGCCACCTCATGGGTGACAGGTACGGCGCGACCGTCGCGGATCGCCTCCAGCACGCCCAGCATCCGGTCGAGCGCTTCCGTGTGCGTCGGTCGGCGCCGTGATGTGTTCGGTCGATTGCGCCTACGTTTTTCATTGACTTGCTCGACGGTCGCGCCTATCATGGCAGTGCTCCTGTTTGTGACTCTCAGGGTCCGACTCACGACCCGCTGGGGATTCGGGCCCCTGCCGGATCGACTCATCTCGAGGCACCTCGACGCCCACCTCGACGAGCGCCGAGTCGCTCGACCCACCGCTCCAGGTCCGCGCGCCGCCACCGTGGAGCACTCCCTGGCACGGCGACCGCCGCCGGGAATCCGACGGAGCCCGCGAGTCGATACCACGCACTGCGGCTCACACCGAGTAGTCGGGCGGCGTCGTCGTGGCCGAGTAGGAGTGGCGGGTCGAGCGCCTCGCGGACGGACTGCGAGACTGTAGCGAGCATCTCGGACTGGATGGTGGTGTCAGCCGGCACGGGTCACCTCCTGCCGGACCTGGATGGCCACGCCATCGGCAGTCGCCGTGCGAGCGGCGGGCGTATAGCCCTCCATCGCCCGGAGGATTCCGGCGAGGACGCGAGCCTCCGCCCGCACCTGCTGGAGGCGGGCACGGATGGCGACTGCATCAGGGATCACAGACTGAGCGGGAGGCGGCGGGATAGTCGCGGTCACTGGTCAGCCCTCCGAGCGAGCCACTCGGCTCGACGGAGGCACTATCTCAGACGACCCGGACACCAGAGCGGACACCACGCGGATTCGTGAATGTTTCTGGTGTCCAGACGAGGTGGGAGTCGACGATCGCGAGTTCGTCGGGAAAGCCCGTTCGGGCTAGAATCCGATTCAGACCGCGCGCGTATTTTGAAATGGTTTCCGTGCTCGGCGGGTCGTCACCGGTGATCTCCCCGTATTGTTCTGCAACGTCCAGCAGACTCATCGCCCCGCCCGCAAATCGTCGACACGGCCATAGGATCCGAAGCAGACGGTGAAATCGTAGCTCATCGGGCCTGAAGTTCGTCGTCACTCTCTGCCAAGTGAACCCGAGCGGCTCCGAAGGGCCGTCCGGTGGCAATGATTCTGGTGGCGGCACCTGCGAGCCGGTCGGTTCTGGTGACGGTTCCTGTGTGTCGGCCGCCGTCTCGCTGACACCGCCCGAACTCGGCGGGGGCGGAGGGACTGTACCGGATTCGCCAGGCGCGGGCGAACCGTCAAGTTCCTCTGGCTCGCCGAAAGCTTCAAGCTCAAGATCAGCGAGGTAAAGCGGATCGTCGGCCATCCGGAGCAGGTGTGTCGCGAGGGAGAAGTGCATTACTCGTACTACATCGCTCCAGAGCGTCGTATCCATCAAATCCAGACTCACTGGCCGGGACCAGTCGACCACCCGCCGGGTTTGCCTGCGGCAGAATGCGATGACCACCTCGACCCCGGCACGGTTCTGCCCGATGGCCGCCGCGAGGAGATCGGCCACCGCCACACGCGCGGTAGAAGATTCGGCATCATCGGCGGTCACGATGTCGAGCAGTCGGCGGATGCGGTCCACGTCAATGTCGCACGCCGTGAGAGCCCGCCCCAGGATCAGGAGCACTTCGGCGAGGGCGGCGTCGTCAGCGGTGGCCAGCCGGTCAAGTGCGGCCTGGAGTTCCGCGCGGCAAACTGCCGCTCGCGATGCGGCGTCCCGAAGGAGGGCGGCAGATGCCGCGGCACTGCGGAGCGATTGGGTTACAGACATGGCATTCCCCCGGAACCGGACCGCCCGGCGGCCGACTCTCCGGGGAGGGAGTCAGCCGCCGGGCTGCGTAGGACGGTGCGGTTCGCGGGCCGCATCGTCATCCGGCGAATTTAGTGTACCACCTCCCACCCCAATAGCGCAAATCAGAAGCCTGTGATCTGCACTACGACGCTACCGTGCGACTTCGCCGCGTCGTAGAATTCATCTACAACCACTTCAACGAACCCCAGGTGGGAGAATGTGCCATCTTGACCGCGACGACTGCGAAAACCCTGTACGAACGGCTCCGTGAGGTCGGGTTCACAAGACCATACCTCAAGAAAGTCGCTGCGCTTCCGACGTGGTGGGACGATCAACTCTGGACGGACCCCGCAAGCCGCAGCATCGGCCTCATGCACCTGTCCCGGCACCTCGGGATCGACATCGTCACGCTTCAAGACCCCGCGGCCACGCTCCGGCTGAAGGACTTCGGCGTCTGCAAGTACAAGAAGCAGGCCGGAACCACGGACGACGAACTCTTGCTCGCTCGGGTGATCGCAACCCGCGCCGCTCAACTGGCGGCAGCGGCCATCGACCGGCCTTACCAACCTGTCCCGTCCGCGTCCGCGTTGCGCGAACAAATCCTGGAATCCTCCCCGTGGGTCGGGTTCGAGCAGTTGCTCGATGCTTGTTGGGCGGCGGGCATCCCCGTACTCCACGTCAACAACTTCCCAACCGACGTCGGAAAGAAGCCGATGGGTTTTACGCTTCGGGTGCAAGGGCGTCCAGCCGTCGTCCTCTGCAGTGAAAAGTCGCAACCCGCTTGGCAACTGTTCATCCTCGCCCACGAGTTGGGACACCTACATCATGGTCACGTTCCGGAGAACGGTGCGCTGCTCGACGAAACAGTCCACGAGAACGAGCCGGATGCCGAGGAAGAGCAGGCCGATCGCTACTCGATCGAGTTGCTTACCGGGAACGCGGACACTTGTTTCGAAGTGGGCCGGTGGCCGAAAGCAGAACGGCTGGCACAACTCGCACAAGCCTACGGCCGGCGAAATCGGGTTGACCCGGGGCACGTCGTATTGAATTGTGCCTACCACGAAGGGGACGGTTTCTGGGGAGTGGCGAACGCCGCCCTGAAAGTGCTGCACCCGAAGGCCAACGCAGTCGGGATGATCGGCGACCGGCTCGCTGCGAACCTCGATTGGGAGCGACTTCCGGAAGACAGCAGCGAGTTCCTGATGCGAATCACCCGGCAGGAGACGCCGGAGTGATCGTCCTGGCCGACAACGACATCCTCTTCAAGCTCGCCCGCTGCGACCTCTTCGACGACTTCCTGGCCGCCTTCGGCATCACGACGACGGAAGTTCACATCGTCCGGGCGACCCGCTTCTCGGTGCGGACGAAGAAGCACCAGAAGCGGATCGGCGACGCGAGCTACGCTCGACTCGAAGCGTTCCTTGAGGCGGTCGCCGACCTCGACGTTGCACCGGACCCTGTCGCCACGTCCGCGCTGACCGAGCAGACGGACAAAAACATCGACGCTGGCGAAGCCGTCCTGTTCGCGACGTGCCCACTGATCGATGGTTCCGTGATCGTCACCGGCGACAAGAAGAGCCTGATCGGGCTCGTCGCGGCGGCGGGAACGGATGCCGTCTGCGAGTCGTTGTGTGTGAAGCTGGCCGGCCGGGTCTACTGCTTCGAGCAAATCCTCGCCCGCATTCTCGACAACGTTGGGTTCGACGCCATCCGCCAACGGCTGATCGACGGGCGGGAGTGCGACCGCGGGCTTGCGCTCTGGCTCGGGTCCGGTCTCGACGCGACCGAGGCCGGGTTCCGCGACGGACTCACGAGCTTCCTCAACAACGCCCGACAGTCATCGGGCCAGCTACTCGCCCCTGATCTTTTCTCGAAATCGGATGGCGAGGTGCAAGCGGGGGTGCAAGCGGATTTGGCGAGCTTTACGCAGGATACCTGATCTCGCTCGTTCCGAAAAGTCTGTAGGTCGCAATGGGTCTGGCCTTCGGCGATGAGTCAAACCTGGCATTAGTCGACCCCACGGTGCCTCGTGACAAAAACGCCTCGCGGAGGGTCAGTGGAAGGCTTGGCCAGGGGTCGAAGAGAACGAAGACAGGGAGTCTGTTTCGCGCAGTGCGTCGCATTATGCAGCGCAGTCGTCGAAAACCGCTGTTTCCTCGGGATTTTTGCGGGAGGTTCGAATCTTGTCTGCACTGCTTTTTGGCAAATCGGGAGCTGACCGTCTGGCACTCACCACGCCGGCCGATCGGGTCGGGTCGGTCCCCGTGGCGAGTCCTTCGCATTCGTGGCCCCAAGAAGCTGACGGCACCGATCGAGCTTCGCCGATGCGAATGGTCCGCCCGCCAGGAGTTGGCGGGCCCTTCTTCGGGTGCCGGTCAGTACACCCTCCGCCTCCCCGGAATCGGAATCGGGCACCGCGACCACCCACGGACTGGTGACGCCGGTCGTCGAGTGCGGTGGCGAGTGGTCCGGACTGGCGAAGACGAAGTGCTTTCCAGCGATAAAGCAGGGTGGGATTGGCGAGCCCGAGCCGCTGTGCGACATCGACGGCAGAGTGTTCATCGAGTAGTATCTGGACGGCCTCGCGGCGAAACTCCTCCGAAAACCGCCGTCGAGAGTGAGGGGATTTGGCAGTTGCGGGTATCTCTTTCTTGGCCATGACCGACTCCGTTACTTTCGGCAATCTTCAGCTTTCGGCTTGTCCGTCAAACCGTCAGCACCCCAGCGTGCCCGGGTTATCGGGATACAATCTCACGAAGACCAAGTCGACTGGCCGACTGGCAGCGAGTGAAAGACGGACTCTCCATCCAGCGATGCGTAACGCTACTGCAGCCGAGGATCGTGCGCATCTACTTCCAACGTTCGGTCCCTCTCTGCCAATTAAGGCTTCAAGAGACCAGCCTCCGAAAGAATTGTGTCGGAAACCCGTTCAGCGATGGCCTCAAGAAATCGGTTTGGATCGAGGCCATCTTCAAGCTCAACGATCGGAAGGAGTGGATGGAATCGTCTGAACTCTGTCGAGAGGTCCAGAGTGGCGGGATGCGGGTCAATCGCGGCTGCGCTGATCCGATCCCGAAGCTGCGCTGTCAGGCGGACAGCATCAATGACGTCTTGTGCGATGATCGGTTGATATCCAGCCCCGTGAAGGAGGGCTTTAACAAGTTCGCGTGTGATCGCCCGTTGGCACAGAACAAGAATCAACTCTCCTGAGCCTTGAGACGTTGCCAGAACTTCGGGAATTGGGCCTCGAGCAAATCGGGAAGCGATCTCGGCACCTTCTGATAGCCGGGCGTCCTCGCCAATTGCTGCCGCCAACGCGCGGATACAGGACCATCTCGCCACGCGTTCCGCCGCCTCGGCTTGAATTCGCCAGTCCCCTATATCCATTAATTGCGCGACGAGCAAGTCAAGGGAACCGTCGGATCCGCGAACTCCTCCAATGCGAGCCTCAACCAGTCGGATGAATCCGGTGGCATTCTGCGTCGTGAGTTCGCCGATCCATACCCCATGTCTGTGCACGGCTTCACAACTTCTCGCGAACTCGAAAACCGCCCATTGAGGAATGAACAACAGGGCGGACTGGCCGACTGCATGCATCGATGGCAATCCATAAGCCCTTTCTGCAGCTTGGTTCCAGATGACTATTCGATCCCGCCTGTCTATCACCCAGATCGGATCTGGCATCGCGTCGAGAATGTGAGGCGATGGTAGCGATGTAGAACGGATATCGAAGACTGTATCAGCGGCCGGCTCAGCACTCACTTCCATACTCCCCGATCGTTCTAAGCACACTCTCTCGAGTCTCTGTAGTCGCACCGGCGAACTTGATGGAAGGGCCAGCCAATGTCGAGACGAGCAGGTCCGCTGCTCGTCTCTGAGACGAAATGGAGTGGTCGGTGCCGATCACCTCTGCGAGCCATCTCCTGAGCACTTCCGGTTCGCCGACTTCAAGGCAGCGTCGAACCAGCAACTTGGCCACAACCAGTTCCATTTCCCACCGTTATCAGAGCAGATAAACCCGGGCCGGGTCGGAGACCTCGGAGTCGTAATCCTCAACGGTCGCTTCAACAAATCCACTTTGATTCACATCAACAAGGATGCAGAAACTACCGTTCGCTTCCACCTCAGCCTTGACATCCAGGAAAGTTCCGATTCCTACGAGCGACACGGCTAGCCCTTCTACGGGATTGTCGTCAGTAACAGTCCCACTCAGCATCCATTGTCCAATTCCAACCTGGCTCGCATTGAAATTGTGTATCACAGGTGCGGCCGGGACGACTCGCTCGCCGAGAGATTCCAGATCGAGACGGGTGCGCAATAGGGCACCTGCGCGCGTCTGCGCTTTGGTGAAGTTCATGGGCGAGACCACAAGGTACGGTTGAAGGTGTCGGCGGTGTGCCGATCGAAGAGCGAATGCCCTTCTACCGTCACAATCGAAATCGGGATGAAAAAGGTGTCACAATTCCGAGCGGAATTTCGTGATCGAGTTTCGTCAATCGGGCTCGATCAGCCCAAAGACACTCCGGTGGTACTTGTTTAGCGACCCAGCAGTAGCTGAGGCCGCGGCAGCAGGGGGTTGCC
>CAZKIQ010000084.1:0-23039 GCA_964552815.1 uncultured Alcaligenaceae bacterium | reverse complement strand
ACGACGCCCTGGCGGCGAAGCCGAACCGGTTCGCGGGAATCCTCGGCACGAATCCAGACGGAACGACGCCCCAGGTGGGCGAGCGGCCTGGCGCCGGGGTCATCGTCACCAACGGCGAGATCGCTCCGCCGCCTCGGCTCGCGGGCGTTCCCATCGTTGACCAGTCCGGGTCGCCAGCGAAGAACCGTCCCCTTGAGGTGCCGAAACAGATCCCGCCCGATGTCCGGGCCGCGGCGGAGCAAGCGAACAAGCTCTTCCGCGATCCCCTCGAAGCGTTTCGGGAGTCCGAGGCGAACCTGAACCGGGCCCGCCAGGAAGGCCTCATCACCGACGACATCTTTGCCCGGGCGTTCGGCGACAAGCTCCGCGAACTTGCCCAGTCCGGTGCGATCGACCGGGAGTTTCGGCTTCCCTCGGCGATGGAGATGGGGAGCCAGTCCGCCGCGGCCGCGATTACCGCTCAGCAGGGGGCACGGGATGTTCCCTCGCTTCTGCAGCAGTTGATCGAGACGAACCAGCAGGAACTCGAAGTGGCACGCGACCAGTTGCGGCAGTACGAGGCGGCCAAGAACCCGATCGTCGTTCCCCTGTCGAGGTAGTCGATGCCTGTCCTCGAGAACATCGTCGCACCGCAAGCCGTCGAGGTCCTGCTCATCGATGAGGGGGAAGGGGAACACGCCGTCCCATCCGAGCACCGCTACCGGACGGCCTGGCGGGTCGCGATGAACCTGGACACGGCCACTGCCTTCGATGTCCTCAAGGTCCTGGCCCCGCTCCCCCAACCCGGCGAATCGTTTCGCCAGTACGACTGGGAACTCGACGAGAACGACCGCTGGCATTATGTCGCCGGCGAAATCCTCGACGAATACGCGGTGGTCGTGCTCCGCGTTGCTCGCCGGGATCCCAACAACCCCCACTGGTGGATTGTCCAGGTCAGCTACGAGGGTTCCACCGATCCCACCGCCGAGCCGGCCGAGGTCGATTACCAGGACATCCCGTACCAGGAGTACGTCACCCAGGACATCCACGGGGCCATGGTCGCCAACTCCGCCCTCGACTTCTTCGAGGGGGGCGTGCCGGTCGACCGGTCCCGGACCTCGCTTGTGATCGTTCGCAACGTGCCATACGACGGGTGGGATCCCGAACTCGCCGAGCGGTTCAAGAACACGACCAACCTCAAACCGTTCAACCATGGCGACCTGACCACGTTCGGTCTACCCATCCAGGCCGCACCGGGCACCGTGAAGATCGGTGGGATCACGGCGAAGCGGATGCTGCGAGCACGCGGTGCAACTCCGGAGGAAGCGAAGTTCTACTGGCAGGTCCGGACCCAGGTCGACTTCGACAATGGCACCTGGAAACGGCCCGATGGTGTCGTCGAGCCGACCCGGTGGCGGCGGATCGTCCTCGATGCCGGGTACCGCAAGCTCCGCGAGGGGGGTCGAACCACCATCACCACGACGGCCCAGAAGCCGACGCACCCTCCGCTCCTCGACGGCCGGGGCGGCCCGCTTCCGGAACCAAGCGACAAGATGCCGGCGACTCCCGCTCCGATCGTGAACCCGACCGTGACGCCCCGAGTGGGGATCTTCGGCGTTGGAGGTTCCTCGCTCAACATCCCGGCCCCGGGGATCCTCGCCCTGGCACCGGGTGCCCAGACCGCCCAGGCGAACTCGGGGCGGAATCCCACCAAGGGAACCGTCACCGTCAATGCCGACGGCTCCTTCACCTACACCGTGAACACCGGTCAAACCGGCTGGGATCAGTTTGGGTACTACGCCCAGCATCCGGACGAGACGACCGCCGCGGAAGGGACGGTGCTTGTCCTCATCGGCCCGCAGCCGGTGTTTTTGGCCATCGACGTTTACCGGCCTGTGGACTGGTCCCCCATCGCCCATTTCCTGGAGTGGTGATGATCGTCGACCCGAACCAGCCTGCCATGCTCTCGGCCGCGGACGTGCTCCGCGTCGCCGCAGCGGCTCGCTTCGCCGAGCAGTTCGACCGGGCCCGGGGCAACACGGCCGGGCCGGTTCCCGGCGGGACTCACAACGGCGGGCCGGCATTGCATCCGCTTCTGGTCACCGGGGAATCCGTCGGCGGGTTCTACCCCGCCCGGATGCAGATGCTCCTGGACGCCGACCCGACCTGGTCTGACCTGGCCGACGGCCGGGAAGGACCGCTGACGACCCGAACCGACAACGACACCGGAGCGGTCACCCTTTCCGCGGGGCACGGTTTCATCACAGGCGACAAGATCGACATCGCCTGGTCGGGCGGGTCGCGGAAGGACATGGACGCCACGGTCGCCGGGAATGTGGTCTCCCTCGATGGCGGAACCGGCGACAACCTGCCCATCGAGTCGACCACCCTGACGCTCTCGAAAGACGACTGCTGGATCCTCGCTACCGGGAGCCAAACCTTTGAGGAAGGGCAGCGGACCTTTGGCCTGGTCGTCGGCGAGAAGGAAGAGGACTCGCTCCCTGTGTTCGTCGCCGCGGCGAGCGAAGCCGGGGCTCCCGGAGCTCCCGGGGCGGGCGGAGTCTGGCATGCTCGGATCATCAACAACGTCGGCACGACGAGCGGCGGAGCAGTCAAGTATGGCTGGAAGGAAGTGCGGCTCAATTCGTCTGGGGTCTGGGTGGATGCTGGTGGGTCGGGATCCGCTCTCCCCGGCAGCACGACTTTCGCGGTGTGTGCGAAGAACTGGGACGGCTCGTCATTCGCGGAACCGCTCCCAGCCGACTCTCGCGTACTCATGTGGGCCAGCGTCGGCTGGTCGGGTCGCTACGAGTTCCTGCCAGTCCAGGATGCTCAACGGACTGGCACCGGGCCCTACACCTATTACCCCGGCATCCTCAACACGACCACGCAGTGGTGGAAGGGAGAGAAGAACCTCGCCGGCTCGCTTGCGATAGACGGGCCGTCCGCTTCGGCACCCCCTCCAATCGCAACCGCCTACTTCGTGAGCTACCCCGATGGCGTGGCCTTCCAGGCGATCGCCACGGCCACGGGCGGTGCTCAAAAGGCCAACCTGTACGTCAACCAGAACGGCGTCTTCGCCCAGGTCGCGGGCTTTTCCATCGCAGGCGGACGGCAGTTTGACAGCCTGACCCCGTTCGCGGCTCCGTCGGTGTACTCCTACGCCCACGTCTTTTTCGAGGACGGGGCCCAGAACTACGGGGCGGGAAATCGCTGCGGCGACAACGGGTGGATTGCCCGGGCCAACAACAACGGCTCCTGGAATTCGGGCACCTCGGTCTTCACCCAGGCGGCGTCCGGGGGCGGGACCGCGACCACCCACTTCCTGGGCTTTTTCTGGGGCGCCTCTCTCCCCGGCCCGCAGACCGCGCCAGTCTCCGCGCCGGGTGCCGGCACCCAACCGAACCTCGTGCTTGTCTATGACTCGCTCGGTGGGGGCACTCATTTCATCGCCGTGCGAGGCCGGCTCTACAGCGACGTCGGCTTCGGGTGCGCGGGATCCGATGGACTCACGACGACGCAGACCTTCAAGGATGCGTCCGGGAACAACAAGACCATGACTATCACCGGCGGGATCATCACCGCCATCGCGTGATCCAGGAGGCACTATGTCCGCTCGATTCGATGACCCGGTCACCTTCAACGGTGCAGCGAAGTTCACCGGCGGAGTCGTGCTCCCCGCGAACTGCATCGGCGACAACCAGTTCGCCGCCGCCTCGCCGTTATCAGTGGACAAGCAATCGCACCAGTACCTCGAACGGCTCACCCAGGCCCACGGCTCCGCGGCCACGGCCGAGCGGCGAGTCGTCCACGTCGCGAAGTCCGGCGGGGTTGTCGAGAGCTTTTCCGCCGGCGTCGCGACCGCCTGCATCGGGGATTCCACGATCGATGTGGACCTCAAGAGGAACGGAACGACGATCCTCACCGGCACCATCGAGATCGACAGCGGCGACGCCGCTTTCGACCTGGTCGAGGGGGACCTCTCTTCGACGAGCTATTCGGCGGGCGACGTCTTCGAGGTGGTCGTTGCAGTCACCGCGGGAACCGGGACGCTCGGCCAGGGGCTGTTCGCCCAGGCGGTTTTCCGCGAAGCAGCGTGAGGATCGCTTTCGGGCGAGAATTTGGTAATATTGAGGTAACACCTCCGACACGGCCAGCCGAACGTCGCAGGGGAAACCAGTCCACACCTGAGACCAGTCAAGGGCGTGGGAATGGGAAGGGTCGACTGACCCTCTCGTTCCCACGCCCTTTTTGCGTTTGAGGCTTCCATGCCAGTGACACCAACGAAGGCCGCATTGCCTCCGGTCGGTGCCGAATACAACGGCGGCCGTGTGGAATTCGTCGTGCCGCTGGCCGACGACGGAGCGGGCGGTCTGGCTTTGCCATCGGGAGGAGGTTCTGTCGCGGGTCCGCTGACCGACCGCTCCGGTTCCATCACCGAAGGCGGGACCGCCCAGCAAATCGCTGCGGCGAACGCGGCCCGGCGTTACTTCTTCATCTGCAACACGTCCGTCGAGATCCTCTACGTGAACGTCGGTGCGGTGGCGACCAGTGCGGACAGTTACCCGCTCGCGGCCGCGGCGAATCCCGGGGAGCCTGGCGGTTCGCTGGTGTTTGAGGGTTCGTTCATCCCGAGCGGGACTGTGTCGATTCTCGGTGCGACCACTGGTTCCACGTTCATCGCGAAGGAGGGGTAATCCAATGGGGCTGAACAATCCTACTAGTAAGCTTCAAGTTGAAGGCGCTGTGCTGAGCGGTGAAGCGTTTTCATCTCGACCACTTGTGATCGCTGGATTGTACGGCGGGAGCAATGTGACTCCAGTTGGGATTCTTTACGGACAACTGATGACTCGAACCACGATATCCGGCACGCCCAATGTCGAAGTCATCGGTACGGCACAAGTCGAACTAACTAACACGCCTAACGTAAATATCGTTGGTGGATCACTCGGTCAGGACCACCCAGAGTTCATGAGAACAAATGAGGTGTATTTCTCACGGCCGGCAAATACAACCACTTACGATGTAGGCGATTTGGTAGCTAACAGCACTACTGCCGGCTCCGTTCAGGCTTTAACAATTAGTGTCTACTCGCCGGGAGCTGGCAAAGCATACAAGCTAGTTGCAGTTGAACTATGGAAAACCACGGCGGGACTTACGAACGCTACGTTTCGTCTCCACTTCTACACAGAAGCAAACCCCGTTGTCGCTAACGGTGACAATGGAGTATTCCGTGGTCCCTCGTTCGGATACTACGGGTCTGTCGATGTGACCATGGATCGCACAATTGGAACTGCTGGGGCTATTTTTGCCTGGGGTCGCACAAACCTGCTGCCCGAACTCTATTTCCCCCATTCCTCGGGTTCGTTGTACTGCTTGGTCGAAGCGAGGGGAGCATATACACCCGGCAGCGGGGAACTATTCTTATTGCTTTGCCATTTGGCCAAGTCGTGAGGGTTTGGTCTGTGCCGGCCTCGGCGCGGGCGTCCGCACTCGGTTCGATTACGAGAACCTGGAGGTCTGCCTCTTCGGAGTGTACTGGCGTGATGCGATTCACGAATTTTGGCACGAGCTGCAATGTCTTCTCGTTTTACTCTACGGTAGACTCGCTCTGTAGGGAGTTTGTACGTGCGGGTAATTCTCTCTTTTCTGGCGGCGTTTGTCGCGGTCTGGCTCTGGCATCTCGCTGTTGGCGAGGCGTCATACCTCGTCGGCGGAGCGGTGCTGCTTCTGCCAGCCCTCATGATCCGCTCGCAGCGTCGCTGAGTGTCGCTCCTCTCGAACCACGATGGCTTCTGTCCTCTGGGTTCACCGACGCCCCCGGTGTGCCCTGCGTCGAGTTGTACCTTGCTGACAACACCTCACTCATATGTGCCGGCCCGCTCGGTGGTCCCCGCGTCGAACTTCGCGACCCACGGGGATTGCCGATCTGGTCACGCTTTGTCGCGGATCCGGACTCCCGTGCCGGCGTCGATGCCGAGACGATCCGACTTCTAACGGACGCCTCGGACTCGCCCGACCGCAGGACGACGCACTTGTGGCATGGCCGCTCCTCCTGAAGCCTCTCGTTGTCTCGATCTCATCCTCTATGGGTGTCTCGATCTCATCCTTTATGGGTTCACACAATCGGAAGCTATTGCTGATAGCTTCCGAACTTTTGCGGGCTTTCCGTCGACGCGAAGCGACGAGTGTGAGGGACCATTTTGAAATCTAAGAGTCGAGTGGCGATAGAACTCACCTTCAGCATTGTCATGCACGTGATCCGACGACGTGATGCACTGTTGCCCAATCGGCTTAATCTTGAATCGAGCAATCAATCCATGGAGTTCTTCCGCCATTCGATTCAAGTCCGTAGCCGATTGGGAAGCCTTCGTCGCCCCAGCGGTAGCGGTCTGTGCCGCGTGTGCGACGGATGTGATACTTTGTGCGATTTCGCCGCTCCCTTGTGCGGCTTCAGATACGTTGCGGCTGATTTCGGCGGTAGTTGCCGTCTGCTCTTCAACAGCTCCTGCGATTGCACCCGAGATGTCGTTGATTTGAGCGATTGTGCCGGAGATCTTTCGAATCGCTTCTACTGATCCCGCTGCATCAGCTTGGATCGCGGCAATTTTGTGACCGATATCCTCCGTAGCCCTTGCCGTTTCCTTCGCAAGTTCTTTGACTTCGTTGGCGACAACCGCAAATCCTTTGCCAGCATCCCCAGCTCGAGCAGCCTCGATTGCAGCGTTCAGTGCTAGGAGGTTGGTTTGCTGTGCAATCGACGCAATCACTTTGATCACTTGTCCAACCTCGGCGGAAGATGCCCCCAGTTTGCCTACCGTAGTGTCTGCTTCCTTAGCTACCGAGACCGCCTGATTCGCAACACGGGCACCGTCGGCCGCGTATTTTGCGATCTCTCGGATACTCACACCCATCTCTTCCACTGCAGCGGCGACCGTTTGCACACTCTTGGATACCTGCTCAGCTGCCGCCGAAGCGGCACCGGCCTGTGCAGCGGCCTCCTCCGCGCTTGAGGACAAGTCGGTACTCACGCGAGATACCCCTTCCGCCGCGTTTGAGACCTCGGACGCGTTTGTGGCAATTCGCTTCACACGTGACCGAAGGTCCAAAAAGAACTGGTTGAGCCCACCCCCGAGCCGACCCACGGCATCTTCACCCATTTCTGGCACGTCTCGCATCAAGTCGCCCTCGGCAGCCGCAGAGACGACTTCGAGAATTAAGTCCACTCGCGAACGAAGGTCGTCGGCTTCTCGTCGCTGGCGTTCGGAAGTCTCGCGAATCTGTTGTTCCATCACTTTCGTCGCGGTTATGTCGTTAGCGAATTTCACGATCTTGTAAGGCTTGCCGGAGGGATCGAGAATCGGGTTATAGGAGGCCAGGATCCACACCTGTTTCCCCCCCTTTCCGAACCGCAAAAACTCTTCCACGATCGCTTCGCCGCGATTGAGCTTCGACCAAAACTCTCGGTACTCGGCACTGGCGGCATACGCGGGATCGACGAACATTCGGTGATGTTTTCCGCGTATTTCTTCAATTGTGTATCCAAGAGACGAAAGAAATTTGTCATTTGCCTTGACTATTATCCCGTCCAGGCTGAACTCGATCGAGGCCTGGACACGGTTCACGGCTTGGAGCTGGGCGTCGAAGTCGGCACCCCGGGCTTGGGACGCAGCAAGAGAATCGATGGCGGAGTTCAGTGCGGCGGCCAGTTTTCCGAATTCGTCCTGTCCGAGATCGGGTGTGCGCCGATCGAGATTGCCATTGCTTACGCTCTCGACTACCTCCATTGTTTGAGAGACTGGCCTTGTGATCGATGCCGAAATGATCAGCCCTATGAGAATGGAAAATAAGACAGTCCCTCCAACGACCCCCCACAGCAGCTCGAGGGTCGATGTATAAATCGCATCGGCTCGATCCGTTTCGCTTTTCGCGATCGCTTCCTGCTTTTGAATTAGGTTGTGAAAGCAATCGTTTACACGATTCGCCGTTCGAAGTTCTGCGAGAGCAACCTCGTCGGCCTTGACGAAATCTCTTGCTTCCGCCAACCGCATTACTTCTTTCTGCTCCTTCTGCCAATCCGCTATGGCCGTCTGAATGTCGTTCCAAACTGCTTTCTCGGACTCTTTCAACGGAAGGCCCTCGATATTCCTCATTCCATCTTCGACTGCCTTCGATCCAGCTTCGAGATTCGCTCGGGCAGTTCGTATTCCTGGCTCGTCATTTCGACGAAGAGCCGCGAGCAGTGTCCGTTCGGCCCGTTGAACACGGAGCGATCCACTTCGGGCTTGATCGAGATATACAATGGACGGAATCAGGTTGGTGGAAGCGTTCACCTGGAAAGAACGAATTTCAGCCAGTGCCGAAATCCCGAGAAAGCCCATCAATCCGCATGCTGTGGCGACAGCGAGAAATGCTCCTGTGAGGCGGCGTCCGACCCGAAACCGGGAAAGTATCGAAATAGTGAAGTTTAGCATTGTCGAGAGTTCCTAACTGGAAGAAGGTTGTATAGAAACATATATCATATGGTAGGATATATTTCAAGTTCTAAAATATCATATGATTATTACTACATCTTTGCCTACGCTGAACTCGGATCAAGGAACAGTTCCTGTGATTCCGGCCCAACCAAGAGATGCCCGTGTAACTGATCGAGAAGTGCATCCGCCAATAAACTCGGAACAGCCGGAGCAAGTTTGATCACTATCCCATCGTCATGATTTTCCTCGGAGACAAGAAGCCCGCCTCCACCTCTGTCCATGTGATATCGATTACAAGCGCAAACAAGCTCAAAGATTTTCAAGTATACATCTCTGTAGGACGCCCTGAACTGAGATATATCCAAATACAAACTGCTCATATATTCACCTTATTAATTGGATGACCAATCGGTCAACATTCTTGGACCCTCCAGACTGCATCAGCCTCATCTCAGCGACACGGTGCTAACGCACACTCACGCATCTTTAATTCAGTTCGGTCTAGGATCTCCTCAGACTCACCATCGAGCGTCACACTGGCAGATTGCCTGGGACATTCCCGAACGACGCCTCGGAATTGCCCTAGGTCTACTTGACATCTGAAAGCCTAAAGTAGACTAAAAAGTCCGAAAAGGTGCCTCTCCCCTGGATCCGGTTTCTTCGAAGGCCGACCGATTGGTGAGACGATCGTCTACTGGGAGACCGGAGAATTCTGCCGTGACGAAACGAGATCGCCACCCATCTGCCTCCCGAGTTTTCCTTCTGGCGATCCCGGTGATTCTTCCCACTGGTGCCACAATCTGGGGTTACCAAGGGCATCCCGCCCGAATCCCTCCCATCGACCTCAGGATTTTCAACCAACTGGCAATCATGTGCGTGCTGGCCTCGTCCTGCCAGAATGGCGTCTGCATAGATGTGCAGATTGGAATTGTGGTGGTGCTACTTGCCCTGGTCAGATGGAGATACTTGCACCGGCTTGCAAGGCGACTGCAAGCTAGCGAGTCCCAGCTCCGTGCAATTACCGATTCCATACCGGCTTTCATTATAGTGCTCCGTGCCGATGGAACAATCGAGTACGCTAACTCGTATTTCGAAGAACTTAGCGGGTTCTGCTTGGCCGAACTTCGCGGAATGGACTGGTTCGAGGTGTTTTTTCCCGTGCGGGACCGGGAGATAGCTCGCCAGCGATTCCTGTCAAAATGGACGGAGCAAATCGATAGTTGCAGCGCATATACGATCATGACCCGAGAAGGGCAAGTGCGGGATGTCGAGTTGCGCAACCGCTTTCGCTTAAACTCGAAGGGAACGGTCACTGATCTATTGATAGTAGGGATTGACGTGACTCAGCGGAGGACTGTGGAGCAGGTCCTCCGAAAGAGCGAAGCCCAGCTCAACGGATTCTTCCGTGCGGCTGAAATCGGAATGGCAATCTTTGATCGCGATGGGCGTCTTCTTCGCATCAACGACTTTCTTGCAACCGCGAGCGGTCATTTTCCAAAAGCATGTCTGGGCCGACGACCACACGAGGTGTTGTCTCCGGAACTGGCAAGGGTGATATCGCCTGCGCTAGGGCATGTCGTACATACGCGTGAACGCGTCTTGGTTCATATTGTATTTCAGGGAGGACGACATGGAGAGGCGATTTGCTTTCCCCTCCTTGGTCCGGACCGGGCTCTCGCCGAGATAGGGGTGGTCGTGTATGAGGTTAAGGCCATCGAAGAGGCGGAGGCCGCCGCACGGCGTGTAACGGCGATTTTGCGCACCGTGGTTGCAGGTGCGCCGATTGTAATCATCACGTTGGATCGGGAGGGCGTGATCACCTTCTCGGACGGGCTTGCGCTTGATAGATTCGGGTACCACTCAAGCGATATGGTCGGTCAGTTGGCGAGCACGTTCTTCGCCGACGTCGAGGGGGCGTCCGAAGCCATTCGGCGAGCTTTGTCTGGGGAGCAGACCGTGCTGCGGTCGGCCCTTGGATCGGCGAGGTTCGAGATGTTATACGCCCCGAGTTTCGATGATCGTGGCATGGTTACCGGCGTGATTGGTGTTGCATTTGACGTGACCGAGAAGTGCGCCGCCGAATTGGCGCTTCGCGACACAAAGGACGAACTTGAGCGCCGGGTGGAGGAACTCGTCACGGTCAACACGGCCCTCAAGAGTGAAACTGAACAACGCAAACGGCTCGAGACTGAGCTCAACGACTATCACCGGCTGGCGAGCATGAGCATCATGGCGGGAAGTATCGCCCACGAGCTGAGTCAGCCTCTGACGGCGATCGTGAATTACGCGAAGGGCGGCGTGCGGCACATGAGTTCCGTTCAGGAAGCGGGCGATATGACCCAGATACTGTATGCGGTAACTGAGGAAGCCCATCGTGCAGGGCGGATCATTCACAGCCTCCGGGACTTGATTCGGCGGCGACCGCTTCAACTGGAACTTGGTACGGTCCACGAAAGTGTCACTCAAGCTCTATTCATCATTGATCCGATAGCTCGCACTATGAAGGTGCGAATTCTCCGCAAGCTCGCAGACGATTTGCCTCTGATCCCTCTCGACAAACTCCTAATTACTCAGGCGATTCTCAACCTACTTACGAACGCGTTCGAGGCCATGGAACACACACCCTTGGAGCGGCGTGAACTGACCGTCGAGGTTCTCCATAACAAGTCAGACGAGGTCCTCGTTGGAATCCATGACCGTGGGGTTGGTCTGCCGCCTGACAAAGAGTTGTTCGTTCCGTTTCACACTACGAAACACGGTGGGACCGGTCTAGGGCTCATCGTGGCGAGGAATCTGATTGAGTTGCACGATGGTCGGATATGGGCTCACCCTCGCGATGGGGGAGGGGCCTCTTTCTTTTTTACACTGTCGGCAAAAAGCGGGAGTCACGCCCATGACCCAACCGATCGTGTTCGTCGTTGACGATGAGCCTAGTGTTCGAAAGTCACTCACTTGGTTGCTAGGTTCGGTGAATCTCCGGGCCGAAGCATACCCCAACGGGGAGGAATTTCTTCAAGCCCTCTCTCCGGACCAGCCAGGGTGTGTGGTCATCGACTTGCGATTGCCAGGTGTCAGCGGCCTTGCGGTGCTGGAGCAGTTGGCAGTTCGCGAGGTCGCTCCCCCTGCCATTTTGGTCACCGCCTACGGGAACGTGGCTACAGCGACCCGTGCAATGCGTGCTGGTGCGCTCCACGTTCTTGAGAAGCCCTACGATGACCAAATGTTGCTCGACGCTGTTGCCGAGGCTCTGCGACAGGACGGATGGAATCGGTCCACATTCGAACGAGTGAAGGCGGTCCAAGCCCGGCTAGCTGAGCTGAGTTCTCGCGAACGGGAAGTACTCGAGTTGATCGTCAAGGGGACCTCAAACAAGGTCATGGCCCGTCGACTTGGGGTAAGCGTGAAAACGATCGAGTTCCACCGGGCTAACGTCATGCTCAAGTTGCAGGTCGAGTCTCTCGTCGAGCTCCTCCGAAAGGTTCTCCCGATACTGGAACCACATTTCTTATTTCCTCCGGAACTTTCGCCGGGATGTGGATGAGTGTAAGTATGCGGGCTGGAGCGATCAGATCGCTCTATCACTCCGTACCGTCGAATTCCCCAGGATCACTCGGGCGACTACTAGGTTCCACACGTGCGGCTACAAGTTAAATCATTTGAACAGTGACTGCTCCCGACCACGCAATCGGTCGCGTGCCACTTCTGATTCTCAATCACGCAATGCAACTTCTGACGATACCACCAGAATGCCGTTCCTCACCTGGAGGGCCGCTTATGTCAACCGAGAGGCGACCAGAACATCCGAATGCAAAAGAAGTGAGCTACTCTGTTCTGACCAGCAGTTCTATCGGATCTGACGCGCACACAAATAGTTCCTTGGGAGCCGAAACGGCGGGACCCCTTGATTTGAGGCTGACTGTTCAAGCAGCCCTGCTAGAACAGGGACCGGACGCGATGCTTGTGACTGACCCAAACGGGCGAGTGATCTATTTCAACGCTCAGGCGGAACGGCTATTCGGTTACGCCCGGGTCGACATTATCGGTGTGCCTGTCGAGCATCTCATTCCCCACCACCTCCAAACTCGCCATGTGCACGACCGCCGAAAGTTCGAGTCTGCACCCACATTTCGGCACATGAGCGAGGCTCGTATCGTCCCAGCTCAGCGTAAAGATGGGAGCCAGGTATCGGTAACGATCTCACTTGTGCCACTTCCCTCCGCTGACGGGGTCCGCCTGCTCGCCATCATCCGCGACGCAACTCCCTTCCAGCAACTTGAGGAGCGGTTGCTCCACACCAAGAAAATGGAGGCGGTTGGTCGGCTTGCGGGCGGGGTCGCGCACGATTTCAACAACATACTCACCATCATCAGTGGCTACGCGACGATGCTGGTTGACGATCCCAACTTACCAACCCAATATCATGAGTTCGCATCAAACATCGCCGCAGCCGCCTTGAAGGCAGCGGATCTCACGACTCAATTGCTCGCATTCAGTCGACGGCAGGTGATGGTTGCCAAGGTCATTGACTTAAACAAACTTTGCTCTGGAATGGTTGAGATACTCCGCCGGTTGATTGTTTCTAACATCTCACTCGATATGGTCAGTTCTATTTTGATCGGACACATCAAAGCGGACCCTGGTCAACTCGAACAGGTCATACTGAACTTGGTTCTCAACGCTCGCGACGCAATGCCTGAGGGCGGACGAATCATCCTCGACACTGGTATCGTGGAACTTGATGGCCGGGAGGTGAACGGTAGTTCCCCGATCCCTCCTGGAATCTACGTAACCCTTTCCGTGACCGACACGGGATGCGGGATGGACCAAGAAACACTGAACAGGATCTTCGAACCGTTCTTTACGACCAAAGACCACGGCCGAGGCACCGGTTTGGGGTTGGCCTCGGTCTACGGAATTGTCAAACAATCACATGGTCACATAGATGTATTTAGCAAGGTAGGATTCGGTACCACCTTCAAACTTTACTTCCCTTGGGTTGGGCCGGACTTGTGCCCAGAACCCAACATTCCGCGTCGAACTTTACCGAGCGGTTGCGAGACCCTGCTCCTTGTCGAGGATGACGCAGACGTTCGAAAGGTTATCGAATCGATTCTTGTCCGATGCAATTACACAGTCGTCGCTGTTCCGTCGGGTGCCGAAGCCCTCCGCCTCGCAACCGACCAAACCATTCACTTTGATTTGGTAATTACTGACGTCTTGATGCCCGAAATGAGTGGACTTGCCTTCGCGGCGAGGCTGATGAAGACGAAGCCTGGCGTTAGGTTCCTTTTCATCTCTGGCTGCGCGGACGATGAGGCGATCCCCCAGGGCGTTCTGAGAGCCTCCGAGAACTGTCTACAAAAGCCGATCTCCCCCCTGCTTCTGGCTCAAAAAGTACGCGAGATACTGGACCGACCCGCAGAGGGACCCGACTGCGATTCCACAACACGATTGTGACCTTTGTATTGACGAGATTGTTGGCCGAGTAGCCCCAGGCGGTTTCCCGTTCAGGGCTTGTGCCTACCGCGGAAAGCTGTCCGGTTTCGCTCGCGGAATGGGTGGAAGAATTCGTCGCCTCTGCGTTGTCAAATACCAGCACTTCTCGAGTGCGAGGCGAATCGCGTAACGTACGCTGCCAAGTTCACACCTTATCCCCCCTTCAGCCGATTCGCAACCATCCCGGGAACCGGCAGTTGGCAGGACATGTGTCGCTTTACCGAGTGAGTGTGGTATGATCTGAGGAATAACCACCGCGTTCCGGCCTGCCGGGCGTCGCGGTTGAGCCTGCACCGCACCTGAGACCAGTCAAGGGCGTGGGAATGGGAAGGGTCGACTGACCCTCTCGTTCCCACGCCCTTTTTGCGTTCTTGTGCGTTGCCCAAAGGCGACAGGCAGTTCTCGGTTTGGAAGGATCGAATCATGCCGAAGGTCAAGTCTACTGTTCCAAAACGCTTTTCCGAAGCGAACCTGAGTCTGCCGAACGAGACCGATTCTGTCCGGGTGATCCAGGGCGACGCAGTCGAAGTCTCGCGGCGGTTGCCCTCGGAAATGTTCGATGCGGTGGTAACCGATCCGCCCTACAGCAGCGGCGGGCGAACCTTCGGCGAACGATCGCAATCGGTCGCTTCCAAGTATGTCCAGAGTGGCTCGAAACGGTTCGCAGACGCCGATTTCGGCGGCGACAATCGCGACCAGCGATCCTGGCGATACTGGTGCCATCTCTGGCTAAGCGAATGCGTTCGACTCTCGAAGCCGGGCGGGTATCTCCTCGTCTTCACCGACTGGCGACAACTTCCCACTCTCACAGATGTGATCCAGGCGGCCGGCTGGCTCTGGCGGGGAATCATCGCCTGGGACAAGGGTGGTTCTTCGAGGGCCCCGAACACTCGCTACTTCCGCCACCAGTGCGAGTACGTCGTCTGGGCCACCCGCGGCCGATTCCCGCCGAAAGGGGATTGGCCCGCACCAGGCGAGGGCTGTTTTCCGGGCATGTACTCCTACCCGGTCCTCCAGGCCGACAAGCACCACCTCACTGGCAAACCGACCCCATTGATGCGGGATCTGATTCGGTGTGTTCCTCCCGGTGGCCTGGTCCTCGATCCGTTCGCCGGCAGTGGAACAACGGGGATCGCTGCCAAGCAGGGAGGGCGGCGATGCGTCCTCATCGAGCAGGAAAGCGAGTATTGCGACGTCGCCAGGCAGCGACTGCGGCAGGGGGCTTGAAAGTCGACCGCAGACCGATGCCGGCGGCGGAATGGGAATCGCCCGATTCTTTCGAAAGGAAGGTGCATCATGGCCGATGTCAAACCCTCGACCTCGATCAACTGGAAAGCCGAGGCTGTCGCCTTCGGCCGTGCAATGCTCATCGCCGCGGCGGTTTTCCTCGCGGCACGATTCGGGATTCAACTCGACCCGCAAGTGTTCGTCGTCAACACCGCCGACGGTCGCCCGGTGATGGCCTCGAAGCTGACCGACTGCCCGTGCCCTGACTGCCCCGACTGCGACAAGTGCCCCGGGCCGAAGTGCCCGACCACAAAGAAGTAACCCCCTGGGTGCGGATGTCCGCACCCTTCCCATCACCGCAGCCGAGGGTCGATCCGTGAAATCGTTTCTTGCGTCGATGGTACTTGCGGCGGTTTCGAATGCGTGGGCGATCCCGGCGGATCCGGCCCCGGTCGTGAAACTTCCCGCGGAGGCGACCGCGAAGCCCGGCCGAGTCCTTCGGCTTTCCGCCGAGACGACTGGCACAACCGTGAAGTGGGCGATCGCATCGGACGAGGCGGATCTCATTCCGCTCGATGCCGAGGGGAAGTCGGCCATCTTCACAACCCCGACCCCGGGGAAGTACCTGGTCCTGGCCTGGACGGCGAAGGGGGACGTGCCCAGCGATGCCGCTCGTTGCTGGGTGACGGTGCTCGGCGACCCGCCGAGGCCTCCGGTTCCCCCGACCCCACCGGGTCCGGTCGACCAACTCACGAGCGACCTGGCCACGCTGTACGTGGCCGACCCCTCTCCGACGAAGGCAACGGATGCCAAGCAGTTGGCGGCGGTCTATCGCGAGGCCGTCGGGTTCGTTGACAGGGCGGACGTGGCAACGGTGGTCGACCTCGCGAACCGGGTCAAGGCGGCGGCCGCTTCCCTCGTGCCCGCAACTTCGCTCGTCCCGTTGCGAAAGCGGGTCGCCGAAGAAGTCGCCAAGGTGCTGACCTTTGATGGGCCGCTGACTCCCGAGTCGAGGGCCGCGGCGAAGGCAGCGTTTGGCCGAATCGCTGCGGCTCTCGAAGCCCTGAAGTGAACCCTGGCTCAAACTTGATTCTCTCGTGAGGTGCAACAATGAAGCGGAAAGCAATTGCCGGCTGGCTGGCGTCGGCGGCGATCGGGTTCGCCCTCGCCTGGCTGACGAAGACGCCCTACGTCCCTCCCCCTCTGCCATTCCCCCCCGCAGAACAGATCGCGGTTCCCGAGCCGGTGACTTTCGGGTGGGTTCGCGACCCAGAGTCGATTGCAATCAACCGCGATCCCGCGAAAACCCTCCAGTTCGCCGAAACGCCGGCGGGCAAGGCATCCCTCGGCGACGAGGAAGTGTTTCTCTGGCGTGCTGTTCGAAAGGTCGCGGGGAAATCCTCGACCTGGTACCCGAACGTCAACCAGCGAGATGTTGGGTGTTGCGTGGGGTGTGGATGGAAACACTCCGCCGACATCTGCCTTGCGGTCCAGGTCGCGGCCGGCCGAGCCGAGGAATGGAAGCCAGTATCGGTCGAGGTGATCTACGGTGGCTCACGAGTCGAGGTCGGCGGCGGTCAGATCCGCGGCGACGGCTCGGTGGGAGCGTGGGCCGCGAAGTGGTGCAGTTCTCAAGGTGGTCTGGTCCCGATGGAGAAGGTGGGCGGAGCCGACCTCACCACCTTCGACCCTCAGCGGGCCCGGCTCTACGGCTCGAAGGGGGTTCCTGACGACGTCGAGGCGGTCGCCAAAGTTCACCCGGTTCGATCGACGGCCTTGGTCAAGACCTGGTCCGACGTGAAACGGTCGATCCAGCAGGGTTACCCGGTGGCCGTGTGCTCCGGGCAAGGATTCTCGATGACTCGAGACTCGAACGGATTTGCTCGAGCGCAAGGTTCCTGGCCTCACTGCATGGCGATCATCGGCATCCGGAATCAACCCCGTGAAGGCGGGTTTATCCTGAACAGTTGGGGCGACTCGGCTCACACCGGCGGCGTCTACCCGGAAGACCAGCCCATCGCGGGGTTCTGGGCGGACGCCTCGACGATCGACCGGATGGTCGGTGAGGGTGATTCGTTCGCCCTCAGCGATGCAGTCGGGTTTCCTGCCCGGAAGGTCCCGATCGACTGGTTCGCCGAAGCGCCTCGAAAAGGAGAGCCGGGCATGTGCCTTGTTCTCGGCACGTACAAGGGGCGGCCCTTCTACTATCGGGCATTCGACGGCACGCCACTCTCACCATAACTGTTCGCCCATTCACCATTCGGAGATTTGTCATGCGTTTTATTCTGACTGCACTCCTGGGAGTGGCGTTCCTGGGGTCGGCGATCGCCGGCGACGAGACAGCCAAGGCCCGGGCCGCTCTCGCTCTGCAGATCCCAGTGATGGACGAGGTCTTCGAGATCCGGGCCCGCGATGCCCTGGGTTGCGGACACTGCCGGACTGACCTCGACGCCTGCAAGGTCGAGGCCCTGGCGAAGGGGAAGCCGATCGTACTCTTCGTCGGCGGGTGCGATGCCCGTGGCCAGGTCGTCAGCAACCTGGGAGCGATCCCGGTCCGGGCGGCCAAGTACGATCGCGACGAGCCGGACACCCCGAGCCGGAAGCGGATGGTCGTGATGACGCCGAAGGGCGGAAAGCTGCAACTGGACACGCTGCCAGCGGACGCCTCCACCGAGGCGATCCGCGACCTCCTCAACCCGCGGCCGACCCCGACGGCATCGCCATCGACCTCGCCGCCATCGTCGCTGGCGATGCCCTGCTACGGCAGCTGCTCGGGCGGATCCTGCGGCTCGTGTGCCGGCGGAACATGCGGCTCGTCAGGGGGCCGACGGAGATAATTTGTGCCGAGTTCAGCGACGGAAAAGTGTCCCTGAACCCGGACAAAGTATGATGAATCGTCTGACCGGAAATTCGGTTCGAGACCGCAAATTCCCGGGGTTTATTTCCGGTCATCCGTTGTCATCGGGGATTCGGTGAGTAAGTTGAAAATGCTCGAAATCCTAGTGTTTTGTTGCGGTTTCCCCGTGCTTCTCGATAAGTTGACATTGTGGGGGTCACTGGTTCGAGCCCAGTAGCGCCCATTCGAGAAAACCCCAGAAATCCTAGCGAATTCGACGGGTTGGACGGCCGGAAGATAGCGACAACCGACTTGGGATTTACGGTGCGCGCATCGTAAATCCCAAGTCGGTTGCCTCGTTTCCGGTTTCAGATCATGGCACGACCAAAAGCCCAGTTCCCAAGACTGAGCGAAGCAAGGGCGTGGAGTACAATCGGCTCACATTTCGGCTCGACCGGAGCGGGCTTCTTCGGGGATTCTTCCTTCTTGACTTCGGGCTTCTTCGCGCCGGGGTGCATGCCCATCCCGAATTTTCCAAACTTGTGGTGCCCCATGCCGTGCTTATGAGAGAAGGCCTCGGCCCTTTCCGTGCGTGTGCCCGAACGCGGCGCCTTACCCTTGCCGTGCCTGAACGAGGCCTTCCCCTTGGAATCCTTGGCAGCGACGGGGGATTCTGCCTCCGCTGCAACAATCGGAGCCGCAGAAATGGAGATCAACCCAGCCGCCAGCAGGAGAGCCATCACCGACGCACGGAAAAAAACTCCTTGTGGGAAATCGTTTCCGGTGGAAACGTGACCTCCGCTACCCGGGTGAGGGCGAATCAGTACAAGCTCTCATGCCATTTTCACTTCCAGCGGGGATTTTCTCGCCAGTGTTTGGCCGAGGCGGTAAACTCCTCACAATCGCACCTGTGAGATTGGGGACGCACCATGATCCGGACCACCCTGCCGGCTCTCCTTCTCGCGACGCTGCTCGACCCGGGACCGGCTTCTCTGCAGGCCCAGGGGCCGATTCGCGGGAGTCGGCCGTCGGCGAAGCCGGTGGCGCCGGGGGAGGTTCCGGGGTACACCCGGCAGGTCATCGAAGGATTCACCGTTCTCGTCAGCAAGGAGGCGGCGTCGGCCGACGCGACGGGGTTCGAGAAGAAACCAGCCGAGGTTCTCGAACAGGAGTTGAAACTCGTCGTCGCCGCGTTGCCGAAGAAGCATCTCGAATTTGTGCGATCGATCCCGGTGTGGGTGGAGTGGGACGAGAAAGTGGCTCTCCCGAACATCCGCGAGGGGTTTGCGACCGCGGTCTACTACGGGGGGAGCCAGCAGTCGCTGCTGCCGGACGGGAAGAATTCCCCACGATTCCGGGCCGTCACGGTGCTGAGTCTGGCGAAGCTGACGGCGATCCACCAGCCGCAAAACGACTTTCCCGGTTCGATTTTGCTCCACGAGTTCGCCCACGCAGTGCACGATCAGCGTGTCGGTCGGGACACCGCCGCGGCGATCGGGACCGCTTACCGGCAGGCACTGGAACGCAAACTCTACGACAGAAATCTCTACGTCGCCTCCAACGAGTCCGAGTTCTTCGCCGAGTTGTCGAGTGCCTATTTCGACCGCCTCGCGTATTTCCCCCGCACTCGGGCCGAGTTGAAGAAACACGACCCGGTCACATTCCGGATCCTCGACGGGATCTGGCAGGCACCCGCCCGCCCGGAGACGCCAACGCTTCCGGACAACGGGGCCAAGAAATTCGAGCTCGGGGTCGCCATCACCGACGTGGCCCTCGGCGAGGTGCTGGCTGGAAAGCCGCTGACGGAGGAGGAAGCGACCGGCAAAATCGTCGTGGTGATGTTTTGGCACCCTCGGGATCCGACGGTCCTGACCCGGGCGGCCCAGATCACCGAGGAACTCGGCGGCTTCGGCGTCCGCGTGGTGGCCGTCAGCACCGATCCCACCACCGAGGTCGACCGGCCCAAACGGGAGATGGACCGCCGGGGCATTTCCTTCACGGCGGTCGCGTCGGCCACGATCACCGAGCGGAGCAAGAATCGCTTGACGATCCCGCCGGCCCCGCACGCCCTCGTCTTCGACGGCACCGGCAGTTGCATCTTCCGCGGGTCAGGGTACGATGCCGCCCCCCACGCCCGGGCCGCCATCGTTCGCAAGCCGCTCGCTTCCCTCACGATCCCGGAGAAGTCCAGGGAACTCGCGAAAATTGTGGAATCCCTGCGGGCCGGGGAACCGTTTCCCGAAGTGCTTGCAGCCCTCCTGCCGGTGACGAAATCCCCCGATCCACCCACCGCGAAGGCGGCCAAGTCGATCCAGGAACTCCTCCACGCCCCGACGATCGGGGCACTGGAAGCGGCCCGGAAGTCCCGGAAAGCCGACCCCGTCGCAACTTTCCTGACGGCCGAGAAAATCGCGGCAAGCCACAAGGGAAGCCCGGTCGGCGGAAAGGCCGGGGAACTCGTTGCCGAGTTGCGAGCCGATCCGGCAGTCGCAAACGAGTTGCGGGCTCGCAAACTCTTCGAAACCGTGGCGAAGCTCGATGCGATTTTGGCGGCCCGGCTTGGCACTGCGGATCCAACCGCCGGCCGATTCTTCTTCGAGAACGCCGACACCCTCAAGAACCTGCGGCAGACCGTCGAGAAGATGCAGAAACTCCACCCCAACGCCCGGGCGACCGCCGAAGCCGAGCGGATCGCCGCCACCTACGGAATCCGCTGACTCAGAATCCGTCACGATCGCGGAACCGCTGCCCGTCGCCACTGCCATCGGCCGCCCACGGGTCGCCACGCATGTGGTAGCCGCCGTTCTGCCAGCTCTCCCAGAATCCGGGGCGATCCTCTGCCATGAACTCGATCCCGCGGACCCACTTCGCACTCTTCCAGGCGTACAACCGCGGAACCACCAGACGCACCGGGTAACCGTGGTCCGGCGTGAGATCCTCGCCGTTGTGCTTGAATGCGAACAGGCAATCCTCGGCGAAGAAATCGTCGATCGGCAGGTTGGTCGTGAAGCCGTACTCGCTGTGAACCATCACGAACCTCGCCGTGGGCGACACCGTGACGTGGTTGAGCAACTCCCGAGTCGCGACGCCTTCCCACATGTTGTCGAGCTTCGACCAGCGTGTGACGCAGTGCATGTCCGCAAAGACCTTGGTTCGCGGCAAAGCCTGGAATTGCTCCCAGGTGAAGCGCTTGATCGCCGTCACGAACGGGACGGGGAAGATCGTGAAATCCCATTTTCCCGGCTCGAAATCGGGGACGAAGCCGGCGTGGAGCACCGGCCACTTGTGCGTTTGCACCTGCCGCGGCGGGATCCGGACCGCCCGCTGCGTGTCCGGCGAGATGATGGGGTCGGCCATGCGCGTGGACCATGATCCGGGGTGGTCAATCCTTCCGCAGAGAATTGTAGACCATCCCCGTCAGGATCTTCGGGAAGAAGTACGTCGATTTCGGCGGCATCTTCTCGCGATTCCCGGCGATCGCCTCGACGTGCTCCATCCCCACCGGCGGGACCAGGCACGCGATCTGACACTCCTTCGCCGACACCGCGTCTGTCACTTCCTTCATGAGGTGGACATACTTGCACGTGGGGGAACCGCCGAGCTTCTCGGGGACGAGTTTCTCCAGCACAAGCTTGTGGAGGATGCTGACCGCCAGCGCCCGCCAGTCCGGGGACTGATCCGGGGCGAGGGAATCCATCACCGTGGAATCCCGGAGTTTCGCGGCAAACCAGTGCCCGTCCGCGACAGTGCCGAACCCGAGCAGACTCTGCGAACCGTCCATCTCGAGATGTTCCCAGCAGGCGGTCGAGTCGGTTCCAAAGTCGCCGACGATGTCGAAGTGCCCGGAAATCGCGGAGCGCAACTGGTCGGCGGTCACCGCCGGGATCCCACTAACGAGCCGGTGGGTTGGAAGGATGATCAACCCCGGGTCGCTCATGCCGACGAGCATCATCAGGCAGAAGTTGGGGGCGGCCTCGTCATCGGGGACGTTCCCGGCCGCCTTTTGCTCGTCGAGGTACTTGAGCCCGGTTTCGTAGCGGTGGTGGCCGTCGGCGATAAAGACGGGCTTCGGACCCATGAGCCCGGTGACGGCGGAGATCGCCGAGGAATCGGTGATGATCCAGAGTCGGTTGGTGACGCCGAGGTGGTCGACGGCCGTCAGGGGCGGGGATTTCCGCAGCAGCGGCTCCAGCTTCGCGAAAACTTCCCCCTCCGCGTCCGGGTAGAGGCCGAAGACGGGGGAGATGTTGAAGCCGGTCGCCTGGTAGAGCTTCAACCGGTCCGCTTTGGGGCCGGAAAGTGTCTGTTCGTGCGGGAAAATCCGGCCGGTGCCGAACGGTTCGAGCCGGACCCGGGCCAGGAAACCGCGGCGGGAGTAGGTTTTTCCCTCTGCCGTGAACTCCTGCTCGTAGACGTACAGCGATCGGGCCGTGTCCTGCCGCAATGCCCCGTTTTCGATCCAGTCCTTGAGCGTTCCCGCGGCCCGGGTGTACTTGTTCCGCAGATCGTCGTCGCCCGGCTCGTCCTTGGTGAGTTCCACCCGGATGGCGTTGTACGGGCTGGCGTCGTAGAGCTGGCCCTGCAACGCGGGGTCGATGACGTCGTACGGGGGAGCCACCACGTCGGAGAGGGCCCCGACCTTGCCCAGGTCGTAGCGGAATCCGCGGAATGCTCGAATCTCGGCCATCACAGTCCTCCCAAACTTCACCCGGCGGGACGGAACTGTCTTACGTGCCGGGGGCCAGACCTTCCACAGAAGCATCGGAAGGCAAAGCTCCTGCCAAGCCGCCGATTCCGTGTTTTTGGGAGGCGAGGCTCCCGCCGAGCCAGGGGAGCTGGCGGCTCGGCAGGAGCCTCGCCCTCCCGAAATCCCGAAATCGCGAAAAACCAGGCCAACAGCACGCCCTTCTCTTCGGGAGGGCGAGGCTCCTGCCGAGCCGCCAGCTCCCCTGGCGCGGGGGGGGCCGCGCCCACCCCGAGAACCCGCGGCGCGCTCAGGCCTCGATCACGAACATTTTGGGGGG
>CAZKIQ010000083.1:0-23212 GCA_964552815.1 uncultured Alcaligenaceae bacterium | reverse complement strand
TCCCGAAGAAGAGGATTCCTGCCGCGAATCGGGAGAGGAGCAAAGAACCCTCCCGCCCGTGACCAAGGAGAGCGGGGGTGTATCGGAATCGAACCGACTGGGGGCGTTGTTCACACCCCCCACAGGTTTTGAAGACCAGGGCCGGCACCAGCCGTGCAAACACCCCCGATATTTCAAACGTACCGAATTCGGCTATGTTTCAAGCGTGGTTCGGCGGATACTGCCTCGGAGCATGAGTGCGGCCTCATCTCCTGACGGTCTCCGTTCTGGTTTTGAGTTCCGGGACTTTAGGTGAGCCAGTAACGAAGCGCACGGGCCGATCTCTGCAAGAAGAAAGTCAAGGCAGGACCACCAACACCCGGCGGGCGTCCTCCTCACAGGAGGAGCCCTTGACCAGTCGAGGGGCCCAGAGAAGTTCCCAGGCCCAACGCACCGTGTCAGGCCTTCTTCCCCTCGAATTCGAGCAGAAATCGCTCGATGATTGCGGGATCCTTGACGCGATCCACCGCCCGGCGGAAGAGCTTGGCGGCTTCTGGTTTCTCGCCGAGGAACCAGAGGTGGTAGCCGAGCAGGAACGCGAGGGTCGGGTCGTCCGGGTGCGAGGCGAGGGCCCGCTTCAATTCGTCCAGATGGGCATCGAAACGACCCGGGAACAGGCCGTAAATTTCGTGGAGTCGGAACGTCGTGGTGGGCCAGTCGGGGTCCCGACGGAGTCCGTCGCGAATGGCAGCGACGGCCCCCGAGTAGTCGCCGGTCGCGGTGCGAGCCTGGGCCAGCAGGAAATACGGGACGGGATCGGCCGGGGTCGCGGTGATCGCATCTTGCAACCGCTCCGCGGCCCGACCGTACTGCTCGATCGCGAATGCTTCCCGGGCCAACCGGACGTGGAAAAGCGCGAGTGCCTTGGGATCCTTCGGAATGTTGGCGAACTCGCGGCCAAACCCACCGCCGGCCGGTCTCGGGAAGACTCGCCCCGGCTCGGGTCGACGCTCCGGTTCCGCCGGCGGACGCCGCAAACCCTCGACTTGCGGCTTGATGACAAGGAAATCCCCCCTCGGCCGGGCCGGGATGTCGGGCAGATCCTCCGGAAGGTCCGGCTGGTTGTCGTTCCGGAAACGGTTGAAACCGCCGCCAAACCCCGGACCACCTCCCCGCCCCGCCCCCGCCTGCACGATCACAATCGGTTGCTGCACCACTGTCGGCCCGCCCCACGTCGGGTACGGGTTGAAGTAGACCCCGCCGAACGTTCCCCAGGGTCCGACCGCAACGGGCCCGTAGACCGGCACCGGCGTCACCGTCGCCGACCGGTAGAACCCGCCGTACGCAAACCCCGGCCCGGACCAGCCCCATCCGAACCGATTGAAGGAGTAGTAGTTCCGATACCCGACCGGCCCGTACACCACTTGTGCGTCCGCCGGCCGGGAATCGGCAAGCAGAACCGTGAGTGCAATCGCCAGTCCCGGAAGTGTCCGTGGCATGGTGCCCCCGGCAGAAGAACCTGCAAAGTCGGTGCTATCAGTGTAGCTCGAAAAACCGCTTCGTGAAACAGGCCGGCTTCGGTTGCCCCGTGTTGCCCCCTGCGGCCACTCCGCCGATTCCTCTTGCGAGATTTCGCCGGTGCGGTATGTCCTCCCTCTCCGGAAGCTCCGAAATGGGGGAAGAATCATGAGGCGGTGTGCGGTGGTGGCGGCGATGTGCCTGCTGGCGGGTGTGTCGCTCGCAACAGCGAAACCGGCCGGGGTGCCCCTCGATGTCCACGACCAGGGGCGGGAACGCCCCGCCGTCGACCACGAGTTCTACCGCTCCGATGACTCGGTGACCCGGCTCGCCTTCCCGTTGCAGGTCATCCGCAAGGGACCGATGCCCCCGATGGCACCGCGAACCACCACCCCGGCCGACCTCCTGGAGATCGCCCGGAAGGTCGTGTCGGGCTGGATTTTCCCGCTGGGTCTTGCGACTCCGACGACGCTGGACTGACCCCAGCGAGCGAACCGACGCCGAGACGGGGAGCGGATCGAATCCGCTCCCGGGCTGCATTTCTGGCTTCGAGCGATGTCACCTTCGCCGTCTTCCCGGGTCGGGATAGAACACTTCTGGCGTCCGCCATCACCCCTCCATCTCCCGCACTTTCCGGAGAATGCCGATGCGTTATCTCTCCCTGGCCGGCCTGCTTGGGGTCGGATTGCTTGTTCTGGCCCCGGCCCAGGCGGAACTTCCGAAGCCGGAGAAATTCTCCGACGAGGGATTTGTCTCGATCTTCGACGGGGAATCCCTCAAAGGTTGGACCGTCTCCGCGAAGACCGGCCACAGCCGGACCACCAAGAACAAGTCCGGCGGCAAGTGGGTCGTCCAGGACAAGGCGATCGTCGGCTGCCAGGACGTACCCGGGAACGGCGGCATCATCATCACCGACAAGCAGTACGGCGACTTCGAAGTCGTTCTCGAAATGAACAACGACGACGGACCCGATAGCGGCCTGTTCCTCCGCAGTTCCGACACCGGCAAGTGCTACCAGGCCATGATCGACTACCACAAGGGCGGCAATCTCATGGGAATCTACGGCGAGGGGATCGGCGGCAAGCCCCACGTCCGCAACTTCGACTTCGGCAAGAACGTCACCGAAATCATCGTCCCGAGCAAGCAATCTGATGGCGGCTTCAAGTGCCCCATCCCAGCCGACGAGTGGTCGAAATTCTGGAAGCCCGGCGAGTGGAACGAGCTTCGCGCTCGCATCGAGGGGAACCCGCCCAAGCTCACGACCTGGATCAAGGGTGTGAAATTCATGGAATACACCGACACCGAGAAACGCCTCCCCGACACGGGCGGAATCGCGTTGCAAGTCCACGGCGGCGGCGATTACACCAAGCAATTTGTGCGATATCGCAACATCCGCGTGAAGGAATTGAAGAAGTAATCTGCTCCGTTAGCCCGACGCGTAAGCGAGGTTCCGCACAATCCCTCGCTTACGTGTCGGGCTAATCCACACCGAAGCGAAGATACATCATGCGTTGGTTTTCCCGCGGCGACATTGATGGCTTCTTCGGCCTCGCGATCGACAACCTCGTGCAGGTGTTGCTGATCGTCGCGCTGTGCCAGGGGGTGCTGGGGTTTCCCGCGGAGTTGATCTTCGGGCGGATGCTGCCGGCGATTGCGGTGTCGCTGATCGTCGGCAACCTGTTCTATTCCTGGCAGGCGATCCGACTCGCGAACCGGACGGGGCAGACCGACGTGTGTGCCCTGCCGTACGGGATCAACACGGTGTCGCTGTTTGCGTATGTGTTCCTCGTGATGCTCCCGGCGAAGCTGGCGGCCGAGGAGGCGAAGTTGCCCCCGGACGAGGTCACGAAGCTGGCCTGGCAGGCGGGGTTGGTGGCGTGTGTTGGTTCCGGCGTGATCGAGTTCCTCGGGGCGTTCGTGGCCCCGTGGCTGCGAAGTGTCACACCCCGGGCCGCCCTGCTGGCGACGCTTTCGGGGATTGCGATCGGTTTCATCGCGATGCCGTTCGTCTTCCAGGCCGCCGCCCGACCGGTGATCGGGCTCGTGACCCTCGGGATTATTTTGCTCACGTACTTTGGGAAAGTGCAATTTCGCGGCGGACTTCCGGGGGGTTTCGTGGCTGTCGCGATCGGAACCGCCCTGGCGTGGGGGTTCGGTTACGCCCCGAATTCCGCCGCCACGCTGACGCCGCCGCAGTGGACCCCACCGGTGCCGGTGCTCGGTGATCTCGTCGCGGCGTTGACTTCCCCGCAGGCGTGGGTTTACGTCTCGGTGATCATCCCGATGGGGTTGTTCAACCTGATCGGAAGTTTGCAGAACATCGAGTCGGCGGAGGCGGCGGGGGATGCGTACCCGACGGCCCCGTCGCTGGCGGTCAACGGGCTCGGCACCGTCGCAGCCGCCTGCTTCGGTTCCCCGTTCCCGACGACGATCTACATCGGCCATCCGGGGTGGAAGGGGATGGGAGCCCGGGCCGGCTACTCGGTCCTCAACGCGGTTTTCTTCACGATCATCTGCCTTGGCGGGATGCTGGGGGCGATCCAGTGGGCGGTGCCGCTCGACGCGGGGCTGGCGATCGTGCTGTACATCGGGATCGTGATCACCGCCCAGGCTTTCCAGGCGACGCCGCGAGAACATGCCCCGGCGGTGGTGCTCGGACTGATCCCGTCAATCGCGGCGTGGGGAACCCTGCTAGCGAAGCAGGCGTACCGCGTCGGATCCGGAGGGAAACCGCTGACCCCCGAGGTGGCGGAGACGTTTGTGCAACGCGAGGGGGTCTGGATCGACGGGGCGTTCGCCCTCAGCGAGGGGTTCATCCTCTCGGCGATGATCTGGGCGGCGATTGGGGCGGCGATCATCGATCGGCGTTTCCGTGCCGGGGCAATCTGGTGCTTCGGTGCCGCGGCACTGTCAGCCGTCGGGATGATGCACTCCTTCCGCTACAACGGCCCCGACACGGTGATGTCCCTTGGCGTCCCCGCGTGGGAATGGGTCAAGGGCTACGCTGCCTTCGGGGTCCTGCTCCTCGCAGCCCCGTTCGGCGTGCGAAGTCGTGAGGTTCCGACCAAGGACGGCCACCTCGACCGCACTCGAGAAGATGTCAGCGGTGGCACCGAGTGAACCGGGGTCGAGGGGACGATGTCACCGGGAAGTTGGTTGGAGCATGCCGACTTTCTCCGCGTAGGCGAACACGCCGCCGGCCTCGATTATGGGTGCGACGTCGCCGAGGGGTTGGAGGGTCCACACGTCGCCGGTCGTCAGGTTGCGAAGCTCGTTCTTCTCCAGGTCGATCCGTAGCTCGTCGCCGGTGCAAATTTGGTCGCAGAGGCGGGTGGAGGTTTCGAGCGGGACGAGATAGCCGCCGTTGACGGAGTTTCGGTAGAAGATTCGGGCGTAGAACTCGGCGACGACGGCGGCGAACCCGGCGGCGGCGAGGGCGATGGGAGCGTGCTCTCGGCTCGAGCCACATCCGAAATTTTTTCCTCCGATCACAATTTTGTACGGTGACACAAACCCATCCCCACCCGGGGGATGCAGCGGAACGTGCCCCTTGGGAAGCCCGGCCTGATCGGCGGGGACCCCGCTGAGCGCGAATTTTCCGAACATCCGGTACTCTTCCGGTATCGACGGGTTGAACGTCAGATACTCGGCCGGGATGATCTGGTCCGTGTCGACGTTATCGCCAAGGACGTAAGCCTTTCCTTCGATGACCTTCTGCATATGCCAACCCCTGGGAACGGTGAAGTCTGGGTGAAGTTAGGTTATCCGACGGGGAAAGTGTCGTCGACCGACTTGCCTTCCGGGAATCTATTGTTCTCTTCGGGGAGTGGGCGGAGCGCCGGAAATTCGTGCTAAGGTGGTTCTAGGTTGACTGTCGGGAAATCCGTCGCCCTTTTCTGGTTCTTGCCTCGTCGCCCGAGTGGGGCCGCTGCGAATGCACGCACGACTGATCGTCGAATCTGGCGATTGCTCTCCGCCGCTGGTGGACTTGGCCCCCGGGCAACCGGTGACGCTGGGCCGCAGCCGGGACAATGTGGTCGTCGTCCGGGATGATCTCGTTTCGCGGTTGCATGCGAAGATTTACTTCGACGAGGGTCGCTGGCTGATCCGCGATTTTGGGCTCAACGGTACCCGCGTGGGCGGGTTGAAGGTGGCCGGCGCGACACCCCTCGCCGATGGGATCGTGGTCGAAATCGGCGACGCGAAACTCCGATTTTCCGTCTCGAACCTGGCGATCACCCCCGGGCCCCGGCCAACCGCCAATTCCCTGTCTCCCACTCGAATTCCCGATCCCTCGGTGCCCACCGGCCCCTCGCCGTCTGGCGGTTGGGGGACGATCTCTTCCCCCGGCGTGGGCCCCGCCGTCGCCGGGACGCGGAATGCCACCGATGTCGCCGGCACGAAGGTCCACAACTTCCCGACCACCCGGGAACCACAGCTCGACAATCCGGCCGAGTTCACGCCGCCGCCGTCGGAATCGAACGTCTCGGATACGCAACTCCGAGTCGACGAACTGACGGCGCTCTGCCGATACATGACGGCCGCGATGTCGATCACGGATCAGCAGGAGTTGATCCGTCACTCGCTGCGGACGGTCCTGAACCAGACCACGGCCACGGTCGCCGGCTACCTCAGCCTCG
This sequence comes from uncultured Alcaligenaceae bacterium, assembly GCA_964552815.1. Classification (GTDB taxonomy): domain Bacteria; phylum Planctomycetota; class Planctomycetia; order Gemmatales; family Gemmataceae; genus CAYUHJ01. The sequence goes on along the minus strand of CAZKIQ010000083.1, from coordinate 17,075 downwards.
ACCCCGCGGACCCGAGCCCGAAGGTGGTGATGCCCGAGCGCGCCGCCGTCGATGTCCGGCTCAGTCGGCGACTGACGGAGCAGGTGCGAGCCGGTCGGCGGATGTTCTGGCTCTACGGGGAAGGGCACAAACCGACGGATCCGGGCGACTCCCTGTACGCCTTCACGGACGCGGCATGCCTGCCCATCGCGGGTCCAGACGGCGGGCCGATGGCGGCACTCCACGTCTACCGCACCGGCCGCGGATTCGCCGAGCGGGACATCCGGTTCCTCGAAGCGATCGCCGGATTCCTCGCGCCGGCCCTGGAAATCCACCGCAACCGCCGGAAACTCGAGGCAGAAAACAGCCGACTCCGCGGTGTCGCCCCCGTCGCCGACGAGCTCATCGGCGACAGTTCCGCGATCATGACGCTCCGCCAGCAGATCAGCCGGGCCGCCCCGCAACCGTTTACCGTCCTGATCCACGGGGAATCCGGGTCCGGGAAGGAACTGGTCGCCCAGGCGTTGCACCGCCACAGTTCCCGCACCAACGGCCCGCTCGTCGTCGTCAACTGCGCCGCCATCGCCCCGACCCTGCTCGAAGCCGAGCTCTTCGGATACCGCAAGGGGGCCTTCTCCGGCGCCGACCGCGATCACCCCGGCCTCTTCGAGCAAGCCGACGACGGCACTCTTTTCCTCGACGAGGTCGCCGAGCTTTCCCTGGAATGCCAGGCCAAGCTTCTCCGCGTCATCGAGGGGAAACCGTTCCGGCCTGTCGGAGGCACCCGGGACGTCAAGGTCGACGTCCGCGTGATCGCCGCAACGCACAAGGATCTGGAGCAGGAGGTCAAGGCAGGCCGGTTCCGCCAGGACCTGATGTTCCGCCTCAAGGTCATCACCCTCCGCGTTCCCGCCCTCCGCGAGCATGCCGAAGATATTCCCGAACTCGCCCGCTTCTTCCTGGAACGGCTCAGCGTCCAGTGCCGGCGGACCTTCAAGCTCACCGGCGGAGCCCTGCATCGACTCCAGGCATTCGGCTGGCCCGGGAACGTCCGCCAGCTTCGCGCTGTTCTCGAAAGCGCCGCGGTCATGTCCGAGTCCGATTCCATCGACGCGGACGCGCTCCCGCTCGGTGGGAACCTCTCCGAGATGGTCACCGCGACCGGCGACATGCCCGCTTCCCTGGACCTCGACGAGATCGAAACCTGGGCGATTCGCCGGGCGTTGAAGCAGACGGCGGGGAACGTCAGCCAGGCCGCCCGTGTGCTTGGCATGAGCCGGGACACCCTCCATACCAAGCTCAAGAAGAAGGGCATCGACCGCGAATCGCTTCTGCAGGGTGCCGGCGCCGAGGAATGACACCGATCCGTTTCGCCCACTTCTCCGACGTCCACCTCACCGCGAAACCGCTCGGGTGGCGACCCCGCGACTGGTTCTCGAAGCGGATCACCGGCTGGGTCAACGTCCGCGTGCTCGGCCGAGGCCGTCGATTCCACTCCGCACCCACTGTCGCACTCGCCCTGATCCGCGACATCCGCGAACGCAAACCGGACGCGATCGTCTTTTCCGGCGACGCGTCCCACCTCGGTTTCGAATCCGAGATGGTCGCCGCCGCCGCCGCCCTCTCCGTCGAGGACGATTCCCTTCCGCCGGCCATCGCCGTTCCCGGAAACCACGACTACTACACCCGCCGGGCCGCCCACGGCCTCGGTTTCGAGCGAAACTTCGCACCCTGGCAGGTCGGCACCCGGCTCGAAGGATTCCACTACCCCTTCGCCCGGAAGATCGGCGACGTCTGGTTTCTCGGCGTCAACTCGGCCACCGCGAACCGCCAGCGCATCGACGCCAGCGGTGCAGTCGGGCCGGAACAACTGGCCCGCCTCCGCGAACTCGTCGACAAGCTCGACCCCGGCCCACGCGTCCTCGTCACGCACTATCCCCTCCGCACCCACGATGGCCTGGTGGAACCCCGGCTGCACCGGCTTCGCGATCACGAGGCCGTCCTCGAAACCGCGAAGGCGTGCGGCATCGCCCTCTGGCTGCACGGTCACATCCACACCGCCTACGTCCTCCGCCCCTCGCCGACGATTCCCTTCCCCGTCGTCTGTGCCGGCAGCGCGACCCAGGACAACCGCCTCAGCTACTACGAGCACACCCTCACCGACGGAACCCTGACCTGCCGGCGCCGCGAATATTCCTTCGAAACCGCCACCTTTCGCGAAGTCGAAAGCACCGAAGTCACCTGGTAAAATTCCACAGCCGATTTGCGAAATTTCGAGATGGTCGCGTCTCGAAGCCGCGGTTACGCTCCAAATTGCCGACGTCCACAATCTCCGAAGAGGTCCGCCCGATGCCCCGTTTCGCGTCTGCTCTCGCATTGACGTTCGCCTTTGCGATCCCGGCGTTTGCCCAGCGGGAACACGGGTTCGACAACCGCAAGGGGTCCGGCCAGCCGTACCTGAAGCCACAGGAAACCGTCGACAAGTTCAAGGTTCCCCCGGAATTCGAGGTCAAACTCTTCGCCGGCGAACCGGACTGCGTCAACCCGATCGCGTTCACGATCGACGAGAAGGGCCGGGTGTGGGTGGTCGAGTGCTTTGAGTACCCGAGCCGGACGCCGAAGGGGAAGGCCCCGCGGGACCGCATCATCATCCTGGAAGACACCGACGGCGACGGCGTCTGCGACAAGCGGACGATCTTCGCGGAGGGCAAGGATTTCCCGGTGCCGGAGGAACGCCAGAAAGCCGGCCTCGGGGCGTTTGACATGGCATCAGGCATTGAGGTCGGCCACGGGGGCGTGTATGTGGGTGCCCCACCATATCTGTGGTACATCGAAAACAAGGACGGGAAACGCGGCAAGTTCGAGGTGTTATTGAAGGGGTTTGGCAGCCAGGACACACACGAGACCTTGAACACCTTCCAGTGGGGCCCGGATGGATGGTTATACGGATTGCACGGCGTCTTCACGCAATCCAATGTGAAGCCCCTCGATGGCCCCGAAACCCGCATGAACGCCGCCGTCTGGCGGTTCCACCCCAAGACGAAGAAATTCGAAATCTTCGCCGAGGGCACCTCCAACCCCTGGGGCATGGATTGGCGTAACACCGACGGTCAATTCATCCTCGCGTGTTGTGTGATCCCACACCTGTATCACATGGTCCCCGGCGGAATTTATCGCCGGCAAGCGGGGGCGAGTTACAACCCGTATGCATACGGCGAGATCAAGGAAATCTGTGACCACACCTTCCACAAGGAGAGCGGCTGGGCCCACGCGGGGCTCATATCTCTGGATGTGCCGCACATGCCGGAACGGTTTCGCAACAGCGTGATTTTCGGCAGTATCCATGGGTGCAGTCTGAAGCAAAACATCCTCAAGCCGAACGGCAGCACCTACACCGCCAGCCGCGGCGACGACTTCCTTCAAAGCGGCGACAAGAACTTCCGGCCGATCAATTTGAAGTGGGGACCCAACGGCGACATTTATCTCATCGACTGGCACGACCAGATGCCCTGCCACCAGGCGAAGGCCGACGAGTGGGACTACGAGCGCGGCCGGGTGTATCGCATTCAATTGAAGGGAACGAAGCCGAAAAAGGCGGAGGATTTGGGGAAGCTGTCTGACGATAAGCTTAGCAAACTCGTCGTGTCTGATGACCCGTACAGCTATCGCACAGCGCTCCGACTGATAAGCGAGAAAGGTATGAATGTCGAGCTCAGTCATTTCGGACTTGCAGACGGCAAGTTCGTGCATGCCAATCGCCTCATGATGTATGTCAATCATCGTTTTGCCCCAAATGACAGATCGCGAGAGAGGGTCGCGCGGATGTTCTTGTCCTCGCTTCCTGCGGACACGAAGGATCTGTGGTTTCGCTTGTATGGAGAAGTTCTCCTCGAACTACCCGAGTTCCCGTTGGGAAATCTGTCCAACAACGTCGCCGGGGCGAAAACGCCTTCCGAACGCCGCGAACTGGCGTCCGCCGCTGCTCGACTTGCAGGTACGATCGATGTCGCGCCGCTCGTCCGGGCACTCATGTCTCGCAAGGAAGACGCGAACGACCCGCTCATCCCGTTCCTGACGTGGATCGCCTACGAGAAAGTCATCTCGAAGAAAACCGGGGCGAACAACCCCGCCGAGAAGGAACTCGCATGGCTCGCCGAGCAGTCGCCGGACAACATCTTCGTCCGCGACCAGATCGTGCCGCGCGTCATGCGAAGACTCGTCGCCACCGGGCAGCCGGCGGACCTCGCCCTCTGCGTCAAGTTCGTCGCCGACGTGAAGGATGCCGCGTCCCGGGAGAAGGCACTCGACGGGCTCGCGATCGCACTCGCAAACCAGAGTGTCGACGCCCCCGAGGGGTGGAAGGCCGTCCGCGAGGAACTCGCAAAGTCGGGGAATCCGAAACTCGTGGCTCTCGCGAACAAGCTCGCCGTCAACTTCCGCGATCCGGAGGCGGTCGCCCGGGCGATGGCCATGCTGAAACACCCGAAGTCTGTTGCGGATCGGGTGGAGGCGATTCGACAACTCGCTCAACTACAAGCTCCCAATGGTGGTAACCTTTTCCTCGCTCTTGTCGCTTCCGAAACATCCCCGCTGCCCGTCCGCATTGAAGCGGTTCGCGGGCTCGCGGTCTATCCGAAACCTGGATATGCCACGGCTCTGCTGTCCCTGTGGAAGGATTTCCCGCCCGAAGTTCGCACGGAAGTGGTCAACCTCCTCGCCGGACGCAAGGAGTGGGCGAAGGCGTTGCTGCTGGCGCTCGGCGACAAGACGCTCGACCGCACCGCCGTCGGCGACAACGTGATCCTTCGCATCCACGCGTTCCGGGACAAGGAACTGAGCGCTCTCGTCGAGAAGCACTGGGGCAAGACGCGGACCACGCCGGCAGAACTGAACGCGATCATCGACAAGACGCGGACCTCCCTCTTCGAAAGCGGCGCATCATACGCCCGTGGCAAGCTCGTCTTCGACAACCAGTGCGCGAAGTGCCACAAGTTCGACGGCCGCGGGAACGAAGTCGGCCCGCCGCTTGACGGGGCGGCCCGCGACATCGAGTATCTGCTGGCGAACGTCATCGACCCGAACCGCGTCATCGGGGCCCCGTATTTCCAGCGGATCGTGAAGACGATTGACGGCCGGGCAGAGCAGGGGATCCTCGCCGCCGAGGACGACAAGTCGATCACGCTCAAGGTCGAAGGTGCGGTTTTGAAGCGGTTCGCGAAGGACGACCTCGACGGGCCGGTGCAGGTGGTCGAGAAGTCGCTGATGCCGGAGGGGTTGGCGGCCGGGGTGTCGCCACAGGATTTCCGCGACCTGATCCGCTATGTGATGGCGAACCCGTTCCTGACGGATGTGGTGGTCGACGGAAAGCCGGTGTCTGTGGGGCCGCACGGCCGGCTGACGTTCCCGCGTGGAAAAATCGGGGCCGGCGTGATCGAAGCAGAACTGACGGCAACCGATGAGTTGAAGACCCGGCTTCTGCTCGGTTCCTCGAACGATTTCACCGTCAAACTCGACGGCAAGGAAATCGCGGCCGGTAAGGGGGCGAGCAAGTCCGTCGCCCCGGACCAGAACGGATTCGACGTGGTGCTAACGAAGGGGCCGCACAAACTGACGATCGAGGTCAAGGAGGCGAGCGGTGTCGTCTTCGCCCGGTTCCTCGACCCGGATCGGAAACTGCGGTACCCAGACACGGGGGAGAAGAAGTAGCTGTTCCATAAGAGAGGAATTGCCCGTGCGAAGTGAACCGGCGGCCCGTTCTGCGGACGAGTTGGCACTGCTCCGGGGGCTGACCGCCCGGCCGGGCGACGCACTCGCGCTGGGCGTTTACAACGACTGGCTCGAGGAGCACGCCGACCCGCGGGGCAAGTATTTGCGTCGGTTCCTCGCCGCGTTCGACGGCGGAACCCAGCTCCCCGAACGTCCCGCCGGGGTCTCCGCCGACTGGGACGAACTCGTCGGCCTGGGTGTCCGGCGGCGGCTCCGCGAACTCGGGGCCTCCGTCCGGCTACTCGAACCGCACTTGTCGTTGCTTCTCAATTCCGGGCAGCCGTGTATTCAACTGGAGTTACAACCGCCGCAATCGATGTCCTCCGTCCCGCCAGGGGCAAGTCGGGCTGGGGGAGTGGCGGACCTCCCCCTCGGTGCGGCCTGGCCGATGTGCGACGATCGCCTGGGCGGCCGGTGGCCGATGCAATTCCTCGTTCAGATCAATCTGGAGGAACTTGCCGGCACGTTGTGTGAAGGCGTCCTCCCCGACGCGGGCCTCCTGAGCCTGTTCTTCTACCCCGAACACGAGCCGCGCGGCATCGAAATTCGGTACTCGCCACCCGACGCGCCGCTCGAACCCGCGAACCCGCCCCAGCCGTACATGTTCCACCCGATGCAGATCGGCAACGTCCGGTTCACGACCCGTGAGACCCGATCTGTCCGGCTCGTTGAGGCGATGCGGTATCCGGAATGGCTCGACGAGTTCGACGAGCTGCTCGAGGAACTGTCCGATTTCAACCTCGGGGACGACGGCCGCCTCGGGCGGGTATTGCTCGGCGAGCCCGCGGGTAAGCGACACTATTTCGCGACGCACCACCACCGAAACGTCTGCCCACAATGGTCGCCGACGGGCTACTTCAAAGACGTTCCGGTCTCGCACGTCGAGTTGTTCGAATTCGCGGAGGAACCGTCCCTCCACTGGCTTTTCGTCGACAATTTGCATGTTTTCGTGGATCAGGTTGCGGCACGAAACGGAAGTTTCGGGCCGGCGACGTGGGGGATGCTCTGACGGCCGGCGTGTTAGCCCAGGACTTCCGAGACATTATCCGATGAGTTGAAGACCCGGCTTCTGCTCGGTTCCTCGAACGATTTCACCGTCAAACTCGACGGCAAGGAAATCGCGGCCGGTAAGGGGGCGAGCAAGTCCGTCGCCCCGGACCAGAACGGATTCGACGTGGTGCTAACGAAGGGGCCGCACAAACTGACGATCGAGGTCAAGGAGGCGAGCGGTGTCGTCTTCGCCCGGTTCCTCGACCCGGATCGGAAACTGCGGTACCCAGACACGGGGGAGAAGAAGTGACGGGCGTCAATTGCCGCCGGGTGCCGCCAGGGTCAGGTCGATGCGGTAGAGGGATTTCCCGGCCGTGATGTAGAGCGTCTTCGAGCCGGGGCCGGCGAAGCAGCAGTTGGACGGATCCTCGGGGGTGGCGAGGAAGCCGACCTGTTTGCCGGTCGGGTCGAAGAACCAGATCCCGGCGAGCTTTGCCTTGCCGGCGGTGGCGATGATGGTGCCGTCGGCGGCGACGGTCATGCCGTCGATTCCCCGGCCGTCGCCGAAATCGAAGAGTTTCTTCTTCGCCCCCACCGTGCCGTCCGCGGCCAGGGGGTAGGCGAGCAGGTGGCGGTTTCCCTTCGCGCCGGGGTTGTTCTCCGCGAGGTACAGCGTCTTGCCGTCCGGCGAGATCACGATTCCATTGGGTTTCGCGACATCGGTGATGACCTGGGTGACGGTGCCGTCGGGGTCGACGCGGTAGACGGATTCCGTGTCGATTTCGCGTTTCTCGTCGCCGACGTAGCGGGGGTCGGTGAAGTAGACGCGGCCCTTGGCGTCGAGGGTGAGGTCGTTGGGGGAATTGAAGCGTTTCCCGTTCCATTTGTCGGCGAGGGAGCGGACCTTGTCGGCGTCGGTGATGGAGATGCGTCGGTTCCCGCCGGTGTTGGCTCCTTCGCAGGCGATGAGCCGGCCCTTGGCGTCGAATTTGAGTCCGTTGGAGCGGCCGGACGGGTCGCGGAAGGCGGTGGTTTTCGAGGTTTTGGGGTCGAACTTCATGATGCGGTTGCCGATGTCGGAGAAGTAGATCGCACCGTCGGGCCCGGGGGTGGGGCCCTCGGTGAATTCGCCGTCGCCCCAGAGTTTCTCGAGCTTCGAGTTCGGGGCAGCGAAGGTTTTCCATTCCTCCGCAGGCGAGATGAGGGGGAACGCGACAAAGGCGAAGATGGCGAAGGCGATGGCGGCGAGGGGACGCATCGAGATTCTCCTGCGGATTCGGGGTGGGCGGGAAGGTGGGGCGTGGCGGGAACGGGGCAGCCGTCTATGATGACGCGAACGCGGCGTCGGCCGTCTTCCTTTTCCTCGGTTTTCGCGCAACCATGACTTCCCTCCCGCGGTCGGCCGGCGTTCTCCTTCACCCGACCAGCTTACCCGGCCCGTTCGGGATCGGCGACCTTGGCCCCGAAGCCTACCGCTGGGTCGAGGCACTCGCCTCCGCCCGACAGACGTGGTGGCAGATCCTGCCCCTCGGGCCGACCGGTGCGGGGAACTCGCCATACCAGTCGTTCTCGGCGTTTGCCGGGAATATCGCGCTGCTCAGCCCCGAGTTGCTGGTCCGTGATGGGCTACTCGCCCGGGAATTCGTGTGCCGGGAAACCTTCCCGGATACGTGGGTCGACTTCAACCGGGTCCGGCCGTTGAAGCAGGCGATCCTGCGCGAGGCGTGGAATCACTTCCGGGGTGGGCGGTGCCAGCCGGGAATTGGCGGCGAGTTCGAGGCATACTGCAAGCGCGAATCCGCCTGGCTCGACGACTACGCCCTTTTCACGGCAATCCGGGAAGCACTCGGCGGAGCGTCGCTCGCCGACTGGCCCGTCGATGTGCGGAAACGGGATCCCAAGGCGCTCGCGGCACTGGAGGAGAAGCTCGCTGCCGAGGTGATGATGCATCGCTTCGGGCAGTTTCTCTTCGATCGGCAGTGGTCGGAATTGCGGGCGTTCGCGCACCAGAAACGGGTGCGCATTCTCGGCGATGCCCCGATTTTCGTATCCGGGGATTCCTCGGATGTGTGGGCGAATCCGGATCAGTTCCTCCTCGATTCGCACGGCCATCCCACAGCAGTGGCGGGGGTGCCGCCGGACTACTTCTCCCCGACGGGGCAGCACTGGGGGAACCCGCTCTACGACTGGGATCGGATGGCGGCGACGGGGTATTCGTGGTGGGTCGCGCGGTTGCGGCGGAACCTGGCCCAGGTCGACGCGATCCGGCTCGACCACTTCCGCGGGTTCGCCGCCGCCTGGCACATCCCCGCGGGGGAAAAGACTGCCATGAACGGAAAGTGGGTTCCCGGCCCGGGGCGGAAGCTCTTCGACCGCCTCGCGGCGGACCTCGGGTCGCTGCCGCTGATCGCGGAGGACCTCGGCCTCATCACCAAAGACGTCGACGATCTCCGGATCGGGCTCGGCCTGCCGGGGATGCGGGTCCTCCAGTTCATGCTCGGCACGCCGGACAACCCGTACTGGCCCCACAACTACGAGCCCAACACGGTCGTCTACACGGGCACCCACGACAACGACACCACCAACGGGTGGTATGCGAAGCTCGACGACAGTCAGCGCTGGAAACTCGGCGAGTACCTCGGCCGACCCGCCACCAGCCCGGCGTGGGAGTTGATCCGCCTCGCGTGGTCGTCCGTCGCGAAGATTGCCGTCACCCCCGCACAAGACCTGCTGGATCTCGGTGGCGATGCGCGTATGAATACGCCCGGGGTCCCCGAAGGAAACTGGGGCTGGCGCATCGCCCCGCACACCTGGAAGCCCGACGTGATCCCGAAACTGGCGGCACTGACGTACATGTACGACCGCGACCCGAACGTGACCCATTCCGAGAAGGGGTAGTTGTTGAATCACGCTTTGAGATTCGATTAAACCATCGGTCAACTGGTCAAAAGAACCTCGGCCTGGGTCATGGGATCCAAGCTGGGGTTTTGTTTTTTGTGTTTTTGTAACGCAGTGTAACGACCACCCGAATAGCAACTTCCGGATCATGATTCGGATGAAATGTCTTTAACTCTTTCTCTGGGAAAGAGTTAGATGCTCTTGACCCAAGACAACGCCAACGCTGAGCTGAAAGATATGGAATGGGAATCGTTCGCGCGATGGAAAAATGGAGTTAAATTGGGCAATGCACGTTGATTTGGAAAATTGGTTGGGCTAGATTGCCGTCGCGTGGTGAAATTGAATCGATTGGTCCAATTACCCAGGTGACAAGATGCTTCGGCAAAGTGTGAAGGTGGGGTTCCTCGCTGTCCTCAGTCTGGTGCTACTAACTGGTGACGCGTCTGCTTTCGGGAGACGTTCGCAAGGATGCGTGTCACCTTGCTATTATCCCTGCCCCTGCCCCCCTGTGTGTTGCTATGGCTGGGACTGCGTGACCAATGAATGTGACAAACCGGTTTTCATGACGATTATCTTGCACTGTGGGAATTGTACGAAGACGGTTTTCAGCGGTCGTGTAGAGCCATGGCAATCTGTCCATTTCTGTTTTGATGAATGCTGTTGTTCTAGTGCGACAGTTATCTCTGCGGAATTGCCATTTTTTAATCCAGCCCAAGCATGGACATTCGGCTTGGTAAACCGTTGTCGGTTTCCAGAGGTTCCTTGTTTCCCTGTCCCATGTCCTAAATGCACGGACAACAAAACCAAAACTGTGACAGCTGAGGAAAGGTTGAAAATGAAGAAGTGAAAGTGAAGTGAATTGCCCTACTCCATGAAGAGCAAGTATGTTTGCGATTCATGGAGTAGAGTGTACACCTGGTGCGCGGCTCAGTTGCAGCCGCCGCAGGACTTGTTGCGGAAACCGCCGAAGCGACGACCCGAGTCGCAGCAATCGACCGGAGCGCAGACGGGGGCGCAAGCCACCGGGGCGCAGGCGACCGGAGCGCACGGAGCCGGAGCAGGGGCCGGAACCATCACGGGAACCTTGACCTTCTTCGTGACGGAAACCATCTCGCAGTAGGTTTGCTTGACGGTTTCCTTGACCCACTGGCACTCGTAGACGGTGACCTTCTCGGTCTTGGGCATCCATTCGCAGTAGTTGACGGTGACGTTGACCATCGACTTCTCGGGGATGCATTCCCACACGGTGCTCATGCCGGTCTTCTTGACGGGGACGCACTTCCAGACGTCAACGGTGATTTCCTTCGGCACGTGCTTGTACTCGGTCACCATTTGTTTGACCTTCTTCGGGGTGGCGACGCACTCGTTGATGGTCGACTTGACTTGCACGTGTTCGACGACGGTGGTGAACATCGGGGCGCAGCTGGCGACCATGCCGCAGTCGTTGTGCTTCTTGCGACCGAAGAGCTTCTTCCGGCCACAGTCGGGTTCGCAGACGGGAGCGCAAACCGGGGCGCAGGTGCCACAGCCAGCGGTGACGCCGCACGGCGGGGCGACCGGGACTTGCTTGCAAACCGCAACCGTGGTCACGATTTCCTTCGGCTTCCAGGAGTATTCCATCACTTCGACTTCGACTTCCTTCGTCGTGGCGACGCACTCGACGATCGTCCGCTTTTCCTTGGTCGAAACCATTTCGTTGACGCAGTACTCGTACGGCACTTGCTTGGCGACGCGCTTCATCGTCACGATTTCGCGCTGCTCGACCTTCGACTTCGGAACGGCGACGTTGTAGGTGACGTCCTTGACGACCGGAACCGGCTTCATGACGGTGACTTCGACGTCCTTGGTCATGAACTTCGGTTCGAGGCAGGTGACGTCCTGCTCAACCCAGGTCACGGTGCAGGCGGGGGTCGGTGCGCAGACGGGAGCGCACGGCGGTGCACAGTCCTTCTTCTTGCCGAACGCCAGCCCGAAATCCGGTGTGGCGATCAACCAGGCGGCTGCGCCGAACACCGCTGCTGCGAAAACACGATGCTTCATCTCAGAGGTCTCCAGAACGGGAAACAGGCGGACCGGAACCGGCCTGAAGACCGGCGGTCTGGGGCGCGGGGGGTCGGGCGATCGATTTACCCAAAATCCCCAGCATCTCCAATCACTCGAAAGGGTAAGGATTACCCATCCCCTCGACAACGGTAACTCGATGCACTCTGCACATTTTCCCGGAACCCCGCGGTCCGGTTTTTCCAGATCGGCCGGCCAAGACTAGCTCTTCCCGTGCCGACACCATAAGATTTCGACGGTTTGGTTCACCCCGGACGTCCCGGCCCACTCCCTCCCTCTTCCCGAGATCACACTCCCATGTCAGTCTCACGCTGGACTCTGCGACTCCTCTCCCTGGCGATCGTCGGCGTTACGGCCGGCACCGTCCTCTCCCCCATCCCCGCCTCCGCGGAAGGATCGGACGAAGGATGGGTCCCACTCTTCAATGGCAAGGACCTCTCCGGGTGGAAGATCCCCGAGCCGCCCAGCGGGCAGTTCAAGTCCGTCACCGCGAAAAAGAACGAAGATGGGAAGGTGATTGCCTACGTCGGAATGCTCAAGGATGGGAAGGAAGAGACCCTGTGGAAGGTTGAGAACGGCCTGCTCATCGGGGCCGGCCACGCCAGCCACCTCTTCTCCGAGAAGGAATACGACAACTTCCGCTACCGGGTCGAAGCGAAGATCAACGACAAGGGGAACAGTGGGCAGTATTTCCGCACCAAGTTCGGCCCCGGCTTTCCCAACGGCTACGAAGCCCAGATCAACGCCACGCACGGCGACAAGATCAAGACCGGCAGCCTCTACCCCGGCGGCCCGCTCGGCAAATTCCGGGACCAGATCACCGTGATGGATAACGCCCCGAACAAACCCAACGAGTTCTTCGTGCAAGAGGTCGTCGCCGACGGAGACAAGATCACGATTTTCGTCGACGGCAAGAAAACCATCGAGTTCACCGACCCGAACAAGACCTACACCAAGGGCCATTTCGCACTGCAGGGGCACGATCCCGGCACGGTCGTGACTTTCCGGAAGATCGAGTACAAACCGCTGACGAAGTAACCGTTCCCGGTTCCGAAAGTCGGCCCGATTTTCCCGGTGATTCGAGCCGGAGATCCGCCAACCTGACGGACTCCGGGGAATCGGGCGGAATGGCAGTTGCCCCGGTGGGGTTGGATTGGGATAACACGCTTCAGCACCCGCGGAAGCCCGTGCTCGCCCGATCCGCGGACCCGCTCCCCGCTCACCGAGGCCCTCCCCTCATGTCGAAACAACGGCAAGTCCTTTCCCTGATCCTCGGCGGCGGCCGGGGGACCCGACTCTACCCTCTGACGAAGCTTCGTGCGAAGCCGGCCGTCCCTGTCGCCGGGAAGTACCGGCTCATCGACATTCCCATCTCCAACTGCATCAACTCCGGCCTGACCAAGATCTACGTTCTCACGCAGTTCCTCAGCGTCAGTTTGCACCGGCACATCGCGAACACCTACAAGTTCGACATGTTCAACCGCGGCTTCGTCGAAATCCTTGCCGCCATGCAAACCTACGAAGCCTCCGACTGGTACCAGGGCACCGCCGACGCCGTCCGGCAGAACAGCCTCTACATCAAGAACGAGGGGGCCGAGGAAACCCTGATCCTGTCCGGCGACCAGCTCTACCGGATGGACTACCAGGCCCTCATCAAGACCCACCGGGATGCGAACGCGGACGTGACCATCGCCGCCATCCCGGTGCCGGAAAAGGACGTCCCCGGTTTCGGGCTGATGCGGATCGACGATTCCGGCCGCGTCTCCTCCTTCGTGGAGAAACCCAAGACCGCCCCGGAACGCGACCCCTATTTCACCCCCGCCGACTGGATCGAATCCAAGGGCATCCCCTGCAACGGCCGGCACTACCTCGCCAACATGGGGATCTACCTCTTCAACACGGACGTGCTCTTCGAACTCCTCAACGCCAAGCCGCTGGCAACGGACTTCGGGAAGGAAGTGTTCCCCCGCAACGTCGGGACCAAGAAAATCCACGCCCACCTCTTCGACGGTTACTGGGAAGACCTTGGCACGATCCGCAGCTACCACGAAGCGAGCCTCGCGTTGACGTCGCCAACGCCGCCGTTCGACTTCTTCCAGCCGGAAGGGGTGATCTACACGCGGATGCGGAACCTGCCGGCGAGCCAGTTTTCCGGGGCGACGCTCAACCAGACCGTCATCGCCGACGGCTGCCGCATCGGCACGGGCACGGTGATCGAGCACTGCCTGCTCGGTGTCCGGAGCCAGATCGGCAACAACTGCCGGTTGAAGGACACCGTCATCATCGGATCCGACCGCTTCCTGACGGCGACAGAACGCTCCGCAGACATCTCGGCGGGCCGACCCCACCTCAACGTTGGCGACGGCTCGATCATCCATTCCGCGATTCTGGACAAGGATTGCCGGGTCGGAAATGGGGTCAAGATCCTCAATGAGGCCGGCCACCAAGAGTACGACGAGCCGGCGGGACTCTACCACATCCGCGACGGCATCGTCTGCGTCCCCCGCGGAGCCGTCCTCCCCGACGGCATGGTCATCTGACGCACCCGCAACCCCTCCCGCCTCCCCCCAAGCCCCAAGAGGAGGCGGGAACGCTCCGGAACCACTGACACCGCCAAGGTCTCACCGTCCGCCGCCGAGTTCCTCTCGACTCGATGGGGAAAGTTGGGGTATATCGCTGGCCTTGAAGACGTGGACTCGCACGGAGGGAGCCGGTGCGCATCGGATACGCTTTCGCCCTGGCGGGGTTGCTGGCAGGATATGTGGCCCTTTCCGCGGTGGTTCCGCCGGCCGACGACGAGTTCTACTACTGGTGCTGGGCCCAGACGCCGCAACTGAGCTACTTCGATCATCCGCCGATGACGGCGGTCATGATCCGGGCGACGACGGCGCTCTTCGGCGATTCTCTGGTGGCTCTCCGATTGCCGGCGTGCCTGACCAATGTGATCGTGATCGCGATCATCGGCTGGCTCACGGTGCCGCGGCGATGGGTGCCGGTGTTGCTGCTCACGCCGTTGTTCTCCTACGGGGCGGTCATCGTCACCCCGGACACGCCGTTGCTGCTGTTCTGGTCGCTGTACGTGGCCTGGCTGGTGGTCGTGCACCGGAAGTTGACGCCGGAATCGGGGGAAGAGGGCTCGATTCCGCTGGGGATGTGGCTCGTCGGCGGGGCGATCCTCGGGTGCGGGATGCTGGGGAAATACACCACAGGCCTCGCGGTGCCCGCAGGGTTCGCGACCTTCCTGCTCGCCCGGGCCAGCTGGCGGAAGTGGCTGCCGGGGTACGCCCTCCACGGCGTCATCGCGTTGCTGGTCTTCTCGCCGGTGATTCTCTTCAACATCGAGCGAGATTTCGCACCCCTGAAATTCCAGTGGAATCACGCGATGGCCGGGAAGGAGCCGGGGTGGAAACCGTTCGGCGAATTTGCGGGAATGCAGATTTTGCTCGTCGGGACGATGCCCTTCCTGCTGCTGCCGTGGGTTGTGTGGAAGTGGCGGGAACTGGCCGCGGACCCGAAACTCCGCGTTTGCTCGGCGATGTTCGCAATCCCGTTCGCGTTCTTCCTCTACAAGGCGACGCGGGGGCCGCTGGAAGGAAACTGGGGGCTGGCGTGCTTCGTCAGTTGCTGGCCGATTGCGGTGTACTGGTTCGAGAAAGTGGCAGCGGAGCGGGCCTGGCTCCGCGTGACGGCCGCGAGCACCTTCGCGATCCCCGCCGGGTGCGTGCTGCTGGTGACGGTCCACCTCATCCGGCCGCTCTGGTTCTTCCCGCCTCAACATGACCGGATCACCCGGCAGACGGTCAAACTGGAACTCGCGAAACGGGCGGCCGCGGATGCGAAGGAGATCGGCGAACCGATCCCGATGTATATCACCAACTATCAGTGGACCGCATTGATGCGTTTCGCCGGTGCCGATGCCCGCCAGATTGAGGGTGCCACCCGCCCTAGCCACTTCACCACCCCCGCCCAGCATCTCACCGATGTCGACCGGGCCTATGTCCTCAGCGATTGCCCGCTCGACCCGAAACTCGCACCTGGCTTCGGACCCCCGGAAATCGTGAAGTTTTACCCTCTTGAAGTTCGCGGAAAGCGAATCTCCGCGATGGCCCTGATGCGGTACACACGCCTGGAACCTCGCGGGAAACCCACCGTTTCGCGGTAATTCCGCACTTGCACGAGCTCAGATGCGGCTGAGAAAATTTGTCTGATCGGGTGGTATCGCCGTGCTATTGGAGTATCATGCTCTTTCCCGCATCCGCCCGTTGCTGGAGAGTAGTATGCCCGAGTTGCTCTGCCGAGGATGTCAGGCGACGTTATCCGTTCCAGCCGGTTACACCGGTACCTGTCAATGCCCTAACTGTCACACCATTTCGCCGGTGCCGGCTCAGCCACGAATGGCGCGGGTTCTCGGGGTGGCTGCGCCGATCACGGCACAGGCTCCCGTTGCTCCGGCCTACAATTCGTCGATGCTGCGTTCGAGGAAGAGTTGGCGATTCGCAAGGTATAGTCGCCGCCCACGAGTACCGTGGTATCCACATCATCGAATGCGGACAAGTTGTAGACGACCGAGCCATCCGCCGCTGTGAGGGTGGCGGTTAAACGGTAGTCGGCGGAGGGATAAAAGAGATCCGGTGTGTCAAGGAAGATCCGCTGGCCCGGGCTCGCAGTGAAGGTATATCGAACCCCACCTCCGACTCCGGCAGGAGTCGTTCCACTCATTTCCTCGTTGAACGTGAGCGGGATCGGGGGAACGGAAACCGTGTCGATCTGGAACTGGAATGACCCCGTTCCATCGGATTCCTGAGCGAGGTAGAGAGTGTAAGTTCCCGCCGACACCGCATCGACAGTGGCCGGGTCGAACCAAGCGTCTTGCGATAGGACTTCCCCGGCCGGGCCGAATAGTGTCCAGCGCAACGACGTGTCCGACGAGATTGGCACGATCTGGATCTGGTCGCCATCGTTGACCGCGAATGTGTAGACCGCCACTTCGAATGGTTGGGTGATCGACCCCGAGACCTCCGTACCAATGGTGATGGGGACCGAGGGAGCAAGAAAGGCGTCGATCAGAACGAACTGATAGCCCGAGGGGCCCGACCCCCCTTCCCCTCCGTAGTCGGGGGAGGAGACAACCAGCGTGTAGGTTCCATCGGCGGGGAGGATGAAAGGGCCGCGGTCGAACCCAGTTCCCGAATACCCGTTCGATATTTCCTGCCGGAACAGTTCCTGGCCGGTCGGGTCGAGCAAGCGAACTTCGACGTTGCCAAACCCATCCAAAATGTCCAGTGCGATGGCCTCGCCACCGAGTCCGGCGAAGGAATATCCTCGGCTCAACCCTGGCTCGACAAACTGACCGGAAACCTCATCACCAATGGAAATCGGGG
>CAZKIQ010000082.1:0-23660 GCA_964552815.1 uncultured Alcaligenaceae bacterium | reverse complement strand
TCGATGGTGGCGGTGTAGGGACCGCCACCATCGGAGTCGGTGAACGAGCCGGTCAAGGGCGGGGGCGGATTGAAACAGTGCTCGTTGCCGGCCCCGGAAGTCGTTCAATCCGCGCCGGTCGGCCCGACGGCTTCCGGCTGAAAACGTCGTGACAGCGCAACGCCCGGGCGACCGCCGTGGGGCTGGTCAGATCGGAGGGGAACGGGTGGCAAGCGGCGTGCCTGACAAAGGCCGGTTGGGAGACACGAGCCCGCAGCAGGGAAGGCGACCGGCTTGGATAGAGGTGATCGTGTCACTTCTTGCGAGGCGTCGGCTTGTCCTCGCCGCTGGCGGTCCACTGCCGGCCGACGGTCTCGACGGACTTCGGCGGCGGCACTTGAGGCACCTCCAAGCCGATGGCCTCGACCCGCTTCGCCCGGACCTTCGCCGTCGAAACCCCGAACTGCTTGTCCCGCTTGGCGACCATCTCCTTGTCCTCCTGCCCGTCGCCCATGAGCGCCCACATCAGCAGGGGCTCGCCCATCGGCACCGGGGTCGTCGGGTCGGGCCACGTGTGCCACGTCTTGCCCCACGTCGTCAGGAGGGTCTTCATGAACTTCGACTCCTCCTCGTCGCCCATCGCCGGGGCGACCAACCCGCCGCTCAACACCTCGTAGGTGTGCGGGTGCCAGAACTTCTTCTCCTCGGCGGGAAGGGTCTGGAACAGCTTGTCGGAGACGATGTACTCGACCCCCAGCAGCTTCGCCCCTTGGCCCACCGAGTCGTACAGGAGGCACTGGTGCATCTCGTGGTCGCCCTCCCCGCGCATCCCGCAGTAGTGCATGGCGGTCACTTGGGACTTCGGATCCTTCTTGGCGACGTGGAAGCCGCAGAAGAACAGGTGGTGGTTGCCGATCGAGGCCATGAGTTTGTCGGCCCCCTCCTTCTTGCCGCCGTGGTCGTCGGCGGCCACCGGCCCCGCCCTGCCGAGCGTCAGCCCGGCCCCGACCGCACCGAACAGTTCACGCCGATCCATGTCGCACTCCTTGGTTGGTGATCGCTCGGGCAATGGCTCCGAGCCAGAGACACACAGGTACACGACCATCGCCACGCCCAACCCCACCATGATCAGGGTCACGACGACCCCGAGCGGCCAGCGTGGGAACGGGTCGGCTTCACCTCGCTCCACCTTCCGGATCAGCCGGACGTGTTCGAAGGCGGCCAGCCCGTTCACGGCGATCCCCACCACCAGCGCCACGCCGATCCACTGCGACCACGAGGCGTGGCCGACCGCCGCCATCTCCCGCATGAACAGGCCGAAGCGGGCGACGACGAACCCGAACCCCATGAGCGCCAAGCCGGTGCGGACCCAAGCCAACAGCGTCCGCTCGGCGGCCAGCCGAACCCTCGGGTTTACCGGGTGTATGTCCTGCGTCATGGCATCCCGGCCTTCGTCGGGGCCGGGGGCGTGGGCCTCGCCCCGGCGGAGGTTCGTTGTTGTGCCCCCGGCTGCCGCCACAGCAACACGGCGATGCACCCGAAGCCCGCTAGCCCGACGATCCACAGCCACGGCGACGTGCCGGTGAGGCCAGGCAGCGTCACCTTGCCCACGTCGCCTAGCCCCTTGACGACGGGTTGGAGGGCTGGCCACGCGGCCACGAAGGCGAACGCCCCGGCCAGCATGCCCAGCACGCCGACCATCGCGTCCGGCTTCCCCTCGCCGCACGCCGCCACACCGGTGCCTGGGCAGTAGCCGAGGACGACCATGCCGATGCCGAAACAGACGCCGCCCAGCAGCACGCCCCCGAGTATGAACGGCTTGACGTGCAGATCTGCGTGACCGGAGGCCACGTATGCGTAAACGCCCACCGATCCGACCACGACGGCGGTCCCCATGATCTTCACCACCGTCCAGTCCTTCAGGACGAACTGTCCGACGATGACGGGGAACTTCGCCACCCGCCCCTTCTGCAGTAGGAAGCCGAAGACGATGCCGATCAGCAGTCCGAGCAGCAGGCGTTCGGGGGATTCAAACATGGCTCGGCCCCTTCCGCCCGTACAGGGCGAGTGCGGTGACAGTCCCGACGGTGAAGAAGACGGCGGTGAACACCAGACTCGACGCCGCCAGTTGCAGGGTGCCACTGATGCCGTGACCGCTGGTACACCCGTCCGCCAGCCTCGCCCCGAACAGCATGAGCGCGCCGGCGAAGAACGCGGCGACGAGGCGGAGCGGTACGCTCCCCCCGAACCGCTCCCGCCACATGGCCGGGACCCGTTCTCGACTGCGGTCGCCCGAGAGCCATGAACTGAGCAACGCCCCGAGGAACACCCCGGCGACGAGCATCCACCCGAGGCCGATCTTCGGCGACTCGCCCGCGAAATATTCGTTGGTCTGCTCGACCTGGGGGACGACGGCCTTTTCGATCAGGGCGGCGGTGTGCTCGAACGCCGTCGAGACGCCCAGCGGCTTGTCGGCGACGGCGAAGGCGAACCAACTCAGCACGCCGATGCCGACGCCGACGACGTAGGGCGACCACGACTTCATGGTCAGCGGGTTCGTCATCTCATCCCCTCCGAAGAACTGGCGAGCCACACGCGATCCGGTTCGCGGCCTGCGGAGCGCTAGAATTCGCTTGTCCGGAAGCGGATCGTTTCCCCCGTGCTCGAAGGCGGGGGCGGATTGAAACAGCGTTGCCAATGGTGGCGCCACTCGCAAACACAGTTTCCCCCGTGCTCGAAGGCGGGGGCGGATTGAAACAGTGCTGCGCGTGCCCTGGCGTCTGGATCACACGGTTTCCCCCGTGCTCGAAGGCGGGGGCGGATTGAAACCAGATCTGGGCATCCCCAACGGCCCCCTCGTACACCGTTTCCCCCGTCTCCCCTCCCGGCACCCCAGCAGAAGCCCCGTTTGTAACCCGCAAACCGACATGTTCACCCCGGTCACGGACCTGCCGGCAGTCGGATTCGGGTCCAGCGGGAACTTGCAAATCACCCCAGAGGTCAGCGCAGCTCGAGAGTTTGATGAGGAGTACGCCGTTGGGAGCCGGGGAGGGGCGAGGGTCGCAACCGAGACAAACGCATACCCAACTCAATCGCCTTGTGAAGTCGTTTCGTCGCAGCCGGAACGGTCCAAACTGTGCATGTTGAGGGCGAACTTTCGGTGATTGGCGCACTCCTAAGCCTGGGGCAAGGTGCAACTATGCCAGGTCAACGCCGGCGCAAGGGGTTCCCACGCACCCGATTTCGCCTCGAACAGTTCACCGTCGACCGAATTGATCGCGGGTGAGGGCTGCGAAAGGGCAAATCTTCAAGCACTGACGACGAGTCACACTCTTGACGACGAAACCGATGGTCTGGTTGCGGATCTCATACTCAGACAAGGTCGGAACATCGCGGGCCTTTGTTTCTGATGGATTCGAAAGCCGCATTGTCCAGCGGCTCAATTCGAACCCTCCATTTTCGGCCGGTGAAATCCTTGGATAAAGTCCCCTCCGATACCCGCAAGTCGTAGCACCCGGACTGGCCAGCACTCCCACCCACGCTCATTGTGAGTCGGTGTTCGCCACTGCCGGGTTGGTAGGCTTCTCGTCGGTTGACCAACAGCCATTGCCGGGCGAATTCCCCGATCCCCGAAAACGCCAAGTCGTCGAGTTCCGGCGGGGCTCCGTTGGGTCGTCGGGTCACCGACTTGGTCGAGTGATGCACGAACACGGGTGTCGCACCGACATGGAGGCATGCCTCTGAAACCGCTCGCAGGAGTGGGCCGATTTCGTAGAGGTTCGACGCTGAGACGGATTTCACCCCCTCCAGAAGACAGAGGTAAAGCGGGTCAATCACGACGACGGCGATTTCGCGTTGTTTGAGAGTCTCCCGCAGTTGTTTTCGATGAAGTGAACTCGAAAGTCGGGGTAACCGGGTGGACCAGAAGACCGAGCAGTTCCCATCGAGTCTCACCTGTTTCGACCGACAAACCCGCCGGGCCACATTTTGGACGCTCGCGGCACCACTTTCCCCAGAAAGGACGGCGACCGGTACCGGTTTCGGCACCTTGAAGAAATTGAGGAACGCTTGGCTGGTCCCAAGGCTGATCGCAAGGTCGACGACAATGGAAGTTTTCAGGGATTTTTTGGGGCCACCAACTACGCAAGGCTGTCCCGCGACCAGAACGTTTTCAACGAGCCAGTCGCAAGAGTAAGTCCGTTTGGAGAAAGTGGCCGAATCCACAAAATCGGGTTGAAAAGAGGGTTCCGATTTGGCACTCGTGGACTTTGTGGGAAGCATGGGCATTGATCTCCAGAAGATTCGCCATCGAAGAAGAACTCAGGGGAACAACGCTTCTTCGACCAAATCCGATCGGACCGCCACAAGGTCCGTATCGAACCTTGTTCGAACGCGTTCCCACATCGTAGCAAGGACCGCGGCCGACGGGGTTTCGTGAAATACATCGTGCTTCGCCCGAGCGACTACGCGGCGGCAAATCGCGACTGAATCCGAATGGTAACTGGCGAGAACGGGGTAGTCGAGCCACGGGCGAATTGCCTCGGGAACCACCCGCGTCTGGGAATCTGGACAGCAGTGAATCCAAGCGAGGAACTCAACCCTCGACCAGGCCCGCTCCAGAAACCCAAAACGCACGTGGTGGTTCACCCTCCCATTTCTTAAATCAACTTTTATAACTCAGACGGCGTTGGCTCCTCTCGAAGGTTCGGATGCACTTCACCGATCCGACGAACGACGCTTCAAGTCGATGACTGCGGCGGCGATCAACGCCTCGGCCTTCAGTCTTCTGATCGTGGCTCGCAAGGAACGAAGACTGGGCTCGCCCGCCTGGCGGTAACACCCGTTCTGGGCGACTTTTGCCTTGCCCTTTTCGGTTTTGGGACCGGTGCTGAGGTCGAAGGGTCGATTCGCGAGGACAGCCTCACGAAGTTTCTGCCGACCCTTTTCCGTCAGACCCTTGTTCAACGCTCGGTTGCGTTTTCCGGCGGCGACTCGTCGCGGATTTTTTGGCGGAGGGGCTTCGTCGGGTGTCACCTTGCTCATCACCTTGTACCTCACTTTGGGTTGGATCCCGACCTTCCCGTTTCTGTTGCTTCGGCTTCGCTACCGTTGGACTCGCCATCGACCCCAAAAACCGCTTTTGGAGTGCCATCAGCGGGTCGTCATCCGTCCGTGAACCACCGAGTGCGCTCTCCAGTTGCTGGATATCACGCTTCATGCGGAGAATCTTCGAAAACTTCGAATCCGAGGAGGCAGTCAACGATGCGAGGAGCAGGAGAAATTTTGCACGGATCAATGGAGCATCAAAATCGTGTTGATCTGGCACCCACATCGGGACCGGTTCGCCTCGAATGACCGCGAGACAGATGGCCGCGGGAATCTCGCCCTCCCGGTAGGCGATATACCGCACAGCCGTTCCAAGGCTCCCACCGAAATAGAACATCGGACCGCCACGTAACAGCCGAGATATGACACAGTCGCGGAAGGGAAGATATTCATCAATGTCATAGAAAAGCGCCCGGTACGCTTCGACTGCCTCAATGTCGATCTCCATGTGTTTCGCAATTCGAGAATTGGGAACGCGAGCGAGGACGTAGGCCTCAATGACGGTTTGTCGCCCCGTGCCACCAATGTCACTCTCGGTCCAGATTGCATGAGCCGTCTCAATCGAAGCGTCGGGTCGGCGAGTCCGGTGCAAGACCGCACGGGCAACCCAGGAATCTTCCACTCGCTGCCGGGGTCGCAGCGTCTCCGCCCACTGCCACCTCCAGTAATGGGGACGACTGGGGTCGCGCGGGATATAGATGTACCGGGCCATGAGGAACCTCTTCGAAAGGAAAGGATCTACCTCAAGTATTGCAGATGTCAGTCGTACTCGCGACTTTGGCGAGGGTGATCCAACTTCGAGTTGACGTGGGGGGCAGTGGGGGGCAGACTTTTTCAATCAGGAAACGCAATCGCAATACAATTCCCCTGTGAATCCGACGATGCATGGGGAAAAGCTCTTATTCACAGGTTGCGAGCCCGCCGGAGCGACTCCCCGAACTGGATGAGGTTGCCGGGCCGCCCTGGTAGAGTGGTGTCGCGACCCGTGCACTTGAACGCGGACGGGTTCTGGCCAGGAGAACGATCGTGCCCGGCGAGACACAACTGGAACCGCGATTCCCCGTCCGGCTCACACGAGCCCAGCGGGCGGTAGTCGCCGAACTGGCCCCCGAACTCGCGGACCGGCTCCGGCTCTCCGAGGCCGACCAGCGAGCCATCCCGCTCACGGCGGCCGAACTGCAGGCGATCCACTCAAGGGCCGTGGAAGAGATTCCGCACGCCGCCACGGGGATGAAGCGGAACTCGCTTCGGCACGTCGCGGACCTGACCGCACGGGCTCTCGACCGTTCCCAGGGCATCGGGGCGATCCCGGTTTCGAGCCGGCTGTACCAGTTCAAGATCACGCTCCGGGAGATCGCCCCCGCGATCTGGCGGCGGATCCAGGTCAAGGACTGCACGCTCGACAAGTTGCACGAGCGGATCCAGACGGCGATGGGCTGGACCAACTCTCACCTGCACCACTTCCAGTTCGGCGGGCAACTGTACGGCGACCCGCTCCTGATGCAGGAGAATTTCGGCGAGATGGGGTACGCGGACTCTACCGCCGTGAAACTCGGCGACATCGTCCCGAAGGCGGGGACCCGGTTCGCGTTCGAGTACGAGTACGATTTCGGCGACGGCTGGCGGCACGAGGTCGTGTTCGAGGGGTGCCTGAAGGCGGAACCGGATCGGAAGTACCCGCTCTGCCTCGACGGTGCGAGGCACTGTCCGCCCGAGGATGTGGGCGGGCCGCCGGGCTACGCGGAGTTTCTGAACGCCGTCGCGGACCCCGATCACGAGCGACACGACGAGTTCCTCACCTGGATCGGCGGGACGTTCGACCCGGAGGAGTTCGACACGGCGGCCACCACCCGGCGGATGCACCGCGGGCTTCCCGACTGGCGGCGGATGGCGTGACGCACGCCCCACGCCGAGACGTCTTTCCTTCACCCCGCCGACACAACATGATCCTGCTGCACCGCGACCCGCACTTCACCTTCCGGTTCGACGACGACCGGATCATCCCCCGCTTTCACCTCGACGGCGTCGAGCCCGGGACGCGGGTATCCGTGTTCGCCCTCGGCCCGGCGTCGGGAGACCGGCTCGGACTGCTTGCGATGTCGGTGGTCGGAGACGGCGGCTGGGTGGACTTGCCCGAGCCTCTCGTGGTACGGGCCGGGAACGGCTTCGTTGTCGTCGGTTGAGACCCGAGGCAACCGGGTGCAATCCCCGCACACCGCACTGCCTCCCCGCGGGAACACCACGCCACAGAGCCGAGTTTGCGAACCGTCTTCCGCACGATGTCGAGATCGGCCTCGCGGACCACTACGAACCGGCCCCCGGCTCGCAGGCACTTACCCTTGATCGCGTCCACCCAGGCGAACTCGTCGAACGCTCGCGTCTTGAGCCACGCCGCCCACAGCTTGCGGACCACGTCCGGCGGCGGGGCGATGAGAGCCTTCTTCCCGGCAGCCGTGAGCGTCAATGCGTCCCCGTTCTTCTCGGCCAGCCCGCCGGCCTGCACCAGGACCGGCCAGGCGAACGAGCGGATGCCGATGTCGAAAGACGGGTCGTACTTCGATCCGTCGGCGTCCTCGGGGGCGTAGAAGTCGCCGCTGGAGAGGATGCAGGAGACGGCCTGACGGGTGGCCTCGGTCGGCACGAGTTTCTTGTCGGTCAGGCCGAGTCTCTGAGCCGAGTCGAGAGCGGGGGGGAGTTCTGATACCTCTGAGCCGAGTCGAGAACGGAGGAGTTCCAATACCTGCCCCGAGTCACCGAATGGCGAGCAAAAATCTCGCTCCGTCCAAAATTGCAGCCTAATTGGGGGTATGGTGACGGCCACGCTTCGCGTGGCCATCACGCTGCCAACCGCCAGAACCACGTCGATATCCAGAACGAATCCTTGCCTGACGACCGGGACCAAGAAGAGTAACCCTGAGGAAGGGACCGGCACCCATTTGAACCCTCGGTTTGTCCACCGCTTTTGTCCCCGGTTCGGCGAGAACTCTGCAGCGTCGAACCGACGACTTCCCAGGTGCGAACACCTCCAACGTTCCCCCTATCTCAGCGAGTCATGAGAACCCCCCCCTCTCCTGGTTGTACCCCCGACGCCATTGGGATCTCAGGAATACACACCGAACCGACTCTGGAACGACTCCATGTAACCGGTCTTCCACAAGCTGCCCGGCTCTACACCCATCTCCACGTACAACACATTCACTCCCGTCACCGACAGCCACTCCGGCATTGTCCACGCGATGAACTCCGGCTTGTTGTCGCCATGGTTGTAGCCCGTTACCACCGCACAACTTCACCAGATCTTCGAGCACTCCCACCAACTCGAACTCTCGCACCGACCGTCTGACTTCCAGTGCCACGCACTCACGGATCAACTCGTCCACCACCGAGAACCACTTCAGCGAACAATCCGAGAACTTCCGGTCATGAATGAAAATCTCAAGCACCACACCTCATCCCTGCCTCCGCGACCACCTTCGCACATATCCATTGGCGCTCGACACCAGCCGGCACTGATCCCGAAATTTCTTGGACATCCTCACACCGTTGAACCACCACAGGCGGTAGACCCGCTGGAAACTCCCACGCCGAACCTTCCCCGTTCCCCGTTCAACAACGACTCGTCCCCGACGTTACCCGAAGCGAAGGTGCAGGCAGACCAGTTCCAGCATCCCGGTCACCAGTCAGGTCTTCTTTTCCAGTGATCACCACTGATGTCGTGGAATCGCTCGGCATTCGATAAAGATCCGGTCTGGAACAACGCAAAGCCGAGAACAATGCAAAGCCGATCTACAGGAACCGCACTCCCATCCGTCAGGAAGAAAGGGGAGAGCATGCGATGAGTCACGGCTCGACACCGCCACACTCGATCCAAATGCAATACCGACACCGAAGACATCGCAGCTAGCCTCGACCAGGAAGGAATCATCCTCACCCAACAGCGTTTGATCTGATTTCTTCACGGTCTGCACGACCAAACCAACCTCTCAAACACACTTCGGAAAGCGTTTTGATTGACGGTGACGTTTCTTCCAAAACCTGTGTTCTCACATCAAATCCTCCCTGACCATCCCTCGATCAACGAGGCCACGCAACTTATAAATCAACTTTTAAGATTGAGCCAGACGGATCAGCACCCGCAACGGTTTACCGGAAACAGACCGGAAAAAAATTATAAATCAACTTTTAAGATTTTGGTTCAACGGGTCAACGCCGCAAAGGGTTACCGGAAACGAATCTTTTTCCAGCGTAGATGGTAGACGTGTTCGGCAAGGTGATGTGGCGGAACGTGAAGTCAGACCCGACGGAAACGGTGGCGAGAACCGAGAGTTGTCGAGCCGGTAACGAGGAAGTAACCGGCAAGTCGAAGTCGGGACACCGATCAGCCATGTTGGACGAATGGGTGAGCCGGCTGAAGACAGTCCGAGTGCTCCCAAGATCGAAGCGTTCGATCAGTGCGGCGACGACTCTACTGAATGGCATGGTCCGGTGAAATGGGTGCGGCAAGCCGATGATGGCGCGGAACGCTCGGCATGAGGGAAATGAACGATCTCCCGGAGGCTGGCGTGTGTTAGGTCACAGGGTTGGCGAAAACAATTGGGAGGTGAAGCTCGTCATCGTGTACCGGTAGCGGTGGTCGAGGTGGTTGCACACTCAGCTATTGCGAAAGGATAAATCGTTGGTGGACTGAGAGGGAGAATACCGCCGAGGAGCATCAGGACGGAATACCGTCGAAAGACCAAGCAGACCGATGGCTACCAGGAATTCCTGCAACTTTGAAGGTTCCCAGGAACTTCACTGCGGAGACTCGTTTCCTGGCTGTTCTGACGACCCGCGGAACTGGGGGGAGCCCCAACTCCGCGGAGGCATGATTCGCCGACCTCCCAGGAACTCCATTGACTTCGATGGTTCCCAGGAACTTGACATGGATGACTCGTTTCCCGGCTGTTCTGACGACCCGCGGAACTGGGGGGGAGCCCCCAACTCCGCGGAGGCATGATTCGCCGACCTCCCAGGAACTCCATTGACTTCGATGGTTCCCAGGAACTTGACATGGATGACTCGTTTCCCGGCTGTTCTGACGACCCGCGGAACTGGGGGGGAGCCCCAACTCCGCGAGTGAACCTACATTCCCCATAGTATGCTGCCGTTCTCGACGGACGCCAAAGTACGCCAAAAACGACATCGAGCTCGATGTCGTTTTTGGCGTACTTTTCCTTTTGGGTTAGAGTGGTGGCAGGTCTGACTTCGCGAAAGGACCATTCCACAGCGTTCGATCCAATTTCCTGAATTGTCCTCGGAAACTGGATCGTGTTCCAACCGAATCACATCTGGGTGATGACCTGACGGAGTTGGTTCAAAGAATTTCGATCGACAAGGAGCCCGGTTGAGGATTCGCCCGACTCGGAGTGCTGGGCCAATTGATGGATCCATTCCTCCAGTACCTGTTTCCGTTGTTCACGAAGTTGCTCGCCATGTTTAGCCCCGACGGAAACTTTGCTCCATGATTTGTCGATGTTCAAATCGTTGAGGCGTTCTTTGCCAGAACGAATCAGCTTATAGATTTTGGTCGCCACCTCCGTCAATCGGTTTTTGAAGGATCGTCGCAGGGCCAACAACTCCGGCCCACACTGGGTTTTTATGAGGAGCCGTTGCCAGTCGACCAGGATGCGTTTTCGTTGATCTGGCGTGCGGAAGACGAACGCTGAGAATTTGATCAACTTATACGTCGCCAGCAATGGATGGTGGAAACCGAGGGGGACAATGACCTTTTGGCTTGGAAACTCTGCCAGAGTCCGTCTCGCCTGGAACAGGGCTTCTTCAAAGTTCAAGAAAGTGCCCGAACTCAATGGGGAGAGGGGAGCGAGATAGCGGTCCTCCATGTAGATCTTCAGTAACAGGTGTTTCAAAATGGATTTCTGTTTGCGGTGGAACGATCTGGCCTTGAATTCCGCGATGGTCCACTCGCCCGTTCCTGACTGCAAGAGTTTGGCGTAGTTCGCGCTGCCGTCGACAAAAACTCCGTCGAAGGAAATTCCGTTCTTCGGGAGGGGTTTGCAAACCAGTTTGTGAAGACCGAACAGCGATCGATATTCTTCCTTCCCCTCCACGCCAAAAAAGCGCAGGGCGTGCTCTACATACCAGTCAGACAGGTTCTCATCCGGCTGATTGTTCACGTCGAGGAAGGGCCCCTCCGTTGCGTGGAGAAGAGGATAATCCGGGTTGTTTTTGAGTCGTTTGGCAAAGGTATCCGCGGGAACCCGGTCTTTTCGATACAGCACACCATCCGTGATGACGAGGAGCGCATTCGTGGCCTGAGTCATGGCATATGCTGCGGCTCGTGCCGTGGCGGTAATGATGTTTCCGGCGACTGGGTTGCTGGTCGGTAAAAACGGCGACGCGAAGACCCCATACACGGTGTTAGCCAGGGTTTTATACAGTTGCCCCTCAGCTGTATCAGGACCCGCCTCCTCACGGAATCGAATCAATTCCTTTGCTACGGTTCCGATGGGGACTCGAAGACTGACATACCGTTCGTCGATGTCCATCTCCTTCCGAAGCATCATGGTTTGCTGGAGATCCAGACTTTGCTTCCAGGGAACCGAATGGGATTTCTTTCGAAATTGTTCAGTCAACTGGTCAAATTCCGCGCCCGAGTTCGCCACAAACTTTCTGGGGTAGAACACGATGCTCTCAGCTCGCAACTGTTCGTATTGTTTCCGGGCTGACGGCGGAAACGTTTGGATAATGAGCCACGTGGCTCGGGTGACAATACCCGCATTCACCTCGTCCGTGAATAGGGCCGTGTACTTCCGATCCTTGTCGTTATCGCGTCCCTGCTCCCGCCATTTTTCATTCATGAACTCCCGACTGTGTTTTCTGGCCGCTCGGGAACGAAAGTTGTCATTGGTGATTGCGTCGAGAGTGGATGGGATGAGCGTGTTCGCGAAGCCCTCAATCGGTCCACTGACTTTGATGAACCAGGCATCGTCGCCTGCTGCGTGGAGATCCATGAGCTCGACCGCCTTGCGCAGACTGTAGGGGGAGTTCCCGGGCTCCAGTACGATGGGGCGACCGAGATAAAGATTCATATTCTGGATGATGGTCGGATAACAACTTTTGAGGTCGACATCGCGAAACTGACCCGGGCCTTCGTGGAAGAAGGTGATCGGCGTCCTGCTGTACAGTAGCCCGCCATGGGTATCGCCCGTTTGCATGCCATACTCGGTAACTTGCCGATCCGCGAGTGCCCCTGCCGAGCCTTGACGAGCCAAGTCCCGCAATTTTTTGAGAGTAGCGGGATCGGTGGATTGCTTCGCACCCAGTTGTTTCGAACCCTTCGCGTGGCGATGTCGTACGATGTTGAAAAGCAAGGTTGCCATGCGGAGGCCAGGCGTGCCGTGCATGGATGGAATGGCTTCATTCGGGATTTGGAATTTGTTGTATAGCTTCAAGTGCTGTTCCGTCATTCGTTCCGCAACCAGCAGGGTCGCGACCGAGTCCTGGATAGCGTATCGGTAGGCTGCATGGGATTTCTTGGGATTCAGGAACGTGTCTTTCATGTTGGATTTTTCGGTTTCGCAAATGGACTCGTCCTTTCCCACACCGAGGAACGATTTTGCAAGCTCATCGAGTTTTGCGGGCCCGCAGACACAGTTTGTATCCATCGTTCCGAGTTCAATCTCGAACTGCTCGCCCTGATACGTGACGGTCTCGATGACGGGAGGCGAATATCGTTCCGACAACCGCTTCCCTTGAAAGCCTAACACTCGGCCATCTCGAACCATGACGGAGGGCTCAGCTTCTTCAGGCGTGAGTAATTGCGAAAAGAATTTCTCACCAAACGCCCGGAGCAAATCGACTCGAATGAAATGAGCGACCAGGAGAATGCGAATCCGATGGGGTTTCTCAACGCGCGTCTTCGAACGGTCTGGATCCTTGCTGCGTCCTGCTATCTCAGTTTGTGCTTGCGGGAGCTCCAATAAGTCGATGAGAACCTGGGCTGGGGATAGAGTGGGCGTGATCAATTTTGCAGCAAGCACCCGGACGGGATGGTTGAACCTCTTGCCCATGTCATTGCCGATGGTTCCAAGATGGGGTTTGCGAAGCGAAGGAGCGTGATACAGTCGAAGCGAAGGAGCGTGATACAGTTGAACTCGGACTTCCCCATTGATTTTCGTCGCGAACTGGATCGTCAGGGTTTCCGCATTCTGGTACTCCGTATCGACTGCAATCCGGATCTCACGACCGTCTGCAATCTCCGCCCATTCCAATGTTTCCTTGGCCTTCATGCTGCGCTCCAAGCGGGGTGAGTGATAACGACAGGTCGGATATATGCTCCTGTCGGTTCATCTGACTCGCC
Organism: uncultured Alcaligenaceae bacterium; assembly: GCA_964552815.1. Lineage (GTDB taxonomy): Bacteria > Planctomycetota > Planctomycetia > Gemmatales > Gemmataceae > CAYUHJ01. Next base: position 10,216 of record CAZKIQ010000082.1, on the reverse strand, counting down.
CAACTTATCAGATGTGTCACTTGAGGTGGAAGGGACTGACGAGTCGCGTTGGCTTCTGCAGTGCAGGCGATCGTTCGAAGTTGTTTGACCTTTCCCGCCGGAGATATGAGCCTCGATCAGTCTCACTTCGGCTAAGTTCGCACGAATTCATCAAGACCGGCCTCGGTGGATGCCTTGCCGAACCGAAATTTGACGATCCGGCTCCGTTTGCGGAAGCGGGGCTTGCCCCTCGGATGGAAGATTTCCTGCAAACTTCTGGGCTTGGCCTTCTCGCTTGTGAAGAGGAAAATTCTTATACCTGGTTTTTGTATTCCCTCATAGCGAGGCGCGATTTATGGATGTTCCGCAAACTGAAGATGCTGGCGAGTGGTTGGTCGCCGAATTGACCCGTTTCGCGGTACGTCTGGGCAACGCCGCTGCTGCCCCCATTTTGGATGAACTGGCAAATCATCCCGGACGGGCCTTACAGATCCTTCAACAGTTCCCCGCCACGCTGTCGCATTACTTCCGCACCGACCTGGAAGAGCACCTCGATTCAGGTCGGATCCTGAGTCCGGAAGAGTTCGATCTGTTGGCCGAGGCGGTGCTTGAGTTTGGAGGGGTATGGGCTTCGGGCGAATACTTGCGGAACATCCCGAGGACGTTCCTCCCAGCAATCCGGGACCAACTCAGCGATGCCGACACCCAGGAATGGGGTGCCCTCACAGTGTCGCTTGCTCGGCAACTCGACAGACCGGACTTGCTTCCCGAAGAGGCGATTCGATTGCTCGCCCAGTGGTGCGATCATGTCAGGCATCTTTTGACTGCCCTCGGCACCCGTCCCGGGTTGGCATGGCCGACCGTGCCCGTTGCCATCACGGACCGTCTCGACCGAATTGAGAAGGCACTCGCGAAAGACACGACCCCGCCCGAGTGGTACTCGACCGCCGAGTTTGCCGAGCTCGTCGGGAAGGCGGAGTTCACCGTCCGCGAATGGTGCCGAACGGGACGGGTGCACGCGAAGAAACAGGAGACCGGCCGGGGGCTTCACCAGTCATGGGCGATCAGTCATCGCGAATGGCAGCGGTATCGATCGGAGGGGCTTCTGCCGAGTTCGGGATAAAAACCCATTTCGTTCCTCGTCGCGTCAGGCGATCGAATCGGCGGTGGGTCGCATTGCGGACACATCGCAATCACGTAGTCGGCGATCGAGCCGATTTTCGCGTCCTTTCGCCCATCGGTGAGTGCTCGGTGACGTCGCAATGTGAGTGCAATGTTGCCCCCAATTTGCCCCCAAGAGGGGTGCAAAAGCAGGGGTAGCGATTGGAATGGCAAACGAACAAACCCCGCAAGTCCTGAAACTTGCGGGGTTTGCGTTTAGCGAGGGCGACGGGACTCGAACCCGCAACCACCGGATCGACAGTCCACTAATCTATTTGTTCGGTGACATGGCAACCACAGGGATTTTGCGTTGGTTTTCCCCACAATTCTAGGCGTTTCCTTCGCCATGCGTTATTCTGATATGGCAGGCACATTGGGGTGATAGGGATCAATACTGCTACCAAATTGCTACCAAAGGATCGGTCATGGCTTGGGTGCAATCGCGGAGTGGGCGATGGCGAGTGCTCTTCCGACATGCCGGGAAAATTTACACCTTCTGGCTTGGCGATGTCTCACGACAGGAAGCTGAGGCCACCGCCGGCAAGGTGGACTACTGGCTCATGAGGCTCAAGCAAAACATCGTCTCCCTTCCCCCGGGATGTGACATCGTCACGTTCGTCCAAAACGATGGAAGGCCGCCTCAGCATCCGGTTTCTCAGGAATTCCCTTCATTGACACTGGGCGCACTGCGGCAGGCATTCCTGACCACGCGACAGAGCATCCTCGAAGAGACCACACTCGCTGGCATGCGGCTTCACTTCGCCCACCTCGTGCGGATTCTCGGCGAGAACCGACTGATCCACGAACTGACTCGTCCCGATCTCCAGGCCTATGTCCACGCTCGTGGCAAAGATTGGATCGACCCGAATGTCTTCCGCCGCCAGCGACGAACCCGGGATGCGACTCGAAAACCGCGAAAGAATCGGAAGCCGCCCCCCTCCGAGACGGAAGATCGCCCACGCCGGCATCCCTCGGCGGCCACGATTCGAAAAGAGTTGGTCACTCTTCGCTCGGCCTGGAACTGGGCACGTCGAAACCTGGGGCTGACATCTGAGTTCCCGGGCGATGGAATCGAATTCCCCAAAACCAAGGAAGCACTTCCCTACATGACCTGGGATGATGCGCTGCGTCGAGTGAAAGCGGGAGGCGATCCCACTGAGGTGTGGGAAAGCGTTTATCTGCGATCCCATGAGGTCAGCGAATTGCTGATATGGTTAGAATCTCGACCCGTCAGTCCCTGGGTCCATCCGATGATCTGTTTCGCAGCGCACACCGGCGCTCGACGTTCGGAGATTGTGCGAGTGACACCGGCAGATTTGAACCTGAGTGAAGCCTACGTGACGATTCGCGAGAAGAAACGAGATCGAAAGCGACTGACAACGCGTCGAGTTCCTTTGAGTGATTTCTTGAGGCAAGTTCTCATCAAATGGATGGAAACCCGACAAACGGGGAAAACACTTTTCTGTCGGGGTAAAGGCGAACCCATCTCACCGGCTGAACTGACGAACTATTTTCGAAGAGCATTTCGCCTATCAAAATGGAAGGTTCTCAAAGGCCTGCATGTCTTTCGGCACTCGTTTGTCTCGGCTCTTGCGAGTCGCGGTGTCGACCAACGGGTGATCGACGACCTGGTCGGTCACTGCACCGAACAGCAGCGAAGACGATATAGACACCTTTACCCTGATGTGACTCGAAAAGCGATCGCCGATGTGTTCGATGGATCGTCCTCTTTGTCGAATGACAGGAAAATGCAAGAATGAAAGGCGACGTAGCATTGTGATGGCATTGCAATTCCAGCGGAGAAGAGAACTTATGGTATCGATGACCACCTCGCAATGGACGCGATATTCATGAGAGGGAACTGCATGGTGTTACCTCCAAACCCATCACGATTTCGTTCCTCGGAGTCCTTCTTTTCGGTACCGCTCCAGTTCTGCCCGAGAGATGACCCAGGCTTGATGGCGACCCCGGCCGCTCTGTTGTTTCTCGGCGTGGAGGCGACCCAAGCGGCACCACTCCCGCACCGTGAATTTCCCTTTTCCAACCAACTCCGCGAACTCGTCCACCGCATACCACTCTCGACCGGGATGATCGGTCGCCATTTCTTGCACCATTGTGGCAAGTTGGTCGAGGCGTTTCGAAACCGCCGGTGAGGGGTGAGGTAGCAGGTCCAGATCCGAACGAATGGAGGGAAGGGCTGCCCAGTCAGCAATCTCATCCCAGTTCAACGACTGCCCCGAACGAACTACGTTCGCGGCCTCCTGTAAGACAAGATTGTGATGGGGCGATCCTCCTTCACTGCGAACCAACAGGACTGTTGCGGTGATCACACGCCCAAGAGGGGTATCACAACTGGGTGACCGGTAACCCCCCGATCCACATCGTGGGATAAAATGGGAATTGAGATAGGCAAGCGCATCGGCCGCGAATTCGAGAAGGCAGGCCGTTGAGTGAGTCTCTTGATGCGTGCGATCCAATTCCCAAGACTGAAGCGCCTTCGGACTGAGAAACTGAGGTTGCGAGGTCAGCCGGGCGCGAATCAAAAGCCTCACATAGCGGGCCACGGCATACCGAAACACTCCTGGGTCGAAGGTCGGCTCATGGTCATCCGGGTGCACAATCTCACTCCTTGCATGAAGAACGATCCGAATCGATGGATGGCTCGTCTTCAATAATTTTACTGCAATGTTCTCGTCGAGAAGGGGAACTTCGGACTCGCCATCGCGATTGGACATGAGAAGAGGGTCAATTCGGGATGGAATATAAATCATGTTTTAAGTGGATTGGAGAAGTGCCGATGCTTTGGCTGTGTTTTCCCCCTTCTGGTCGCACTTCAGACGGGTTCTTGCCGAACTAGAGCCGATGGAAGTCAATGGGCAGTCGAGATCATCTTTCACACGGGACCCTCACCAAGGTCGACAACATCAGCCGGATCAAAAGTCCCTCAGGGCCCGTCGAATCTTTTGCCGCAAACGTCATCGACGACTTCGCGGGGGACCGGTGAACCCGTTTTGCCATTCTCGTCGGATGTCGGGGAATTCGGCGACTGGGAGGGAAATTCTGGAATCTCTCCCGGATGACGATTGCCTTTCCTCATCGGCATCTGGTAGCCATGAAACATCCCCAGAGAGCCGACCCATGAGCCAGACTGCCACCGCTTTGCATGCCGCCTTGGGTGCCATCACACAGGCCGGGGCGTTCTGCGTCACAGGTGATGTGTCCGCACCGCTGCCGGGGTTGGAAGTCGACGGTATGGGACCGGTCGGTCTGCCCTTGAACGCGGACTCCGCCAGCAAGTTGATCGCCTGTTGCCGGCAGGCACCCTACGGCAAGGGAGCACTCACCCTTCTCGACACCTCTGTTCGGCGAGTCTGGCAACTCGATCCCGAACGTATCGCACTGACCAACCCCGCCTGGCCCAGCTACCTGGCCAGGGTCGTGAAGACCGTGCAACAGGAACTCGGGCTCGAAAATCACAAGCTGAATAGCGACCTGTATAACCTGCTCGTGTACGAACCGGGCAGCTTCTTCCTGCCGCACCGCGACGGCGAGAAGTTGGACCGCATGGTGGCCACGCTCGTCATCGTCTTGCCAACCGCCTTCACCGGCGGCGAACTCGTCGTCCGCCACGACGGCCAGCAACGAGTCGTTGACTTCAGCCCGGACAGTGCCTTCCAGACGCAGTTCGTCGCGTTCTACGCCGACTGCGAACACGAGATTCGCCCACTGAAGACGGGGTAACGCGTCTGCCTCGTCTACAACCTCTCGCTGGCGAAATCGAAGAAGAAAGTTTCTGCTCCGCGTACCTCCGAGCGAGTCGAGGCCGTCGCCCAGGTTCTCCGCCGTTGGTCCGACGACGAAGGCAGCCCGCACAAACTGGTTGTGCCGCTCGAACACCAATACACGAAGGACGGCCTGACCTGGGGCACCCTCAAGGGGGTGGACCGTGTCAAGGCGGCTGTGCTTCACCAGGCCGCGGACCGCGCCGACTGCCGGGCATACTTGGCCCTGCTTACCTTCTGGGAATCCGCATCCGTGGAGGAAGTCGACTACCGGAGTTATCGCAGTCGGCGACGGGGCCACCATCACGACCCCGGTGCGAGGACCGAGGACTATGAGATCATTGAGACACTTGATTCCAGCCTGACGCTGACCCACTGGAGCGATGCCACCGGAAAGAAACCCGACCTCGGCGAAATGGGCGTGGAAGAGGATGAGGTTGTGCCACCCGGCTCGTTGACCCGGGTCCAACCGGAACAGGATGTCAGCGGCTACACCGGCAACGAAGGGCTGACGATGGACCGGTGGTACCGGCACGCTGCGATCGTCGTGTGGCCGCGCGTCCACGAATTCGAGGTGCTCTGTGATTGCGGTTCCGCGGTGGTCATAGCGGAATTGCAGCGACTCATTGGGAAGGGCAAGCCAAATGCTGCTATATGGGCGTCGGGCATCGCATTCGCCCGCACGATTCTGTCGCGGTGTGCGACGGGTTGCAGTCAGGAAGACGCGGACCAACTGCAGGCTTGTTTGGTGACCCTGGACGAACCGGACCTGGTCCATGTCTTCCTCCGCGACATGGTAACACGGAACGGTGCGATCCGGCTGGGTGACGGACTCCGCACCCTGTTCGACCGCCACGGTTGGCAGGCGTTCGAGCCGGACCTGGCCACCGTGTTTCAGGCGACGTCCTCCACGACACTGGAGCGAAACGTCGCGTTCCTGGCAATGCTCGGTCAGCCGAAGCGGAACAAGGCCGATGCCGAGCGGCGCGTGGTGTGCCGCCGCTTGGCCGAGATCCTCGTCTCGCGAATCATCGCGATCGACAAGCGCGTCGAAGGGGCCTATGACTGGCGGCTTCGTGACGTGAATCGATCGGCCGTGCTGGTGGGACTGTGCCAGACGTTGATTGCAATCTCTCAGGACAAGGTGTTTTTGCAATTGATTCAGCACAGCCTGAAGGATGCGAAGTCCTATCCGCTATCAATCCACATCCTTGCATTAACCCAGTTACAACCCTGGTACCGCATGCATGTGAAACACCATTGCGAGGCGTTCGCCGAATGGGTGGCCGCGGTGCGAGCTCAGTTGGAAGAATTGACCGCCGAGGAACCGCAGCCACCGAGGGATTTTCGCCGGGAAGCGAACGTAACTTGCAAGTGTGCGGATTGCCATGAACTCAGGCAGTTCCTCCAGAACCCGATGGAACCCATACATCGCTTCCGGGCAGTACAACAGAATCGGACCCACCTGGAACACATGATCCGCGGGGGTAATTGTGACGTGAAATGTCAGACCGAGCGGATCGGTTCGCCGCACACGCTGGTCTGCACGAAGACCACGGCATCCTTCGAGGCGAGGTTGAAGAAGTACCACGAGAACTGCCATCACCTCACAACGGTACAAGAGATCGAAGCGGCGTTACCGAAGTGATCCGCTCTGCTGGCGATCCCGCACTCGGCCGCGACGGGCCACCCTCGAAACTGCGCGATGGCCGGTTTTGCTTCCTGTGCCCGCAATGCGGCGAGATGCTGGCGTACGTCAACCCACGAACAAACCTGGCACACTGCTTCGCCTGCGAACGAAACATGAACAACATCGACCTGCTGCGAGTGCTCGGCTACGACTTCGTCACGGCCGTCGCACTCGCCAGCATCGTCGCACTTCTCTGCTCTGAGTGTCTTCCCATTGCAAGAATGTCGCGGTGGCATGGATGGTGGGAAACCTCGGCGAACCGCTCTCCAGAATTCCTGGCAATTCGGGAATCCGCCGGCTCAAGCAGCCAGATCCATGCACTCCGAAATCGGCAACGAATGCGTCCACAATTTGGTGCGCCACAGGTACTTGAACATCGACAACAACGCCTCGGAGCGGGCATTGCGTGCCGTCGCGGTGGGACGCAAGAACTGGCTGTTCGCCGGCAGCGACGCGGGCGGCCGAACCGCGGCGGTGCTGTACACCCTGGTGCAGAGTTGCAAGCGATCCGGCATCGACCCGTTCGCGTACCTGCAAGAGGTGCTGACCCGTTTCCCGAGCGCGGGCTCGACCTCGGCCCTGGACTTCTCGCCCTCTCATTGGGCCACTGCCCGTCCGCTATGATCGAACCAGCCGCGAACGCACTTCCCATAACCGCACCGCCGAACGCTTACCATGGATCGTGGGAAACCGCGACGAACCGCTCTCCAAAATTCCTAGCAATTCGGGAATCCAGTGGTTCAAGCAGCCAAATCCATGCACTCCGAAATCGGCAACGACTGCGTCCACAATTTGGTGCGCCACATCTCACAATCCAGGGGGTGAATCATCGTTCAGCTCATGACGCAGAAGTTTTCCGTCGTCATTGAAATAAAAGTAATGATGATAGATCCGATATGAAAACCACCTTCCTGATTCCTGAGCTACGATAAGCAACTTCTTAGATCCTGGCACGAGTTCTCCAGTGTTCGGGCTTACTCCTGAGAATTCGTGATCGACTAGTGCATTTAGTTCCCGTCTTTCACACCAGATATTTACTGAGTCTTCGGTATCACCAAAATCTTGCATCGTGTAGTGCGAATGCATGTCCTGAATCAAAAAGGCACCGAAGAATAGGAGTACAAACCACAACAAACAGTGAATTGTGTATGTGTACTTGCTCATGGGTCGGAACCTTAGCTTCTTTCATTGAACCGAAAGGGCTTGTCGAGATCCCGTGGTTGCAATTCGCCTGGTAATCGAGGCGGAAAGGTTTTTTCGGTTTGAACGCCCGAGGGCTGACCTGAAGGACGCTCAAAACCCCATTCAGTAAACTTCGGTCCACCATACCGATAATTGGGATCGTCGACCACCCACCCCGGAGCATCCCAAGGGATAGGAGGCGTAGAAAAGCCTGCATTACTCAATAGCTGACGTGCATAGGAATTGGAATTCGGCCCGTGCAGTGCATTATACCAGGGAATCTGCTTGGTGTGGGCAAACGCAAAATCGAGACGCCTGACGATATCATCCCGATCCCCTTCCTTCACCTTTACTGCTCCTACCAGTTTATCTTTATACGAAAAAGTCGGCGCATTCGGGTCATACATATTATTTGTATTTCCCCTGAGCGGGAGATCCTCCCCTCTTGCCCGAGGATTTCGCTTTGGAGAATCAGAAAACATAGGCACAACAAAAAAACCGATTGATGGAGTATTCGGCTTAGTCACGTCAAAGTGCGCGCGTGGATCTTTAACGGCATCCGATATTACTCGGGAACCTGGTTCAATAATATCGCACATAACTCCGGGGATCGTTTTGAACCAAACCGCAGGCGATCCTTCCAACTGACCTCGGTCATTACCTTGTGCGTCTCGCCCCCTTCCTGGCCCTACACCATCATAACGGATCATTCTATCGTGAGAGTCAACTACAAGAATTGCCAGATGGTGCATTCCAGGGAAGGGTGTGCCACCATCAATTATATAGACTGTGGCGACTCTTCTTGACATCTCTTTAGGTTTTATGACTCTATAAGCGTCGAGGTATTCATGCTTCTTCAGTGCTCTGTCGAGTCCGCTGTGATAATTCGGGTCGGGAAATCGGACCCCACCGTCAAACAATGCAACCATCGCGTCTTTAATCGCATTGTCGCCGGAGTTGTCCAATATTTTTTGTTTGCGAAGCATATAGACGACTCCATCATGGAAATTCAAGGCTCCTTGCCCGATAGTTAATTCCCTCCCCCATTTTTGCACTTCAAGAGGAAGATAGCCATTCTCCGTCTCTTTCCCAAAAACTACGAAGCCTTTATCCACAAACCGCTTCCACATTGCTTTGTCACTGTTGTGGATATACAGTATATGGCCACTCGGATCCGTTCCATTCGTGGGCCCATTCCCCACATAGCGATACAGGTTCGCATCGCCCGCCGCGAATGCCAGCGGATCCTCGCTGGTGAATCGACCTATGGGAGGGGCATACATTCTTCCTCTGTAGTAATACAGCCCCAACGCGGAGTCCCATTCCCGGCCCGTGTACCCGTACCGATCCACCAGCGAGCCCGCGATCAGGTTCCCGTACCCATCGAACTCGCTCGATGCGATCACACTCCCCGAATTGTCAAGGACCTGTCGGACCGAACCTTGCCGATCCACTCCATACCACGTTACCACACTCGCCGCCACCTTGGCCAGCACCTGATCGAACTCGCCGCCCATCACTCGCCGGGCCGACAGCGTGTTCGAACCGCTCAGGTCCGCCCACACATCGAAATTCTCGGTGCCGACCGCCCCCGGCTTGGCGGTGTCCCATCCATCGACGGCGAAGCGTTCGACCGTCGTCGACCCGTTCCAGGCCGACCGTTCGATCCGGTTACCGAACGCATCATGCCACCCGCGGGTTGCGGAGAAGGAACGTTTGTGGGCCGGCAACGTCGCTCATGATGTCATCGTCGCGGTTAAATCGACTGCGACAAGACCCTCATTGCAGTTTGAACCGAAGTCGTTGCGTAACCTCACGAGGTCTGTGACAGCGATTTTCTACAGCGCGACGATCTCACTCACAAGACAGTCTAGCCACCTCTAATGCGTGACCAACCTCATCTTGCGTAGCAGATTGTTCTAGAGTAATTGCAGATTCAGGTACGCCTTCAAAGGCCCCCCCTGACCCGAGCTTCCTGGATGGGAGGATTGTGAGCGTGGAGCCATCTAGTTGTATGCTGAGAAATTGTGCCCGGTTTGCAAACACGGCCCAGGATTTGGAGTTCGAAATCTCGAGAAGGGCACGCATGAATGCAGATGGGGAATCGGGTAACGGCACATTGTCTTGAGACTCTTGCAATACCCGCATGGCCGCTTCTCCCTTTTCCCGATAGCTGGCAAGAGATGCCAATTTTAGGATTGGGGGGGTGGCTACCCAAAGACCGGTGATGCATCTTGAGGAAGGATAAAAGTACCACTTCGTAAGCCGAACATAAACTTCGCCGCACTTCATCTTTCCATCGCCACAATGCGCACGTTGGATGTGCTTTCCCACCCTCTGGTCGCATTTATGCCCCGATTCTTGCCGAACTCGGATCCGATCGCGTGACCGCGATTCCCCCGCGAATTCGGCAATCTCTCTG
>CAZKIQ010000081.1:0-24267 GCA_964552815.1 uncultured Alcaligenaceae bacterium | reverse complement strand
CTCAGCCGAAGGTGAGTCCGCCGGCGACGGCCGCGGCGGCGATCTTCTTGACGTTGTCGTCGATCCGCTCGACGGCCTTGGCGGTGCGGGCGTTGAGCGAGTCGCCGCCGAGCCCGCGCAGGGCCAGCGCATTGAAAGTGCCCTGCACGTCGACTTTCTTGGCCAGGTCGACCACATCGTCGTAGCTGGACGCGGAGCGAACCTTGGGTTCGATCCGCTCGCCGAGTGCCCCACGTTTCCGGGCGGCTTCGTCGACAGCAAGGCGGAGGTTCTCGGCGGCGCGGGCGAGGTCGTCCCGGGCACCGCCGGCGTCCGCCTTCCGAGCGGCGTCCGCTTCCTGCTGGCGATTGCGGCGGTCGTCGAGGATCTGCCCCTTGATCCGGTTGCGGTTGATGTTCGTGTCCGAGAAGTCAAAATCCTCGCGGAGCCGGCGAGCCAGGTCGCTGAGCCCGAGCTTCCCGGCGGCCCAGGCCGCGGCCTTGAACAGCTTGTCGATGGCACCCGAGAAGGTGCGGGCGATCCAGGCGGTCAGGTCCCAGAACATCAGCTTCACGCCGGCGACGACATCGTGCCAGCCGTCGACAAAGACCCCCTTGAACATGTTCCACTTCTCGGTCCACCACAGGACCGCCTTCGCCCACTCGACGCCGATTCCCGCCAATGCGATGCGGGCGGCGAGTTCGAGGTCGCCGGCCACGATGGCGTCGACGATCCCGCCCCAGGCGGCGGTCGCAGTCTCGGCGAGGCTGGAAAACCCGGCCGAGAGTGACTCGGTCATCCGCATCCCGTTCTCGGTCTGGGTGGCGAACAGGTAACCCAAGCCGGCGACGGCAGCGACGACCAGACCTATCGGGGAGAGCAACGTACCCAGGACAGTCCCGAGGCTGGAGACCAGGGTCGCCAGGCCGCCGACCGCGGTACCGACCAGACTGATGGTGCCACCCAGGCTCACCAGGGCGATCCCGGCCGCGAGCACCCCGGCCGCGACCAGGGCCGCCGTCTGGACCAGATCCCGATTCTCGCGGACCCAGGCGAGGACCGGTTTTGCCGCCCGTGACACCCACTCGGCGACTTCCTGCACAGCGGGTGCGACGGCGGAAACAACCTCGTGCCAGGCGCGAATGATCTGGGCCAGGGCGGCCTTGTATGCCCGGGTGGCGGCACGAGCTTTTTCGAGGTCGGTGCTCGATTGCTCGAAGGCATCACCGAGGGAATCGACCTGTTCGGTGGAGAGGGCGAGCACCGAGATCAGGTTCTTTCCTGAATCCTCGCCCACCGCCTTGAGGAGCAGTTGCACCCGTTTCGCCGGGTCAGGTAGGGCGCGCAGGGCGTCGAGCAGGGCATAGAACCGGTCAGCCGTGTCGAGCCCCTCGAACGACTTGGCCGAGACCCCCAGGTTCTGGAACAACTGGGTCGCTTCCTGGCCCGTCCCTGCGAGAGCATCGGAAACACGCTGGTTGAAAGTGACGAGCCCCTCGGTGGCGTCGCGGAGGTCGCTGCCGCTCGAGCCCAGGATCCCGAAGAGTCGAGTCGCCTTCTCGGCGGAAAGGCCGAAGGCGTCGGCAGTGTCGGCGAGTTTCGACTGCTGACCCAGAGAATCCAGTGCAGGAACGAGGGGTGCGACCGCGGCCGCCCCGAGCCCCGCCACCCGCACCCCGATCCCGGCGACACCCGCCCCGAACGCCTTCAGTTTCGCGGACGCGGCGGCAAGTCCGCGGACGAGCCGGTTGTCGCGAACCCCGAGTTCGACGTAGGCCGCGCCGGCCTTGATTCCACTCACCGACGCGGCCATCTGTTACCTCCCGTCCACGAAGACCTGCTTCAGCACGTCGATCCCGACCTTCGGAATCGCGGGCTCGGGTCGGTGGGTGTGCGGGTCGAAATCGGTGGGTGTGTAGGGCCGCGTCTTGGTCGGGTCGCGGTGCAGGTTGGCGAGCAGGGCCAGCACCGCGGAGGTGTGCTGCCAGGCGGCCCGGCTTCGCGACTCGGCCATCGTTAAGAGTTCGCGGAGGGTGAAGGGGCCGGGGTCGACGCCGACGGCCCCGGCGAGTTCCCACGCGAGGCGATCCAGGTCGCGGCGAGTTTGGCCGGGTCGAGTTGGTCGAGTTCGGCCTCGGCGTGATCGAGCAGCCTCGCCTTCACCGTCCGACCGGCCTCGACCACCCGGGCCAGGCTCGCCCTGGCCCGGGGGTCGGGGAAAAAACCGATCAACTCGTCCACGAACGAGTCGGCTGCACGCAAAATCGCATCGCCGGCAAGTGCCCGGCCGAACTCCTCATCCGAGATGCCCTTGGCGTCGGCCTGGTCCTTGACCAGGCAATAGAGCACGTCCCCGAGTTGCACGGGGTCGCCGACGAGTTTCGCGAGCGGTTGAAACCCGTCATCAATGAGGCCGTACAGGTCCACGCCGACGAGGCCCCGCACCCGTTTGATCGCGGCGACGTGGATGCACAGTTCCCAGGTCCGGCCGGCGGTGTCGACGAACGCGTGCATGACAACCTCCAGTTACTCGACGGTGCGGGACAGGCGAAGCGGGATCGGCAGCGGCTTCCAGTCGTCACCGGCCGGGCCGCGGGCCCCGCACAAGGGGATGGGAACCGGGATCCATTCCTCGACCGCAGCGACCTTGGGACGAGTCTTGCGGGCGGATTCCGTCGACCCGCCCCACATCGAGACTTTCCTCGCCATCCCGCTCGTGCAGCAGACGACCGAGACGAGTTCGTTCGTGTCGGCCCGGAAGATGCCGCCGCCGGAATCCCCGGACGAGACGCTCAGCGTCATCCGCAACTGGCCGTCGCCGTTCTCGGCCGCGGTGATCGAGCCGTCCTCGCGGTTGCCGGGGTTGTCGACCCCGTACCCCATGTGCCAGACGGCGGTGCCGACCTCCGGGTTCTTCTCGGCGATGAGCGCGAACGGCATCTTCTCCACGGCCTCGTCGGTGACGCACCAGCAGATGTCGGGCGTCTTGTGGTGGGCGACCACCGTGATGGCCAGGTTTCGACCATCCTTGAGGGCCATCGTGCCCCGTTGTCCTTCGCCATTCACGCAGTGCGCGGCGGTGAGCACGTCCCACTTGCCGTCGGCACGGCGCGGGCCGATCACGGTCGCGGTGCAGCCGGCGTTGCCAAACCGGATCTTGCCGAGTGCAGCTGCCGCGTCGGGCTTCGTGCCGTCCGGCTTCGGATCCGGCTTGGGGTTCGGCTTCGGCTCGCAGCCGGCGATTTCGACCGTGACGCGGGCTTCCTCGACCGTCAGTGTTCCTTCCACGCTGGCGATGGCGAGCAGTTCGACCTCGTAAGTGCCGGGCGACGCGGCGAACTCGAGGACGCCGCGCGGGGAAGTTGCACGCTGCACGCCCTGCGATGGGTGGACCCGCCACAACAACGCCGCCTTCGGATCCGTGCCCTCCGCCTTGAGCCGGACCAGGGCGTGCGGCGCATACTTCGTCTCGCCGGCAATACGCACCGGTTCGGCCCGTGCCATGAACGCGGTGACCACCAGAACCACGATCGCGAACGCATTTCGCATGATGCTTTCTCCCGAGGAATCAGGGGACCACGTGCCAGATCGGTGGGTTGGCGGAGAAGGTCGGTTTGATGGTGACGGCGACCGCGATCGCCTCTTCCAGCGGTTCCGTCCGCGTGAACTTCGTGACCATGCAGGTGGCGCGAAGCCCCTGCGAACCCGAGGTCGCGATCGGACCGTCCATGACCGCGACCTCGACCGCTCCGCGGTTCAGGAACGCGTCCCGGAACGCGGCGAAGTCGGGATCCGCGGAATCCCAGACCATTTCGAACTCGATGCCCGCGTCCTTCAACGTCGCGACGGTTGCTCGCCAGCCGTTGTTGCCGCGAGTGGTGACATCCGCCTCGCCGGCCTCCAGCGTGAGCGTCACGTCCTTGACGTTGCTCACCTCGTTCCACGCCGGTGCGGGGAACGTGCCGGTGTTTCGGTACAACTTGGCGTCGAGTCCGAGCCGGGCTGACATCGCGTTCTCCTATCGCACGGAGTTTCGCCACAAATCGGGAAGCTTTTCGCGTTCGGCCGCGAAGGCCGGCCCCATGAACGGCCGGGGCCGGAACTTCGCGCGTTTCGTCTTGCCGTCGCGGGTGGTCACGGTTCCCTCGCCGCCGTGCTCCAGCAACGACGCCACCCGCGAGCCCGCCTTCAACAGCACCGGGCCGATCACGACCGAGTTGCGGGCCCGGTCGTAGGCGAACAGCACCGACTTCCGCAAAAACCCCGCGTGCGAGTGGGGCGGCGAGCCGGGCGGACTGGTCCCCTTCCGCTTGCGGATCGAGGTCTTTGCCCGCTGCCGGACGAAGGCACCGAACCGGGAGAACACTCGCCGATTCGCGGCGTCGACCGCCCGCTGCACCTTCGCGCGGTCGAAGAATCCTTCCTTCGCCGCGTGCAGGGAGAACTGGATCACGGGGCACCCGCGGTGGGAATTGCGGCACCGGGGATCACGACCACCGCGGGCGGCGTCGGAGCCGGGGCGGGCACGATGCCCCACTTCGCGGCGATGTACGCCAGCGCGAACGCCAGGGCGTAGCCGATCACCCGTTGGGTCCACGGATTCAGGGAGTTCGCCGCCGTCAGATTCGGGACGTTCGGTTCCATGCATCACCTCCAGACGCGGAAGGTCAGGGTCAACAGGCTCGTGAACTGCCGATACTCTTCGAGGTGCTCGGCCGCGTAGACCGGCACGTTTTGCACTTCGGTGCACCGGGCCGCCGGGAAGGCGGCGAGCGGATGCGAGCGGAAGTGGTCGGCCACTTCCTCCACCAGTTCCAGGAGCGCATCGAGGTTCCCCACGGTTGGGTCGAGTTTCTGCTGCACCGCCACGTCGATCGCGTAGTCGAAACTGTCCCGTGATCGGTCGAGCGACTTGTTGGCGATCGACCGCGGCACGACCGTGACCCGCAGGTCGACCAGTTGCGAGGGCTGAAACACCGGCAGGTAGTGACGCTCGGCCGTCACCGGCTTGCTGAACGTCGCCGCGTTCAACTCGGCGACCACGGCATCGGCGAGGGTAACGATCGTCGCGGGCACTATTCGACTCCCACCTGTTTGGTGTGGATCCGCAGCATCCGGCGGTGCGGGTCAGACCACCGCCACGCCGGTTCCTTGCCGGGGGCCATCACCTCGTACACGAAGGTCGTGGTCTCGACCGTCTCGCGGATCGTGTCGCCCCGTTCGGGTAAAACCGCGTTCCCGCCGAGTACCAGATCCTCGGGCCGGATCAGGAAGTCGCGGTCGGTCCACTCCATCCGAACGCCGCCGTACCCGTCGTCGAGTTTCAACAGTGTCCGACCAATTACCGCCGCGACCGTGACTTCCTCGGTGCCCCGGCGGTAGACCACACTTCGCGCCGCGAACGCCTTCAACCGGTCGGCGAGCCAGTCCATCCCGAACGCGAGCAGGTCGGGCATCGGGCTCCTTTCACGGGTTCAGGCGGACGCGGACGATGTTGCCGCCGGGCAGGCCGACGACCTTGCCGAACAGCTTGTTGGTCCCGACCGTCTCGGTGGCGACCCCCGCGGCCGCGTTCCAGTAGGCCAGGTCGCCGATCGCCCAGCCGGTGAGCGATGTCACCGGAAGGTCGAACACCCCGGCCACGGCGAGCGAACCGGTCTGGTTGGCGGCCACGTCGCGGCGGGCCACGCCGACCAGGTTCCCCTGGACGACCACCGTCCCGGCGGCGACCGCCGCGGCCGGAACGAAGTCGACCGCATCCCCCTCGTGCACGAACGTCGCTTGCGGCATAATTCCTCCTCAAGTTGCGGGATCGGATTCTCAGACTGTGACGTGAGCCCATGACCGTCGTCGGACGACGGCACGGATGGCTTCTTTCGTCACACCAAATTTCACGGCCAATTCAGCGAGCGAAAGCGATGGGTACGTCTGGCGAACGAATCGGACGGCCGACGCGGTCAGTCGGGCGTTGGGATTCGACTCCCCCCGACAGTGTTCGACTCCGTGGAGTCCCGAGGCCCAGCAATGCCGGATGTTTTCGCGGCACGACACGTACTCCAGGTTGACGACGCTGTTGTCGCGCTTGTCACCGTTCTTGTGGTTGACCTGCATCCCCTCCGGACAGGGTCCGAGAAAAAGCTCGGCGACCAACCGATGCACTTTCCGAGTTCTGTGGGGTTTGCCTGGCACGCACAACTTGAAGATGAGGTACCCTTTCGTGTCGCGACTCGGGCGAAGGATCCGACCCCGTTGACGACCACTCGTTCGGTAAGGAATGGGCTCGCTGCGAACCCGGCCGAGTGTGCTGACGCTGTAGAACCCTTCCGAGTCGGGGATCGTTCGCCACTCTTCGACCGGCGTTTCGCTCATAGTTCCCCCTTCACCTTCGTTCCGCCCCGAGGGTCCTGCAGGGCGCAGCCGAAGTCGTGGTAGCCGCGCATCTGGATCCCGAGGACGTTGAAGTCCGCCTCGGCGGTCTCGATGGTCGGCGCCTCCTGGCCGTTCAGGAACGCGACCTCGATCACCGGCAAGTCGGTGGGCTCGGCGAGCAGGTACCACGCCTTCGCCGAGTTCCCCGGGTACTGGGCGTTCGCGAGGTAGCGACTGACCTCGACGCGGAACTTCCCCTGGTGCGGGTTGGTGATCGCCACCTTGGCGTTCGGCGCGTTGTCCCGCAGTTCCAGCGACTTGAACAACTGGGTGCCGAGGGCCGAGAGGGCCGTCGGCACCAGCAGGATCGCCGGCATCACGCCGATCGGTTTGCCATCGCCGTCGACCTGGTCGAGGAACGCGACCTCGGCGGCGGTCAAAGAGTCCAGGCCGAGGGCCGTGGTCGGCCCGGCCAAGAAGTTCTTGTTGGCGGCCGTGAAGAACGCCCCGTTGTTGAGGAACGTGGTCCAGAACACGTCGTTGATCTTCAGCCCCGAGCCCCGGCCCAATTTCCGGGGCACCGTGGTAATGGCCCCCAGGTCGTCGTTGATGATGTCGCGACGGTCGATTGTCAGCATCAACCCGAAGGTGTCGGCCCGGTTCGAGTAGAACTCGTTGCCGAGGGTCCCGTGCTTGATTTCGCCGCCCGGAGCGACCTGTTCGTACTGCTCCTTGCCCACCAGCCGGTAGCTGGTCACGGTCTTGAAGTCCGACACGTTGCGAACCGTGCAGATGTTCCGCCAGGTCCGTTCCACCGAGAAGAACCCGTCGAGCAGGAACTTGTTCGCGACGTTCGACAGGATCCCGCCCAGATCGACGGCGGAGAACCCGGCCTCGATTCCGCGGCCGAAGGCGGCCCGGAGCACGGCCCGGGGGTCGCGGAAATTGCGTCCCGAGTAGCCGTTGGCCCAGGCCGCCTCGAGGATCAATTCCTGGAGACCCAGGCTCGACTTGAACCGCCGGTTCGCCCGGTCGAGATCTTGCTCGGAGCAGACCCTCTCGACCCCCTCGAGCCGGGCCGCCAAGAGACAGGCGGCTTCGAGCACGCCGGTAGTGACGGCGAGGTCAGTCCCGACGACGAAGGCGGGCACCTTCGGCCGCTCTTCGCGCAGGACTTCCAGTTCGGTGCGGGTCGCGTCCCAGCCGTCTCGCACGGCCCGCGCTTCGATGTCGGCATGCCGGCCGCCGCAGATGCGCCGGATCTCGGCGATCCGGGCCTGCTCCGCCAGGGCCGCGATCCGAACCTGCTCGGCGGTCGGACCGGTCGGGGTGGGTGGGTTCAAATCCCGGAGATCGTCGGGAACCCAGTTCGCGACCACCTGGGCCGTGGTCTGCCCGTCCGCACCCAGGTCGACGAAACTGATCTCGGCCAGGGTCGCCTTGCGGACCACCGCCACCGGCCCGGCCACGGTCTTGCCGTTGACCGGGGCCTGCTGCCCTTCCTTGACCACCTCGAACTCCTCGACCGAGGCGCCGACCGACGCCTGCCAGGGGAAGCCGTTCTTGGCCGAGGCGACGACTTCCCGGGCCGCGGCGGTGTCGCGGGAGATCACCCCCGCGGCGACCAGGGTGCCGTTCTCGACGCGAACGGCGTCGGTGTGCCCGACGCCCGCGAGCGGGTCGTGGCCGAAGCGGATCGGCCGGTTCTGGGACGGGACCGAAAGCCCGGCCAGGTCGAGGACCACCGGGTAGCGCCAGCCGGCGACCCGCATGGAGTTTCCGGTGTAGGCGACCATCTTGAACCGCGGCAGCGACGGCGGTCCGTCCGCGGTCGCCGGGGCGGCCGCCTCGAAGTCGACCGCGGCGGTCGACTGGAAGTGGACGGTGCGTTCAGAGTTCGGGGACGGCATCGGGCTCCTCCTCGGGAACGGGGGTCGGGGTCGGGTCCACGCCCGGGTCGAGCCCGAGCGCGGCGATCAGGGTGCGTTCCTTGGCCCGCTGGCGGAGTTGCACTTCCCAGTCGAGACCGCGGCGGGCGTACTCGTCGGCGAGCGTGGTGGTCAGGTTGGCGAGCCGGGTCGCCTGGGCGTTCGCTTCCTTGGCGGGGTCGACGTGCTCGTGCCCGTCCCAGAACCACTGGTGCGGCCGGGCCGCGAACGGCCCGAGGTCCGTCAACAATCCCGGAATCCGGGACGCCTCGGCGAGCCAGGCGGCGAGGATCCGGTCGAGGACGACGGCCTCGAGGTGGGACTGGTCGACGCGGATCGATTTGAAATACGTCTGGTGGTCGAGTCGGCCGGACGCGTAGTTGTAGCCCGACGAGTTGCCCGCCGCGACGTTGAACGGCATGTTCAGGCAGCGGGCAATTTCGTTCAAAATCTCGTGCTTGAATTCCGAGTATCCCGTGCTGGGTTGCTCGCTGCGGAGCTGCTCCATCCGCCATCCCCCCGGCATGGTGACCAGGGCTCGCTTCTCGAGTTCGATCGGCTCGAACGGTTCGGCGGCGTCGGCCTCGCCGCTCGCCGGGGCATCCGTGTACAGGATCCCCGCGAAATCGGCGGCGGTCTCGGCGGCGGCGAGCACGGCGAGGGTGAACCGCCGCAACTGGGCGAACAGGGGCAGGGCCGGGGTGATGTCCGGGATCCCCCGGATCTGGCCCGGCCGGTCCCGCCGGAACCAGTGCAGCATGGCCCGGGCGGGGACCCGGTCGAAGTCGCCGGCGGCGAACCCGTCGCCGGGGTGGCGGCGGAGCACGTGGTACTCGAGCGGATTCCCCGCGGCGTCGAAGACGATCCCGTCGATCGCGTCGTCCACCGGCAGCGGCGTGCCGACCCGGTCGGCCTCGACGGGAAGCAAGTCGAGGTACACCGGGCCGGGCAAGCGGGGGTTGTGGGTCAGGACGGCGAAGGCCTCGCCGTCGGTGGCCCGGGCCATCCGCAGCGTGCGGAGTTTCTCGGGCAGGGCGACCGCCTTCGACCACTGCTGGAACAGCCGCTCGATGCGATTGTTGGCTTCGGGATCGGCCGCCAGCATCTGCAATCGGGGGCCGGTGCCGACGACGTCGTTGGCCAGGGTGAGGACAATCCCCTTCGCGTAGCTGTTGTTGGCGACCTCGTACCGGGCGCGGTTCCGCAGCGTCCGCCGGACGGCGGGGCTGTTCGCCGCGGCGGCGGACAGGCCATCGGCGGCGGCCCAGTGGCGGCGGTTGTCGTCGGTGGTGGTCGCGGCGTCGTAGCGGCCGCGGACGACGCGAACCGCCCGCGCCGGACGGCGTTGGGCGCGTACCCCCACCAGGTGGGTCAGCCAACCGAGCATCAGTCGGCCCCCGGCGGTACGAGTTTGTTGAACCGCAGTCCGCGTTTCTTCGACTTGGCCGCTTCCTTGGACGCGAGGAACTTGGCGGCCTCGATCTGATCCTGGAGCGGATGTTGCTCGACGGAGCCGGCGTCCCCGGAGACCTTGGCCGGCCCCTTGGCGTTCTCTTCGATGGCGGTGTCGAGTTCGTCGGACATCGGTTGTGACTCGGGAGGCTCGCGACGCGATTCGCCTTCGGCCACCCGTTAAATACGCCGTCCGTTTTTCGGCCGTCCGCCGGCCCGCCGCTTTCGCCGAAATCGTGCCACATCTAGCGATCGGCTGCGCGGGCGTGCGGAAGCGACTCGAAGGTCAGGACCCGCCGGCCGCAGTCGCGGCAAGTCTTCCGGCGGCGAATCCGGCCGGTCGGCAGGGGCTCGGTGTGGGTGGTGCGGAACCGGCCGTTGCCGCACGCGGGGCAGCGGATCCCGATCCGAACGGACGGAGGATTCGTCCGCGAGGTTGTCGATTCGGAACTCATCGTTTCCTCCGTTGCAGTTCGCGGAAACTCACTCGACCCCGTTTCGCCGGCTCGCGTTCGCCCGTCGCGCCCAACACCGCACCCTGCATCGATGCGGCCACCGCGCAGCCGACCAGCCCGTCGAGCCAGTGGTTGTCGCTGCGTTCCGGACGCACCTTCCACTCGTCGACGGTCCGGCCGCGGCCCTCGGTGCGGACGCGGTACTCGGCGGTCAGGTGCTCGGCGAAGAGCCGGTGTGGCTCGGGCCGGTCGCCGAAGAGCGACAGGCATCCGGGTTCGCCCATCGGCACCGCGAGCCGGGCGTGGACAAAACTTTTCCAGAAGTTGGTGTCGAACAGCAGGTGGCGGACGCTGCGTTTACCTTGCACGTTTGGCACCCGCCAGTGGAAGCCGACGCGGTCGCCGGGGCGGCGTTTGAACTCGGCGAACGGCTGCGACGACGCACCGACGAACCGGCCGTGACTGGGAAGCACGACGCCGGCATGCGCGGACTGCCGGCAAAACTGGTAGACGACGTCGGTCGAAGTGCCCCAGTTCGCGTCGATGAGACACCGTTCGATACGCAGTTCCGCCCCATCATCGCGGTGCCACGGGCGAGCGATGAGCCGATCGGTGAGAGATTCCAGGCCGGCGAAGATGGCGGCCTCGACTCCGCCCGCGGGATGCACATTGCCGAGGGTGGGCCGGGCGTCGCGGAGGGTGAAGTAGGCGCGGTGCTGGTCGGGGTATGCCCCGTAATCGAGTACGAAGCCGGTGAAGTCGTCGCCCCAGCCGGCCACCACCCAGTACAGCAGGTTGCCTTGCACGTCGATGAAGGCAGTGAGATAACTGCAGCCCACGGGCACTTCGCCCCGCTGCATCCGGTTGAACTTTCCCGCGATCTGTTCGATCGAGAGTTCGTCGTCCTGGGGCGTCGCGGCCGGGAGCGGCTCGTTCTGGTACTCGGCGAAGAAGGCGGCTTCGTCCTGGAGCTTCAGGTTCATCGCGTGCTGGATCGCCGACAGTTCGTCCGGGTTGAACCGCTCGGGCCAGGCGACGATGGCACCGGCGTCCATGTCCACCCGGTGGTCGCGGTAGAAGGCCGTTCCTTCGTCGCCGCCGTGCCCCTGACGAAAGCTCTCGGCCCGAACCTCGGCGTACCGCTTCCACAAGGTTTCATTCGTGGGGAAGGCGTACACGAGTTTCGTGCGTTCGCCGTTCCACTCGGGATGGCGATCGCGGTTGAGGATGGCGTCGGCCATGTCGTCGGGCCGGATCACGGTGCACGGCATGATCCCCGAGATCTTCGTCCCCGGCCCGGCGAGTCCGAGCACCGCCCCGGCGAGGATCGATTCCCGCGTGGCACACTGTGACAGCGACCTCGCACTCTCGTCGGTTTGAGGATCATCGAGCACTACGAGCGTGGGCCGCACCGTGCGGCCGTCGGCTCGCTTGTACTTCATGCCGCGGATGCGGCCAGTGATCCCGGCCACCTTCACGATCGCCCCGGCCGCCTTCGAGGTGCCGTCGGGACGCACGAAGTCGCGGAGTTCCGGGTCGTCGAGCCACCCTTCGGGCACGATCGTGGGCAGCACGACCTCGCGGGCGGTCCAGCCGATGTGGGTCCGCTCGCCTCGATAGAGTTGGCCGTTGCAGCGGTTGGCGATACCGTCGAGGGCCTGGATCGGCTGGCAGACGTCCGGGAAGTCGGCCAGGAGCAGGTCGTTGCCGTCGAGTTCCATCTTGATGGCGTCGAGCATGTCCATCGCGTGGCCTTCGTCCGAACCGATCAGGCAAACGAACTCGCGGTGGCCGTACAAAACGGCCCAGAGACAAGCACATTCAGCGATTGAGCTCTTCCCGCTTCCCCGCGGCATGGCCATCGCGAACAGGCCGCCGCGGAGCACCGCCTGCTCGATCTTGGCGATCACCTTGAGGTGGTCGGGGGACCACGGCAGGTGGAACGTCAGCGGGAAGTAGCGGTCGCAGAAGAACCGGAAATCACTCCCGGCACGGGTGCGGGCGGCGGGGTCCGCCGGTCGGGCCAGCGCGCCGATGTCCCGACCCGCGAGCGCAATCGCCCGGTTGCGAGCATGGGATCTTTCCTTGGTCGCCGCGTACGGATCGGGGTTCGGGGGCGGCTTCGGCGTGTGTCGGTCGATCACCAGCCAGGCGACGTACCGCAATAAATCGACGTGGCGACTGTCGCCGATGCGGAGACCGGCCCGGGTCCGGTGGCGGTATAGTTGCCGCTCGCTCAGGACCTCGCCGAGGGGCGTGGAGTTGAGCAGGCGACAGAGTTCGCTCGGCCGCAGTTTCCGCGGGTCAGTCGCCAACGGCAGTCTCCTTCGCGGCTTCGCGGAGCACCCACGCGGCATAGTGGACCAAGTTGAGCGTGCCGTCCCGGTTGGTGGGGGCACCGGCCGTCACATCGCTGCGGATCATCTCCTCCGTCACCGGCTCGCCGAAGACTTTCGTGAGCAACCGGGCCGCATTCGCCACGGACAGGGCGTTCGGGTTGAGGCCGGGGGCCGGATCGGGCATGTCGAAAACCTCAGAAAACAGCCGGAATCATGGCGTTCTGCGCTTCCCTGTCGCGCGGACCGGAGGTAACTGTGTGATCGCGTTGATGAACACGCGAACATCGCCCTCCGGAGACCCGAGCATGACCCCCGCCGAAGACGCCTACGTCCGCGCCCACGCCACCGCGACCGACCTGCTCGACACCCTCTACGACCGGATCCAGGACCTGCCGGCACCCGCCTGCGGACACCCGATCCACTGGGGCCACGTCGGCGACCTCAACCACGTCGTCGCGAAACTCCTCGAAATCGAGGTGTTTCTTGCCCGCGGGATCAAAGTCGCACCGGCATCGCGGTGACGCCGAAACCCGCGCGAGCGGGTCGCGGCGGATGGTTTCCGCCGCCTGACGAGGCAGCCAACCCCGATGAGGAACACGACCATGACCGCGACCAAGAAGACCACCAAGACCACCGGGACGAACCCCGCAAAGGCGAAGTCGGCGAAGGCGAAGCCCGCCCCGAAACCGCCCGAGACCGAGACCGTGGACGCGGGAGGCGGCATCCTGGTGGAGATCGCCCCGCCCCCCGCGAAGGTCCCCAAGCCCACACCGGTGGCGAAGCCACGGAAGGCCAGCGCCCTGTCCGCCGCGGCCGCGGTGCTGGCGACCGCGACGGAGCCGATGACGACGAAGGACCTGATCGCCGCGATGGCCGCGGCCGGCACCTGGACCAGCCCCGGCGGCAAGACGCCCGAGGCCACGCTGAGTGCCGCCATCGGCCGCGAGATCGTGACCAAGGGGGACGCCTCCCGGTTCCGGAAGACCGCCCCCGGCCGCTACATCGCCAACGCGAGTGTGGCCACCACGCCGGCCACCGAACCGGAACCCGCAACGAAGCCGAAGGGCAAGAAGGCCTCGAAGGGTAAGGCGGCGATCGCGGACGGCACGCCCGGCCCGAAGAGCATGAGCGAACTCTTCCGCTTCTGAGCGCCGCCGCCTTTCGCTTACGAGGCCCCCACGCGGGGGCCTCTGCTCGTTCGAGGTTTCGTCCCCTCTCCCGGATCGTCCGCAACCGGGGCCAACGTCGGCGAAACGGGGGCGGCGTGAACGGACGAGGTTCCGTCCGCCGGCACCCGCTCCGCCTTCTTGCCCGAGAACTTTTCGAAGCGCTCAACGATCACGTCGCAGTACAGCGGGTCGAGTTCCATCAGGAACGCCTTCCGTCCGGTTTGCTCTGCGGCGATCAGCGTGCTACCCGACCCGCCGAACAGGTCGAGGACGTTCTCCCCCTCCCGCGACGAGTACTGCATCGCCCGCACCGCCAGTTCCACGGGCTTCTCGGTCAAGTGGACCATGCTTTGGGGGTTGACCTTCTTGACGTGCCAGAGGTCGGTCGCGTTGTTCGGGCCGAGGTAGACGTGGGCGGCCCCTTCACGCCAGCAGTAGAATGCAAGCTCGAATGCCCCCATGAAATCCTTGCGCGTCAACACGGGATGCTGCTTGTCCCAGACGATCGCCTGCGAGAAGTACAGCCCGTGCTTCTTGAGGAACGGCGGGTAGTTGCCGAGGTTCGCGTACCCGCCCCAGATGTACGCTGCTCTTCCGGGAAGAAGGACGCGGGCGATGTTGCCGAACCACGCGTCGAGCAGCCCGTCGAACTCGGCGTCGGTGACGAAGTCGTTGGCCAGCGGCCGGTCCTTGGCGCGGAGCTTCTTCTGCGTCGGCTTCGCCTTGCCGGGGTGCCGTTCGACGTCGAGTTTCTGGTGATGGGTCGTCCCCTGGAACGACGACAGCCCGGCGGCGATGGCGTTGTTGCTGCGGGGCTCGACCTTCACGTTGTACGGGGGATCTGTGTTGCACAAGTGGATGTCAGAACCATCCAGCAGCCGGTCGAGGTCCTCGGGCTTCGACGAGTCGCCGCACAGCAGACGGTGGTTGCCGAGCAGCCAGAGGTCCCCGGGTTGGGTGATGGCTTCGTTCGGCGGAGCGGGCACGTCGTCGGGATCGACGAGCCCGTCCGTCACCGTGGGGTCCAGCAACTTGGCCAGTTCGTCCGGGTCGAAACCGAGCAGGCCGAGGTCGTACTCGGCTTCCTTCAGCGAGGCCAGTTCGATGGGTAACAGGTCATAATCCCAGGTGGCCAGCGAGGCCGTCTGGTTGTCGGCGATGCGGTACGCACGAACTTGCTCCGGAGACAGGTCGGTCGCCACGTGGACCGGCACCTTGTCCAGCCCGAGCTTCTGCGCCGCCTTGTACCGGGTGTGGCCGCAGACGATGACGCCGTCGGCGTCGACCACGATGGGCTGACGAAACCCAAATTCTTTGAGGCTGGCGGCCACGGCGTCGACAGCGTCGTCGTTCTGTCGGGGGTTGCCGGGGTACGGTTTCACGTCCGCGATGGGCCAGAGTTCGATCTTCACGACGCATTCCTCCCGCGAGACTTCGGGCCGGGGAACGGGTCGGTGGGTGAGTCGGTGGTGCGCCCCCATCGAATTCTTCGAGGGGGGCTGGACGGCATCGGCGGGGGAGCCTATGCCTAGTTGAGATCGATTCTCATCATGAAATCGGTTGATCGATCGGGCGTTTTCGGCTTCGGGATGCGGCCACGCTGCTCACCTCGCTCGCCCGCGGTTGTCGCTTCTCTCACTCCCGGAGCCGCCGTGTCCCGTTCCCCGCGTCCTGCCTTCACCCTCATCGAACTGCTCGTGGTCATTGCGATCATCGCCATCCTCATCGGGCTCCTCCTGCCCGCCGTCCAAAAGGTCCGCGAGGCCGCGGCCCGGGCCAAGTGCCAGAACAACCTCAAGCAACTCGGACTGTCGATCCACAACTACGAGTCGGCCCTCGGCGTCTACCCGCCGGCCGGCAGCTACGTCAAAACCGTGAGCCGCAAGTCGTTCTCGCTGCCGATGGTCGTGCTCCCGTACATGGAGCAGGAGGCACTGCACAAACTCTACGACTTCACGCAGCCGTACGATGCCGCAGTGAACGTGCCCAACATCAAGACGCGAATCCCGGCTTACATCTGCCCGAGCGATCCGAACCCCAAGGAGCGGGTCGACGGGGCGAACGTCTACTACCCGGTGAGCTACGGCCCGTGCATGGGGACCTGGCTCGTCTACGATCCGGCGAGCGGCCAGGGCGGCGACTCGGCCCTGCCGGCCGTCGGCATCGCCGGCACCGCGACGTCGCCGCCGAGCCCGGGCACGATCAAGCCCGCCAGCATCACCGACGGGTTGAGCAACACGCTGGCCGTCTCGGAGTTCAAGACGTTCAACCCGTACTTCCGCGACGAAGGCACCCCGGCCACCCTGGGCGTGGCACCGCCGGCCACGCCGACGGCCCTGCTGGCCTACGCCAGCGCCGATGCGAGCAAGTTCAAGGCGGACTCGGGCCACACCGAGGGAGTCGACGCCCGCGTCCACCAGGTCGGCTTCACGACGACGTTTCCCCCGAACACGAAGGTGGTCTCCGGTAGCCACGACCGGGTCGACCTCACGTCGCTCCGTGAGAACGGCAACGCGGCGGGCCCGACCTATGCGGCCGTGACCGCCCGCAGCTATCACACGGGCGGGGTGAACGCGGCCATGATGGACGGCTCGGTTCGGTTCTGGCGCGACGACACCGCCCAGGACACGTGGCGGGCCCTCGGCACGCGGGCCGGGGGCGAGGTGATCGCCAGCGAGTGAGTGGACGCTTCGGGAACGCGTTGCGGTCAAGGTATGCCTCCCAGGGTTCGGACGAGGTCGCGGCCCCATTGGGTTCGCCGCAGACCTTCGCGGACAGCCCGACGGTTGGCTCGCGTGCCCGCCAGGTTCAACGCCTCGGCCAGCCCGTCGGCCGTGGGGACCAGCGCTACCGTTCGATCCCGGTGCGTCTCGGTCACGCGCCGCACCAGGCCGCGGGCGGCAAGCCGGCGGGCGGCGCGGGAGAACGCCATCCGCTGCCGCGGTTCGAGCGGGTACCCGAACCACTCGCCCGGCGCGAACGGCAGGCCGACCGCACACAGCGTGGCCAGTAACGGCGTGGCCGCATCGTCCGGCAGTCCGGCCAACGTTTCGAGCTCGGCCAGAATGGTGAACAGGATCGTCTGTTCCTCATCGGCCACGGTTCGTGCGGCGTGTGCGTTCACGGGCATGCCCTCGCGTTCTATACTGTTACAGGACCGGGGCCGCGGAGGGGGCCGCGAAAAACCTGCAACAGCCACTTGGCCCTTACCGGACAACGGGTTACGGAAAAATCCGGACAGGCGAACGTAACTGTGTCTCATGGCCCAGCTACTCCCGCGGGACGCAATAAATGCAATAAATCACGGAAGTACCTATTGAAGGTCAATAGAATGTATAGCTACTAACGCGACGGGCCGGGGAGAATGATTAATTGTTGTTATTGCTCCACCCCCTCTCGCGAATGGATTGATTAATTGTTGTTATTGCCCTACCCCCTCTCGCGTTTCCTCGTCCTCGCGAGTCCCCGCGTCCGCGAGACCCGCCCCGGCAAAAACAACAATTATTCCGCCCCCACGTCCGCCCGCGAGACCCGGGCGCAATAACGACAATTATTCCCCTTCGCTCGATAACACCTTGGGTGCCGGCGTCAGCAACCGGTAGACCAGGCCGGGCCGGCCGCGGTTCCCCTCGTTCGCACTCCGCGCCTCGATCAGCCGCTGCTCCACCAGCACCTCGCGGAGTTCGTCGTGCTCCCGCGGCGGCCACGGCAGCGACCGGCTGACCTTCCAGAACGGCATCCACGCGTCGCCGTGCCGGGACCGCCACCGGTCGAGCACTTCGATCAGCCGCTTCCGCTTGAGGTCGAATTCTCCGTCGCTCGCGTGGCGGCGGAGCATGTACAGCATCCGCCGGGTCTGGTGCAGGGCGAACGCCCCGGCCCATTCCGCGGCAGCGATGCCGATCAGCGGCCGCTCGCGGTTCTCGCTGCACGCGTAGATCAGGGCCAGCCGCCGGGACTTCTCGTACGCCCGGGCCCACACCGACATCCCGGCCTGGTCGCGGGCGTCCCGGCTCGCCTTGTACGCCTGGTCGAACCCGACCCGCAACGCGGCGAACGCCTCCAGGGCTTCGGGGGTGACGGGGACGGTGACCGGGTCCGGGTGCTCGGCGGCCAGGTTGCCGCCGGGCCGGAACTCGGCCCACCACCGGGCGGCGGCGACCACCGATTCCGGGAGCCGGGCGGCGACGTCGTCCCGCCCCTCGCCCCGCTCGCGGCACTCGACCACCAGCAGCCGGGCCAGGAAGCCGTTGGACGCCAGGCGGGCGGTCAGGGCGTCGTAAAACTGGTCCGGGACCGCGGTCCCGAACAGGCTCAGGCTCGGCTGGGCGATGTGGGCGCGGGGCCGGCCGGCCCGGGCCCGCATCACGTACACCGACGACGCCGAGGTGTACATCTGCAGGAGCATCGACACGATCGCCTCGTGCCGGGCGTCCTTCGCTTGGCTCACCCGCAGCAACAGGCCGTCGATCTCGTCGACCTGGAACAGGGTGACCGGCTGGGCGAACAGCGCGTCCTCGATCCCTTCGCCCGAGGCGAAGCTGGTCCCCAGGCAGTCGGCCAGGCCGGCGGCGAGCAGGACCTCGGCGTTGACCTTGCGGGCGTGGTCCTTGCCCACGCCGGAGTCGGCCAGGTTCAAGACGTACAGGTTGGTGCGGTTGCCCATCCCGTCGCGGACCTTGCGGCCGGCGAGCACGCCCTGGAGGACGAGCGCCCCGGTGAACGCGAGGACCGGCTCGGGGTACGGGGCGGTCGCCAGGTTGTACGCGGCCACCTCTTCGACGAACCCGGGGACGCGGAGCAGGCGGTTGGGGACCGGGCCGGGATCCTCGGGCTCCGAGTCGTCGTCGTCCTCCGGCGGGTTCGCAAACATCTGCTCGTAGTGGCTCTCGACGAACGCGACCGTGACGGCATCGGGCGCGTACCGGGCGATGCTGGCCGCGATCCGGGCCACCTCGACACCGGAAAGCGGCGGCTCGCAGCGGTCCTGGTTGGCACGGGATATTCCGGCCGCGATCTCCTCCCGGGTCATGCCGATCCGCCGCATCAGGCCGGCGAGTCGTGCGAGGGTCGCGTTCCGCTGTCCGACCGGGATGGCGTTCCCCCCGCGCTCCGCGGCCGCGACGGTCCGCGGTTCGGCGGTCCGATCGAGCAGGTCGGCGAGCCAAGGGGGTGGTTCCGGCAATGCACCGGGTGCGTCGTGGAGTTCCAGATCCGGTGCCCAGGCGTACGCGCCGTCGTCGGTTTTCGACGGCGCGGAGACGATGTAACCGCCGTCGGTGCGGACGTCGACGCCGGGAGCGACCTGCCCGGTCGAGCACTTCCACCCTTTTCCCGAAGGCCGGCGGAACACGAAATGCCGGCCACCGCGCGGCGTCGTGGCGATGGCCCCCGCGCCGGCGAGATCGGTCGCTCGGTCGGCATCGCCGGGCCAGGGGTTGTCCTTCCCGTCCACGTCGACGACGAGCAGCCCCTTCGTCGCGATGCCGACGTTCGCGAGTGGGTGCTGCGACCACCACCGGGCAATCTGCTCCGCGTCGGTGACGGCGTCGTGAAACCCGTGTGGGGTCAGCGGGGCCTTCCCGTTGGGAACGCACGGGAAGACCCGGTAGCCGAGTTCGGCGTACCGCAGGGCGGCGGCGAGGAGGTCGGCGGACGTTACCACGGCACCTCCTCGGTTGCGGGGACGTTGCAGCCGAACGCGAAGTCGAGGTCGCCGTCGTCCGGGGCAACCTCGGCGTTCAGGGGTTCGGGCACGGGGCCGAGTTCGCAGTCGACGATGCGGTCGTACTCGTCGCCCGCGACGCTGCGGATCGTGACGGTCTTGGGCACCGCCAGCGCACCCGCTTCCGCCAGTTCGTAGGCGGCGAGGGCCGTGCGGGGCACCGGTTCGCGCGACCGCCGCTTCCACCAGGAGACCGCCTTGGCCCGTGCGAACCCGCCATGTTCCAGGCACACCCATTCCGATTTCCATCGGTGCCAGCCGATCTTGTAGTCGACCCGCAACGACCGCGGATCGTCCTCGGCCGCCCCGCGTTTCGTGTGCACCGAGTAGGTCACGTCGTGCACCGCGAACTTCTCGGTCGTCACCTGGCCCGAGAGCACGCCCGCCGTGGATGCCGTCGCGTCGTGGTTCGCATGTTCCTTCGCGGGGAATTCGTACCCGCAATCCGGGCAGCATGAAACTCCCGCTGCGACAACCGACTGACACTCGGGGCACTCTTTCGCCGGCGAGACGCCCGGTCCCCCGACGGTCCGCAACTTCGGTTTGATCCGGTCGACGGGGCCGTGCCGCATCGCGTTGCCGCCGAAGTCGAGCACCAGACAGTTCGTTTTCGCGGGATGCAGACGAAATCCACGTCCCACCAT
Source organism: uncultured Alcaligenaceae bacterium (assembly GCA_964552815.1). Taxonomy (GTDB): domain Bacteria; phylum Planctomycetota; class Planctomycetia; order Gemmatales; family Gemmataceae; genus CAYUHJ01. The sequence continues at coordinate 4,207 of CAZKIQ010000081.1, read as the reverse complement.
CTGATACCAGAGCCCCGCCGAGAGCGTGGGACGAAGCACGGCCACGCAGTCGATGTGCGGGGCATCGAACCCGGTGGTCAGCACGTTGACGTTGCACAGGTACTTCAGTTCGCCCCGGCGAAACCGGGCTAAAATCGCGTCCCGTTCGGTTGCCGGGGTGTCACCACACACGAATGCGCACTCGATTCCATGCTTCTCTCTCAGGACCTCGACCACGTGGCGTGCATGATGAATCCCCGCGGCGAAGATCAGGACGGCATTTCGATCCGCGGTGTAGCCGGCGATCTCGCCGCACGCCGATTCGACAAGGCGATCCTCGTCCATCAGGTCTTCGACCTCGTTCGCGGCGAACTCGCCGCCGCGAACGTGCAGCCGGTCCGTGTCCGGCTTGTTGATCCCGACCTTGGTCACCAGGGGGCAAAGATAGCCCTGCACGATCAGTTCGCGGACGCCGATCTCATAGCACACGTGATTGAGAATTCCCTCGGGCGCGCAGATCGGTCCGGACTTCAAGCGAAACGGCGTCGCCGTGAACCCGACCACCCGCACGTTCGGATTCACGACCTGCGCATCGGTGAGGAATTGGCGGTACATTCCGTCGTCCGAAGTTCCCAGAAGGTGGCACTCGTCAACGAGCACCAGGTCGAACGGGTCGAAGTCGCACGCCTTCTTCCACACCGATTGGATCCCCGCGACGATCACCGGCTCGTTCCGGTCCTTCCGCTTGAGACCCGCGGAGTAGACGCCGACGGGAACCTCGGGACAGACGGCCCGCAGCTTGTCGGCCGACTGTTCGAGTAGTTCTTTGACGTGGGCCAGGATCATGACCCGGCCCTGCCACATCGTGACGGCGTCCTTACAGATCGTGGACATTATTGCGGTTTTGCCGCCCGCCGTGGGGATCACGACGCACGGGTGGTCGTCGCGAGTCCGCAGGTGGGCGTACACCGCTTCGACGGCTTCGTGCTGGTAGGGTCGGAGTGCGATCACGCATTGCCCTCCGGGAGAAGTTCGCCATTGTGCCGCTTGACACCGCGCTGCCGGACCAGGTCCTTCTCGCCGAGCCCGAGCCGGTCGTTGGCCGCGCCGCACGGCGAACAGATCCGGTTCCACGGCCCCTCGGAGTCGAACGCCTTCCCGCACTTCAGGCAATTTCGCGGACGGGCCGCCGGCGCGGACGGTTCGACGACCGGGTCCGGGTTCGAGACGGGCTGCCCCGGCTCGCTCCGCCCCTGTTTCGCCAGCACCCGCCCTTCGCAGCGACAGCCCCGGCAGACCCGATCCACCCCGAGTCGTCGGCCGGCCCGCTTGGTGAACGCGGCGAGCGGACGGATCCGCCCGCAGTAGGAACAGACCTGACAATCCTCGACCGACTCCTGCCCGACCCGCACGAACAACCGTGGCTTCTCCTTGGCGATCTCCCAGTCGACCCTCCGAAGGCAAAACCAGCGGTCGTCCACGGAGACGGCGTCCTTGACCGCGTCGCACACCAGGTCCACCACGTTCACCGCGTCGCCCCGGTGGTCGGGCTTCTGAACCAGGATGTCCAACCACACTTTGTTGTGGGCGACGCGACGGCCGACGAGGGCGGCACGCAATCGGAGCGTCAACTCGTCCCGGAGAGCCCGGGATTCTCGCCGCAGGGCGACGTGGCCTTGTGACCGCATCGCGTAGATGTGGTTCTTCGAGGCCGCGTAGGTAAACGGGATCGCGACGCCGACCTGCCAGACGAGGTCCGGACCGGGTCGCCCGTCCCAGGCTACCCCCATCACTTGTCGACCGTTCGCGATCCGACCCGCCTCCCGGGCCCGCTCGGCTTGACGGCCCAACGCCCGCAACTTCCTCGCCTTCGTCGCGCCCGTCGGGGGATGCTCTCGCGCCCACAGCCGCTTTCGTTCCAGGTCGCGGGCCGTCGAACAGTCCGGGCAGTACCGCTGGGTATGGGATTTTCGGGGCGTCTCGCGGGAGCACATTTGACACGTCAACGCTTTCACGGATACCTCCGGATCTGGGTTGGCCGGTCCGAGTCCGAACGATTGCGCACCCACCCGATGGAGCGAGCGGGTGGCGAACCGCGGTGGAACTCAAGCCTGCGGGAAGCTGGGGAACGCCTCGGGGTGCTCGCCGCCGGCCTTCCAGGACAGGGTGGTCGGCACCCTTAGGCCGAGGAAGCTGCCGTGGAACGCCTTGATCACCAGGGCGAGCACGTCGCGCTGGGCCAGGGTCGTCCGCCGGCCGACGAAATCCTCGAGACGCTTGCGGAGCCGGGCCTCCCACGAGTCCTTCGGCACGTCGATGCCGGTGCAGATCCGCGACAAGAACTGCTCGCCGGCGACGGGGTCGATCCCGCCCAAGGTGTAGTCGAGAAAGGCGGTCATCCCCGGCGACATCAACCGCGACCAGTAGACCCCGTGGGCCCGGCGGACCGACTCGACCAGGCCGGGGTACTGCCGAACTCGGTCCAGGATCTCGTCGTTGGGCACCGGCACCAAAGAAGCCGTCGAGTGCAATTGCCCTTGTTCCTTGCGGACGAGCCAGGCGAGGGCCGACGCCGTGGTGCCGGGGTGCTCGCAGTAGTCGGCATCGGTCGAGAGCACGTCGGACGCAGACCGCTTCTTCCCCTGGTCGAACGTGGCGAACGCGTCGGGGTCGACGCCGTACACGACGAGGACCGGGACGGCCCGGCCGGACTGGGCGATCGCGTGGAGGCGGTGCTGGCCGTCGACGAGGACGCCGTCGGCGTCGAACACGACGCACTCGCCGTTGAGCTTCCAGGCCCCGCGGACGATCGCCGACCGGAGCCGGTTCCAGGCGGCCGAGAGTTTGCGGTTGCGGGTGTTGCACGTGCCGAGGACGTCGGCGGCCCAGGCCGGGGTGGCGACCATGAGCACGACCCGGACCCGGTCGAGGGCCCGGAGGACGTGGTCCTCGTAGGCGGGGTCGAGGGCGGCGACGTCGCCGGCGAGACCGACGGCCACGGCGGTCACAGGTGGTGCCGACGCTTCAGTCGCTCGGCTTGCCGCAACAGCGACCGGGCCGTCGCTTCCAGGGACGAGATCAATTCCCATGGCTTTTCGTTCTCCGCGGGGGTGGGGACGAGGTTTTCGACTTTCTGGGCCAGTTCGGTCAGCACCGAGGCGAGTTCGCTCCACTGGGCTTTTTCCTTGGGGGCCGGTTGGTGTTTCGAGGCAGCGGGCCGTTCGGCGCGGTAGCTCTTCCCGTCGCGACCCCGAATTCGAGGTGATTCGGTCGTTGCCGACGGGGACACGCTCGACTGGTTCACAGGTGCAGGCCCGCCGACCGGGATCGACGGATGTCGATGAGTCGGAGTTGCCTCGGAAGGATCGGCGAATTCACGAGAATTTGAGGCAGATTGCTCAGGTGTAACAAATGTTACACCTGAGTCTTGGGCCGAATGCTCAGGTGTAACATTTGTTACACCTGAGCTTGCATCCCGGAGGATTGTCATGGCGGAAGTGCCGAGTTCTTGAGCGATTGCCCGATAGCTCATACCGTGATCGCGCATCTCCCGAACCCGTTGTTGTCGCCATTCCCGGCTCAGGTGCCGGCGGTGCAGGTTTTGGGAATCGACGAACGCGACGGCCTCGGCCTCGGTCCCCGCGAACTCGGCAAAGACCGGGTCGAGGCCCAGTTCGAGGCAGGCCCGCAGCCGGTTCCGGCCGTCGAGGACTTTCCCCTCGAACAGCCAGATCGGGTTCTTTTGGCCGTGCGCGGCCAGGTCGGCGCGGAACGCCGCGAACTCCTCCGCCTCCATTGGCGGGTACTTCTGCGTCAACGAGTGGAGTTCCGGCGTCATCGGTTCGCTCCGGGTGTGAGAAGAGGAATGGGGTCCGGGATCAGCGCTTCCACGGCGGGGTCGTCGGCTTGCCGGCGGCCGCCGTGGCGACGGGCTTCGCGGTTCCGGCGGTTTCGTGGAGCGACGCCTTCGGCGCGTAGCCCTTGATCTCGTTCTGGACCTCGCCGGTATCGGTCCGCTTCCGGCACTTCACGTGGATCACCAGCGGCAAGTCGTGCAAGTCCGTCGAGTCGTTCGGCGTGGGCACGCTGAGCGCGCGACACAGGGCCGAGAGTTCCGCCTGGGCGATCCGCACTGCGGTCGCGTTCGGGTGGTTGAGATTCAGCCGCGCCCACAGCACCCGGCCCTTGTGCTCGCCGTCGATGATCTCGAACGTGAACTGCAGGTAGC
>CAZKIQ010000080.1:0-24372 GCA_964552815.1 uncultured Alcaligenaceae bacterium | reverse complement strand
AACCGGAGCAGAGAGATTGCCGAATTCGCGAGGGAATCGCGGTCACGCGATCGGACCGGAGTTTGGCAAGAATCGCATCAAAAGTGCGACCAGAGGGTGGGAAAGCACAATTACTCAAGGCCGTGCTGTTCAGCGACAAGCACGAGTACCTATACGAACCCGTTGGCTCGTCAGGACCGCGCAAACTCCCAGGAATCAAACGGACCGATCCCCGACGTCTTTCCCAGGTTCACCCTGAAAGTACGAAAGAGGTGCATGATGAAGCCTAGTCCTTGGCCGCGGCATCCCGCACGGCGGTGTGACGGAGGATACAACCGACGCGGGCACAGATGAGGGTGATCTCCTGGGAGCAGTAGATGGACCCATTGCCGGGCGCGGTGTCGATGGCACCGAGCACGCGCATCTTCAAGTAGATCGAGGGCTGCTTCATGGGTGGCTCGTGGGGTGGGATCGGGCACGGGTGATTCCACCAGGACCCAGGCCCATCCACGAGGACAGGTTGCGTTGTCGGTCGATTTCGCGGGAATCGGTGTGGCGAAGGCGGGCGGGGTGCGACGAGAATGTGGCGAGTGACAGCCGGGTGTCACGACTTCGGGCGGGTTGCGAGGACGAAGGTCCCCGTGGCCTGTTGGTAGGCGGCGAGGGGATCGTCGGTGTCGGGAAAGGCAGCCAGGAGATGGGCGAGGACTTCGGCCAGGACGGGCCTGGGTCCGGGGTTGGGCGGCCCGGAGGGCCTTTCGCGGCGGGTTGGCGTCGTCAAACCCTGTGTGGGAGCCGTGCCGGATCAGCGTCCCGGTCACACGGCAATGCGGGCAGGGGGCGAGTTTGAGCCGCTCGGCGAGTGCGACCCACTCGTCGTCGGAGCGGTAGAACCAGCGTTTGTCCTCCACCGGTCGGCCTCCCGCGTGGGACGACTGTACCGGTGTCGGCGGGCCGGGCGGCACGCCGGGGTACGCGACGCAGCGGAAAACCGAAGAGGCGGGGTCCGATGTCCGTCAGATTCGTCAGAACCGGAGCGGAGCGATTCCCGAATTCGCGGGGGAACCGCTGTCACGCGATCGGATCTGAGTTCGGCAAGAATCGCATCAAAAGTGCGACCAGAGGGTGGGAAAGCACAAGTGCGGGGAATCACGGCTTCGACTCACCCGCTACTGAACGGTGGCGGGATACAGGTACAGATACCAACCGTTCGGACAGCGTCGCGAAGTCTGAACTCAGGTTTGGTGCAGAGTTTGGTGCATTCGAGTTTGTCAGTCTTCGCGAACCCTTGTTTTTCTAGTACACCCAAGTGGATTCGAACCACTAACCTTCGGTTCCGTAGACCGATGCTCTATCCAGTTGAGCTATGGGTGCATTTGTTGGTTCTTCTTGCGGTACGAAGCGGTTACCGCCGTGCATACTTCTTGAAGCTATCAATAACTCTAAATGGTGGCAACCACCGAGCGTCGAACGGAACCTCTCCGTGAGAGGAAAACCGCATGTCTGACTCTATCCGAAATGTGACCGAAGACAAGCCCTTTACCCGTCTCGATGCTCCCGAGTGCTCCCGAGTTTCCCGCGACTTGACAGGGAATCGTCTCCTTGCTTGAACCGAAACCACGTCTGTGAGAGGGATCGGGGAGGATCATTTCTCGCGGCGGATGGACCAGTCTGTGAGGTGCTCGAGGAAGGTTCGCGATTCCGAACGGGGGAGGAAATCCAGGGCGGAGCGGGCGTTGCGGGAGAATTCCTCCGCCCGGCGGCGGGCGTAGGCGAGGGAACCGGTTTCCTCCAGCATCTCGGCGACGAGAACCCGACGATTGGGGGAACCGGTGCGAAGCAGGTCCCGGAATTCCTGGGCTTTTTCGGGTGGAAGTTTCCCGAGGCAGTGGATGAGCGGGAGCGTTAGCTTCTGCTGGTCGAGGTCGGTTCCCAGGGTCTTGCCTGTGGTTTCTTCGTCGCCGGTGAGATCGAGGAGATCGTCGGCGACCTGGAAGGCGAGGCCAAGGTTGCGACCGTACCCGGCGAGTTGCTCGGCGATTTCCTCACCGGCATCCGCGTAGAGGGCTCCGAGTCGGCCGCAGGCTTCCGTCAGGGCCGCAGTTTTCCCGTCGATCATCGCAAAGTAGTCCGACTCGGTCAGGTGCAGGTTTCCCCGCTCGCAGACCTGCTTCAATTCCCCGGCACACACTCGATTCGTCGCCTCCCCTATCAGGTTGCACGCCCGGACGTCCACGGTGCTGCTGAGGTGGAAGGCGTGCGTAAAGAGCATGTCCCCAAGCAGAATGCTGACCTTGTTTCCCCACTCGGCGTTGAAGGTGGCGGCGTGCCGGCGGGTGTCGGCCTCGTCGAGGACGTCATCGTGGACGAGGGTGGCGGTGTGGATCATTTCCACGACGGCGGCGAGGGTGTGGTGGGCGGGTCGGACTTCCCCGCAGGCCCGGGCCGCCAGGAGAAGCAGGGCGGGGCGGAGCCGTTTCCCGCGGTAATGGCGGAGGTGCTGCACCAGCGGGGCGACGGGGGAGCGGTAGCCGGCGAGGGTGGCGGTGAAGATGCGATCCGCTTCCTCGATGTCATCGGCAACGGGGGCGAACATCCCGCCGGTGCGAACCGCGTGGCCGTTGCTGGTGAGTGCTGCAAGCATGGAAATTTCCTTCGCCCCTGACATCGATGCCTCAGTCGGTCCGGGAAAAGTCGCCGGACTGGCCACCCGACTTGGCTTCGAGTCGGACCCGCTCGATGGTCATCCCGCGGTCGACCGCCTTGCACATGTCGTACACCGTCAGGGCTGCCACCGTAACCGCGGTCAGGGCTTCCATTTCAACACCGGTTCGGGCGAAAACCTTGGCTGTCGCGGAAATTCGCAGAGAAGCTTCGTCATCGGACGAGAATTCGAGCTTCACCGAGGTGAGGGGAAGGGGGTGGCAGAGCGGGATCAGGTCGGCGGTTTTCTTCGCCGCCATGATCCCGGCGAGGCGGGCGACCTCGAGGACATCCCCCTTGGCGTGCCCGCGATTCTGGATCAGGGCATGCGTTTGCGGTGCCATCCGCACCACGGCCGTCGCCGTCGCGGTGCGGGTCGTCTCCGCCTTATCGCCGACGTCGACCATCCGAGCAGCGCCAGACTCGTCGAAGTGTGTCAACATGGGGAGTTTCTACGGAGACTCTCGGCGATCGACAGTTGGAGGGTGTGGGAATCGCCGGCGGATCGAGGAAGTTGGCTCCCGGCTTGTGACGCTCCGGTTCCGAGCTCTGGGTCCCGTTTCTCCCTCGAGAGCCGCGACTGCCAAGCTATTGGGCAGTCGCGACTCCTGGTCAAAATCGAAGAATTCGGAGGGGGACGCGTCCTTACTTCGTCAGCTTCTCGATGTCTTCCTTGATGGCGTCCGCCCAGATCTTGTAGGCGTCCGGGTTGAGGTGGAGTAGGTCGGGCATGACCTTCCGGGAGAGCGCACCCTTGTCATCGAGGAACTTCGGGCCGATGTCCTTGTAGAAGACGGTTTTGCCGTCGTCGTACTTGGAGATGATGTCGTTGATGGCCTTGATTTTCGGGTTGAGTTTGTCAGCCGGCACGACCTGGACATCCTTGGCGACGCCGTTGGCCCGCGGGAAGACGCCCAGAAGCAGGATCTTCATGTCGGGCTTTTTCTTTTTGAGAATCTCGATGATCTCCTTGATCCCGCCGGCGATTTGCTCGGCCGAGTGGCCGCCGGTGTTGTTGGTTCCAATCATAATGACGGCGAGTTTCGGCTTGAGTGGGTCGATTTCCTTCCCTTCCGTCATCCGCCAGATCACGTGGCCGGTCTGGTCGCCGCTGATGCCGAGGTTGACGGGTTTGAAGGAGGTGAAGGTGTCGGCCCACGCCTTTTTCCCGGCCCCTTCCCAGCCCTGGGTGATCGAGTCGCCGATGAAGACGACGTCCCCTTCCCCCTTTTCCACGATGGTGAGGAACTGCTTGTGCCGGGGGTTGTCGCGGTTGAGCGGTTTGACGGCGGGATTGTCCTGAGCGAGGAGGACGGCCGAGCTGACGGCCAATGTGAGGCCGGCGAGTGCGAATCGACGCGAGAGCATGGATCAACCAGGGAAAATGCGTACCGCGAGGGTTGGGAGAATCGCCGGGGCGGGTACGACCCCCGACGATGAGGGGTAGTATAGAAGTTTCGGGCCAAGCTCCCCCGCCGTGGAGCCGGGAGATATGCCCGATCCCCAGAATCACTGCCACTTCACGGTCAGCCGACCCTCGTCGCGGGCTTTTCGCTCCAGGGTTCGAAGCGTTCGCCGGGCGAGAAGGAGGAAGACGGCCGACAGGACCGCGAGGAGGGCGATCTCCGTCCAGAGGTCGAACAGCCCCTCGGTGCGGAAGAGCACCTGCCGCATCGCGTCCATCCCGGCGGTGAGGGGAATCAGGGTTGCGATGATCGGCACCGCCCGCGTGGTGAGTTCGCCGAGCACCTTCACCGGGAAGTTCATGCCCGTCATGAGGTAAACCGGTTCCTGCAGCAGGTTCACGGTGTGCCAGGCTTCCCGCCCCCAGAGCAAAAACACGGACGCGAACATCATCCCGAGTCCGTAGAGGGAAACCATCGTGAGGGCAAACACGAGCACGAGTGTCCACCAACTGCTCGGGGAAAAGGGAACGTCGAAGAGAATTGCCCCCGTGGTGATGATGGCGATGGCCCGCACGACGGTGGTCGTCATGCCGCCAAGGGCCATCCCCGCGAGGATGCCCATCACCGGGGCGGGGGCCATGATGTAGAGTTCGAGGTTCCCGGAATCGCGTTCCCAGTACAGGTGGGCCCCCATGCTCCAGAGGACGTTCATCCAGAACGTCGTCATGGCGGCCCCGAGAATCACGAAGCCGACGAACTCGGGCGGTGCCTGCATCGCCCGGTAGACGTAGGCGAATGCCGCCACGGAAAGCACGGGGAGCAACGTCTCTTGAAGCAGCCAGGTCCGGTTGCGAAACATCCACGCGACCCGGGGATAGGTCCGTGCGAGTGCCGCACAGGCAAAGAGCCGAGCCGCGGAAGGGTTGTTCGTCATTCTGGCACCACTGGGTGTTTCCACCCAGGAAATCTACCACTCACGCCCCCGAACCGCCATCGGCTTCGAGCGGTCGGGGTGTAGAATGCAGCCATGGAACTGGCGACGATTCCACTTCGAATGCAGATCGCGCAGGTCGTACCGTCGACGGAGGCGGAGGGGCCGGGGAAGCGGTTTGCCATCTGGTTCCAGGGGTGTCCGCTGCGGTGCCCGGGGTGCTGCAATCCGGAGTTTCTGCCATTCCGGGGCGGCGAAACGCGGACGCTCGAGGAACTGACCGCGGCCATCGCTGCGGAACCGGAGATCGAGGGAATCACCCTGCTCGGCGGGGAACCGTTTGCCCACGCGGAAGCGGGTGCCGCCCTCGCGGAGTTCGCCTGGCAACGCAGTTTGACCGTCATGATCTTTTCCGGGTACACCATCGAGGAGATTCGCCAGCTTCCCGATCCGTCGGCCGCGAACCTGCTCGCCCGCACGGACCTCCTGGTGGATGGGCCGTATCGCCGGGAGGAACCGGATACGGAACGGCGATGGGTCGGTTCGCGAAACCAGCGGATCCATTTCCTGACCGACCGGTATCAACCCGACGACCCCCGGTGGAAGCAGCGGAACACGCTGGAAATCCGTGTCGATGGGACGGGTGTGTCGGTGAATGGTTTTCCGGCCCCGGCTGCGATAGGATTGTGGAAGCCGCGCTGGACTCGCAATACCCGACCCGAGCACGCATGAGCCGCCTTGCCGAAGCATCGAGCGACAAGCCGGACCCGACCAGTCCGTCGAGCGGTTCCTCCTCGAGCCCGCCGGCTGTCTCACGGTTCGAGTACAACCTGCTCCGGTTGCTGCGGTTCCTCCTGGGGCACGCACCGACGGACCAGGCCGTCCCGCTGCTCAACGCGAAGTTGCCCGCCCCGCCGTGCCTTTCCCCGGTCTGCGTGAAGCTGGTTCGGGAAACGATCGCGAAGGGGGTCGTCCTCCACCTCGTCCGGGCGGGCGGCTGGCGGAAACAAAAATTCCTCCGCAAAAACGAGCCTAAAGACGGCCGCGGCTGGGAACGCACCCCGCTCGAAGAACGCAAACTCGCGTTCTCGCCGCACCCGGTCGAACTCCTGATCTGGCTGACTTCGGAGAAACTCTCGGAAACCAAGGACCCCGGCCCGACCCCGAAACAGGAATTCACCGTCGCGGACGAAATCTTCTTCGCCCTCGCTTTCGAAAATCTCCGGGGCATCGCCGATGTCCTCCCCGTGGTGCAGAAGTTCCCCTGTTTCCGGCGGAACCCCCTCTGCTGGCTGACCTTCCCCGGCGATGTCGCCTACCCGGAAGGGAAAGCCCCCGGCTTCGAGCGGTACGTCACCGGGCTCGGGGCCGTCGTGATGGAGTGCCTGCAACCGTACCTCGCCCACCGGTGGACCCGGTCCGAGCGGGAAAAAGGGCAAATTGCGGACTGGAAAAAGATGCGGCTGCAGGGAACCGCGGAATACGATGCTCTGTCGGGGTTCCTCGCTGCCGCCGGGAAGGCGAATCGGCCGGACCTGGCCCGGTTCCTGCTCCGCACGGCCGGGGCGATCCTCGCCAACCGCCCCGACCTGACCCCCGAGTTCTGGACCGGCGGCCTGAAGGATTCCCGACCGCAACGCCTCGCCGACCGCCTCGAAACCACCCGGGCCGCCCTCGCCCTCCCCCGGCAGATGGAGACCCTCCGGGGCTGGGATCGCAAGGCCCGAACCGTCGGCTACTTCGACGAGGACTACCAGGCCAGCCAGTTGTGGAAGGCCGACTGGGAAGCCGGCCACGGCGACGAGGTCGCCAACCGGGCCCACGAGGTCCTCGAACAACTCGAACCCCTGCGAACTTCCTGAATTTCCGGAGCCGAGAATGAGCCGGGCCTACCGCATCACCGTGAAGGAATCCGATACCCGGCAACTCAAGGGATCGGACGAAATTTGCACCACCCTCGAAGTCCTCGAAATCCTCCCCCCGGAGCAGATGGCCGGGCTCCTCAAACAAGCCCTCGAGGAGAAAGGATTCGCGGAAACCGCCGAGGGGCACATGACCCGACAGGACGGCAAGGTGACCGTCACCGTCGACCCCTGCACCGGCGAAGTCTCCGTCAAATCCGAGGTCGCCGAGAAGGTGACGATCGAACTCAAACGCGAAGCCACCACCTACGACGACGCCGGCCCCGGCGAAAAGGCCATCCGCGACCGGGTCAAGGAGCAACTCAAGGAAGACATCGAGAAGAAGGCGACCCGGGAAACGGAGCGTCTGCAAGGCCAGGCCACCGAGGCGTTGGAAAAGCACCTCGAAGAGATCCAGCCGGAACTCGCGCAGGTCGTCAACAAGGTGACACGCGAGGCACTGAAACAAAAGGCCGGCCAGATGGGCACCGTCAAGGAAATCGCCGAGGACCCGGAAACGGGGAACATGACGATCAAGGTTGAGGTGTAATTCCCCGTGTAGCCGCGACGCGAAGCGGAGCGAGCAATCCCCGTGTAGCCGCGACGCGAAGCGGAGCGAGCAATCCCCGTGTAGCCGCGACGCGAAGCGGAGCGAGTGACTGGACCCGAGCATGAGCCTGACGATCGCCGAAAACCAACTGCCCGCCTCGCTGACGCCGCAAGAAGCGGTGGAGGCCGCGTACACCGCCGAGATGGCCGAGGTCGCCGGGCACCTCGCCCGCGGGCTGCCGTCGCTCGTCGAGTGCGACAAGGAACTCGCACCCTATCTCTTCGTCAACCTCCGGTCCCGGCTACGCGACCAGAACCTCCGCTGCATCTACCTCGACGGCCGGCCGCGCGAAGCCGACCAGCAGGGCGGGCCGATGCCGGTCGGGCTGATCGGCACGATGATCTCCCAGCTTCGCGAAGCCGTCCGCGGTGCGGTCGAACGCCGGGTCGTCGTGCTCCCGCACCTCGACTTGCTGACGACCAGCCAGGGCGGGCTCACCGGCGAGGCCCGCGAGGTGATCCCGCTTCTGTACGAGAACCCGGAACTCGTCTGGCTCGGCTTCAAGGACCCGTCCTTCCCCCTGCCGAAAGTCATCGAGAATCTCTTCCCCCACCGACTCAGCATTCTCGGAATTGGGCGGAACCGGTTGCGGCACCTCGTTGCCCAGAAAGAAGCCCGCAAATTCGGGAAGCAGTTCAACCCCTGGCAGCTCTACAAGTTCGTCTCCGGCGTCAACGCGGTCCGGCTCCGCAAGCTCCTCTCCACACTCGAAGGCGAGGACTACCCAGCCGACCCGAAGCAGGCGTACCGGCACCTCCGCCTCGCCACACTGACCGGGGCCCTCGAAATCCCGGACGTCGATCTCGAACGCGACATCGGCGGCTACACCAAGGTCAAGAAGCGACTCCGCGATGAGATTCTCGATGTCCTCCAGCGCCGCGATCAATCCGCCGACGCCGAGGAAATCGCCCGCCTCGAAGACCTGATTCCCCGCGGGATGATCCTCTGGGGCCCGCCGGGCACCGGGAAAACCTACTTCGCCAAGGCGATCGCCACCGCCATCGGTGCCGCCATCACCGTCGTTTCCGGGCCAGAACTCAAGTCCAAGTGGGTCGGCGAATCCGAGGAGAACCTCCGCCAGATCTTCCACAAGGCCCGGCAGTCCGCCCCCTCGATCATCGTCTTCGACGAACTCGACAGCTTCGCCACCGCCCGCGGCACCTACACCGGCTCCGGTGTCGAACACTCGATGGTCAACCAACTCCTCACGGAGATGGACGGATTCCACAAGGACGAACTCGTCTTCGTCGTCGGCACCACCAACTTCGTCGAGTCCCTCGACCCCGCACTGCTCCGCCCGGGCCGGTTCGAGTTCCACCTCCACATCCCGTACCCGGACGACAAGGATCGCCGGGAGATCTTGAAGATCTACGACAAGAAAATGCGGCTGCAATTCACCGAAGAAGCCTACGACTTCGCGGTCCGGCGAACCGGCGAGAACTTCATCACCCCCACGGGCACGCCGTTCTCCGGGGACCACCTCAACGCCCTCTGCCGGGCAATCGCCCGCGTCCGCCTGCGGGATCGCATCACCGGCCCGACCACCCCGAAGGAAGTCGAGCGCGGCCTGACCGAGTACGACGAGAAGGTCGAGGTCTCGGACAAGGACGCACTGCTGGTCGCAACCCACGAAGCGGGGCACTTTCTCGTGTCGCTCTTCTGCCCGCACCACCCGCCGCCGGAACGGGTCACGATCCAGAGTGAGATGCCGTGGGCACCGTTCTACACCGGCTACAAGAAGGACGACACCCGAAAGGTCGGATTTTCCCGGGGCGAACTCTACGAGCGGCTGTGCGTGCTCTACGGCGGAATCGAGGCGGAGCGGTTGCTGCTCGGCGAAATTTCCACCGGTGCCAGTGCGTTCGGCCACCCGAGTTCGGACCTGTTCCGGGCCACGCAACTCGCATCGCTGATCGTGGAAGCGTGCGGGATGAGCGGCCTCTCCGCACCGCTGCGAATCTTCCGCGACGAAAAAGGGGACCGCAACGTCCTCTCCGGCCACATGGCCGAGGCGATCGATCGACAGGTCAACACGGTCATCGTCGAGGGGCAGCACCGGGCGGCCAAGATCCTCGCCGAGCACAAGGACGAACTCATCGCCATCCGCGACGAGTTGCTGCGGGTCAAAACGATCGAACCCGCCCGGGTGACCGAGATCATCGCGGAGGTGCGGGCAAAGTACCCCGCCGAAATCGCCGCCGCCGCGACCGAGGATCCGACACCCGCATCCGATGCCGATCGCACACCGCTCGATAAACCGGCCACGGCGACACGATCGCCAGCCGCCCAATCCGGGGAGAACTAACATGGCCGAGATGCTGATCATCCTCCGCCGGGACCCGAACACCGGCAAACAAAACATCATCGTGAAGCTCGATTCCGACCCGGACGCGCTCCCGATCGAGCACGAGCAGATGCACAAGGAACTGGTGCAGAAACTGATCGGGAAGGGAATCAAGCCCGAGGATCTCGGCGAGGTGATCGTCGAACGCGAATCCGCCACCGAGCCATCGCAACCCACGAGTACCCCGAACGAACCGCAACGGCAGAAGACCTCGCAGGGACACTGAGACCCGTGTAGCCGCGACGCGTAGCGGAGCGCGGGCCGGCTTGCACGCTCCGCTACGCGTCGCGGCTACACAATCGAATACCCACCATGATCCTCGTTTTCCCCGACCTGGACACCTTCCGCCTGGCCCTGACCGGCGGGGTGGTGCCGACCGAAGTTTCCCTCACCGAGGCGGCCGTCAGCTTCGGGGACGACGGTCGCATCTTCGTCGACACCCCGGCCAAGCTTCCCCGCAAGACCTCGACCGAACTCACTCGGCTCGGTGTGGTCGGGGCGAAGCGGCACCCCGTCGAACCCCAGCCGATCTCGTGCTGGCTGCAGGTCCTCCCGGTAACCCGCGACCCGGCACCGCCGCAACTTTCCACGCAGGCCCCGGTCCTCTTCGAGCTCCCCTCGGCGGACCAGCTTCCGACGATCGTCGGGGAAATGCTGCGGCTCGGGAACGATCGGCAGTCGTACCGCTGGATCGCTGCCGCCACCGGCTCCGAGGAACCCCGGCTGCTTCTGCGCGTGATCGGCCCGCCGTACTACACCCTGCTCCGGGCGCTCGACGAAACCAGCACCGATCTGCCGATCCGGGCGTACACGGAGCAGGCGCCGCGGGTGTGGGTGCAAATCGGGTACTCGCACCCGTTCGCGTCGCAGATCAAACTTCCGGAAGGGCAGGTGCTGTGCATTCGCCCGCCGCGAGACTGGGGTTTCCTGGAAGACGGCCCGTTCCAGGACGTGTACGAAATCCTGCAGTTCCAGGTGCCGAATCGGCCGGTGGAATGGGAAGAGGCGGCTGTCGAGGACAAGCTGACGGTCCCGTTGCGGCTGGTGGCGGGGAACGCCGCCGAGCCCGCGGAACTGTGGGTTCTTCGCGGAGATGCATCGGCTCTTCTCGATGCGTTTGTCCGCGATGCCGACGAGCGGGTGACACAACGCCTGAAGTTCGCCGTCGCGTCGACGCCGGCCGGCGAGCAGGTGATCGTGCTGCGGACCACCCAGTCGAAACAGGGTCCCCCGCACCTGCCGTTCTCGGAGTCGGAAGCGATCGGGTTCAAGCCGTACTGGAAACTGCCGAACCTCTACATCCCAGCGGGCACCCGGCTCCACCCGAACCTCCGCCGCGACGCAGTGCGAAAACTCCTCGCCGACGACACCGACACGCTGGTCTGGCTCTTTCCCGGACTCAACGGCACCTTCACACCCGAAACCCTTCCCGAGGATAGCTTCCGCCCTCTCGAAGACTGGGTCGACTACATCATCGAAACGCACCAGGCACCGTTGAAGGCGTGGGTGGAGTCGGCTTCCTTCGAGTTCGAGCACTTCGTGTGCTCGGAGAACCCGCCGCCCAAACCCCGGGACGACAAGCCGCAGAAACCTCGCAAAGGCGATCGTGGTGCGGACGACGCACCGGCCCCCACAACTGGCGGTGGCACGAAAACCACCGGGAAAAGCGCCGGCGAATCCACGACCCAGGCCACCGCTTACACCGTCGAGGTCGAGGTCAAGCCCCCGAGCGAGTGGGAAATCCTCCGGGCGAAACTCGAAGAACAGTTCCACGCGATCGAGGGGCCGCTCGACGCCCCCGCCCGGCTCGCGTTGTGGCCGGAACTCGCCATCACCAACGCCGGCAAGGGGGACCACGCCGAGGCGACCCTCTGCTGGGTCAACGCGATGTGGGAGTCCGATTCCACCCGGCCCGAGTGGGTCGAGACCTGGACGCGCTCGGAACTGCGGGATGCCGAGTTTCCCCTGACTGCCGGGGACCTCGAGAAGCGGATGAAGTCGACAGACCCGACGCCGGGCGAGATGCGAAAATTCCTCGCGGTGGTGCTGTGGGCCGCCCACCAGAAACCGATTCCGGACTGGCTTCCCCCTCGCCTCCCGGCGGTGCAGCGATACCTGGAAGCATTCGAGAAAAACCTTCCGATCCGGGCGGTCTGGCTGGCCGCGTCCCGGTTGACCCAACTGTCCGGTGCCGACGTCCTCGGCCTGGCGCGGGTCCGCGATCGACTCCTCCAGCGACTTCTCGAAGAGGGGCTTTCCGCAGAGAAGGATCTGCCGCTGTTCCTGCGAACGGCGGGCATGAAAGATTCCAAGCGGATCCGGGCGGTCCGCGAGAAGTCGCAGGAATTGCACCAGCTCGTGCGGACGTGGGCGGAGAAGAGCGGCAAGCCGTCGCAGGTGGCGGTTCCCTCCGACGGCGGTGCGTCCCTCTACTACATCGACCTTCTCTTCGCGTTCGGGTTCGCCAAGCTCGGGGAATCGACGCCCGCGAAGTCCCTCGTGGAGAACGCCCGCGGCTTCCTCGACCCGGCAAAACCGGACGGCAAACCGCTCGAAGGGAAGGCGTTCGCGACTTCCTTTCTGTTCCGCGGATACAAGTACCGGATCGACCAGGCGACCGCGAACCGGCCGCACACCGGGTTGTTGCCCGCCGAGATGCTCGCGGAATTGCAGGAGATCCACAAGAAAGCGGGGACGCAGTCGGCCGGCGTCTCCTCGAACCCCAACGGGATGGCTCACTACGTCGTCGCCCGACTCCGAGAGCAGTCGCGGATTCTCGAACCGCAGGAAAAGCTCGACCCCTACGCCGAGTTCATGAAGCAGGCGGACGAACTCAAGAAGGCGCTCACGGAGTTGCCGAAAATCAAGGATCCGCAGGTTCTCGCGAAGTCTATCCGCGAGCTGTACCGCAGCGGGGCGGGCAGCCGGTCCCTGGGGGACACCCGGTTCCTCGTGCTTCTCGATTCCCTCCCGTTGGCGGCCCGCGTCGGTGAGCAGTTTACCGCCGAGCTTCTCGGGCTCGTCGCCGAGGCGATGCAGGGCGCGGGAAGCAGCGGGGGAATACCGATCCCCGAACTCGCGAAGAAGCAGGGCCAGCTTCTGGAACGGGCCCTCTACCTCGCGGGCCACTTCGATCGCCGGGAACTCGTCCACAAGCTCGTCGAGCAGTTCACGGACCTCGTGTCGGCGAAGCCGGACGACCAGAAATTCGAACTGATCAACGTGGTGGCGGGGCAGTGCCTTCGCAGCCTGCGGAAACTCGGGCTCCGCGACGAGATCGACCGGCTGCTCCGGAAATTGCAAGATGCCGTCCTCAAGGGGCAACCGCCATCGGCGATGCGGGCGAAGTTCGCGGCCAAGCCGGACGTTTGGGGCAAGGCACTCCAGACGCTGCTGCACATCGCCGGGGGTTGGTTGACGTTCGGGCTCACCGACCAGGCGACGCCGATCCTGGACGAGGCCCGCAACGACCTGCTCAGCCCGACCGGTGCGAAGCTCAGCACGCAGGAATTTCCGAAACTCGCCCAGGCGTACATCGCGGCACTCGGCCAGGGTCCCGCGGACCTCGGGTTGCCGCGAATCGCCGAGCTTTTCCGGAAGATCGACCCGACGCGGATCACCAATGGGTACACCACCGCACCGTTCTATTCCCGCTTCCACCTCAACATCGCGGAGGAGGTGGTGCTCGCGCTCGTCAGCGACGACTTTGCGCTCGGCCCGACCGCGCGGAAATGGCTGGACGAGGATGAGTATCTGGTCCGTCGGCGGATCCACCGGGACATGAAGCGGCACCTTGCGGGGAGCGGGCTGTAGGATCCGGTCCCGGGGCTGGTATCCTCAGATTGGCGACCTCGCCGCCCACCCGCCTGCCGATACTGCACCGGTGACCGATGTTCGCGCGATTCTTCATCGACCGCCCCATTTTCGCGGCCGTCCTCTCCATCCTGATCACCCTCGGTGGAATCGTCGGCCTCGTCCGCCTGCCCGTCGCCCTCTACCCGGACATCACCCCGCCGACCGTCGAGGTTTCCGCGACGTTTCCGGGGGCGAATGCGAACGAGGTCGTCAACACGGTCGCCGCCCCGATCGAGCAGCAAGTCAACGGCGTCGAGGACATGATGTACATGTCCTCGACCGCCTGCAACGACGGCAGCTACGCCCTCACGATCACCTTCAAACCCGGCACGGATCTGGACATCGCCCAGGTTCTGGTGCAGAACCGCGTCAACCTTGCCGCCCCGCAACTTCCGCCGCTCGTGACTCGCCGGGGGGTCACGGTCAAGAAAAAGGCGACGGGGCAGTTGATGATCGTCAACTTGAAATCCCCGAAGGGCGACCGGTCGGACCTGTACCTGTCGAACTACGCGACGATCCAGCTTCGCGACGAACTGGCCCGCGTCGAGGGGGTCGGGGACATCGTCTTCCTCGGGCAACGCGACTATTCCATGCGGGTCTGGCTCGATCCGGACAAGCTGGCGTCGAAGGGGCTATCGGCGTCGGATGCGGTCCATGCGATCGAGCAGCAGAACGCCCAGGTGGCGGCGGGGCAGATCGGCCAACCTCCGGTGCCGAAGGGGCAGACGTTCCAGTACACGATCAACACCCTCGGCCGGCTGACGGATGACTCGCAATTCGCGGAGATCATCGTGAAGACGGATCCGGCAGGGCGGGCCGTCCGGATGCGGGACGTCACCAGCAGGGTCGAACTGGGGGCGGTCGGCTACGACCAGGCCTGCACCCTCGACGGGAAACCCTCCGTCGCCGTGGCGATCTACCCGCTGCCGGGGGCGAATGCTCTCGAGACAGCCCGCCGGGTTCGCGAAAAAATGGACGAGTTGCGACCGCGGTTTCCCCAGGATGTCGACGCGGAAATCGTCTACGACACCACCCCGTTTATCCGCGAATCGGTCAACGAGGTCTTCCACACCCTCCGCGATGCGGTGATCCTCGTCGCCGCGGTGATGCTCCTGTTCCTGCAAAGCTGGCGATCGGCAATCATCCCCCTCGCCGCCGTTCCGGTCGCGATTGTCGGCACCTTCGGGGCGATGGCGATTCTTGGGTACAGTGTCAACACGCTGACACTGTTCGGGCTCGTCCTTGCGGTGGGGATCGTGGTCGACGATGCGATCGTGGTGGTGGAAGCGGTGGAGTATCACCTGGGTCGAGGTCTGTCGCCGCGGGAAGCGACGGTGACGGCGATGAACGAGGTAGCGGGTCCGGTGATCGCGGTGGGTTTGGTTCTGGCGGCGGTGTTTGTGCCGTGCATTTTCGTGACGGGGATTGTCGGGCAGTTCTATCGGCAGTTCGCGGTGACGATCGCGATTTCGACGTTGCTGTCGGCGTTCAACTCGCTGACGCTGAGCCCGGCCCTGTGCGCCTTGCTGTTGAAGCCGCACGCAGGATCGGCACATGTCCACGCGAAACCGCACGGGCACGGGGAGCCCCTGCCGCGAATCGCGTTCGCGTTTGTGGGCGGCTGGCTGGGGTTCGCGTACCTGGCACCGATCGTCTTGCCGTGGATCGCGCCAGTGGTGGCCGGTCTTCCCCCTCTGCCGGGGCGACTCGATCCGGTGATGCCGTACCTCCCGGAAATCCTCGCGGTGGCCGCGGGAATCGTTGTTGGTTACCTCGTCGGGCGGATTTTGAACCCGATTCTGGGCTGGGGTTTCCGCGTCTTCAACCGGCTCTTCGACTGGACGACGATCGGTTACCTGCAGATCGTTCGGTTGACGTTGCGGGTCACGCCGCTCGTGCTGCTCGGCTACATCGGGCTCGTCTACCTGACTTCGGACGTGATGCGCCGGGCACCGCTGGGTTTTATTCCGACCCAGGACAAGGGTTATCTCCTGGTCAACGTCCAGCTTCCGGACTCGGCTTCGCTGACGCGGACGGATCGGGCGGTGAAGCGGCTCGACGAGGTGGCCCGCCAGGTGCCGGGGGTCAAGCACACGATTGCGATCTCCGGGCAATCGCAACTTCTCGGGGCGAACGCACCCAACTTCGGGACGTTGCTGGTCATTCTCGACGAGTTCGAGGATCGGAGCCGACCGGACCTTTCCGCCGATGCGATCGCGGCCCGGATCCAGGAGCAGGCGAATTCGGAAGTTCCGGAGGGGATCGTGCAGGTGTTGGGGGCACCGCCGGTCGACGGGCTCGGTTCCACGGGGGGGTTCAAGCTGATCATCGAGCAGCGGGCGAATGCGGATGCCCCCGCCCGGAAACTGCGTCCCGGTCAGCCGGCGACGGCAGGCCCTCGCTTGTTGCAGTCCACCGCGGACGACGTGGTCCGGCTCGGGAATGAGTCGGCGGAGTTGCGGAACGTCTTTTCCGGGTTCCGAGCCGACACTCCCTGGCTGGAAATGAAGCTCGACCGGGAAGCCGCCGAGGCCCGCGGGGTGTCGGTGGCGGAGGTAATCAACACGCTGCAGATCTATTTCGGGTCGCTGTACGTCAACGACTTCAACCGGTTCGGCCGGACCTGGCAGGTCAACGTGCAGGCGGATCCGCGATTCCGCGACCAGGCGTCGGACATCCGGCGGGTCCGGGTGCCGAGCCATACCGGGGAGCAGGTGCCGCTCGGGGAATTCCTGACTCTGGTGGAGACGACGGGGCCGGTGATGGTGGTTCGCTACAACCTCTACCCGTCGGCCCCGGTGACGGCGATTCCCGCACCCGGCGTGAGTTCCGGGCAGGGGATCGCGCGGATGGAGCAGATCGCCGCCGAGGCGCTGCCGCCGGACATGAAGCTGGAATGGACGGAACTGGCCCTGTTGCAACTCGCGTCGGGGGACACGGCGGCCCTGGCGTTTGTGCTTTCCGTGGTGCTCGTGTTTTTGGTCCTGGCGGCGCAGTACGAGAGCTGGGCCCTGCCGCTCGCGGTGATCCTCGTCGTCCCGATGTGCCTCTTGTGTGCGGCCAGCGGCGTGATCTGGGCGGGGCAGGACGTCAACATCTTCACCCAGGTCGGGTTCGTCGTCCTGATCGGGCTCGCCTGCAAGAACGCGATCCTGATCGTCGAGTTCGCCCGGTCCCGGAAACAGGCGGGGGCCAGCCGACGCTACGCGGTACTGGAAGCGTGTCGGCTCCGCTTGCGACCGATCGTGATGACTTCCGTCGCGTTTATCCTCGGCGTCGTCCCGCTCGTGCTGGCGCAGGGCGCCGGTTCGGAAATGCGACGACTCCTGGGAACCGCCGTCTTCTCCGGAATGCTGGGGGTCACCCTTTTCGGAATCTTTCTCACCCCGGTATTTTTCGTCGTCATCCAGTGGGTCACCGACACGCTGTGGGGCGAGAAAGCGGGGTAGAAGCCAGGCGATTCCCCGCGGGGGCGAACCCAGCGGATCATCCCCTGGAAACCACCCTCTGCGTTCGTAACGTAACTGCACCTGGGTCCGCGGCCGCTTTTGAAATCGGAAAGTGCCGTCGCTGACCCTCTACCGGAGAGCGATTGCGATGGCTGCCGTGAAAGTCGGGATCAACGGGTTCGGGCGGATCGGGCGACTGGTGTTCCGGGCCCTCGTCGAGCAAGGCCACCTCGGCAAAACCCTCGATGTTGTGGCCGTCAACGACCTGGTCCCGGCGGACAACCTCGCCTACCTCCTCAAGTACGACTCCACCCAGGGCAAGTTCGCCGGCGAAGTTCGCAGCGAAAAATCGAGCCCGTCCGTCGCGGAAGACGACATCCTCGTTGTGAACGGCCACAAAATCCAGTGCCTCGCCGTCAAGGAAGGCCCCGCCGCCCTCCCGTGGGGCAAGCTCGGCGTCGATTACGTCATCGAATCGACCGGCCTCTTCACCGAGGCGGAAAAGGCCAAGGGGCACATCACCGCCGGCGCGAAAAAGGTCATCATCTCCGCACCCGCCAAGGGTGAAGACATCACCGTCGTGATGGGCGTCAACCACGAGAAATACGACCCGGCCAAGCACACGATCATCTCGAACGCCAGCTGCACCACGAACTGCCTGGCCCCGGTCGTGCACGTCCTTCTTAAGGAAGGCTTCGGGATCGAGGAAGGCCTGATGACGACGGTGCACAGCTACACCGCGACGCAAAAGACCGTGGACGGCCCCTCGAAGAAGGACTGGAAGGGCGGCCGATCCGCGGCCATCAACATCATTCCGAGCACCACCGGCGCCGCCAAGGCCGTCGGTCTCGTCTGCCCTGAAGTCAAGGGAAAGCTCACCGGCATGGCCTTCCGCATCCCGACGCCGACGGTCTCGGTGGTGGACCTCACGGTGAAAACCGTGAAGGAAACGAGCTACGCGGAGATTTCCGCCGCGATGAAGAAGGCCAGCGAAACCTACCTCAAGGGAATCCTGGTTCACACCACCGACGAGGTCGTCAGCACGGACTTCATCCACGACCCGGCGAGCAGCATCTTCGACGCCAGCAGTGGGATCGAGCTCAACAGCAAGTTCTTCAAACTCGTGTCGTGGTACGATAACGAGTGGGGTTACAGCAACCGCTGCGTGGACTTGCTGAAGTACATGATCGAGAAGGCGTGAGTCCGAGGAGGGTGCATGATTACTGCAGAAGATGTGCGGCTCCGGCTTCGTGAGATTCCGTTCCAACCGTTCCGGATCGTAACGTCGTCGGGCTCGACATACGACATTAGGCACCCGGATTCGGTCTATGTGAGCCGCCGGGTGCTCTATGTCGGCATCTACCAACCCCGGAATCCAACTATCCCGGACCGTGTCGCGCACGTATCCGTTCTGCACATAACGGATCTCCAACCACTTGACGAGCCCGCGAACTCGTCCACCTCTGGCGAATGATCACCGATGCCAAAGAAAACCCTTGCTGATCTCGGGGATTTGACGGGGAAAAAGGTTCTGATTCGCGTCGACTTCAACGTGCCGCTCGACAAGAAGACGGGCGCGGTGAAGAACGATCGGCGGATCCGCGGGGCGCTGCCGACCGTGAAGGCCCTCCTCGACGCGGGGGCCAGTGTCATCGCGATGTCACACCTCGGTCGCCCGGAGAAGGCGACGCCGGAAGAGCGGGCGAACCTGACCATGGACAAGGTCGCGGCCCGGTTCGGGGAACTGCTCGGCAAGCCCGTGAAGAAGGCGGCCAACGAGGTCGTCGGCGACGCTACCGCAGCCACCGTCGCGGCGATGAAACCGGGCGATGTCGTGCTCCTCGAGAATCTCCGCTTCGACCCGCGCGAGCAGAAGAACGACCCCGCGTTCGCCGCCGCCATCGCCGCTCTCGGTGACGCCTATGTCAACGACGCGTTCGGGACGTGCCACAACGACAAGGACGCGAGCATGGTCGCCGTCCCCGCCGCACTCAAATCGGCCGGCAAACCCCGGGCGGTCGGGTTGCTCGTCGAGAAGGAACTGACCGTCATCGACGACCTCCTCTCGAACCCCAAGCGGCCGTTCTACTCGGTCATGGGCGGAGCCAAAGTCTCGGACAAGATCGCGTTCATCAATGCCCTCCTGGAAAAGGTCGACCACCTGCTCGTCGGCGGGAAGATGGCCTATGCGTTCCTCGCGGCGATCAACGTCAACGTCGGCGGAACGCGGGTCGCCCCGGAGGAACTCGAGGCGGCGAAGAAACTCGTCCACCTCGTGGGTTTGAAGCTTTCCTTGCCGATCGACTATCTCTGTGCAAAGTCGGACGATCTCTCCGTCACGCAGGTTTTCGAGGGGCCGATCGACCCGGGCTTCGAGGGGGTCGACATCGGGCCGCGGACGCAGGAATCGTACGCGGAAAAGATCCGGCTCGCCGAGACGGTGATCTGGAATGGCCCCGTTGGATGGTTCGAACAGCCAGCATTTTCCGGCGGAACCAAGGCGATGGCGGCGGCGATGGCCGAGAGCAAGGCCGTCACCGTCGTCGGCGGCGGCGAAACCGCGGAAGCCGTCGAACAATTCGGTTTCGACTCCCAGATGACCCACGTTTCCACTGGCGGCGGGGCGTTCCTGGCTTACGTCGAGGGGAAGAAATTCGCCTCGCTCGCCCAGATCGACGACAAGTGACCGCCGGGGGAATCGTGGATCGTCGTGCGTTTCTCCGATCGAGCTTTCTCACCGGTGTTTCCGTCACCGGTGGGTTCGCTCTTCCCGGTTGCTGGCGGTTACCGCCGGAATCCTTCGCCCACCCCGCGGCGGTCCGGTTGCTCGACCTGATCGCGGTCCGGCTGGGGTTGATGCACGAGGTGGCGAAGGCGAAGTGGAACCGCAAATCGCCCGCCGAGGATCCGGTTCGCGAGAAGCAACTGCTCGCTGCTGTCGCCGAGGCCGGGCGAGCGCACGGTCTCGAGCCATCCGACACCAAGGCGTTTTTCGCGGATCAGATCGAGGCGGCGAAGCAGATCCAGCGGGCGTGTTTCCGGGAGTGGGAATTCGAGCGACGCAGGCCGTTTCCCGATGCGATGGATTTGGTCCGGGACCTGCGGCCGCGAATCGACGAGGTCGGCCGGGAACTCCTCGTCGCCCTCGCCGCGTTCCGGCGAAGTCAGCCGATCTCGGGAGAGGAACTCGACCGCCTCGCCCGGGCCCATGTCACTGGTCCGGGTGTGACCGCCGAGGTCCGCGAGACGGCGATCCGCCATCTCCGTTCGGGAAAGTGACCCGCGGTGATCTTCCTCACGCCGCCCGGGCTGACTCTGTCACATCTGCGTCGTTGCCGCGAATTTCCCGGACGCGGTACGGCGGTTTTCCCTGACTCTCGAAGTAGACGCGGGTCATCACCTCGCCCATGAGTCCGAGGCTGAGGAACTGGACGCCGGTCACCTCGGCCATGATTCCCAGGAGGCAGAGCGGGTTCGCGGTCATGCCGGGGCCGGTGGTGTATTTCATCACCACCGATGCGATCAGGCCGACGACGCCGGCCGCCATCAGGCCGAGACCGATCAGCCCGAACAGATGCATCGGCCGGGTTTGGTAGCTCGCCAGGAACTTGACCGTGACGAGGTCGAGTAGCACTCGCACGGTCCGGGTGAGGTTGTACTTCGACTTGCCGGCCGTCCGCGGGTGGTGGCGGACGGGAACCTGCGTGACCCGGGCCCCCTGATGGACCGCGAACGCCGTGATGAAGCGGTGCATCTCGCCGTACAGTGCCAGACCGTCGACGACTTCCCGCCGCATCACGCGAAGGGTGCACCCGAAATCGCGGAACGGGACGCCCAGGACCTTGCGGATCAGCCAGTTCGCGGCGAGGCTCGGAAGTTTGCGGACGAGGAACTTGTCCTGCCGATTCGCCCGCAATCCGAGGATGACGTCGTACCCTTCGTCGAGTTTCCCGAGCATGGCGGGAACGTCGGCGGGGTCGTTCTGGAGGTCGCCGTCCATGGTGACGATGACGTTCCCGCGAGCGTGGTCGAAGCCGGCCTGCATCGCGGCGGATTGGCCGAAGTTCCGCCAGAGCCGGACGACCCGGACACGGGGATCGGTGGCGGCGATGCGGGTGAGCTCGGCAAACGTGTTGTCGGTGCTGCCATCGTCCACCGCGACGAGTTCCCACTGCGGCCCGGCATCGAGGGCATCGTGCAGGGCCGCCACCAGACGCGGCACGTTGGCGGCCTCGTTCTTGACCGGAACCACGACGGAGAGCAGCTTCACGGAATCCCCTGATTTCATGGAGTCCCCCGAGTTTCCGGTTCCACCACGACTTCGATCAGCGCCGCCCGGTCGCCGAATTGCACGAAGGAGTTGGCCCGGATCGGCACACTGGCCCCGCGGGCATTGTGCAGCTCCGCACCGAGGACGTACTTCCCCGGCTTCGCGATGGCCGGAATCACCGCAGAAAGTTCGACCGATTCCCCGGGCCCAACCGTCTTCCGGAACAACCCCGCCTGTCCGCGATGGACCAGGGCGTGGTGCTCGTCGGCGAGGATGGTGTAGAGGTGGATTCCGGCGTAGTTCCCGGGCTGGAATTGCCACGATTCCGAGGATCGATTGGTCGCCCGGATCGGGACGGCGAACGGTTTCCCGACCGGCGCGCGGAACGGTTTCGCGACCAGCCACTCCAGTTCCGAGACCGCCGGGCCAGGGGAGTAGATCGTCGTCGCCCACTCGCGGAAGCGGGCCGGGGTGTGCGAGACGCCGGTGGAAATGAGCCAGGATTCGTAGCGATCGAAGAACTCGTCGATGGCGGCGGTACGGCCGAACCGGAAGTGCCCGTACCTCGGCCACAACTGCCGGCGTGCCTCCGCCAGCGTCGCATCGGTTTGCAACAGCATGACGACGGCCGACGTGAGTCCGGTCCGATCCGCCCCGCGTTTGCAGTGGATCAGGACGGGGTACTCCGTGCGGTCGAGCACCTCGATGAGTCGACGCAGTTCCCCCGGTGGCGGCAGCCGATTCGCGGAGAAGGTGATGTCTTCCTGGGAAACCCCGAGCTCGTGGTTCGCGGTCGCCTCGGCGAGATACCACCGGGATTCCGGGGCCGACGGATCCAGGGCCAGCCCGCGCAGGTTGATGACGGTGCGGATGCCGTGTTTCTGCGTGAGCTCGCGGAGGTCTGCCGGCGAGGGTTGGGCGCAGCGGTAGACGCGGCCGGGGATCACGGTGTGGCGGTTCGACAAGGCCAGCACGCGGACCGCCTCGACAATTCCCGCAGCGAGGCCGATCGCCAGTGCACCCCGGATCGCGAGCTTCGCGGTGCCACGGAGCGTGAGGCTCGGTCGAAATTGTGGCAACACGAACATGCCAGACCCCAACCGGTGAGGAACCCGGCCGGAGAGTTTGCCTCAAATCGCCCGCCGACGCTAGCCCGGTCTGGAAGTTCGCGAAACTTCCGAAATCGCCGGGTAGCTCGGAGCGGAGCGTAGCAATATCGAGGTGTGTCCCCCTCGCGCCGCGTTCATTTGGCAAGTGGTATCGGTCGATCGGGAGTGCGTGCGAATTCGTGACGGAACCAATCGCGAATCGCCTCCTCCTCCCCATGTGGGGATGGGAGATCTTCTGAAGGAAGAAGAATTGTTAACAAACCGCCGTGATTCTGGGCAAGTTCCAGCAGCGCCGCGTCGCTTCCACTCATTTCACAAAGAACTCGCCCAGTCGATGTGTCGGACCATTCGAGACATTTGGCTTTGTGTACAAGAAGCAAAGTCTTTGACGGAAAAGTTGCGACGATATCCATCTCCATTCCTGGAAAGATAAACAATGCGGGGTGCCTGCCAATGCCAGTTGTTGCCACGGATAGCGAGGTGATGAATTTCCCGGGAGCGGGCTTCCAGTCCGCTTTTTGTGATTTGACCTCAGCCTCAGCGCTCGGTGCGGTGGTGGAAGGCATTTTCGGCGCTGCGAGTGGTTCGACCGTCGCGACAGGAACCCCGGAAGGCGTTGAGCGAGCGGCCGCGGAGATGCAAAAGCCTGCGACAACCAACACGCCGCAAAACCAGAGAGGGTGAATTTGCATCTCGATCCACCTTCGCTAGGCCCAGTCAGCCCTGTCGACCGGGTTGTTTCTGGGCGCTGTTGGCCGACGCGTCGAACTTCTTCGCCTCGGCGGGGTCGGTCACTTCCTCCAGAACGGTCTCGAAGTCCGCAATGTCGTACCAGGCTCCGTCGGCGAAATCGACGAGCGCCCGGCCGGCATAGTTCACCGTCACCACCCGGCCGACGCGTCCCTCGAACCGCTTCAGGTGCGGCCGGGAATCCGGCTTCACCCGGACCAGCTTGTCCGTCCAGGAACGCTTCAAATCATCGACGGACGCGAAACTCGGGAAACGCATCGGTATCTCGCGGTTGGCGGGCTCGACCGAGGTTAAGTCCGTTCTACAACCCCGGAACGGCGGAGGTGCACGAAAAAACGCCGAGTCGGCCAACGTGATCCCGATAAGGAACTCTTCTGGCGACAGACCGTTGCCGAGTTCGAGGCCGCCAACCTCTCCGTCCGCGAGTTCTGTCGGCAACGCGGGCTCAGCGAGAAGCGGTTCTTCACCTGGCGACGCAACCTGCGGGACCGCGACCAACCCCGCCTCGCGCCGCCGACGCCGACCCCGGCCGCGTTCGTCCCGGTGCGGGTCATCGCCGACCTCACCCTGGAGATTGCCCTCCCGTCCGGGGTCACGCTGCGGGCCCCTGCTCGCCGACAACACGCACCTCCGGGCCCAACTCCAGGAAATCCTCACGTTGGTCGGTGAACTCCGCGGCACGATCGAGAAGCGTGACCATCACATCGCCAAGCTCGTGACGATGACGTTCGGCCGCAAGACCGAGCGGCTCGAAGGCCCCACCCTGTTCGCGGACCTCCCGGTCGAACCCGTCCCACCACCCGTCCCGCCCGGTCCCGACACCCCGGTCCCCGGTCCCGACACCCCGGTCCCCGGTCCCGACATCTTGGTGCCCCGGCGGAAGGGGCATGGTCGCAAGCCGAACGCGGCCGACCTCCCCCGTCGGCGGGAGGTGATCGACCTGACCGAGGCCGAGAAGGTCTGCCCGTGTTGTGCCGGGGTCCGGGTCCGCATCGGTGAGACCATCCGCGAACGTGTGGCGCACCAAATTGTGGACGCATTCGTTGCCGATTTCGGAGTGCATGG
>CAZKIQ010000079.1:0-24395 GCA_964552815.1 uncultured Alcaligenaceae bacterium | reverse complement strand
CCGAGCCGGACTTCCTGCCCGAAATGGCTCCCCGGACACCGGAAGTTCGGCTCGGCAGGAGCCTCGCCCTCCCAGTCGCCCCAAACAATAGGGACACCCTGGCCGGAACACGGAGTTCGCAGAATGTCAGGATCCGCGGGGGTTGTCGTACTTCCTGGAAGACAATCCCTCTCCGGATGGAATAGAATATCGGTCCTACCTCTCGCACGCTTCCTCCTGGGCTCGCTGCCATGCCCTGCCGTACCTTCTCGTGCATTGGTTGGTTGATCATCACGGCGATCGGGTGTGCGAAAGCGCCGCCTCCGAAAGCGGAGGCTCCGCCACCGCCGGTTTCCGTGGCGATTGCGGGATCCAAGACGGTCCCCGTCCAGATCCGCGCGATCGGCACCGTCCGGGCCATCTCGTCGGTCAGCGTCCGCCCTCAAGTTTCCGGGGAAATTACGTCGGTTTCCTTCGCCGAGGGAACGGATGTCAAGAAAGGTCAGACGCTCTTCACCATCGACTCCCGGCCGTACGAGGCGGCGGTCAAACTGGCGGAGGCGAATGTCGCGAAAGACCGGGCTGTGCTCAAGGGGGCAGAGCTGGACTTGCGACGGATCCAGCGGACGGAAGCAGCCATCTCGGCGGCGGAACTCGATGCGGCTCGCACCGCCGTCGACAGCGCGAAAGCCGCCGTCGCCGCGGACGAGGCAGCACTCAACTCGGCGAAAGTCCGGGCGAGCTACACCGTCATCCACTCGCCGATCAACGGCCGAGCGGGCGCACTTCTGGTGACGGCAGGGAATCTGGTGACCCCCGCCGATACGAATCCGCTGGTGGTCATCAACCAGATCAGCCCGATCACCATTGCCTTCGCGATGCCGGAACAGCACCTTCCCGCGTTGTCGGCGGCCCGGGCGACGGGGCCGTTGAAGGTGGAAGCGGACCTCCGCGGCGGGGGGCCGCTCGCCACGGGGACCCTCGAATTTATCGACAACACCGTCGACCCAGCCACCGGCACGTTCCAGTGCAAGGGGTTCTTCCAGAACAACCGCCGCAAGCTCTGGCCGGGGCAATTCGTGGACGTCAACGTCACGCTCGGGGAACGCCCCAACAGTGTCGTGATCCCGACGGAAGCGGTGCAGACCGGCCAGAACGGGACCTATGTCTACGTCGTCGAGAATGACGTCGCGCAGGTGCGGAATGTCGTGATTGCGTTCGAATCCGGCGGCGAATCGGTCGTCGCCTCCGGAATCAAAGGAGGCGAGGTCGTCATCGTCGAGGGGCAACTCCGCGT
Source organism: uncultured Alcaligenaceae bacterium (assembly GCA_964552815.1). Taxonomy (GTDB): domain Bacteria; phylum Planctomycetota; class Planctomycetia; order Gemmatales; family Gemmataceae; genus CAYUHJ01. The sequence continues at coordinate 23,119 of CAZKIQ010000079.1, read as the reverse complement.
CGCCCCGGGGAGCAAGGTCGAAGTCCGGAAACCAGCGGAAGCGGGGGGCGCCAAGTGAATCTCTCGGCTCCCTTTATCCTCCGCCCGGTGATGACGACCCTCCTGACCGTGGCCGTGGTCCTGGCCGGGTCGCTAGGGTACACCTCCCTTCCGGTCAGCGATCTCCCCAACGTCGATTTCCCGACCATCGAGGTGACCGCTTCCCTGCCGGGGGCGAGCCCCGAGACGATGGCGGCGGCGGTTGCGAACCCTCTCGAAAAAGAATTCACCACGATTCCGGGGCTCGACAGCGTCTCCTCGACGAGCGTGTTGGGCTCGACCTCGATCGCGTTGCAGTTCAACTTGAACCGGAACATCGATGCGGCGGCTCTGGATGTGCAATCGGCGATTTCCAAGGTCGCCCGCTCGCTTCCGCCGGACATGCCGAGCCCGCCGTCGTTCCGGAAGGTCAACCCGGCCGACGCGCCGATCCTGCTTCTCGCGATGCGGTCGGACACGCTGCCGCTTTACGAGGTCAACGAGTACGGGGAATCGGTTGTTGGGCAGCGGTTGTCGCTAGTCAACGGCGTGGCGCAGGTGCTGGTGTACGGCCGGCAGAAACGGGCGGTGCGAGTGCAGGTCGACCCGAATCTGCTGGCGGCCCGCGGAATCGGGATCGACGAGGTTTCCGCCGCCCTGCGCGATTCCAACGTCAGCCTTCCGACCGGTGCCTTCCAGGGGGATCGCCGGGCCTTCAACATCCAGGCGACGGGGCAGCTCGCGGACGCCAGCCAGTTCCGGCCGGTGATCGTGGCGTACCGCGATCAGCACCCCGTCCGCCTTGGGGAACTCGGGATCGTTGTCGACGGGGTCGAGAATTCCCGGAACGCCGCCTGGTTCACGGAACTGGCCCCGGACGGAACCTCGCCCGAACCGACGCGATCGATCATCCTCGCGGTCCAGCGGCAGCCGGGGGCCAACACCGTCGAGGTGGCGGACCAGGTCAAGGCGCTCCTCCCGACGCTCCAGGCCCAGCTTCCGCCGTCGGTGGCGCTCACAGTGCAGTTCGACCGCTCCGCCCCGATTCGCGAGTCGATCGAGGACGTCCAGGTGACGTTGCTCATCGCCCTCGGGTTGGTGGTGCTCGCGATCTTCCTGTTTCTGCGGAATGTCCGGGCGACCGTGATTCCGAGCCTGGCCTTGCCGGTGTCGATCATCGGCACGTTCGGGGTGATGCACCTGTGCGGGTACACCCTCGACAACCTGTCGCTGCTGGCCCTGACGCTGGCGGTCGGATTCGTCGTCGACGATGCGATCGTGATGCTCGAGAACATTGTCCGGCACCTCGACATGGGGAAGTCGCCGTTGCGGGCGTCGCTCGACGGGTCCGCGGAAGTCGGCTTCACGATCGTGTCGATGACGGTGTCGCTCATCGCCGTGTTTATCCCGGTCCTGTTCCTCGGCGGGATGGTGGGCCGACTCCTGCGGGAGTTTGCGGTCACGATTTCCGTCGCGATCGCGGTTTCCGGGATGGTGTCGGTGACGCTAACGCCGATGCTGTGTGCCCTGTTTCTGCGGGGTGGGCACGGCCACGGTGCGGGGCGTCGGCCGGGGGTTCTCTACCGCCTCACCGAGGGAATCTTCGATGCGATGCTGGCCGTCTACGCTCGGACACTGCGGTGGACGATGCGGGTGCGGTTCCTTGTGCTCCTGATTTCGTTCACGTTCGTCGCCGGGACGGGGTACTACCTCATGGCCCTTCCGAAGGGTTTTATCCCGAACGAGGACGCGGGGCGGATCACCGGCGTGGTCGAGGGGCCGGAAGACGTGTCGTTCCTCGGAATGTGCGAGCTTCAGGCCCGCATCACCGAGATCGTCCGCACCGACCCCAACGTGGAGGCGGTCAGCGCCACCGTCGGCAGCGGGAACACCGGGAGGATGTTTATCCGCTTGAAACCCCGGCACGAGCGGCCCCTGTCGGCAAACGAGGTGGTGACCGACCTTCGCAAGAAGACCGCGTCGATCACCGGGGTGCGGACCTACTTCCAGAACCCTCCGCCCATCCGCATTGGTGGCCGTTCCGCGAAGAGCCAGTACCAGGTCACCATCCAGAGCCCGGACACGGAAGCGCTCTATGCCAACGTGCCGAAACTCGAGCAGCGGATGGAGAAAATGCCGGGAATTCTCGAGGTCAACTCGGACCTCCAGGTCCGCACGCCGCAAGTCAACGTCCGCATCGACCGGGACAAGGCAACGGCACTGGGCGTTTCCGCGAGGCAGATCGAGGACGCACTCGCGAATGCGTACGGTTCACGGATGATCTCGACGATCTATGCCCCGAGCAACGAGTACCGCGTGATTCTGGAAGCGGATCTCGCGTTCCAGAAAGACCCGACGCTGCTCTCCCGGCTCTATGTCCGCTCGGCGTCGGAACCGCCCGTGCTGGTGCCGATCGACACGCTCGTGAAAGTGGACCGGGGCGTGGGGCCGCTGGCCGTCAACCACACGGGGCAGGTTCCGTCGGTGACGATTTCCTTCGACTTGAAGCCGGGCGTGTCGCTGGGTCAGGCAATCGCCGACATCGAAACCGCGGCACGCGAGGAACTGCCACCGTCGCTGACGACGAGTTTCCAGGGGCAGGCCCAGGAATTCCAGCGTTCTTCGCGGGGGCTCGGGCTCTTGCTCATCGCCGCGGTGGTGGTGATCTACATCGTGATGGGGATGCTCTACGAGAGCTTCGTGCACCCGATCACGATCCTGTCCGGGCTGCCGTCCGCGGGGGTGGGGGCGTTGCTGACGCTGCAACTCTTCGACAGCGAGTTGAACCTGTATTCCATCGTCGGTCTGATCATGCTCATCGGGATCGTGAAGAAGAATGCGATCATGATGATCGACTTTGCCCTGGAGGCGGAACGGCAGGGGAAACCTCCGGCGGAGGCGATCTACGAGGCGTCGCTGGTGCGGTTCCGGCCGATCATGATGACGACGATGGCGGCCCTCTTCGGGGCACTGCCGATCGCACTGGGGCTCGGGGCCGGTGCGGAATCGCGGAAGCCGCTGGGCCTCGCCGTCGTTGGCGGATTGCTCGTGTCGCAGGTGCTGACGCTCTACTTCACGCCGGTCTACTACGTCTACCTCGACAAACTCCGGTTCCGGCGGAAGGGGATGACAGAGGAGATCGAGAGGTGCGCGGAGCCAGCCCGAGAGCCGGTCGGGGCGGGTCATGTCTGAGACGGGTCTGAGCCGATGTCGGGTGGTGCTGGTCCGGCCGCACTATGCGGGGAATGTGGGCTCCGTGGCGCGGGTGATGCGCAACTTCGGGCTCCGCGATCTCTACCTCGTCGACCCCCTCGCCGATCTGACCACGGTCGATGCCCGCATGATGGCGGTGCACGGGATCGATGTCCTGACGGCGGCCCGCATCGTGCCGACGCTCGCGGACGCGATCGCCGATTGCTGCCTGGTGCTCGCGACCTCGGGGGAAACGGGCGGGCTGGTGCGGAAGGGATTTTGGGGAACGCCGGAGGAGAAACTGCCGGGGTTGCTGGATGCCCTCCCGGTCGGGCCGACCGCTCTCGTGTTTGGGCCCGAGCCAAGCGGGCTGTTTCTGCCGGAAATCCAGGCGTGTCACGGCTCGATCTTCGTACCGACCGACTCGGAGTATCCGTCGTTGAACCTGGCGCAGGCGGTGGCGGTCTGCCTCTATGAGCTTCGCCGGCAGTGGTTGAAGCGAGCACCCGGTGTGGTCGAACCGGTCGAGCAGCCGGCGGGGTACGCGGATGTCGAGCGGATGTTCGCGCACCTCAAGGAAGCCCTGACCGGGGTGCGGTTCCTGTGGGACTTCCGCTCCGATGGAATCTTCCACGTGGTCCGGAGCGTGATCGCCCGGGGAATGCCGACGCATAAAGAATTGCGGATCTACCACGGGCTGGCGAAGCAGTTGCAGTATCTCGCGAGGCGGTACCGCATCCCGCACCCACGGGACTTCCCAAAAATGCCCGACGACGTGCCGCCGATCGAGGACCCACTCACGCCACCTTGACGAGAGAGGGGATGCAAAGCTAGAATTCGCGTGTGATTTTGATTGTTTCACTTGCACTTTCGGCTGAGTTCAAGATGATCATCTGGTCTGGAATCGGCGGTATTCTGAGCGGTGTGCTGATCGTCGCCTGTCTCGTGCTGACCCAACTGAGCGTCAACACGGCGAAGGGGGATGACCACTACTACCAGGACCACGGCTGGCCGAAGTTCGTGGCACTGTGCCTGGCCGCTGCGGTCACGCTTGCCCTCGGGCTGTACATGAACCGGACTTCCGAGAGGGTACTCGTCGGCCCCGAAAGTTACGAAACTGTCAGCCGAACCGGCGGAGGGCACTCGCTGTTCTTTATCCCGATCCAATATCTCTGCATCCCCCTCATCGTCATCGGCATCATCACGTTGGCCAAGTAGCTCTGATGCGATGAGATCCAGCCTCCGCGGTGGTTGAGGTACGCGCAACGTTCCAGCACCTCCGAAGAATTTCTGAAACTCGCTCGCTTCCCGGGAAGTAAACCTCCGCGAACGCCCGTCTCCGGAGGCCGCCGATGTTCCTGTTCCGGTTCCGCCTCAGTGTGGGAATCTGTCTCGCCCTCGCCCTGTCCGTCTCCGCCCCGAATCCGGTTTCCGCCGGGGATGCGAAACTCCCCGAAGTTCTTCGGGCGATCCCGAAGGAAGCGGATCTCGTTGTGGTGGTGGAACATCCGCGGAAGTTCGCGGAAGCCGCCCGGGATCTGCCGATCTACCAGTCGGCCTCCAAGGCGATCCCCGCCGTCCGCGAGTTCTTCGACGGCACGAGTTTCCGGCGATTCCACCAGTTCCTGGCCTACGCCGAGAAGGAACTCGGTGCCGACTGGCCGGTGCTGCTGGACAAGCTCGCCGGGAACGGCCTGGCGATCGCAACCCGGACCGGGACGGAGCCGGCACCCGCACTCCTGATCGCCCGCGGCACGGACGAAAAACTCTCGGAGAAGGCTTTCCAGCTTCTGGTTCGCGTGGCCGAGGAAGAGACGGCCCGGCTTTCCGACGCCCCCAAGATCCGGAAAGCAGAGCACGCCGGCGTCGAGACGATCCACCTCGGCACCGACCTGTCTGCGGCCCGGGTCGGGGTGACGATCTTCCTCTCGAACCAGGAACTCGCCCTGCACAAGGCCCTGGATCTGGCGGTCGCCGGCAAGCCCGGGGCGTCCCTCGCGGATCGGGAAACGGTGCCGGCGGCGCGGAAACTTGTGGGTGGCGAGCCGCTCGCCTGGCTCTGGTTCGACCTGGCCAGGGCGAAGGAATCGAAGCAGGCCAAGGATTTCTTCGAAACGAGCCGCAAGGACGTGCTGCAAACCCTGGTGATCGGCGGCACGGTCGATGCCATCCGGCGGTCCGACTACCTCGCGGTGGGCGTGCACCAGACCCCGGCCGGGTACCGCGTCGCCCTCCGATTGCCCGCGAAATCCAGCGAACTCGGCAACGACGCCGGCACCGCGGGCCGCACCCCCTTCGCGAAGCTCCACACCCCGGACACCGGCAAGCCCGGCAGCCTGCCTCTGCTGCAACCCCAGGGAACCATCTACTCCCAGAGTTTCTACCTCGACCTCGCCACGTTCTGGAACGACCGGAAGACCCTCCTCAATCCGCAGGTCCTCAAGGACATCGAGCAGGCCGAGAAAGATGGGTCCAAGATTCTGCCGGGCACGACGATCGGGAAACTGCTGACCCAGACCGGGCCCTACCACCGCGTCGTCGTCGCCAACCGCTCGGAAAAGCTCTACGACACGGAGCCCACCTTCCCGATCCCATCGATCGCGGTCGTCTCCGCGTTCCGGGACCCCGAGTTTGCGAAGTCGATCGACGGCGTCCTCCGCGGAGCCGGGCTCTTTGCGAGCTTCCAACTCAAGCTCAAGATGTCCGAGACTACCCAGGACGGCGTCAAAATCGTGACCTACCGCTTCCCCGAGAATGGGGACTACCCCGGCGGCGACCCGGCCAACTACCGCTTCAACTTCGCCCCCAGCTACGCCATCGTGGACGACTTCCTGGTCGCATCCACCACGCCGGATCTGGTGCGGTCGCTGATCCCGGAGTTGCGGAAGCCCGCGGTTTCCGAGAAATCCCCGAGCGTCTGGCGTGGTCGCGCGTTCGCGGATGGGGCGGCGACGTTCCTGCGGGCCAACCCGGACCCCACAGTCACCGACACCATCCTCAACGACGGCGTCGGGCTCGACACCGCGAAGAAGCAGGTGGCCGATTTCGCCAACTGGCTGGCCACGCTCGGCTCGCTCGGAATCGAAGTCGACCACGACACCGAAGCCTTCGAGCTTCGTGTCGAGTGGAAACTCAAGAACTGACCCGACCATCTCCCAGTCACGCCCGTCACGCTCGGGGAACTCGCATGGCCATCGACGTCCGCACCGCGTGGGAGCCGTACAAACCGACGGCGGAGAATCCGTGGGATCTCCGGAAGGTCGGGCACCTGTACCGCCGGGCCGCGTTCGGGGGAACCTGGGCGGAACTGCAGCAGGCCCTCGCCGACGGCCCGGAGAAAGCGGTCGACCGCCTGCTTTCCGGCGGCCCCGCAAGCCCGGATTTCGACCGCACCTCCGACTTCATGGCCTCGGAAAAGAGCCTGCCCGCCGAGACCCCGGGGGTCCGTCTCGCCGCCTGGTGGCTGTCGCGGATCCTCCGCACGCCCCACCCGCTCCGCGAAAAAATGACGCTGTTCTGGCACAACCACTTCGCCACCAGCCTGCGGAAAGTCCAGAACGCCCGCTACATGCTCGGCCAGTACCGCACCCTCCACGAGCACGCCCTCGGCGACTTCCGGGCGATGCTCAAGGCGATCACCTTCGACCCCGCGATGCTGATCTGGCTCGACACCACCACCAGCACCAAGGGGAAACCCAACGAGAACTACGCCCGCGAACTGATGGAGCTCTTTTCCCTCGGGATCGGGAACTACACGGAAAAAGACATCCGCGAAGCCGCCCGGGCCCTGACCGGCTACTCGCTCTCGGACACCGGGAAACTCGTTACCAACTCGACCCAGCACGACGACGGCGAGAAATCCGTCCTTGGCCAGACCGGGAAGTGGAAGGCCGACGACATCGTCCGCATCTGCCTCGACCAGCCGGCCTGCCCACGGTTCGTGGTGCGGAAACTCTACCGCTTCCTGATCTCCGAGGCCGACGCCCCGGCGGCCGAGCTCCTCGAACCCCTCGCCGACCAGTACCGCAAATCGGACTTCGACACCGCGAAACTCGTCGGCACGATGCTCCGCTCGAACCTGTTCTTCTCGGCGACCGCCTACCGGCAACGCGTCAAGGGGCCCGTCGATTTCGCCGTCGGAATCGTCCGCGGGCTGGAAGGAAACGTCGGCCCGCAACGCCTGGCGGAAGCTCTGGAAACCCTCGGGCAGGTCCTCTTCGCTCCGCCGAGCGTCAAGGGGTGGGACGGCGGACCGACCTGGCTCAACGGGCAAACGCTCCTCTTCCGCCAGAACCTCGCCCAGGCCCTGACTTCCACGGAAGATGTGCGGTTCGGCCGACGGTGCGACCCGGTAGCCGCCGTCAGCAAGAACGGTCGGAAGACGGATGAGGAAATCGTCGATTTCTTCCTCGGAGTGTTCCTGCAAAACGACGTCCCCGCGGACGCAAAGGCGAACCTGCTCGACTACCTCGCCGCCGCCCGGAAAACCCGCTTCCCCGCGTACTGGTCCGCGGACGACGTCGCCGCCCACCGCGTGCGGACGGTCGCCCACCTGACCCTGACCCTGCCCGAATTCCAACTGGACTGATTTTCCCCGGAGACCTGGCCATGGCCAATCGCCGCGACTTCTTGAAGACGTCCACCTTGCTCGGGTTCGGGGCCAGCGTGCCGACGTTCCTCGGCAACTCCGCCCTCGCCGCCCCCGCGACTGGAACCCCCGGGGCAAAGGACACCATCCTCGTCGTCGTGCAGCTCACCGGCGGCAACGATGGCCTCAACACCGTCATCCCGTTCCGGGACCCCGAGTACGCCAAGCTCCGCCCGACCATCGCCATCTCGAAGGATTCCGTCAAGAAACTCGACGATTCCTACGGCCTGCACCCGGCGATGGCCGGCTTCGCGGAACTGCACGAGAAGTCCGCACTCTGCGTCGTCCACGGTGTCGGCTACCCGAACCCGGACCAGTCGCACTTCCGTTCCATGGACATCTGGCAGGCCGCCAGCCTGGAGAAGGACCTCACCGAGGGCTGGCTCGGGAAGGCGTCGAAAAACGCCACCCTGCCCGGATTCCACCTCTCCGCGGGCGGGAACGAGACCGCACCGCTCGCCCTGACCGGAGCGCCGGCCCGGGTCCCCTCGATCACGTCACTCGCCGATTTCCAGTTGAAGACAACCGCGGCGGACGCGGCGGACAAGACTCGGCAGAAGAAATTGATCGAAGATGCGAGCAAACCGGCGACGGCATCGTCGAACAACCTCCTGGATTTCGTCCGCCGCACCGCGGTCAACACCTACGCCAGCAGCGAGCGGCTCCAGGCCGTCGGCAAGAACTACGTTCCCAAGTCGACCTACCCCACGACAGGCCTGGCGAACCGCCTCAAACTCGCGGCCCAGCTCATCGACGCCGGCGTCGGGGCGCGGATCTTCTACCTGTCGATCGACGGCTTCGACACCCACTCCGGCCAGGGCGGAGCCACCGGGGCCCACGCCAATCTGCTCGGCGAAGTTTCCGGCGCGATCGCCGCCTTCTACGAGGACCTCGCCGCCCGCGGCCACGGCGATCGTGTTTGCATCATGACCTTCAGCGAATTCGGTCGCCGGGCGAAGGAGAACGGCAGCAACGGCACCGACCACGGCAGCGGTGCCCCGATGTTCTTGGTCGGCGGGAAGGTCAAGCCGGGCCTCGTCGGCGAGCACCCGAGCCTGACCAAGCTTGAGGACGGGAACTTGAAGCATTCCCTCGATTTCCGCCGGGTGTACGCGGCGATTCTCGGAGAATGGCTGGGGATCGACGCGAAGGAAGTGCTCGGAAAAGGCTTCGAACCCGCGGCGGTGTTCCGGAAATCGTGACCTTTCCCGGCCCTCGTCTCACTCTGTGACGAGTTGCTCGCGTTCCCACGGGGTGAGCGTCGCATCCGGCAGGGCAACCCTGGCAGCCCGGCGAGCGGAGTTGGCGGCGCCCGGTTGACCGAGCCGATCCAAAACCAGGCTCAGGTACAGGTTCGCCCTCGCCTCGCCGGATTTCTCTTCCCTCGCTTTCCGCAATGCCGAGGCAGCCTTCGCTAGGGTCTGCTCGGCGGCGGTCTCGTCCCGGCGTTCCGGGTCCGCATCCCACTCTCGAACCAGCAGCCACAACCCGATTCCGCGGTGGAGTTGCTCGGCGAACGCATCGTCTTCCGTTTGCGCGATCTCCATCAGGCGGGTGTGGCAGTGGACGAGATGCCGGCGGGCGGGGCCGGATTTCGCGTGCTGGGCCGTCCCCACCACTCGCTCGAATTCCCGGCGAGATTCCTCGCGATTTCCCAGTTTCAGGTGAAGCTCGGCGAGGTACGCCCGGATCATGACCGCGTCTGGGTGGGCGGCGACGTGAGCTCGCAGGTGGCCGAGCGCCCCTGCCTCGTCGCCGCGATCGAGCTTTTCCGCCGCCATCGTGAGGTGATCCTCTGAGCGGGCGGGGTCCGGAACCGTGGTCGGAATCGGTTCGATGGGCATCGGTCCGGAGGTTCCGACGGCGGCTTGCTCGGCACTCCGGCGGTCTTCCGGCCAGGAGAACGGGGAGAGGCAGCCGGCGAGGGTGAGCAACCCGACGGCGAATCCGAGACGACGCATGTTGTCCACCTCGCGCGAAAATAGCGAGTTCGCGGGGTGTATCGAAGATTCGGGGAAGCGGAGTGCAGGAGAACCGGGGCGATGGGGTGGTCGATGAGCTAAACTAGGGAAACCGTCCCGGTGGTGCCGATTGTGGGGGAGCCCGCCTTGGTGCCGACATCGCCGAGTTTGCTCGATCGGCTGCACGAAAACGCGGATCCCGCTGCCTGGGATCGGCTGACGTCCCTCTATTCCCCGTTGATCCGGGGCTGGCTCCGCAAGCACGACATCCGCCAGGACGACGCCGACGACCTTGTACAGGAAGTGCTCGTGATCGTGGTTCGGCGGTTCCCGGAGTTTCGCCACAACACGCGAACCGGGGCGTTTCGCGCCTGGTTGCGAACGATCACGCTCAACGTCTGCCGGGGCTTCTGGAAGTCGAACCGTTTGCGGCCCAACGCCCCCGGCGGCAGCGATTTCGGCGGCTACCTCGAACAACTCGCGGACGACACCAACCCGCTCGCCCAGCAGTGGGACCGCGATCACGATGTCTTCGTCACGAAGCGGCTACTGGCGATGATCCAGCCGCAGTTCGAGGCGACGACGTGGAATGCGTTCTGCCGGCTCGCGATCGAGGGGCAATCGGCAGCGGAGGTGGCGAAGGAACTCGGGATCACGCCCAATGCCGTCTTCATCGCGAAATCTCGGGTCCTGGCGAAGCTCCGCGAGGAGGCGGCCGGGCTGGTCGAGTGAGGAACTCCGGTGGAGCGGTGGATCGGTTTTGCGTTCCTGTCGATGCTCTTTGCCGGCGTGACGTCCGTGCTGGCGAAGCACGGTCTAGCGGGAATCTCCGGGGAACTTGGCCTCGCCGTCCGGACGATTTTCGTGGCCGGCTTCGTGCTCGCCTTCGCCGCATGCTTCGTGGAACGCTCCGAAATTGGGACGCTTTCCCGGCAGAACGTGATGTGGCTCGCCGTCTCCGCGGCCACCACCGCCGCCTCCTGGATCTTCTACTACAAGGCCCTCGCAGTTGGAGACGTTTCGACGGTGGCCCTGATCGACAAGGGAAGTTTCGTCGTCGCGGTGGTGTTGGCGTGGCTGCTGCTCGGGGAACCGATCACCACCCGGAAACTGGTCGGGGCGGGGCTGATCGTCGCGGGGTTACTGGTGGTCGCCCGACGGTGACCGCATCCAGTCGTCCTCGGCATCCTCCACGGCCCGGCTGTAGGCGAAGCTGGAATGGCTTCGCGTTTCCGAGCGGAAACGGTCCCCTCGCGGTTGCGGCAGTGCCCGGAAGAGGTAGGCGGATCGGCAGAAGTAGCCAGGTTCCCCGCACCCGAAGCCGGGGACGAGCGCGAACGCGGATTCTTGTCGGCGATCGATCCCGCCCCATCGACTCGGATGGAGGAGGCAGCCGGGCCGAGACTCGTCGCCTTCCGGGTAGCCGAGGAATGCACAGCAGAGGCGGTGGTGAGCGTGACGACGGAGGAGCGGGCCGACGCCGGGGAGCAGGAAAAGGATTGCGAGGAAGAAGTCGAGCCCCCGGCGGGACGCGAGCTCGTGCCGCAACAGGGTGAGGCGATCGGGGAAACCCGCGGGAAAGCGCGGCTCGGCAGGAGCCTCGCCCTCCCGAAACCCGAACTCGCTGGGGCCAGAACGTTCCCGATCCGAAATTTCTTCGGGAGGGCGAGGCTCCTGCCGAGCCGGGAGTTGGCCGGGAAGCAGCGGCTCGGCAGGAGCCTCGCCCTCCCGAAACCCGAACTCGCTGGGGCCAGAACGTTCCCGATCCGAAATTTCTTCGGGAGGGCGAGGCTCCTGCCGAGCCGGCACTTCCTGTTGCAGAATCTTCGAGAAAATCGCGGTCTGCCGGCGGAGTTGCTTCTCCAGGGCTCGCTCCGTCATTCCCCGCCCGCGACAGCAGGCGATACAGGTGGCCGATTCGGTGGCGCACAGGTCGGTCACGAGCGGGAGGCGGTGCACGACTGGCAACTCGGTGCGGATTCGAGCAGATGCAGGCCGCAAACCGGGCACTGCTTGACCTTCCCCTCGGAGATGGCGTCGACGAGGGATTTCACCGACTCGCGTTCGACGCCGATCTCGACGAGCCGTTTCTCGGCCTCCTCGATGGGCATTCCGTTGCGAAGATCCTCAGCCACCGCCGCGACGATCCGCTCTCCTTCCGTCGGCGGTCGCAGGTCGAGGACGGCTTCCTTGAAAGTTCCGGCGCACCGGGAGCACTCGACGTACATCTCCGGGGAGCCGATCGGGAAGATGGGGATGAAGTAGAGCGTGAACCAGGATCGGACGCCTTTCAAGGTGTAGGCGGTGTTGTCGCGGTTGCACTGAGGGCAATAGAACCGGCCGTGATCGTGGGTGGAGGTGAGCCCGCGGGAACCCCAGATGAGGAAAGGCATATCTTCCCCTGAAGCTGACGGTGATGATCCGACGTGCAGGGAATGATACGAAAACGGACGCCCAGGGGCGTCCGTTTTCCGTTCTCGATCTTGTGGCTGTCACTTGGTCGGCGAGTAATCGGTCGGCTTCAACATCTCCGATTTGACGCCGTCCTTGGTGGTGAGCGAACCGCCGGCTTTTTCCTCGGAGGCGGTCCGGGCCTTGATCCAGTCCGGATCGGCGCGGAAGGCGTCGAAGGACTTGTTGCGGGCCTCCACACTCGGGTGGGCGAGCAAATAGACCAGCGTGACATCCGCCAGTTTCTGGTCCTTCGCGAGGTTCCAGTACCAGAGGTTGGTCATGCCGTGCTTCTCGAAGAGTTTCATCGTGTGATCGCGGAACCGGGAATTGAGTGCTCCGAGATTGCCCGGCGTGGTGGTGTAGGTGCGGAGTTCGAAGACGCGTTCCTTCGAGCCCGCTTCCGGCTTGGGAGTCGGGGAGTAGTCGGTCAGGTGGAGGAACAGCGTCTCGATTTTGGAGACGAGCTTGCCGTCTTTTTCGGAAGCAGCGTGTGCGGCCTTCCAGTCGGGGTCGGCGAGGAACCCTTCCCAGGACTTCTTACGGGCGGCGGCGTCCGGGTAAGCCAGGACGTAGATGAGCTTGTTGTCCGGGTTCTCGATCGGCGTCCAGTAGCCGATGTTGGTCATGCCGTGTTTTTCGAAGAGCTTCAGGGTGTGGTCGCGGAAACGGGCGTGGAGGGCGTCGAGTTTCCCCTTGGGGGCGTAGTAGATTCGCAGTTCGTACAAGCGGGTATCCTTCTCGGCGGCGGCGGCGAGGTTGGCGGATGCCGTGATTCCGAGGCAAGCGATTGCCGCGAGGTGCCAGCGCATGGGAGGCTCCGGGGGAGGGGATATGTCACCCCGGAAAGGATAGGCTTGGCTCAGCGAAGCGGCGAGTAGTCGGTGGGCACCAGTCGCCGGGCGGGTTCAAGGCGGGTCTGGCCTGGACCGACGGAACCCACCGGTGCGATCAGAATCGGGCCGTGATGCAGGAGATTCGCCACTCCCGCGGGAGCGTCTCGAGCCACCAGTTCCACCCGCTCACCGGAAGCAGTGATCCAGCGGCCGACGACGTAGCCCGAGCAATCCCCGGTGTCTCCCCGGCGAAACTCGAACGTTCGACCGGAATTCTCGCGCGTCGGGCGGACCCGGGGGCTGTCGGCGGTCGGTGTCAGCATCTCTTCCTCGATCGCCTCGACGAGTTTCCCCTTCTTCTCGGTCCACGATCGGATGCGCAGCCAGTGCGGGTCGGCGGCGACTCCGCTCCAGGCGGCTTTCCGGGCGGCCTCGCTGGGGTACGCGAGCAGGAACACGATCGACGGCTCGGACTCGCCGGCGGGGGTCCAGTAGCCGATGTTGGTCATGCCGTGCTTCTCGAACATCGTCAGGGCATGCTCGCGGAATCGGCCGTGGAGGGCCTCAGCTTGCCCTGGGGCGGCAATGTAGGTGCGAAGCTCGAATACGCGGTTCTCGCCCGATTCCGGACTGGCAGTCTGGCCGTACATCGACGGAGCGACCGCCAGCCCCAGCAGGAGCGGGAGGACGATGCGGAACATGGATCTATCTCCGAGCGGCTACCCGGACATACCGGGCTCCGAGGATTTGCTTTCCCGAAGTGCTTGCACTTCAAGAGTTGACGGAAGACCTTGCAAGTGATGTGCCGGAAGTCACGCCATGCGGATCTCGACCGCGACTTCCCCCAGACTTTCCACCGGGGAAGCGACCAGGATCCGGAGCTCGTTTCGCGGCTGCAACCGGTCGGTCACCTCGAACGCGAACGGGCCCGACTCGGAGGTGCGTCCCACTTCGACGCCCGTAAGAAAGACCTGCACCGGACCGGGGGCATCCTCGCACGTGATCCAGACCGTCTCCCCTGGCCCCACAGAACGCGGTGCCCCAAAGTTCCGGGTGTGGCTCGTTCCCCCCTCCACCGGAGCCACCACCCAGAAACCCCGCAAACGGATCCGGTGCGTCGACATCTCGGGTCTCTCGGGTCAGGGATGGATTCCGGTTTCTTCGAAAATCGGTGTCGAATCTCACCGTGGCCATACGACGACAAATGTGACCGACCCAGCGGACCGCCTCAGAATCCCGGAGCACTGCCATGGCCAAACCCGCAAAGAACACGATCTGCCTCTGGTACAACGGCGACGCGGAGGAAGCGGCAAAGTTCTACGCTGCCACCTTCCCGAACTCTTCCGTCGGTGCGATCTATCACGCCCCGGGGGACTACCCGGACGGCCAGAAAGGGAATGTGCTTGTCGTCGAGTTTACCGTCCTGGGCATCCCCTGCATCGGGCTCAACGGCGGGCCCGCCTTCAAGCACTCGGAGGCATTCTCCTTCCAGGTTTCGACCGAGGACCAGGCCGAGACCGACCGATACTGGAATGCCATCGTCGGAAACGGCGGTCAGGAAAGCGATTGCGGCTGGTGCAAGGACCGGTGGGGCCTGTCGTGGCAGATCACCCCGCGCGTGCTGATGGAGGCCATGGGCCAGGGCGGGGACGTCGCCAAGCGGGCGTTCGAGGCGATGATGACGATGCGAAAGCTCGACGTCCACGCCATCGAGGCCGCCATCCGCGGTTGACTCACTCCTCTTCCGGGACGCACTGGGTCAGCGTTTCCCCGGCGAGGTCGGAGAGGGCGGCGGAACCCTCGAATTCGAAGGTGATTCCGCCCCACGGTTCGCGGGGGTCGATGGTGACGATCGCGTCGACGAGGTGGGTGCCGAGCTGGTAGGTCAGCCAGCCGGCTTCCCACGGCTCGTACCGCGATTCCGGGGTGCCCGCCAACACCGTCACGTCCGGGCGTTCCGGCGTCACCAGCCGGGCAACGCTTCGCAACGCCTGTTTCAAGTCCGGGAAGACATCCTCCGGCACCGGAGTGAGCTCCCAGTCCCGACCGTCGACGCGGTAGTACAGGATGCCACCGTCGTCCGTGAAGCGGACCTCCAGCCGGTCCGCCCCGTCGCGAATTGCCATCAGGACGATCACATGGAGGTATCGCACCGCGGCCGGCTGGGACCGGAACTGGTCCGGAGTTTCGAAAACGAGCACGTGCACTTCCCGGGCGGTGGGGTCGGAATCGAGAACATCGAATCGAAACGGGTCGGCGTCAGATCTGGCCGGCCTGCTGGTCGGGGAGCAAAACTTCGCGGAGTCGGCGGAGAGCGCGAAGGTACCGCATCGACGCCGCCGCTTCCGTAAGGCCGAGCAGTTTTGCGACTTCCTGGTTGGAAAGCTGCTCGTGGTGCCGCATCAGGATCACGTCGCGGTCGTCGTCGGAGAGTTCCTGGATGGCGGCGGTGAGTTTGCGGGCAAGTTCCGCCTGGATCGCCTCCGAGGCGGGGGTCCGTTCCTGGTCCATGAGCTGTGCGACGAGCCCGGCACTGGAATCGTCGGCGGCCCAGGCGGGGGCGGCGGCGATCGGTTGCTCGCGGTCGATGCTGCGTCGCTGGGCCTGGCGGTGCCGACGGTGGGTGTCGATGATCCGATCCTGCGCGAGGTGCCGCAGCCAGAGGTGGAACGGCATCGTCGGGGAACGCAGGTACTCCGTCAGGCGGAGATTGGCCTCCACCAGCACATCCTGCACGATGTCGGAGGCGTCGACCCGGCGGGCGAGGACAGGGTCGAGCCGCAACCCGATCACCTTGCGGAGCGGTTCGCGGAACTGGCCAAACAATTCGTCGACCGCTCCGGTTTTCCCATCCCGGGCGTCGGCAAGAAGGCGGTCGGTGTCGGTGCGGTCGGGCCACATGTCAGTATTTTATGAGGTGCAGGGCAAGCCCGACCCGGGTGATCTTGAAATCGCTTCCCCGGGTTCCGATCTTTTCCTGCGGACACTTTTCCATCCGGTTTTCGCAAGGCAGCAACGGACATGGCTGAATTTTCCCCCCGCGGTCGGCTCGCGGTCGTGGTTGGCGGTGGTCCCGCCCCGGGCATCAACGGCGTGATCTCCTCCGTCACCATCGAGGCAGCCCACCGCGGGCTCGAGGTGATCGGAGTTCGCGATGGCTTCAAGCACCTGACCACCGGCGACACATCGCACTGCCGGACGCTTCTGCCCCACGAGGTCGGGCCGTACTACAACCGCGGCGGATCCGTTCTGGGCACGAGCCGCACCAATCCGGCGAAGAACCCGGCCGACCTCGAACGCGTCATCGAGACTTTGCGGAAGCTCGGCGTCTCGTACCTCGTCACGATCGGCGGCGACGACACGGCGTTTTCCGGCAGCCAGGTCTACAAGAAGGCCGCCGGCGCGATCCGCGTCGCCCACGTCCCCAAGACGATCGACAACGACCTGCCGCTTCCCCCGGGAATCCCGACCTTCGGGTTCGAGACGGCCCGGCACCTCGGGGTGCAACTCGCCCGCAGCCTGCACGAGGACGCGCGAACAACGGGCCGGTGGTACCTCTTGATCAGCATGGGCCGAGCCGCCGGGCACCTCGCACTGGGGATCGGCAAGGCGTCCGCGGCCACGCTCACCCTCATCCCCGAGGAATTCCGCGGTCGGCAACTCCCCCTCGACGAACTTTGCGACATCGTCATCGGATCCATGATCAAGCGGAAGCTCGAAGGCAAGGGGTACGGCACCGCCGTCCTCGCCGAGGGGCTCATCGAGTCGATCGGGGAAAAAGGGCTATTCCAGGCGATCGGCGAGGAAGAACTGCGGCGCTACGGCAAGATCGAGCGCGATCCCCATGGCCATCTGCGGCTCGGCGAGATCGAGTTCGGCCGGATCGTCCGCGACCGCATCGCCGCACGTCTCGAACCGCTCGGCCTCAAATTCACGATGATCGACAAGGACCTCGGCTACGAACTCCGCTGTGCCGACCCGATTCCATTCGATGCCGAGTACACCCGCGACCTCGGCTACGGGGCCGTGAAGTTCCTCCTGTCCCCGGAATCCGCCGAGTACGGGGCGATCGTCAGCGTCGTCGGTGGCCGGCTCGTGCCCCTCAAGTTCGAGGACATGATCAACCCGACCACCCAGCGAATGCGGCCCCGGGTTGTCGACATCGACAGCGTCACCTTCGAGTGCGCCTGCAAATACATGACCCGACTCGAGAGCGAAGATTTCGAACCGGAACCGCTCGCGAAACTCGCCGCGGTCGTGAAACTCACCCCCGACCAGTTCCGGCAACGGTTCGAGTCACTCGTGAAATCCTGAGTTTCCGCCCGGTGACCCGGTGACGGCCACTCTCGTATCCTGACCTCGCGGGTCGGTCGGTTTCACCGGCCCGCATTCCTGTCAGGAGTTCCCTCATGCGTTTCCGACTGATCCTCGCCGCAATGGGCCTTGCGGTGTGTGCGTCCGCAGTGCAGGCCGAGGTCAAGACCGAGACCGTCGAGTACAAGTATGACGGCAAAACCTTCAAGGGAATGATCGCCTACGACGATGCCATCCAGGGCAAGCGGCCGGGCGTGCTCGTCGTCCACGAAATCTGGGGCCTCAACGATTACGTCAAGGATCGCGCCAAGCAACTCGCGAAGCTTGGGTACGTCGCCTTCGCCGGCGACCTCTTCGGAGATGGCGTCGTCACCACGCACCCGCAAGAAGCGATGAAGATGGGCACGGAAGTGCGGAAAAACCGCGAGGCGTGGGTCGGCCGGGCCAAGGCGGCACTCAAGGTCCTCTCGGAAAACGACAAGGTCGACCCGAAACGCCTTGCCGCGATCGGCTACTGCTTCGGCGGCTCCACCGCCATGGTCCTCGCCTTCGACGGCACGCCCCTCTCCGCAATCGCGAGCTTCCACGGTGCCATCGTGGTCCCCACCCCGGCCGAGGCGAAGGCGATCAAGTGCAAGATGCTCATCTGCCACGGGGCCGACGACAAATTCATCAAGCAGGAAACGATCGACGAGTTCAAGAAAGTCCTGACGGAGAACAAGGTCGACTTCCAGTTCGAGGCGTACCCCGGCGTGGTGCACAGCTTCACGGTCCCCGGCTCGGAAAAGGCCGGCATTCCCGGGCTGAAATACGACGAGAAGGCGGACAAGCAGTCGTGGGAATCGATGAAGAAACTCTTCGCCGAGGTTTTTGAGAAGAAGTGAGCCCGCCAACCAACGGACCCGGCAACTCCGGGTCCGCTGCGGCTTCGGAATCCGCGTAGAATACCAGAGTTCCCCGGCGACCCGATGGAGGACTCTCCCGATGCCCCAGTACATCCAGCGCGGTCAGATCCCCCCGAAACGGCACACGTCCTTCCCTACCTCGCCGGGGTTCAAGAACGAGGGAATCTTCTACGAGGAAGTGATCACGACGCAGGGGTTCTCCCGGGCGTATAGCATCGCGTATCACCTCCGGCCGCCGACACGGGTGCGGAAAGTGGAGCCGGCCGGGAAGATCACCATCGAGGTCGCGGAACAACCGGTGCTTCGCCATCACCACCTCAAATCCGGGGGAATGCCGGCCAACGGGGATGCGGTCACCGGCCGGGTGCCGATGTTCACGAACTCGGACGTCACCGTCTGGCGGTGCCGACCGGCGGCGGCTCAGACGGAGCTTTTCCGCAACGGCCGATCGGACGAGATCGTCTTCGTCCACGCCGGCCGGGGAATCCTCCACACGATGTTCGGCCCGCTTCCGTTCAAACCGTACGACTACATCGTGATCCCCAAGACGACGACGTACCGCCTGGAGTTCGAGAAGGGGGCCCGCGACCCGAATCTGCTCGTGATCGAGGCCCACGGCTCCGTCAACTTTCCGCCGCGATACCTCAACCCGGACGGGCAGTTCCGCCTCGGGGCACCCTTCGCCGAGCGCGATCTGCACGGCCCGCCAGACGTTTCTCCCATCGACTCGGAATCGGACGTGACCGTGCTCGTCAAGGATGGAGACCGGCTGACGCGGTACACCCTCGCCAGCCATCCGTTCGACGTCGTCGGGTGGGATGGGATGGTCTACCCGTACACGTTCAACGCGGACGATTTCGAGCCAATCACGGGGGCGATCCATCAACCGCCGCCGATCCATCAGACGTTCCAGACGGAAGGTTTCGTGGTGTGCACGTTCGCGCCGCGGATGCTGGACTACCACCCGGACGCGATCAAGGTGCCGTACGCGCACAGCAACGTGGAATCGGACGAGGTTCTGTACTACGTCCGCGGAAAGTTCGGCAGCCGACGCGGGGTGGAGGAGGGTTCCTTCACGCTGCACCCGTCCGGCATCCCGCACGGCCCGCACCCCGGCACGATCGTCGCCAGCCGAGACGCCACCCGCACCGACGAGTTGGCAGTCATGGTCGACACCTTCCGCCCCCTCTCGCTGACAAAGCAGGGAATGGCGATCGACGACGCGAACTACCCGATGAGCTGGCTGGACTGACCTTCCCGGAGACCGCCCATGTTCCGTCGGAATCGCGTGGGTTTCACGCTGATCGAACTTCTGGCGGTGATTCTCATCATGGCCCTTCTGATCGGCCTGCTCCTGCCCGCGGTGCAGAAGGTTCGGGAGAAAGCGAAAAGTGTCGTCGACAAGCGAGGTCCCGCCGGCGCAACGGTGGTGCAAGACAAGTCGTCGGCACCCAAGCCCTTGCCCCTGGCCCGGGTGCAAGCATTTTCGGCGGACATTATCCTCAAGCCGCAACTGAGCGTCGGGACGGTGACGCCCGAGTCCATTTACGAGGCCCGCTTCAAGGGACAGATCCGCGTCGCCCGTCCGAACCCGGAAGCGGGTGCGGCGAAGGATGGCGAGTGCGAAGTCGAACTGCCGTTGCCCCCGCAGACGATCTCGCTCTCCGACCTGACCATCGCGGTTGACGGGAAGCCCAGCGACTCGGTTTCCCTTCAAACGGGGAAGCTCGTGTGGCATGGCGTGCTTCCCCCGGAACCCGTGTCGATGGACATCACCTACACCGCCGTGGGGAAGGGAATCTACGAACTTTTCGTACCCCCATCGGGGATCCTCGATGTGTTCCGGATCAACCTGACCGCAGAGGGATCGGACGTCCGCCTGCTGGAACTTTCGCTGCAGCCGACGGGGCTCGACCGCACCGGTTCTGCGACCGTCTACACATGGGACTATCGCCGGTTGCTCTACGGCCGGCCGGTGCAACTCGATGTGCTTGGGATCGCCCCGATCGACCGGCTCGGAGAACTGACCTGGCTCGGCCCTCTGAGCGTGATCGTGTTCGGGCTGCTGGTCGGGATGGTCGCCCAGGCCGGGAAAATCGCGGAATTCGACCGTTGGATGCTGCTCCTGACCGTCGGCACCTTCACGGGGACCTACCCGCTGATGTACTTTGCCCAGGAATACATGCCGCTCGAAGCGGCTGTGGTGGTGTCGGCCGCCGTTTCGCTCGCGATCATCGGCGTCCGGGTGGTGACCCTGATGGGTTGGAAACTCGGCATCGGGGGAATCGTCATCCCCGCCCTGGTGATTCTCGGCCTGACGATGACAGCCGCGATCACCCCACGGTTGCAAGGAATCGTCCTGACGGTGGGAGCACTCTCCTTCTTCGTCGTTGCGATGATCCTGATTCCCCGGATGTCGATTTCCCTGGAAGCGCTGCTCGGCGTGACGACACCAGCTACCCCACCGCCGATGGCGCTGCCGGCAACTTCACCGCCAAGCGAAGCCGAAACGGGGCTGCCGCCTCAGACCTGACCTGGAGATTCCCTTGCAAATCGATGTTTCCGCGACGCCGGTGCTCGACGTTTACCAGTTCCTCACGTCGGTCGTGACGCCGCGGCCGATCGCGTGGGTGACGACGATCTCGGCGGACGGGGTCGTGAATCTCGCGCCGTTCAGTTTCTTCAACGCGTTCGGGGCCAACCCACCGATCGTCGTCTTTTCCCCGACCATCAACCGGAACGGGGGGAAGAAAGACACGCTCCGCAATGTCGAGGCGGTGGGGGAATTCGTCGTCCACACGGCAACGGCGGCACTTGCGGAAAAGGTCAATCTCTCGTCGAAGGAATTGCCGCCGGACCAGAGCGAGATCGACCTCACCGGGCTGCACACGACGCCGTCGACCCGCGTGAAACCGCCGCGAATTGTGGAATCGCCGGTCGCGTTGGAGTGCGTCGTCCGGCAGATTCTGCCGTTCGGCACCGGCCCGATTGCGACCAACCTCGTGATCGGGGAAGTCGTGATGATGCACATTTCCGAGGAAATCCTGGGCTCGAACGGCAAACCCGACCCGCGGAAACTGCAAACCGTCGCCCGCCTCGGGGCCGACTGGTGGTGCCACACCTCGGACCTGTTCGAGATGAAACGACCGTGACATCCGAAAAACCCAAACTTCTGATCACGCTCGGCGACGTGGCCGGGATCGGGCCGGAAATCGTTGCGAAGGCGTGGCCGAAACTGCTCGAGTTCGCGGACCCGATGGTGGTCGGGGATCCCGCGTGGGTTCGCGACCCGGCGATTCCGGTCGTGAATCCTTCGCAAGCGGACCTGTCTGCCGTCCGGATCGGGGAAGTTTCCGCCGCTGCCGGTCGGGCGGCGTACGACTGGCTCGTCTTCGCGATCGACGAGTGCCTCGCCGGCCGGGCCGACGGAATCGTGACGTGCCCGCTGCACAAGGAGGGGCTTCATGCGGCCGGGGTGCCGTTCCCGGGACACACCGAGATCCTCGCGGAACGCTGCGGTGTGCCGGCCCACGCGATGCTCCTCTTCGACGACGACCTCGGCCTGGCGGTCGCCCACGTCACGCTGCATGTCCGGTTGGCGGATGTCTTCTCCGGAATCACGCGGGAAACGGTGCTCGACAAGATCCGGCTGCTGCACGGCATCGTTCCCCGGCTCACCGGGAAATCGCGGGCCCGCATCGGCGTCGCCGCCCTCAACCCGCACGCCAGCGACGGCGGACTCTTCGGAAACGAAGAATCCGCGATCATCGCCCCGGCCGTGGAACTCGCGAAGTCGGAGGGGATCGACGCGACCGGGCCG
This sequence comes from uncultured Alcaligenaceae bacterium, assembly GCA_964552815.1. Classification (GTDB taxonomy): domain Bacteria; phylum Planctomycetota; class Planctomycetia; order Gemmatales; family Gemmataceae; genus CAYUHJ01. The sequence continues at coordinate 974 of CAZKIQ010000079.1, read as the reverse complement.
ATCGCCGCCGACGCGATCTTCCTCCCGCACAACCGGGCGAAAGTCGATGGGATCGTCGCGATGATCCACGACCACGGGCACATCGCGATGAAACTGCTCGGCGGTCGGCGGGCGGTGAACGTGACGGCGGGCCTGCCGATCGTGCGGACGAGCGTCGCCCACGGCACCGCGTACGACATCGCTGGCCGGGGCATTGCCGACGAATCCAGCCTCATCTCAGCAGTCCGCGTCGCCGCCCGGCTCGCGAACCCGCGGTGATCGTGTCTTCCAGGAGCTTCTCATGGCCGGTTTCACCATCTCGAAGCAGATCGACGCGAGCCCGGAGGCGGTGTTCGCGGTGCTTGTGGACGTCGCGAAGATGCCGGAACGGATTCCGGAGATCACGAAAATCGAACTCCTCACGCCGGGGCCGATCGGGGTGGGGTCGAAAATCGCCGAGACGCGGTTATGTTCGGCAAACCCACCACGGAAACCTTCGAAGTCACCGAGTTCGAGCCCGAACGCCCGGGAGTACGACCTCCCTGTACACCACAAGGTTCGAGCAACTCTCTCCTCTGATACGAACACCAAAAAATGAGTTTACACTTCGAGATTGCCCACGAATCATGGGCGATTTGCGAAAATTCTCTGCTCAACACTGCCATTTTCGCGCGTTCCGTCGACACACGGAAGTGACACAGATTTCGAACAGAATAACAGTCGGATTGGCACTCCAAGAGAGTTCATTTCTTCAGTTCCATTTTGCCCAGACTGCATGATCGGAAGACTCCTGCGAGCTCGATTCAAGGGTCGATCACCAGTCGCCGAATGCCCATGCTCGTGGGCTCCACGGCGGGGTACAAAAACTCCGGCATGCCCTGGTTTGTCGGAGTTCGCGAACAGATGCCCAGAATATTGGACCGTCTTTGGATTGCACTTGCATGGTGATTAGCACGCGAAAGGAAAACACGATTAGCACGCGAAAGGAAAACACC
>CAZKIQ010000078.1:0-24981 GCA_964552815.1 uncultured Alcaligenaceae bacterium | reverse complement strand
GCGACCCGTTCCGCCGCGTCCGGCCCGGGCAAAAGCTCGAGGTCCCGGCGGCGGCATACAACGCGTTCCTCGACGCCGCCCGCCGCGAACGCGGACGGATGCTCGACACCGGTCGGGACCGTGACGCGGACGGGCGGAAGTACGGGGTCATCAAGGTCCGCAACGCGAGCGGCGGCGACGTGCCGCGGTTCGGCGTGCTGGCCCTTTCGAGCCCGGTGATCGCGCCCGCATACCCGAACCTGACCGAGTTCCAGGCCCGGGTGGCGATCGATGGCGAGACCCCCGACGGCCCTGACCGGCCGTTCGCGGTCCTGCTCGAGCCGCTCGCGGACGGGGCGATTGGCCGGGCGGTGGTGGCCGGGATCGTGCCGGTGCGGTTGGGCAGTGGTCCACCGAATCTCCCCCACGCGGTACCGGAGGACGGGAACGTCGTCACGCTTCGTCCGGCCGCCGCCGGGCCGGCGCGGATCGTGTGGACCGATGGCGAGTGGGCGCTGGTCCACCTCGGGCTCGGCGAACCGCTCTTGAGGGTGCGTCTGACGGAGCCGCTGGAACCCAAGGGGTCGGCGGAGGCAGAGCCGCTCTACCGGCCGGAAGACGACTGGGTCGGGGCGGGGGAGCCGGTCACCGTCCACGACCCGCTCGGGCTGGCCAAGCTCGCCGCCGTCAAGGCGGGATCCTCGGACACGGCGAAGGCCCCCACGGGCACGCTCGGGATCGCGCACCGGTTCGTCGACGCGAAGCGGTGGGAACTGGTCGCCATCGAACCCTCGGAGGTGAAGACCACCGCGGACGACGACGAGGACGACGGCGGCTCGGGCGGCGACCCGGGCGAAGACGGTTCCTCGTACGTCGACGTGATCCTGTCGAAACTCTGCGTCGTGAAGTCGTCCGAGGGAAACGTCACCGGCCTGCACTACCGCAACGAATCCGGTGTCTGCGTCCCCGTGCACGAGTGCCCCTCGGACTGCACCAAGAGCGGCTCGGGGTACGGCTCGGGCGGCGACGGTGATGACGATTCCAGCGGCACGGGTGGTTCCGGTGGCGATTCCCCGCCGCCCACGCCCGTGTCCTTCCTCTTTTCCGATTCCGACCCTGGAGATTCCATGTTCGCATCCGCTATCGTCGATGAGTCCCCGCTTCGGGTTTCGGCCCCTGTCGTGCCGTGTGGGGTCGTGATCGGCTGCTACCGCTGGCCCGCGCTCGCGGAGTTGCAGATTCGAGTGCTCCGCGAGACCTGCGGACATGACATCCCGGTCCTGCTCTCCGTCGACCCGCACTCAGATGAGCGGGACCGCGGCTTCCTCGCCCTCGAAGCGAAGCACCCCAACGTGACGGTGTCGCTCAACCTGGCTCGGTACGGGCACGGCCCCGGCGACCTGGCGGCGTTGTGGAGGGGACTCGACTGGGCCCGCGGCCGCGGGATTCGCGTCCTCGCCAAGCTCAGCCACCGGTTCATCCCGACCCGACCGGGGTGGCTCGCCGACGGGGCCCTCGACCTGCTCGCCTCCCGAATGTCACTCGCATCGCGTCCATGCGACCGCGACGGACCCGCGAAGTGGCCGCTGCGAACCGAGGCGATGTTGCTCGACGTCGCTGCGTGGGGACGGGGCGATGTCCGCGGCCATCTCAACCCTGCCCGTGGGCTGACCGCCGAAGAGCCGGCCGCCGAGACCGTGATTTGGAACGCACTGAAGGCGATCGATCCTGAGCGGCGGTTCCACCCGTGGGACTTGCTCCACGCCGACCGCAACGTGAAACTCTCAGGGGCTGTGTGGCACGGATCCGACCCCGCCGCTGCGTATCGGGACTTGGCTACCGAGCACGGAATCACGCTCGAGCCCGACTTCACCACCGACTCGTGGTGGAAGGCGGGCGACTGCCTGAAGGGCCTCCGCGGCGCCTTGTCGATCATCATCCCGACGCTCGGCCGGCCGACACTGTCCGCCACCCTCGACTCGGTCGTCGGCCAGTTGCGGGGCGGCGACGAGGCGTGGATCGTCTCCGACGGCCCGCGACCGGAAGCGTTGAAGGTGGCCCAGCAGTATGCCGCGAAACTCGGCGGCGCGCTGATCCGCTTCGCGGAAGGCCCCGCGACGCCGGGCGGCATGGGCGGCCCGCAGCGGAACAGGGGCATGCAGCTCGCCACCGGCTCGCACCTGCTGTTCATGGACGACGACGACGTCTACCTGCCCGGTGCCCTCGACGCGGTCCGCCGCGGCATTGCCGCCCACCGCGGGGTCCCGATCCTGTTCCGCATGCGGCACCGAGGCAGCGTGCTGTGGACGGACAAGCAGGTCCGGCTCGGGAATGTCTCGACGCAGATGTTCTGCATCCCGAACGTCGCCGGCAAACTCGGCGTCTGGCCGGCGTCGTCGGAAAATGACTTTGCATTCATCCGCGATACCGTGCGGCATTACCCGCCGGATGCCGTCGGCTGGCTGGACGACGTGATTGCGGACCTGCAACAGCATACCCATGGACACTAGGCTCTGTTTGAAAAGTTGGAAGTAGTCGCTATGTGGCACGGACTTGGAGGTCTGTGCCATGGTCAAACGACACGAAGTCACCGACGAAGAATGGGCCATCCTCGCTTCGGTGATCCCGAAGTCGACGGCCTTGACGGGGCGTCCGGCACGCGACCGCCGCGAGATGCTCAACGGTCTGTTGTGGATTCTCTGCACCGGCGCGCAGTGGCGGGATCTGCCCGAACGGTTCGGACCGTGGCAGACCGTCTACGGCACGTTCCGCCAGTGGCGGAAGGCCGGGTTATACGACGCGATATTGGACGTGCTGCACGTACGGTTGGACCAGGCGGGGAAGATCGACTGGGAGTTGTGGTGCATCGACGGCACGTCGGTGCGGGGTTCGCGATCGGCGGCGGGCGCGTCAAAAAAAGTCGGGCGACGCACCCCGACGAACCCTCGGACCACGCTTTGGGCCGTTCCCGCGGCGGATTCGGCAGCAAGTTCCACATCGTCGTCGACGGCAACGGCACGCCGCTCGATGTCGAAGTGACGGCGGGCCAAGTCCACGATTCGACACGCTTGGAACCGGTGCTGACGAGGATGCAAGTCCACCAGAAGCAGGGGCGGCCGAAGAGCCGGCCGGAACAGTTGGCGGGGGACAAGGCGTACAGCAGCAGGTCGATCCGGGAGTTCTTGCAGGACCGCGGCATCGAGGCCGTGATCCCGCACAAGGACAACGAAGCGGCTCGTCACGATCCCGAGGTGGAGTTCGACCAAGCGACCTACAAACGCCGCAGCATCGTGGAACAGACCATCGGCTGGATGAAGGAATGCCGCCGGATCGGAACCCGGTTCGAGAAGCTGGCCATCAACTTCCTGGCCATGGTGAAACTCGCCATGATCAAGCGAACGCTGCGTTTACTGTTTCCAAACAGAGCCTAGCAGCAATTGAACGGTCGAGGCGCGTCAGTTGGGACCGTGGATAACCCCTTCCCATTGGGGCTTAAGGGTCCGCCGCTTGCCGTACTTGTCGAAGAGCTTGCCCAACTCGTTGTTGTCCAGTAGACGCCAGCGGGTTTCTTCCATGTCTAGGCTGTCGCCGGTACGAGCGACGTGCCCGAGGTGAACGCCCCAGCGCGGTTGTTCACGAATGCTGCCATCGCCCCTCTCGGCTCGCTGGCACCCGATCACGTGACGCTCCTTGAAGTCTGGCCAAAGGAAGAGCTGGACCGATTTGCCTCTGGCAAGCTTCGGTCCGATCTCGTCAGCGATCCCCTTCGCGCGGCCTGCAAGGCGGCTCGGACCGTCCGGGGAGTTCGGGTCGTCCTTGATTCCGAGTGTGTGAAGGGCAACGGCCGGGCTAGGAGAAAGTGAAGCCGGCCTTCGATGCACCGCCAGAATGAGTGAAATGGCGAAATCGATTTCGCGCTTCTTCCCGTCGCCGCCGCCCAGATATGGGTTCAGCAGGTGCACGACGTCGGAGTGCGAAGTGACGGTTCGCAGCGCCGCGATTTGGCGGGTGATGTTCATCTCCGGCGACGCATGCGATTTCACATCATCCCAGAAACCCGGCCCGAAAATCGCGGTCAATGGCCCTACACGGGGCCGGCCAGGAGTTTGGTCATCTGGCCCCACTGTCGAGGAGTAAGACTCGGAAGTGAGCACCCAGTGGAGCGGCAGCATTCGGTGTGTTCGACACGCCTCGTCGAGCCATTCCGCCTCCGTAGTCGGCCAGTCCAAGCATCCCGGGCGATTCACACGGACTTGTGGGAGTCGTTCAAGGAGATTCCGGAGAAGCGCGCCAGTAGGGGTTTGGGATAGCGCGCGAAGTTCGGGCTCCACCTGCTGCCACCAAGTGCCGCCGTGAAGGTCTGCGACCACGGCTGGCCAGACGGAAGTGTTGGGGAACAGGTTGCTACCGAGTTCTCGGAGACAGTCACGCAGCTCGTAATCGCCGGTGTGGGCCGTCTGCTCGAAGACAGCCGGAGTCATAGCGAATTCGGGCAGCATCAGGCGAACCTCTCGTAGAAGTCTTGGTCGAAAATGGTGTCAGGCCAGGGATCGATGAGGTCACCCTTCTTGTCCAATTCGATGCGGCGGACGCTAACTCGCCCTTCGTCGCGGTCGACATACCACACCGCGATTTCGTCCGGATTGATCCTCCATTCCGATCCGTCACCTCGACCATCGCCTAACCCAGCCCCGCCGCCGTCGCCCCGACCGTCGCCGCTCCCATCCCCGTAGCCATACCCCGCTCCACTTCCATCTCCTCGACCGTCGCCGGGTGGTGTACCGCTGTTCCGTCGGTGGCTCTCGCGGACGCGGCGGAACAGCCGGAGCGTGAAGACCTCGCTGTGCGTCTCAATGAAGAAGATGCGCCCCCTGGTCGCCTCGGCCAATGCCCCTTCGAGGAACACGTCCGCGATCTCGGCCTGGAGCCGTGGGTGCAGGTTGAGTTCGGGGTGCTCCACGGCGACCAGCCCGGCGGTGAGCGTCGAGCTGCCAGTCGGCCGGTCGTCGAGCGCCGCGGCGAGGACGGGGACCATCTGGCTGACCCCGACCCCGAGATCCGCCGGCTCGAGCAACACCGCCGGCGACTCGGTCGGCCGGAACAGCAGCCGGAGCCGGGTGGGCACGCGCTTCAGCAGCGCTTCGATGTCGTCGACGTCGTCGATTCGGTTGGCGCGGAGCGCCGCGAGCAAACGGTCCTGCTCCTCGAACTCCCGGAACTCGACCTGTTCGAGCGTGTACCCGAGGTTCAACCGCTGTCTTTCGGCCAATAGACGGCTGACTCGGTCAACCAGCGTCGGATGGTGGAACAGGAGGTCCCAACCGGCCATCCCGTTCGCCCACCGGGTCGGGTCCGGTTGCCGCGGCGGCGAGTACTCGCGCGGAGGCACTTGCCGCTGGGGGCCGATGTACCGGAACTGTTTCAGCAGGTCACGAAGTAGCAGCGCGGGCCCGGCCACGAACATAAACAGGATCCGCTGTACGGTCACCAACTTCTTCATCGTCTCGCCATGATCCCGCAACTGGCGGTGATACTCATCGCGGTCGTCCCCTTCGACCGGCACTGTCGGGTATTGCACGGCGAGCGGGAACAATGGCCGCGCCCCGGTTTGGTCGATCACTGGCAGCGCGTCCGACAGGATCCGGACCCCGAAGGAACCCCCTTCTCCAACCTCGAGGATGTGATCGCGGACTTCATCCATCAGATAGTGAAAATACCGATACGGTTCGTTCGAGATGCGGCTGTCCTCGGGCTCCAGGCCACCCAGAATCCAATGCGATTCTTCCAGGTCGGCGAGACGAACGCCACGCGAGGGCTCGTCACAAACCAGCTTCGCCAAACGTACCCACCGTGGTTCGTAGTCGTACTCTCTGATTCCAAACTCGACGCTGACGTTCTCCGTTACTTCTTGCAGATAATCCACCGTGTAGTCAGCCACGAACGGGCGGCTTTCACGCTCGGACCACCCAATGGAGACGCCCAGGCGAGCATGATTCGCTCGTGATCCGAGGTGTTGGAACTCCAGGTCCAGGTCCTGGTCAAGGTCAGGGTCTGCTGAACCTGGCAGGTCGATGCCCTTTAAGTTCAACTCGAAGGTCAATCGCAACGTCCGCTTCAGATTGTGACCATGCACCAGGGTCCGGAAGCCACCGAGGTCGAGGTGCTCGCCGGCGGAGAGGGTGCGGTCGGCGTCGAGGTTGTGACGCTCGAACACCTCGCGGGCGTAGATCAGTGCGTGCAGCAGGCTACTCTTGCCGGCGCTGTTCTGGCCGAACAGCAATGTGATCGGCCGCAGCTCCAGCCGGACCGGCTCGCTGATGCCCTTGAAATTCTCGATGGTGATCGCGGTCAGCATTGGCCGTTCGCCTTCGGCGGGAGGAAGAGTCAGGACGCCACGCCGGACCGCAGGAAGTAGATCATCTCCCAAAGTCGGTCGCTCTCGCCTCGCTCGATCACCTCTAACGGTTTCGAGCCGTCAAAGGCGGGGTTTGGCGTCTGGAGCCACTTGCCGAGCGATTCCTTCTTGATGACTTCCGACAAGGCGGTCGTCAGGCGTCCGAGTTCGGTCAATCGCCGTGCGACTGGCTCCGTCGGGGGAGTACCGCCCTCTAAAGTCGCCAAGGACCGAATGGAGACCGGCAGCAAGCGCGCGAACTCGGCCTGCGTGAGAACCAGCCGGGTGCGGAGATTTCCGGTGAGTGTCGAAGTCGGCTTGGCACCCGCCTTCATGGGCCGGGCCGGCAACTTCTTCGGCGGTGCCGCGACCTTTCGCGGAGTCTGGGGCAGCTTCTCGGCGGCCTTCTTGGGTGCGGTGGTGGTCGTCATCGCTCTCCTCGCTTCCCGGCGTCAGGTATCGAACCGGATGCCTCACCAGCATTATCGGCAACCGAGAGTGAGAGGTCAAGCAAGATTGCATGCAAAGTTGCAGATCACGTCTTCCCAAGTTTATCGGCGTTCTGTACCTTCACGAAACTGCCCGCCGTGAGCTGATCGGGGAAAATCAACAGGTTGTACGCGGCCGGGTCGGCGGCCGACGGGACGACCAGGCCCTCCCAGCCACCGGTGTGGGCAGCGCGGCCGAGACGCTGCGTGATCGGCTCGCGGCCGGCCTTGACCTCCTTCCGCCAGTCCACCGCGAGGATCTGCGCCTCGGACACCTGGAGCCGCTGGCGGACTTTGCCGTCGCGGAGGTCGAGCACCGTCTTCAGCTTAACGTCGATCGCCACGAACGTGCGGGGCATGGCGTCCTCGATGGGCACGCCGTAGTAGCGGTTGTGGGCCAGGGTCTCGGCCATCGCCGTTTCGGGCGTGAGGGAGGCGTAAATGACGGCGATGCCGACCGGGTTCCAGCGCCCGCCGAAACGCTTGCTCCCCTCGCCGGTGACCAGGTCTGACTCCGTCGCGTACTTCGGCGTGCTTGACCGGTAGACGAAGCCTTCGAACGGAACGGCGGAAGCCGTGAGCCGGGTGAGTCGCGTCTGGAGTTGCTCGAGGGTGGGGTCGGCCATGGGCGATGTCTCGGTTACAGTTCGCCCCGGAAGGCCCGTTGCAGCAGCGAGTGGAACAGGTTGTCGAGCTCAGCTTGGGATGAACGAAGCCTCGTCTCCAAGGCTTCTCGCTCAATGACGAGTTGCTCGTACCTCTTCATCGCAGGTGAAGGGGGAAGATTGACCCTGATCCTGCGGATAATTGTCAGATTTAGGCCATCCATGATGGCTCCGCGATTCGCATCTCGCACCTGGCGAAGAACTGCTGGATGCATCTGGATTGCGTGGGCGACGAACCAGGGGCTTGCTTTCTCTCGGTCTAAGGTAATCGTGGCCAGGTGCTTGGTTGTGATCGCTGTCGGGATATCGTCCGGGACAACGGCAGATCTGCCTGTGGTTCCCATGATGGAAACGATCACGTCGCCAGGAAACACAGTGTATCGCTCAAGGCGCGAGTACTTTTCTGGCGTGATGAACCGACGCTCATTCCATGCGAAACGATTCTCAACCGCGTTATCAATTCCAAGGACAGCGATGCCCTCGTCGACGAACTCGCTGTGCAACAGACTGCTGCCGAACGGACCCGTCCTCATCGAGTTGGGGCGGTCGAGTGCAAGTTCTTCAAAGGTAGTTGGGAGCCAAGCTTCGTATCCCGGTGCGGACGGGCCGACAGTTGAAAGGAACAGTGATCGAGTCAGGTCGTTGGCCAGCCGGATGGCCTCGGCCCGCTTCCGCCGCAGCGCGTCCGCCTCGTCGAGGATGCCCGCGATCCGCCGCTGCTCGCTCTTCGTGTCAGGGACAGGAATCGAGAAGCGCTCGACGAAGCCGGCCGGCACTCGCTTCTGGCCCGCCGACCCAGTCATGTTCATCCCGGCCTGCTGACGGAAAGCCGGATTCCACAGCATGTAGAACAGATACCGCGCGTCGGTCTCCGGACCTGGCCGAACTACGTGGAATTCGGTCGAGCCGAAACCGTACTCATGGCCAAGCTTTTCGAGGTAGGCAGCTTTGCCGTTCTCCATGCAGGGGGTGATCTTGGCGACAAGAATGTCGCCTCGTTGGAACGCGGTGTACCCCTTGAGCACCTCGCCAACAGGTCGCTCCTGCTCTTCAAGGATGTATCCATCCTCGGAGACGGCAGACATTGGCAGAAAGCTGACCGGCGTCGTTTTGGGGAGACGCATCGCCCCGTTGGCCGCCGGGTTGATCTCAGCGACCTTTGCGAGCGGTTCACGCTTGATCACGCGATTCGCTCCTTGAGGCGCGCAAGCCCCGCTTGAATGTCACTCTCGAGTTTCTCCAGTTTTCCGATGATCTTGACCGGCTTCTCGTAGGTCACTTCCTCGTGAACCGCTTGCCGGTAGCGGCCGACGGTCAGGTCGTAACCCGCCTCGCGGATCTCCTTGGCCGGGACGACGAAGAACTTCGCCGTGCGGTCGGTCGGCTTCCGCTTCTCCCGCTCGGCCCACCGCTCGCGGACGTCCTTCAGGTCGCCGTCGTGGTCGTCGATCGGCGTCCGCTTGTCGTCCAGACTGCGGCCGTCGCTCTCCACGTCGTAAAACCAGACCTCGTCCGTCTTGCCGCTCTTGGTGAACAGCAGGATGGCGGTGGCCACGCCTGCGTAGGGCTTGAACACCCCACCGGGCAGCGAGATGACGGCCTCCACCTGGTTGTCGTCCAGCAGGTGCTGGCGGAGGGACAGGTGGGCCTTGCTGCCGCCGAACAGCACGCCGTGCGGCACGATCACCGCCGCCCGCCCGGCCGGCTTCAGCATCCGCAGGATGAGGGCGAGGAACAGCAGCTCCGTCTTGCGGGTCTTGGTCAGGCGGGTGAGCGTCGGCTCGATGTCGTTGTCGTCCACGTTCCCGGCGAACGGCGGGTTCGCCAAGATCACGTCGAAGGCGTTCTTCGCCTGGCCCGGGTACTTCTCGAAGAAGCTGCCGCTGAGGCTGTTCTGGTAGAACACGTTCGGGCTGTCGAGACCGTGCAGCATCAGGTTCATGGCCCCGATGCGGAGCATGGTGATGTCGAAGTCGAAGCCGTAGAGCATCCGGTGGCGGACATGGTCGAGGTGGGCTTCGAGCAGGTCGCCGGTGTAGATGGTGCGCTTGCCATCCGGGGCGTCGGGGTCGGGCTCGCGGACGATGCCGGCCTTCGAGGTGTACTTGCGGTACAGGTGCTCCATGACGGCGACGAGGAAGCCGCCCGTACCGCACGACGGGTCGGCGATGGTCTGGTCCGGCCGCGGGTCGAGCAGATCGACCATGAGTTGGATGACGTGCCGCGGGGTGCGGAACTGGCCGTTGATGCCGGCAGTGCTGAGCTTGCCCAGGACGTATTCGTACAGGTCGCCCTTGCGGTCCCCTTCCAACGGCAGGCGGCCGATGGTGCCGACGGCCCGGTAGAGCAGCGCCGGGCTGACGATCATCAGCGTGGCGTCCTTCAGGTACTGTCCGGCCCCCATCGAGCGGTCGCTCGATTCGCCGAGCTTGCGCAGGAAAGGGAAAATCGTATCTCGGACCACTTTCAGCATCCGCTCGGAATCCTCGATCTTGCTGAACGCTGACCAGCGGACAAATGCGAGGTCGGGGTCCTTGGACGTCGGCTCGGGGTAGATGCTCTGGTACGGCTTCTTGAGCCGGGCGGCGCGGCGCTCCTTCATCGCCTCCGCCTGGTCGAGCAGGCGGCAGAAGATGAGGTAGGTGATCTGCTCGATCACGGTGAGAGGGTTAGTGATACCGCCAACGAAGAAATCGAGCCAAAGTTTGTCGACTTCTTGACGAAGAGCACCACTGATACCTGTGTTGTTGATCACTTCGCGTTTTCCTCTGTCGGTCCGTCGGTCCGGAACGAGCCGACCAGTTGCAGCAGCTCGTCCAGTTGGGTTTCGTCGCGGAAGACGCCTTCGACGCCTTCCGCGTGGAGTTTGGTGAACGGGTCTTCCCAGAGTTTTTCCGGCTGGATGGAACCGTACAGCCGGATGTGGTTCTGGAGCAGGTCGAGGAAGCGGATCTGGTCCGGGTGCAGCGGGTGCTTGCGGACGAACTCGGCGAAGCGGGCTTCGACGGCGGAAACGTCGCGGCCGATGACGCCGCGGATGGCCGCGTCCAAGTGACCGGCGGCTTCCGGGTAATAGTCGATCAGGTCATTCAGGTCGAGGTCGGGTGAGTGCGTGAGCACGAGCGAGACGAGGGCCTGGATGTCCGCTTCGGCGACCGGCTCGTTCCGCTGAATCTTCTGCAGCGTCGGGTTGGTGGCGAACAGCCCGTTCAGGAGCTTCCGCACCTTCCCCTCGTAGGCCGCCCGACCGAGTTCGGCGAGCTTCACCTCGTAATTGCCCGAGACGACGCTGCCCGGTGCCTGCTGGATGTCGACCACGAGCGGCACGCCGGGCGTCGGCCGCGTGGGCGTGCGGTACTGCATCACGCCACGGAGCTCGGTACGGACCGTTTCGAGGTCCGCCACGGTCGGAGCCTGCCAGAAGTCGGCGGAGCGGACGCGGTCCATCACCGCTTGCTTGGCCCGCACCGGGTTCAGGTTCACCGGCAACTGGCTCACCGCCGCTTCGAGTTCGGCCTTCCCGTCCGCGACCGTGGCCGCGCCGGCCACCAGATCGGCCTGGAGGCGGGTGATCTGCTCGTCGAAGCGGTAGGCCGGTACGGCCGTGCCGACGTCCCGCCACCGCATGAGCGGCGCGACGTGCTGCTTGAGCACCTGGACCGTGGCCGGCTGGAACGCTTCGAGCACGCCGTCCGCAAGCACGCGGTCGAGTACCTGGCCCTGCTGGCGAATGAACCACGATTTCCGGGGCAGTGCATTGATGTCGGCCCGTAGGAGTGCTACGGCAGTATCGAACGCCGGGCGGCTGTTCTGACGCAGGGCCTCCTCGGCCAGCGAAACGCGTGCCTCAAAGAGCGACACCGGGACGGCCTTCGGGGCCTTCGTGTCGATCGGTTTGTAGTGCTTCTCGAAGAACTCGAAATTCTGCCAGTGGTCGAAGATGAGGAAGTGGGTCTTGTGCTGCCCCGGGCCGAACAGGTCCCGGCAGGTCCGCGTCCCACGGCCGATCATCTGAAGGAACTTCACCTTCGAGTAGACCGGCTTGGCGAATACGAGATTGACCACCTCGGGCACGTCGATCCCGGTGTCGAGCATGTCGATCGAGATAGCGACGGTCAGATCGGAGTCGGGCCGCTTGAACTCGTCGATAAGTTCGTCGGACCGGACCTCGGTGTGCGAGATCACCTTGCAGAAGTTGGCCCCGACCTCCGGGAACAGCTCGTAGAAGAGCGGCAGCAGCACCTTCCGGGCGTGCTGCTCGCTGCGGGCGAAGATGATCGTCTTGCCGAGGCGGGTGCCGCTCGAATCGCGCAGCCCGTTCTCCATCAGGTTGCGGAGGATCATCCGGTTGGATTCGAGGTCGAAGACGGCGCGGTCCACCTTCTCGCGGTCGAACTCGACCGCGGTCGGGTCGGGCACCTGGTCGTCGAGTTGCCGGCGCTCCTCCTCGGACATCTGTGAGTAGCGTATCCCGTCCCGGACGTACTTCGGCTCGAACGTCCGCACCTCGGGCGGCACGAGGTGGCCGTTGGCGACCGCCTCTTCGAGTTCGTAGGAGTCGGTGGGCGACTGGGGCTCGCAGTTGAACAGGCTGAAGGTGTCGCGGTCGAGTTCGGCGAGCGGTGTCGCCGTCAATCCGATCTGCCGGGCGTCGAAGTAGTCGAGGATCTCGCCGAAGCGGTTGAACACGCTGCGGTGGACCTCGTCGATGATGACCAGGTCGAAGAACCCAACGTCGAAGGCCGCGTAGCACTTCATCATTGCCGGATAGGTGGACAGGTAGACGCACCCACTTCGGTCCTTGGCCGTGCGTGAACTGACAATGATCTGCGGCTGGTGCGGCAGGAATTGGTTGAACGCCTGGGCCGCCTGCTTGCGGAGTTCGGTCCGGTCGCATAGGAACAGGATGCGGCGGGCCCACCCTGCACGGAGGAGCGCCTCACTGATGGAGACGGCGACCCGGGTTTTGCCGGTGCCGGTCGCCAGCACCAAGAGCGCCTTGCGGTGGCCCTGGCCGAACCGCTGGAGGACGCTCCGGAAGGCCCGCGTCTGGTAGAGCCGGCCCGGGATAATGTCGTCTCGCGGGTTGACCGCGGCGAGCGACTGCTGGTGCAGTCGCTTGTGGTGCAGGTGGGCAAGGCTGTCGGGGGAGTAGAACCCCGCCAGTTGCCGCGGGGTTTCGGGCGTCGGCGAGCGGTCGTTGGACATCCAGATCTCGTAACCGTTCGTCGCGAAGATGACCGGCCGTATCCCATGGTGCTCGAGCCCGGTCGCGTACATCTGCCCCTGCGTCAGCCCCTGTTGAGGGTCGGCCGCGGCCCGCTTGGCTTCGACGACTCCGAGCGGTCGGGTGCGGTCGTCGTAGAGGGCATAGTCCGCGGCGCCCGCCCCGCTCGGGGTCGGCTGTCCGGCCACGGGCACCTCCTGACCGACCTGACTCGTGCTCGCGCCGTTCGGCCCGACGTCCCAGCCGGCGTCGAGGAGCAGTTCGTCGATCATCCGGCGGCGGGTGGCCTGTTCGTCCAAGTGCAACGTGTCGGCCGCCAACTTGCCGGCTTCGAGTGCCGCCTTCAGTTCCGCGGCGTTGGCCTCGGCGGTCCGGGCCTGGGCGCGGGTGGCCTCGAGCTCCTCGATCAGCCGCGCGACCGACTCCTCGACGCTCTTGAGCCGCTCCTGGACCCGTAGCTTTTCGGCAAGTATCTGGTCGGCCGACTGCTTCGCCGCCGGCGGTGCGGGGGGCTGGAAGGCGAGGGCGTCGACGTCCTCGCCGCCGAGCGACTTCGCGAGCCAGCGGCCCAGATCGAACGCCTCTTCGAGCAGCCAGGTGGCGGCCTGCGGGCGGCACCTCTCCCCGTGCGCGGCGCGGTTGCCGTGGACCCGGAGGCTGTGCAGCTTGTTGACGATCACGCCCGGGACGGCGGCGGTGAAGGCGGGGCTGTTGAGCAGGTCGATCAGGTGCGACTGCGGGAGGCGCGGCAGACGCAGTCGGTGGTAGACGGAGCCGACCAGCCCTTCGGCGAAGGACCGCAACTTGACCTGTGCGCTCTCCGGGTCGGGAAACGCGTACTGCTCGGCAAGGGCGCCCAGGTCGGCCAACTCGTTCCACGTCGGTCGCAGGAATTCAAAGTTCGTGGACTTCATACACGCCCCTCGACTGCGGGCGGAGCGCAGTCGCCTCTGTGGGCTGCGAACCGAGTCTGTCACGTCGGACGTTCTACTGATTTCCCGACGGCTGCCACGTCCATTGCAACCGCTGTACCAACGGCCCCGACCTTCACGCTTCCGGCACTTCGACCTTCAGCCGCTCCAGTTGGGCCGCCAACGTCTGGTAGTTCTTGTACCCCAGCAGTTCGGCGGCCCTGGTCTTCACGCCCCCCGCCTCCCGCATCGCCCGGATCAGGTAGTGGCGCTGCACTTCTTCCAGGAAATCCGAGAGGGAGAAGCCGCCGCCGAGGGGCTGTTCGAGGGGGTCCACGGCGGGCTTGCCGGGTACTTCGGCGACCGCATCGGACACGTCCTGGCGGTCGATCACCGGCCCGTCCGTCATCACTGCCGCCTGCACGAGCGTGTTGTTCAACTGCCGGACGTTTCCGGGCCACGGGTGCTTCCGTACAAACGCCATTGCGGAAGGAGAAAGGGATTTGTGTCTAAACCCGGGCTCCTGCCGCCCGAAGTTCTCGTTGATCTGCCCCAGGAGCCGCTGCGCCAGGAGGGGGATGTCCTCCCGCCGGTCCCGCAGCGGGGGCAGCTTGACGGTGATGACGGCCAGCCGGTAGTACAGGTCGTCCCGGAAGCCGCCCCCGGCGATGGCGGCGTGCAAGTCCCGGTTCGTGGCGGCGAGGATGCGGACGTTGCTGACGGTCGGCTTCGACTCGCCAACCCGGTGGAAGACCCGGTGGCACGGGTCGTTGTCGGGCGGCTGGAGAACCCGCAGCAGTTTGGCCTGCATCGCCGGGTCGCACTCGCCGATCTCGTCGAGGAACAGCGTCCCCCCGTCGGCCTCCTTGAACGCCCCGTCCCGGTCGGCAAACGCCCCCGTGAACGCCCCCTTCTTGTGGCCGAACAGTTCGGACTCCAGCAGTTCCCTGGAGACAGCGGCGCAGTTGATCGAGACGAACTTCTTCGACTGGCGGGGGCTTGCGTCGTGGATCGCCCTGGCGAACTTCTCCTTACCCGTCCCGCTCTCGCCGAGTAGGAGGACCGGCACGTCCCGGAGCGCCGCCCGGCGTGCCAGGCCCACGGCAACCCGCAGGCTGCGGCTCTCCCCGACTATCCCCTGGAACCCTTCGACCTCCTGAGGGCTGTGGCTGGCGAGGAGCTGGAGCCGGGCGTCGGCGTCCCGAAGGACCTGGGGGACGTAATCCACCACGAGGTCGAACGGGATGTTCGTGACCCAGGCGCTGCCTTCGTGGGTCTGGAAGAACGTCGCCGGGTGGTACTTGCTCTTGCCGAGCAGCAGCCAGATGGCCGTCATGGTCGGCGTGCCGGGGCTGAGATGCAGGCACAGGTCGATGGCGTGCGGGCGGGGGACGCTGACCACCGAGGCGAGTTCGGCGTCCACGACCTTGAACACTTCGGGGTAGTCGGTCGGGTTGATCAGCTTGACGGCGTGCAGCACCGGGTCGCCGCCCAGCCACCTGGCGTAGAGCCGGTTCTTTAGGGCGCTGTGGTCGCTGAGGAGATGCACTTCGTCGAATGTCTCGTTGTTGAGCAGGCACTTCAGCGGCCCCGGCTGGTCCGGCATCGGCTTCGGCGGGTTCAGCCCCTTCAGCACGTCCCCCTGCTGGTCGGGCGGCAACGCCGCCGCCATCGACCGCAGGTCGGCGTGGCCGATCCAGGAGAACAGGATGCGTCGTCTCGCCATGATCCACCACCATGGTTGTCATTCCACAATTTCGATTGTATACAGCACTCGCCTGGCGCACAAGCACGATCCGCTCCGGCGTCATCCCTGCCCGGATACAACCCGTTTCGCCTTCAAGTTGGACGCCCCAGGGACAACGCAAGAGGCGACGACAAAACCATTGGAAATCATGATATTTCCGCCCAAGTCGAAGGACGCCTGTGACGCCAACGGCTCCCGGCGCAGTGCGGGTTACGTGTCCGTGAAGGTCGGGGGCAAAGGCGTCCGGCACGGCTGTTGCGTTTATGGAGGCGTCGATGTTCAACAGGATTTGTCCTCATCAACCCAACGGAGGGCTTTCGCTATGGCGAGCCGTCACGAGATTCTGTGCGTGCGCAAGAGCGAGCGGAACAATCCCCACGAGCGGATCACCCACATCGGGGGCCGTAACGGGGACGGGTCGGCGTGGAAGATCGCCCAGGAGGACGCCATCGCCGGGATCGAGAGCGGCAAGTGGACGTTCTACGTCAGCCGGGGCGGGCACACCGTCGGCGTGGTCGTGGCCGTCAGCCGCTACCACCACAAGTACCTGAAGACCGAAGCGGACGGCGAACTGCCGGACAACCTTTTGAGCCTTCCCGAATGCCGCTGACGCCCCTTTCGCCACCCCGCCAACAGGTGGGCGGGGCCGGTGGCCCCGAACCGCTGCCGACCAGGCCCGGCCGGCGGCGGAACTGGCGGGCCGGCGGCTCCGGGGCGATTTGGACCTGGTGCGACCGGAGCGGTCGGCGGGTGGCGACCTCCACGCCCTCGTCGCCGACATGAAGGCCAACTTTGCGGAGGTTGGAGACCATCCATGGTCCTGTCGGCAACTACCGAAGATCGTTTGTCTGACATTCGCGGCCCGATGCCGCGGCGGTCGCCGAGCGTTCGGGTGCTGGCCGCCTTCGCCCAGAACACGGACTGCCGGTTGGCGACGCTCGGGTTCGCCGCCGGGGTGGATTTCGACCGTCTGCTGACCGGTACCCGTTACCGAACACCCTTCGGCCAGTCGCCGTTCGCGATCCAGCGCGGGCTCGCATTCGAGAAACTCCTGCGGAACAACGACTATGGCCTGGCCCTCGACTTGCTGCGCGGGCCGCTCGCGCTGCCGGCAACCGGCGTCAGGGTCGTCAATTTGCGCGAGGGTTTTCCTTCCGGCTCGGACCGCATGCCGGCCCGCGTCAAAGCGACCTCGGCGTTGCTGCGTGAGATCATCCAGGGCAAACCGGCTGCGGCACGGTTGATCGACGGTGCGGTGCTGACGGGGACCGTAGGCGGCATCACCGCCTACTTCGAGGCAGACGCGCTGGCTTCCCGCACTACGGATGGACAACTGAGGGTTGCCGAGGTGAAGTCGTTCCCGAAAGTCGATGACCGCGTTGATCCCGAACAGCTGGGTGCGGCCCTCGATCAGAGTGCGATCTACATCATGCTAACACGGGACGCCGTGGCGAACCTTGGCGGCGACCCGATGATGCTGGTGAGCGACCGTGTGTTCCTCATCACGCCACGGAACGTCGGGCTCACCCCGACGCTCTCCGAACAACGAGTGACCGCTCGGGGCACCCGAATCCAACGGGTACTCGCCGCAATCCCGAACGCCGGCGATGTCGCCGCCGCGACGCCGTCCGACATCCGCTTCGGCCCGGTGGCCGACCAGATCGCGCAGGAACAGGCGAGGATCGACCGCCTCCACGACATCGCCGACCGGGTCGGAACCGCTTACTCTCCGGTTTGCTTGACTACGTGCGGGAATGCCCGCTTCTGCCGCGATCGGGCTGTGAGGGCCGGCTCACCCTGCTCGATGGGGTCTGCGGCGGAACGGCTGCTTCCCGAAGTACTGACGCTCGGCCGGGCCGAGTCCCTGACGCAAGGCGCGATGCCGACCCCTGCGGAAGCACCGGCCGCGGCCGTCCTCGAGCGGGCCGGGCGGCTCATCGACGAGGCGACCTCCCCGTCGCCGGCCACGAGGAGGACCGCATGAACCATCTTGATCTCGCACTCGCGGCCCGGTCATATGCGTTAGGACGTGGAATCCGGAGTTCCACCGTGCGGCACCGCCGCCTGGAGGCGAAGCCGATCGCCGTCGTGCTGTGGCAACTCGGTGCCGAACCGTTCTCGGCGGCCGCGATCGGATGGGGGGACACCCACGCCCGGCCCCACATGGCGGTGGCGGGCGAGCCGCGGAACCGGGACCTCGCCTTCGCGGCGCTTTTGGAGTTCGCGAACTGGTTCAACCCCCGGTTCGAGGCGCACGCCCTCGACCGCGAAACGTTCACCCGTGGGGAGTACACGTTCACAGTCGCCCGCACCGCCCCGCAGGTCCTCGTCGCCAACCGAGCGACGATCGAACTGCTCGGCCGGTTGGGCCGGCGACTGGCGTACCTACCGACGGACGGGCCGAAGCCGGCCAACCCGGCCCTGGTCCGGTTGGGTCGCCACCTCCGGTTCCTCTGGGACCGCTCGTCGGTCCCGGGGCAGCAGTTGATCCTTTCGATCACGGACCTGATGAACGACCATTGGGCCACGCCCCAGTCCCGGGCCGAGCGGCAATCGCTGCCTTCGCTGGACACCTTCGTCGATCCGCCCCCCGGGGTTAGCGGGTTCGAAGCCGCGACGGCGGCCGAGTTGCTGCCCGTCGGCCCGGTCCCCGATGACGACGATGAAAAACGGCTGATGCCGCTGGTCGAGGGGTTCAACACGGCCCGCGCCGGGAAAACCGACCCGGCCACGATTTCGCCCCTGCTTTCGGCGATCACGGCTCACTACGGGCCGCTCCTGCGCCGGGCCTGGAACCTGCTTTGGCGCTGCCGTGACCGGGAAGCGCTGCTGCCGGAAGCGAGGTCCGTCGGCCGGCGCTGGGACTCGGACCGAGACGCCTACACCCGGCACGTGGACTGGCTCGCCCGTCACGGCCTGCGGCGCACCCGGCAGACCCCGCGCCAGGCCGCGAACACGCTGCGAAACCTAGAAGAAACCGGGCGACTGGTGGAAGCCGAGGAAGCGTGTGACGACCCGCTGCGGATGGCGGCCTACGTGCTGGCGAACAAGGCCGTACGGGGCACGGTCGTCGCGGTCGATCCGACCCACAAGGAGCCCGGGCCGAAGCGAAGCGTGTGCCGGCCGTTGGTCACCCTCCGATCTCCGGACCCGTGCCTGATCCCGGCCGGTCGCGAGCTTTGGTGGACCGAGCAGCCCGAGGGCAAGGAGTTCGTTGTCGAAGAGGTGTCCCCCGGGCCGCACGGCGGGTCTGAGGTGGTGCTGAAACTGATGACCTCGAGCGCCACGACCGCGCTGCCCCCCGTGGGCTGCGACGCCTGCTTCTCGGTCCACTCGACCCGGTCGCGGTGGCTCGGGACGCTCCCCGAAGACGACCCCTGGACACACGTGGCGGCCGCGCCGGTGGCCCTGCCCGCACCGCTCGAAGACGTCTTGACCACGGAGGCCTGACCACATGGCAACCCGCTCGCCGACAAAATCCGCCGTATACGACACGGCCACCGTGAACGCGGCGGAAGCGGCCGTCGATGCAGCCATCCGCGCGATGCTGCACGGCGGACGCTCGCCCCGCGCGGTGGTCGTCCCGGCCCCGGCGGGCGCGGGTAAAAGTCACCTGACCGTCTCGGCCGTGGAGGAGGCCCGCCGCAAGGGGCTTCGAGTGGCCGTCGCCGCCCCGACGAACGAGCAGGCGTTCGGCCTCGTGCGGGCTATCGCGACCCGCCATTGTGCCGGCCATGCGGACCGCTGGGTGACGTTCGTCCCCGCGACCGACGTGGAACTCCCGGCCACAGTTCGTTCGCTACCGGGCGTGCGCGAGGCCAAGGCCAAGGATGCCAACGGGCACGACCTGATCGTCGGCACCCTCAGCAAGTTGGGCGACGCCTTCGCCCGCGGCGACCTGTCGCCGTTTGACGTGCTCCTAGTGGACGAAGCCTATCAGGCCGACTCGGCGAAGTACTTCGCTGTCGGGGGCCTTGCCCCGGTGCATCTGCTGGTGGGTGACGCGGGTCAGATCAACCCCTTCGCGACCGTCGCCGATCCGGGGAGATGGCGGGGATTGCCGGAGGATCCGCTCCAAACGGCGGTCGGGGTTCTGCTGCGGAATCACCCCCATACCCCGGTCCACCGACTGCCGATTACCCGCAGGCTCGACGCGTGTGCCGCGGCGGTTGCGAGGCTATTCTACCCCGACCTACACTTCCGTGCCGCGGTGCTACCCGGCGTGCGTGAACTCCGCCTCGGTAGGGGGGGCCGGCCGAGCCGTCGGATCGACAGCGTCCTCGACATGGCCGCCGCGAGCGGATGGGCACACGTCGAGTTGCCGCGAGCGCCGGTGCTCCAGGCCGACCCGGAGTCGGTCGAACTCATCGCCCGGCTCGTCGGGCGGTTGTTCGAGCGTGACCCGGCGGCGAAGTGCGAACGCAGCCCGACACCAACGACCCTTGTGCCATCAAAGGTGGCGGTCGGGGTGAGCCACAACGACCAGAAGGATCACGTTCGGGCCGCACTCGACGCCCGCGGGCTGTGCGAAGTGGTCGTCGAGACCGCGAACAAGCTCCAGGGTTTGGAGTTCGAGGCGACGTTCGTCTGGCACCCGCTGTCCGGACTGGCGGAGGCGGACGAGTTCCACCTGGACCCCGGCCGGATGTGTGTCCTCCTGACGCGACACCGGCACGCGTGCGTTGTCGTTGGTCGTGCGGGCGACCGAGAACTTCTCAACGACCGCCCGCCGCCCCCGACTGACGCGTACCTGGGCTGGGACCCGGACCCGGTGCTCGACGGCTGGGAGGTTCACGAAGCGGTGTTCGATGCCCTCGCGCGGTGGCGGGTACCGATGTTATTCGTAGACGGACTCGGTTGAGTTTGTGGTGCGGTCCCACCGCAGCGTGTGCTTTCATTTCGCTGGGAATGTTGCCAAACATGAAGGCAGGCTTGCAGTTCGTTGTGGGGACGTTCGCGGGTATGAGGCTGGATACTCCAGTATGCAGGGTGATTGCCACTGGAAGTACACGCTTGATGCGAACCGCCCGGACAGGTCAGAGCTTCGCTATCACTCGTCCAGGAAATTCACGCAGGTTGTGGGGCAGACTCGCAAGCTGTTCCCTCAGTTGCACCGATTTCTCGCTGGTGAAGAGCACCACCTGTTGGTTGTGTTCCAGCGAGCCCGACGCACGGCGGAGGAGCTGCGCGAAGCTGACCTCACGTGTGCTCTGTTGACGGGGCTCGTCCAAGATCAAAAACCCCGGATGGTGTGTGTCGGTCGCTAGTGAGATTTCGAGCATGCCTTCCAGATACGCCCAGATCGTGCGGATCAGATCGCTCGCCGAGATGCTGGTCTGCAGGGGAAAACCGTCGTGCTCGGGCCGGTAATCGTCCGGAGAGATTGCCAGTTGCGAGACGGGCAGGCTCATGAACCCGTAACTCTCAAGTTGCTCGCGGAACAAATCGCTCCAGCCGGCGATTTTCCTCTTGTCCGAGTCCGACGTGTCGTCCCTCGGGAGCTCTTCAATAGCTTGCTGATTGCGATGCCAGCGGCCCGCCAGATCACGGAACTCATCGAGCAGTTTCGCGAAGGATTCCAGAACCTCGGCATTCCGTCTGATCGTGTCTTCCAGTTGCATACGTTCCCGAATGGCCACGATTGAGGGCATTCGACCATCCACAACGAGCGTCTGCCTCAACGCACGGATCTTGTCTCGGAGAGCGGTCACTTCGTCCTGAACGGCAGCGATCCGGCGTTGCTGGGCGAGCACCACTCGCTCGGTGTTTTCTAGGACCAGAGTGTACGTCTTCTTCTGCTCCTTCAGAAATTCGATGTTGTCCTTGACCGACATGACCTGCTGCTCTTCGGGCAGCGGGACGAGCGTGTCTTGGATCGGGTGATGGCAAACTGGGCAGGTTCCGGTATTCACCGATGGAAAGCGAGTGGATCCGAGCGTGCGGAGCGTTTCGATGTCCTGATTTCGTTGGATATCCTCGTCCACCGTTCTCAGCCGGTTCTTCACGGACACTACCTCCTCCTGCTCCATCCGCAGCTTGTCCCGATGGCGGGCGAGGAGCGACTCTCGGGTGCGGAGAGCCATCTCCGCCTCAGCGAGTTCAGTGGCGAGAGTCGAGGCGACCTCTTGCACGCGAGGGATCTGCTCGTCGATCAGTCGTTTTTGTTTTGCCTGGAACTCTTCCAGTTGCCGCTCGAGGGGCACCCAGTTTGCGTCGATCGGAACGATCAGATTGGGCCACACCGG
Organism: uncultured Alcaligenaceae bacterium; assembly: GCA_964552815.1. Lineage (GTDB taxonomy): Bacteria > Planctomycetota > Planctomycetia > Gemmatales > Gemmataceae > CAYUHJ01. The sequence goes on along the minus strand of CAZKIQ010000078.1, from coordinate 3,325 downwards.
TGGCGGCCAAGAACCGGTCGGTGTGCGGGGAAGCCCGTTGACTTGGGCCGAAGCCCGCTGGGCGATGTCTTGGCTCTGACGTCGCCTCGCCGCCCACTCCGTTTCGAGCACCGTCCGTTCTTGGTAGAGTTCCTGTCGGCGGAGGGCGATGCGACGGGCGTCGAGGTTTAGAATGAACTCGACGGCTCGCTTATGAGCGTCCTTGACGCGGAGGTGCGTTGGCACGGGAGGGAGGATCGATGACCAACCCCGCGTCTGCTCGACCACAAAGAAGGGGAAAAGGCATTGAAGGTAAAGTGGGGTCTCGTTGCCGTCGAACGACGGTACCTTCGGGAGGTCCCATCCCAAAAAGCCGGCCAGGTAGCGGTGGAACCCTCGTTCTCGTGATGCCCCTCCCGGCCTGTTGACGAAGAAGTCTGTCGCCGTGAATGTCCCGGCCGGTTGTGTGAGTGCCGGCCCCTGATACACGGTGATCAGGTGGTTGTCACGAGTTCCCTTCAGCGTCCGCTGAACGGTAATGCGACTTCCCTGCCCGTTCTCGATCTCCAGGTACACTTCGGATTCGAGCACGTCAGCTGGTCGGTTGTTAGCCCCTTCCAAGCGTGCCAGAACGGACGGGGTGAGCGGCAATTCGCTCTGGCTCGTCGTCAGCATCTGTTCCATGCCGAGTGCGACGAGGATTGCCTTAACACAGGTCGACTTCCCCATTGAGTTGTCCGCCCGAACGACGACCAAACCGTTGGGGAAGTCTATGGAAGTTCCGTACGGCCCGTCGGTCGTTTGCAGTCGGAGTTCGAGTTGTCGGAGTCGCATCCTCTTGCCCTCTCAGCCGAACAGTCCATCAACAAACCTCCCCGTTACTCGCTTACGAATCCTCTGCATGAACTCCTTCTCGGTGCGGTACAGCGTGGCGTCAGACCCGATCTCGTCAGCCAGAGCGTGCCCGCTGTCCCGGAGTTCAATTTGGTCTCCAGAACGCCTCGCGACCAGCCCCTCGCCGATGGCGAGATCGACAGCTCGGTTCAGTGACGGTTCGATCCGCACGAGCAAGGCATCAGCCCCCACGCTGCCGTGTAGGGCGTTTTCCAGAGCCTCCCGATTTTCTTCGCTGCGGACTCCCCAGTTCAGCACATGCAGTTGCGTGAACCGAGCCTTGCCTTCACGACAGCAGTTCTTGAGAAGAAGGATGAGCAGGCCTATCCGCCACGCCGGGCGTAGGTCGGCGGGGACGTCGATCGGGCGTCGTGAGAAAATGAACGGGACGTCCAGTTCAGGGATCGCGATGGAGTCGGTCGGTGGCATGAGTGGTCATCCAGGGAAGTCGAGGGGGCAGCGGAGGAGCCAATCGCTCACCGCTTCTCTCGCGAGCGATTCGGCGGATCTACTAGCCACTTCCCTGACACCGGTACGCAGATCGGCGAGAAGTTGTTCCAGCGTCTGGTTGAACAATGCGGCCGAACTGCCCTCGTGAGTGAGACAGGCCATCACGAGGCCGTTCTCGCGGTGGGCCTTGGCCGCGAGGACCCGTTCGTGAATTTGCGGATAGTCCCGTAGTTTCGTCAGGACCTCTTGCCCTTCGAGATACCAGCGAAGCACTTGGCGGCAGAACTGGTCCCGCTGTTCGTATGTCTTCAGCGTGTTCAACCGGAGGAGTTTTCCGTTGAGGTTTTGCACCCACTCGCTGTTCGCTTCGGCAACGGTCCAGTCGTCGATCGCCTTGGTGGTGGGTCCGCTGCTGCTGATGGTGAGGGCGTCGTCTCGCGTGCGGAGGAGTTGGTCACGTTCGATTGTAAAGTGCCCCTCGTCGCAGACATGGATCTGAAAGTCCTGTCCCACATACGAGAGGGCGGCCTTGAGCACCTCGTCGCATTTGCGGTTCGCGTGCGACACGATGTCCTTGCTGTCGTAGTAGGGCACGAACAGCACCCACCGGACCACCTTGACGGTGCCGAGCAAGGGGATAAGCTTGTCCTTGTTGTCGATGAACTTGCCGATGTCCTTCGTGAGCTTGTCGCGTTGCTTCTCGTAGCGGGCCTCCGTTGAGATGGGTTCTTCACACCCGTAGCACTGGTAGGCGTGGCCACACCGACTATACCCCTCGATCCCTGCATCTCCCCTCTGATTATCCGCGATCTTGACGAACTCGGTAGGTTGGTAGTGTGTGCAAAGGAGTTGCAGGGCCCATTCCTGCCAATCTTCTCCCGATAGTCGCGTGACTTGGACCGCCATGCCGCGACCGCTCCCTTGGCCGGAACCAGAACTCAAATCCGAGGAGTCTCGAAGGAGCGATTCGTGGGCTGCACTGCCCACTTCTTGCTGGCGTGGCTCGTCCTAGAAAGTAGCATGGTTCGCTTTCCGTGTTGAAAGTGTATTTGACGGCGGAGGCGAGAAAAGTCAAGTTCTGAGCAACGATGGATCGTCTCTTGCTGAGGCAGATGGACGGTACAACCCGGCCCAGTTCTGGTCCTTCGTGATTACGCAGCAACGAGACCGACTAACCAGTCGCGTTCGGTTGGGTTGTGGAATGAAAACAAGGGTATGGAGTGTGAACGAGACGCACGCCTGAACGCGGTACGTTCTGGGTCCGGACGGGGGCTTTGGTTTCCGCTGCTGGGCCGGTTCCGGGGGCGTCATCGGGCTTGGATTCAGCCGCCGGAGCACCTGGGTGACGTTCGCCCGGCTGATGCCGAGATAACGGGCCAGGGGCCCCCCGCGATTGAACCACACCGGAGTCAAGGAGGGACTGGTAGCACTTGGCCATGGCGAGCGGGTCGCGGTTTACAGATTGCCTGGCCAGGGGTGCCGACGGGACCGTTTCGAGCGTGGCCGTTCGGGCTAGAGTTGATCGGTAATGACTCTAAATGGCTCCGATTGCTCGAGGTCGCGCCGTGTTTGGTCGTGTCGAACGAAGCCTGTGTCGGAGGGGTGGCGTTCGTGGATTCCAGCGGCCGAAGGCGTGGGTGTGACGTGAGGGAAAGTCGGTTCGCGTCGGTTTCGGCCTCTCGACCAAACCGTCACCGTCTGCCTCGGCAGACCGCGGCCAACCGGTCTATAAACCGAACGGGGTCACACCCCTGAGCCCCAGAGACTTTTGGCTACGGGATGCGGGAGGCAAGGAATAGGCGGTCTCTCCGAAGGTCTCTAGAGTGACATGCCAGAGGCTGGCTCGACGTAAATTCTTGCCAGAACTGGCGAAGAATTGAGGGCCTCACCGCCGGAAACATCGGCATCTCGATAACCGCCGGGTCGGCGGCGGTTCCGCGAGTTGTTTCGAGTACCGGGGGCCGGGTTTGAACCGGCGACCCATCGCTTATGAAGCGATTGC
>CAZKIQ010000077.1:0-24984 GCA_964552815.1 uncultured Alcaligenaceae bacterium | reverse complement strand
GTTCCGTGAGCAGGAGCGAGACGCCCATCACCTTCCCCTGACCGCGGCGACCGCCGCCGACACCCGGGACTCAATCGCCCGTTCCACCGCCGCCTTCGACCTCGACCAGGCCGGGGCCCGGAACTGCCGAGCCGGGACGGACTTCACCGCTTTCCCGTAGAAGGTGCCTCCGTCGGAGAGGACCTTCTTGTTCTTCCGCACCGGCCCCCGGCCCCCCTCGACGAGGTGGGCATAGTTCGCGGGGTTGACCAGGATCGTCCGCCCCTTGAACTTCACGCTCCGCTTGAACCGCCCGCCCTTGAGGGCTTTCTTCCGCTTCCCGGCCGCGACTTCCTGCTCGCTCCGCTGGATCCGCTTCGGTGTCGGATCGCGACGGGGACCGATCACGGCCGTGTACCCGTCCCCCTGTTTCCTCGCGACCGTCTTGCGACCCAGGGCCTTCCGCAGCGACCCGGTCCGCTTCGCCGTCAGGGCCGTCTTCTCCGCAGCGAGGACGATCTTCCCCGCCTCGTCGACCCCCTGCCGGGCCGCCTTCCGCACTTCCTTCGGCACCGACTGGGTCAGGGCCCGCTGAACTTCGCGGGATCCCGACACGCGAAATCGGATCGGAATCCCCACCTCAATCCTCCGATGACTCGGGCAACTCGACGCACTCCGCCCAACTGAACGACTGCGGATCCGGGGCCACGACGATCCCCTTCACATCGAACGTCCTCGTTCCCCAGGTCGCCCGCCAGTCGTGTTTCACCCCCGGGACCGAGGGGAGCCGGAAACGGATCCCGTGGGTCGCTTCCGGGTACTGCTGGGCATGGCCGAACCGCTCGAACGCCGATGCCGGCACGACCTCGGCCCAGGTCTCCGCTTCCTCGGTTGCGAAGGTCGCGGACTCCTGCCCCGTGTCCCCCTCGGTCCGGCTCGGGCTGAACCACTTGACCCGGTGCCGCAACCGGCCGATCGAACCACCCGGCCGCATCAGTACACCGCCAGCAGTTTGAGCGTCTGGGGTGAGGTGGACGCATGGCTGAACTTCGCCGAGGCGGTGGTGACGCCAGCCAGCGGGTTCGTGATCCCGGAGCCGGAAATCCAGGATTGCCCGCTGAAGGATTCGAACTCGAAGACCTTGGCGTCGGCCGCGGCATCGTCGATGATCGCGATCCACCCCCGGGCGGGACAGAATGCCGCCAGGCCGACGACATCGTCCCCCTCGACCGTGAAGTCGACCGAGACGGGAACCATCGCCGTGACGGCGGTATTGAGGGCCGGCAGGTTGTCGCCGCTCCCGCCGTCGAGGGTGACAGCGTTCCCCGAGACCGTGGCGTCCATCTGGCGACGGGAACCACCGGACCAGAACAGGTCGACCTTGTTCCCGGTGGTGAACCCGTGCCCCTCGGCCATCGTCGCGACGCCGGTGTCGTTGTCGGTGCGGGTGGACAGGCTCCCACTCTTCGCGGCGGGGACGGTCGGAGTGGCTCGTTCCAGGGCGGAACCGGACACCTCGAAGTTCTCGCTGAACTGGTCCGATCCCTGCGTGCCGACGATCTTGAGCGAAAACGTCTCGGGCATGGTCGCCTCAGAGGTAGGTTCTTCGCCCCAACAGGGCGAGCAGGTTCACGGAAGCCGCCGGAAGTCCCAAACGTCCCGCCACGGCCTGGGCAGGCTCTTCGCGATCGCCACGATTGCCGTCGTACCAGAACCCCAGGGCGAGCCGGATCGCCTGTTTCGCCAGCGGGGGAACCTCGGCCGCTCCGCTGAATCCGGCGGTCACCGTGATCCGAATCGGGGCCAATGCTCCACACCGGATCGTTGGCCAACTGGTGCCCGCGGCCGGTGCCACCAGCGGCGGAAGGTGCGCGAGCCAGGTTTGCCAGGCACTCGATCCAAGCGACTGGTCGTCACCCGCGACATCCGTGTATTCGATCCCCGTCACCGCCGCGACAGGCGACACGGGTAGCTCGATGACTCCGCAGTCCGGCCAGTGGGAGAACGCGATTTCAATGGTCTGAGAAACCCAGCGTTGCCGGGCTTCCCGCTCGGTCGCCTCTCGAGCCGCGGCAATGAGCCCAGCGAGGTAGGAATCGTCAGCCGAGTGCTCAACCCGCAGATGCTGCTTCGCCTCGGCGAGCGAGAGTGGCTCCTCCGCCGGAGGCGTCACGAGCCGGACGCTGAAAGTCGGATCCATCATTTCCGACCCCGCTTGTGACTTCGGGGCGGTTTGGGATCCGAACTCTCGGAGCGTTTCCCGTCGGTTTCCGCTATCTCCTCGGCCAGACGGGCGATCCCGCGGCGGATCAGAGTGTCGGCAACCCCCTCGTGAGGGTGGTCGACCACCTGACCCTGCTGGTATCCCCCATGAGTTCTCAAAAACTCGATCTGCATTGCGACTCCGGATTACAGCGGCGGAACCCGCATCACCTGCGAGCATCCCTTCTGGGAAGCGGTGGTCGGCGAGATTTCCCCCCGGGACAGCAAGGCGAACGCACAAGCGTAGCTGCCCGCGCTGCCGTCCCCGCCGGTGAGAGACAAGTCGAGGTAGCGTTTCCGGCCGCGGAGATCGATCTCGAACTTGAAGAACTTGTTGTCGTCGGTGGCGGAGGGCAACGTGCTCGTCGAACCGGTATCGTTGGCGTCGGTGCCGAACCGGGTCCCGACGACGTCCACAGCATTCCCGTCGAGGTTGCCAGCCGAGAGTCCGTCCGATTCCTGGACCTTCAACGTCGCAACGGCGATGTCGAGGGCCCCGAGGAAGACGTAGATTTCGCAGAAGCGGAACCCGAGCGTGTCGATGACCGTCGTCCCGAACGCGGCGTTGTCCACGATCGCCGCCGGCGGAGTCACGGCCACGATTTTCTTGTCGGTGGGAAGCATCGATCCAAACCTCTGGCCAGGAGTGCGCGGAAAGGGTGCAGGCGTCCGCACCCAGACGGATCAGCCGAGTTTCAGCCCGATCACCGGACCTGGTTTCGACGAGTCCTTCGGGTCGACGATCGTGTGGTTGACCACGTCCACCCGCTCGGTGGCGAGGATCGTGATGAGTTGCTTCGTGAAGTCGTCGTTCTCGAAACCGCGTTCCACGGTTCGCCGACGACGGTCACCGATCCGGGTCGAGAGGTTCAGGTCGCCGAAGAGAATCCCCGTCACGCCGGTGGTCACCGAGGCGGCTCGCGGTGCGACGTTGACGAACTCGACGGGGTAGCCGAGAAACATCGGCTTGCCGCCCCCCTGGATGTCCGCCGGGGTCGCACCGCCAGCCGCCATCTGCAGCGGGAGCATGGACGCAGCCCAGACTTCCTTGTGGCACATCCAGGACGGCATCGCCGTTTCCCAGTTCGGGAACAGGCCGACCACCGCGGAATAATCTGCCAGGGTGAGTGCCGCGAGTGTGGTGTGACCGGTCGCCGTGTACAGGCTCGCGGCGTTTGCAGCGTCGATGATCTTCGTGAACAACCCGACGATTCCACCATAGGTCGAGGTGCCGTTGCCGTTGAACCCGGCTGCGTCTTCCGCCCGGGCGAACTCGATCGCGGCCATCATCGTGAGCTTGTCGCCGAGGTCGATGATGGAATCCTCGTCGAGGTTCCGCGTCATTTTCGTCATCGCGGCGAGGTTCTTCGCGACCAGCTTCACCTCATCCCAGGCGGGGTTGCTGCCGGTCGGGGCCGCACCCTCGGCGACCCAGTACGACGTCATGCCGTTGGTCCACCGCGGCGACGAGTGCGTATCCGAGGACATCGGCACGTAGTCGGCCTTGCGGCGGATCACACCGTAGACCTCGGTCAATTCGATGATCGCGGCGTCGATCACGTCGGGAACGAAGTAGGCCGCACTGCCGTTGTTGGCGGTGTTGAGGGTCGCCATCGGCGCGACGCCCATCTCCGCGAGCCGCTGACGGGACGGCTCGTGCCCGTAGAGCACCGCGGCAGCGAAGAGCCCGGCTTCGTAGGCACGCTCGGCGGCGCGAGTACCCTTGTACGCCCGCAGCGGCCCATGACGACGAGCGACTGCCGGGATCGCGAAACCGCCGGCAGCCGGGGGATGGGGGTTGTTGAGGTGGACAATCGGAGGATTGGCTGGGGTAATCGCTGCGGCTTGTTCTTCGCGATCGAGTTGTTCGGCACGCTTGAGACGCTCGCCGATGCCGTCCTTCGCCGCCTGCAGGTTGTCGAACTCGGCGAGGTGCTTCTTGCGATCCTCTTCGGATACACCCTCGGCTTCGGCCCCTTCGAGCGCGGCCTTCTGCCGTGCTGCCAGATCGGCGTGTTCTTTCTTCAGTTTCGCGATCAATTCTTTCAATGGGTTCACAGCGGCCCCCGGGTCGGCTCGAACGGCTGGCGGAATCGGTGTCGATATGTAGCCGCCCGGGGAAAAATCCGTCCGGAATTACTCGAGGAGCATCCTCCGTTTGCGAACTTCGATCTCCATCGATCCGTCGCGGGCAGCCGGGGCGACATCCGCCACCGTGACGCCGTACCGGCCGAGGACCTCGTCGAGAGTACCGACCCGATCGGCCATCCCTTCTTTCACCGAGGCCTCGGCCAGGAGCATTCCCCCTTTCCCGAAACCTTCCCGCACTGCGGTTTGAGTGACTTTCCGACCCCGTGCGACCGCTTTCACGAACTGGTCGTAATATCCTTGAACCGTCCCCTCCATCTCCGATCGACCCAGCGAATCGAGGGGCCCAAATTCATTCCCCGCCACCTTCCGCTCCCCGGCCGCGACCAGCGTGACGACGCGGCCTGCCTGTCGAAGCTCCTCCGAGCGATCGACGTGCATGGTGTAGACGCCGATCGACCCGACCATGCCACCAGGAGTCACGACGAGTTCGGTCGCTGCGGACGCAACCCAGTAGGCGGCGGAAGCCGCGAGCGAATTCGCGACCGCGATCACCCGCTTCGACTGACCCGCCGTAGCGATCTTCGCCGCCAGTTCGGCCACCCCGAAGACGGATCCGCCCGGACTGTCCACATCGAGCACGATCGCCTCGACACCCGCGTCCGCGGCTGCGTCGTCAACGAGCCGTCCTACGGTCTCGGTGGACGTCATACCGGACATTTCCGTGAACCAGTCCGCTCGCTGGGTCATGACCCCGTACAGCGGCACGAGGGCGACCGAGGACCTCGCTCGGGACGGCTTGGGCTTCTTGGCTGCGATCGCCGCCGCCAGGACCTCTGGCTGCGGATTATCTCCCGCCACGCGGCGGGACAGGATCGATGCAAGAGCGTGCCCTTTCGTGGGCTCGATCGCCCACGGGGTCGCGGCGACGGCGGCGAGGATCTGATCGTAGGTTTTCACGGGGCAGCACCTCCAAGTGGATCCGCAGTGGCTTCTGTCGTCGAGGCAGGCATCCGCTCGGCCGCGGCAGGCGAAGGAAGGTCGTTTCCGTCGGCGTCAACGCGGCCCATGTTCAGGGGGAAGTACCGGACGTCTCCGCCCTGGACCGGGTTCCATCCCAGCAACCGCCGCCCTTCGTTGACGGTCAGCAGTCCCCACTCCATGTAGAACTTGAGGGCCTGAGCCTGCTTGAGGGTATCCCCCCGAAGAAGCCCGGAGAGAACGTGCTCGCAGTACAGCTTGCGATCGTTGGGGAAGAGCTTGCGGTTGTATTCCTGCTCAATTCGCCGAAGGGTGGGCAGCAAGCAGTAGACGACGAATCCGATCGTCATCTCCTCGATCCCGGTTCCCCACGCCGTCGTCTTCTCGACGAGCCCGACCATGAACGGGGGAACGCGGTAGAGCCCGCAGATTTCGACGGCCTGAAACTTTCGGGATTCGAGCAATTGAGCCGAGGCGGGATCGATTCCGAGTCGTACCCAATCCGCGCCATCCTCCAGAACTGGGATTCGTGACGCCCCATCCGGACCGGAGTGCAACCTGCGAAATCGCTCGACGTATTCGGTCGCCTGTTCGGTAGTTGCAAACTTCCTACCTTGTGGAAACTTGATGGCCCCCGGTGGGCGGATCCCGTTGGCAATGTACTTCTCCGCCTCCCGTTCCTGGGTCAGAGCAGTCCGGATCGCACTTCGGACGACCCGGATCGGCGACAGTCCGACGAGGGCGTCGAACGTCATCCCGGGGACGTGCAGGACCTGGTCGCGAGGAAGCGTCGTCACATCAGCGGAAAGAGGATCGCGGACGTCGTACTCGAGCTCCCGGCGATCGTTGAGCCGCGGCCGCGTGATGTCCGGGCCGAGCGGCTGCAGTCGGAGCACATCCCCTTTGCGGTTCTTCACGATCTGGCAGTAGGAATTGCCCCAGGTCAACAGGTGCCCGACGCCCGCCTCTCGACCGGTCATCGCCGAAGTGTTGGGGTTGAACTCCCGTTGCAACAAGTCGAATTCCGGCCGCTCGGTCGCTTCCTCGGACCCGCCATTTCCCGGCAGCCGGCGATAAACCTTCAGCGGAAGGCTCGCGATCGTACCTGCGATCAGCGTCACGCACGCGTAAAGGATCGTGTAGTTCAGGGCCGTGAATTCGTTGACCGAGATCGGAGCGGAGGGACTCTCCACGCCGGCCCAGTTCAGGAACCACCGTTCCGGGGCCCCGAGCGTGGACGCGGCCGTGGGCTCGCTGCCGATTCGATCGAAAACTTCACTTGGGATGCCGGTCATACCGCCACCAGGTTCGGGTTGATGAATCCGGATCCCGCGCTGCCCGAGAGGATCCCCGCCATCGTCATCACGCCACACACCACGCCATCGACGCTCTTGCCCGAGTGGGGGGCCGGCTTCACCGGGCGGATGTTCTGGTTCGGATCCGTCTTCACCTCGCAGTGCCCCACCTGCCAGGACATCACGGAATTTCCGGGATGGCGAATCGCTCCCGACTTCACTCGTCGTTCGAATTCTTTCGCGTGTGGGGAGAAGGTCATGATGTCTTGCTTGAAGACCGTCCGCTGAGCGACGACGCCCGCGAACGATTCGGTTCCGAGTTGCTCCCCCTCGTGCAGGGCCTGCGTCACTTCGTTGGCGAGGTGCTGATCGTAGAACAGGTCGAGGACCTGGAGGTCGAAGCCGAGGATCGCGGCCCGGATGTCGGACTTCACGCGGGCGTAGTCGACGACTCCGCCGGGAGTCAGAGTGATCCACCCCGACGCCGCCCAGGTGAGGAATGGGAACAGGTGGTCGCGTTCCTTGGCCGTTTCCTCTGGCATCCAGTACATGGGCCAAAGCCGCAGGCATTCCGCTCCCCATTCGGGAAACGGGAAGGCGAGCACGAATGCGGTCAGGTCGCGAGTCCGGGACAGGTCGAGAGCGGAATAGCATTCGCGCCCGGCGAGATCCTCGAGGGAGTACTTCTCCTCGGATCGGTCCCACGATCCCTTGTCTAGCCACCGATTCGTGGACCCGACCCATCGGTTGAGGCGATACTGCAGGAACCGGGCAACCTCTCGCTGCGAGCCCTTCGACCGCACCCAGTCCGCCTTGAACTCGCTCGGTTTGACGATCTCTCCCCAGGCGGGGTTCGCCATCCGGCCGAACTCCTCGAGCCGCACCTCGATGTCCGCTTCGGTGATGCCGTCCGGAGCGCTGTAGTCGACGTGCAAGAAGTGGGGGTCCTCGCGATCGCCGGCGTTTACCTGCCGGCCATACTCGAACCGCTGTTTCCCGACGCTGGTGAGGTCGTCGCCGGCTGTCGAAAAACTGGCGTTGATCGGCTCTTTCCGGGAGATCCCAGCCCGGCTCGTTCGCTCCTCGATTTCGCGGTTCACGACGTGCATTTCGTCGTACGTCACCGAGCCGTTGAGTCCTTCCTTGGCTTTCGCGTTGCGGCTGTCGTCGCCGGTCAGGATCACGAGCACGGAAGACGTCGGAACGTGGGTGATCTGCAACGTGACGTTGTTGATCTTGCAATCGCCGCCGTGGTCCGCGCTCAGGGCCGGAGACTGGCGGACCATGTTGACCGCGTGCAACTGGGCGATCTTGGCCTGCTGGCCGTTCGCCGCCGCCTGGTAGACCTTCTGCCCGGGTTCGCCGTCACCACAGAGCAGGTAGAGGTTGTGAGCCGCGGCGAGCGGGGATTTCCCGTTCTTCTTCGACGCCCAGAAACTGGCGTGCGTGAAGCGGCGAATCCATTCGATCCATTCCTCCGACCAGCGGACCCAGCCGTACAAGCGAGAAAAGTAATCCCGCTGGAACGGCAGCAGTTTCAGCGGTTCGCCGGCCCGGTCCCCCTCATAGAGCCGGCAGTACGTCTCGATCCAGTCGCAGACGAAGTTCGCCCGCTCTGGGTCGAACCGCATTCCTGCGGCGAATGCCTTCTCATCGGCGGCGTTGCGGATCCAATCCGCGGTTTCGCTCCGGGTGCCGGCATCGGTCTTCGGTCGCCGTTTGGCCACGGCTCATGCCCCCTGCCGCAGTCGCTGCCTGGCGACGTCGCAATACTCGCTTTCCTGCTCGATGAGGACGCATCGCCGCCCTCCCTGCTTGGCAGCGATCCCCGTTGTTCCACTGCCGGCGAACGGATCGAGGACCAGGCCACCGGGAGGAACGCACCGAATCAGATCGCGCATCAATGGCGTCGGTTTGCCGGTGAGGTGATGCTTGTCAGCCTGGAGGACCGGGTAGGAGTACATGCCCGGGAAACAACCCTCGCCGGGTGCGGGCCAATCCCCTTTCGGTGGGAATCGGCCTCGGGTGGCCCAGACGACGTATTCGCACTGATGGCGGAAATAGCGAGTGTTTGGTGCTCTCGAAGAACCACCCTTGTCCCAGGCGATGATTCCTCTCCAGAGCCAGCCTGCCGCCTGGATTACATCTGTGAGAGTGGGAAGTTGTCGCCAGTCGGTGAAGACGAGGAGATACCCGCCCGGCTTCGAGAGTCGAACGCATTCGCTTAGCCAGAGATGGCACCAGTATCGCCAGGATCGCTGGTCGCGATTGTCGCCGCCGAAATCGGCGTCTGCGAACCGTTTCGAGCCACTCTGGACATACTTGGAAGCGACCGATTGCGATCGTTCGCCGAAGGTTCGCCCGCCGCTGCTGTAGGGCGGATCGGTTACCACCGCATCGAACATTTCCGAGGGCAAGGTTCGCAGGATCTCGACTGCGTCGCCCTGGATCACCCGGACAGAATCGGTCTCATTTGGAAACAACTGCTTCACTTCGGTTTTCCCTGGTGATCGATCGAGGTCCTCGGCCGAGTCATCACCTTCGGCTTGGCCGGCCCTGTCGGTTTGTCGATCCGCAACTTCATTCGGTCTGCGAGAGTCAAACCGAAACGCGAGCAGTAACGCTCGAAGTTGGTCGTGGCGATCCCGGCCGCGATGAGCAGGTCCTTGTACCCCTTCGACGCCAGGGGGGAGTCCCCGGCGGGCGTCGCGTCGAGTTCCGCAGCGATCGCATCCATCCGAGCGATCCACCGGCAGAGATCGACCAGGGCGATGACATCCCGCTGGCGGAGTCGGTCGCCGAGCAGGGGAATGATTTCATCCCAAACCTCGGAAACCTTGCCTTGCAAACTCGTCGGCTTCGCTGGCGGCGGTTCGACTTCCTCCGGGGGAGTTTCGCTCAACCCCGGGCGATTGGTCGTTTCTGGCCTTGAGTGCCGGGATTCGACCTCCCCCGGCCGCGGACCGTGTTTTCCCGGTCGATATGTACCGTTCCGGAGGTGCTCTTCGATCGTTTTCCTGGGTCGACCCACCCGAAACCCCTTTTGCGAATGGTCGAAATTCCTGCGCGGCAACCCTGCGGTCTACGGCGGCGAGGGGCCAGACTTTTCGACCCCCCTACGGGTGTCATTGCATCCCGGCGCGAATCAGACCCGACCGAAACCACCATCCTGCCGGGCTGTCTTGCGGTTGTGGCAATGCTCGCAGAGCGGTTGCCAGTTCGCACGATCCCAGAACAGACCGCGGTCGCCCTTGTGCGGCCGCTTGTGGTCCACCACCGTGGCGGCGACGACTCGTCCGCTCCGCTGACACTCCACGCAGAGCGGATGCTCGGCGAGGAACGAGAGTCGCGCCGCCTGCCAGTCGCGGCCGTAGCCGCGTTTCGCAGCGGTGGGTCGTTGACTCGGCGGAGACGCTTTCAACTGGCGGGGACGGCTCGGCATCCCGTATATAGCCGAGAGGGGATTGAGGGGAGGAATCCGAGATGGTCAGCAACCCGAAGTCCGGAACACGGGTACGAATTAACTACCGCAAGAAACTTCGGGAGGTGATGCCATTTCACGGACGGACGGGAACCGTGGAGATCCCGGGCCGAGGCAAGCCACGGAATCACGGGGTTCGGCTCGACCAGTGCAACACGATGGTCGTCGTGCCGGCGGGCAACCTGGTTCCAGAGTAGGGAGACGGGTCGTGCTGGAAGACGACGAGGATCTCGATGTCGACGGGGTCGATACCTGGGACGACGAGCCCGTGGGCTCATGCGACTGGTGCGGAATAAATCTCTTCGAGTGGGACGATTCGGAGCTTTGCGATCAATGCCTCTGGCACGCTCTGCAATCCGAACCGCTCGATGAGGATGACGAGGACCTCGACGAGGAGTGAACAACGCACCACGTCCCGCGGCGTGTCGTCGAACCAGTTCAGGAACCACCGACAGGCCGCGGGTTCACCGAGCCGCTCATCCGCTTCGAAGCAGCATTTCGCGAAGAACTCCTCCACTTCGCCGACAGTCTCGCGTCCCTCACCCAACCAGCCACACAGTCCCAGAGCACAGGCACGTTCGACCGGCCAATCGAGGCAGTTCGCCTTCGCCGGCGGCGACGTGCACGTACCCTGGACCAGTCGAGGATCGTCCGTGAGAAGAGCATCCCGCAGAGCGAGGAGCGCCCTCGTCGAGAGGATCGGAGCGAAGCCCACTCGCCAGACATGTTGCCATCGTTCCACGACTTCTCACTTCCGCGGTTTGCGAGCCCCGTCGATCGCATCCACGAGAGAGGCGGCGTCGAGATGCTGGTAACGGGCCGTCGTCCTGGTCGTGGTGTGGCCCATGATCTCCGCGAGAGTTCGATCGCGGATTCCCCGCTTGGTCGCTTCGGTCGCTCCCGTGTGTCGGAGCGTGTAACACACGACCAGTTCCTGGCCCTTCTGGTTCAGATGGGCCTTCTCCCGAGCCCTGCGGAGTCGACAACGCAGCGCGTTCGAGGTCCACCCCTTCCCGTTTGGGCCGGGAAAGACGAGGTCATCAGGATGGGGATTCCTTCTTGCATGAAGATTCACGAGCATCCGAGCAGCGGGGCGATCCAGGGGGATGGGTCGAATCGCAGCATTGTCCTTCCGGAGCTTTTGGCCCTTGAACTTTGTGAGCAGGATCAACCGCTCCGCAGGACGCACATCACGCCAGCGAAGCGTGCGGAGTTCTCCCGGCCGCATCAGCGTGTGTGCCAGGAGAAACAGGAATCGGCGGAAATCCGGGGAGACAACGGAGTACAGCCGCGTCATTTCCTGACGTTTGAGGGTTCTCGATCTCTGACCGCAGGCAGGAGTTTTCAGTTTCGTGAAGGGATTCTTCGGGACGTGCCCTTCTTCGACCGCCCAGCGATAGAGTGCCTTGATCGCCCGAACGAAGTGGTGGGTGAACTTCACGCTCACGAGATCGGAAGCGCGGATCTGGTCAGCCGGCCGAGCACCGACGATGGCTTGCAATTTGGCGAGTTGAAATTTGTACCAGATAAGCGTACTGGACTCGCGTTGGCCTGTGGCCACGAGTACACTAAGCTCGGCCTTGAAGGCGTCGATGAGTTGGGCGACTGTCAACATACCTTTAGGGAACTCTTGAACGGTTGCGCTGTCCATAGAGGAGCCCGTTATGGTCTGCGCAAAATGAACAGGACTCGTCTGATTGTGACGAGTTTGCGATCTGGGGTAGTTGTGATGAGTTTCCCCGCGACCTGCACTATGTAGCCAAGCCGAGTTGAAGATCAGTTGCTTGGGGTGCAAGAGGTCGTGGGTTCAAATCCCGCCGGCCCGACTTTGCCCCGCTGACGTCAGGAGATGTCAGCGGGGCTTTTTCATTAGGATTTCTAGGGTTTTCTAGCTCAGACTCCACTTCGTCCGAATTGTCGGTTTCTGTTCCCGTCGTGCCAGCAAGTGCCTCAAAATGACCCTTTTTGCCACCCGTGTCCGGCACATTCGTGGGCACAAACTGCGGGGAAGAATCGACGGCCTTCCCCACGATTCCTGGCGTTTCCTGCTTCCGACCGGTTGCAGGTGGGAAAATGGGTAACTTCTCAACAGCCTGTCGCACGTCGAGTTGACCCGCGTCGGTGTAAGTGCCCATCGTCAGCCGAATGTCCGAGTGCCGCATCGCCGCCTGGGCTGTGCGGGGTGCCGTGCCCGTCGTCGAAAGCATCGTTGCAAACGTCGTCCGCATCGCGTGAACGTCCACCGTGCGACCACGCTCGTCCCGTTTCGGAATCCCTGCTGACTTCATGTCCCGGTCGAGGATTCGCCGCAGCCCGGCCGGGACGGTAAACACCTTGTCCCTCACGGCGAGCTTCCGTTCCGCAATCCACTCGCGAAGTTCCTCGGCGAGGTCCGCCCGGAGCGGGATCGTCGACCCGGCCCGGTTCTTCTCGTTCGCCGCTTCGAGCCGAATGCACTCCGCCCCCGCCGTCAGGTCGAGCCGGGCAACGGTCAGGGTTCGAAGCTCGCCGACCCGCAACCCGGTGTAGATCAGGGTGCGGTAGATCATCACGCGTTCCCGGCCGGATTCGACCAGTTGGCGCACAATTTCGGGACGAAGATCCGCGAGTTGCTGCCCCTTGTTCTTCCCCCGACGAACGGTCCGGGCGTCTTCGAGCGGTCGCCGGGCTGCGACCTCGAGCAGCCGGGAAATTTCATCCGGCGTGAGGGCTCGCCTTGGCCGCTTCGGATCGGACCGTTCGTCGGCCTTCGGAAGTTTCGCGAGGTCGTGGGTGGGCAATCGGCCGGCGTCGCGAAGCCAGTTCGCGAACCGGACAATCGCGTCCCGATAGTAATTTCTCGTCCGTGCCCCCATTCCTCCATTGACCGCAGCGGCGAGCCATTGCTCGACCTTGTCCCGACGAATCGCTCGGATGTTCGTGAATGCCAGTTCCGTCACGAGCCGGCGGACGGCACGCAGTGCGTTCTCTCGGTACGTCTTGCTCACCCCGGCAGCGACGAGGGCCTTTTCGTACGCCGCAATGTGGTCAGCAATCGGGCTCTCCGCTGCTCGGGCGGTCTCGATCGCAGCCGGGTCGAGGACGCCGGCGCGGATTTGTTCGACTTCCTTTTCCCACAGGGCGAGTTTCTGACGGGCGTTCGCTTCGTCCCGGCACCCCGTCGACCGCTCGACCGTTGCCCCGTGGTGATCTCGGAACCGAGCGTAATACGGGCCCGACGTGATCCGGACGACCCGCGTGCCATCTTCAGCGATGACAACGGGAGCGGTGTTGAGTTTGCCCCGGCTTTCCAGCGGGCGACGGGCACGCCGTTCTTGACTTCGACGATGGCAGACTGTGGAACGGGGCGTTGGATTGTTCGACGGTAGAGCGTGCCCATGGTCGACCTCGGTGGTGTTGGAATGACTTTACCTTGCCAGGCTCGACCGGCCCAGCACAGTTGCACTTCGAGCGTCGTTCCCAATTGCCGAGTCACGACCAGGAGATGCAGCTGCGCGGCCGACGCTGACGCGACCATCACCGCATCGTCGCGTTCCCGGGCCTGGCGACGCGGCTTCTGACTACTCCATCCGAGTCGCTGCTTGAGAATCCGGCGAACGTGTTCGGGGTGATAGGTGATGTCAAAGTGCTTGGTGATCAGCTTGGCCACCCGGGTCGCGGTCCAGAGTTCATTGGGCCAAAGGTCCAGGGATGATTGCGGTCACAGAACTTCACGTCATCAAGTCATTCCCGCGAACCCGTTGCACTTCGATCGCGAACGCGGCGGGGTCCGGACAGGTCGCGGCCACCCGGTGGAGGTGGTCCAGTTCCGCGGCGTCACTCACTTCGGCAAGCTCCGCCGGGACGGTCGCGGGGGCGGACCCGAATCGCGCTTCCAGGTTCGAGACAAACGCCCCGCGAAGCACAGTGCCTCGTTCCCGCTGGAGGGCAAATTCAATCAGTTCGTCGAGGACAGGGGATTCGATCATCGCAGGAACTCCTCTGAGCGGTCAACGACTCCCGCTCGTCACTCGCCGCGCGCACGAAATCAGGCCGCACCGTCACGCTGAAGGAGCAACCCAGTATCGGTTCACGGTAGCCTCACGAGCTCGCAATCAATTCGTTGCAAAATGCGGGCAAGCTTGGACAAGTAACCGCGATCCGATGGAGCTCCCGAAGTCGTGCCGGAATCGAGAGCGCGTCGATCGTGCTCCGGATCGCGGGATCGACTTGACCGAACCGAGTTTCGACCGTCTCCAGCACCGCTTCGCGCAGCGTCGCGAGCCGGGTTTGCTCTTGAACTTGCTCCTGGATCAAACGCTTGAGTTCGTCGAGGACAGGGGATTCAATCATCGCGGTTGATCCTCCAAAAAGGTTCAATAAGCTTTTCGGGTCGTGCGCGAGCCCCGCCAAGATCGCGGTGACCACCGTCAAATCCTTCCGATCCCGCGAATCCGACACCGCGTTCAACCGGTCCCGGCACTGGACCAGAACCTCGGCCCGCGTCTTCGTCGATTTCGCCAGCGGCACCCACGGGATCAGGCCGGGGTCGCCCTGGCCGAGGAGTTCCTCGGCATTGCGGTGCGGTCGTTCCCCTGGTGTATCCGAGTCCCTCAGTCAGAAGGCCTGGTGGAAGGTACACCCGAGAAGTGGGGGTGGGAAGGGTGAAGGCGAGTCATTGACTTTGAATACTCGGTCGCAAACTGCTCAACCCTGACCGGTCAACTGTCTTACGGCGACACTCGTAGTCGAGTAGAATTCATCTTCGAGGTCATCCGCCTCTGGCAGCCTGGCAGCAACCGGTCGAGAATCTCCTGCAGGCGGGCTTATCCGCGTTGCCAGTGGCAACCCTCTGCCAGACGCCGGCAGGTCAGAAGTTGCCCGAGGCGTTGCGGGTCGTGGTGCAGGTGATCCAGCGTCGGCTCGGCCACGAAGCGGGCCACGCTGAGAACGCCTAAATCGGATCAGCCGCATCTCCCGTTCGAGTCACCATACGATGCCCGAGTTGTCGATCACCCCACAGGGGCACCTTCTCGTCCGGGAAATACCGGCTCAGTCGGATCACGCTCTCGCTCACGGGGTTCTCGAAGCCTTTCGAGCCGACCCCGTCCGCGGGATGCTTATCTCCGCCAGCGAGGGCACCGACGCGGCTTTGCCCGCCGACTTTGAGTTCGTGAGGTCGTTCGCGCGACTTTATCTCGGGAAGTTCGTCAGGCTCGTCACCGCGGACGGCGGCCGGAACCTCTCGGACGTTCCGCCGCCGTTGGAGGAACTCGAACGGCTCGTCCTTCAAGTCCCGCCGATGGGCGGAGCGGAGTACCTGACTGCCGAGGTGCTCGCGACGTGGTGGCGTGAACTGGATGGACTCGTTCGCAGCGAAGTTGTCCAACACCCGGACGGGGCGACAGGCTACCTCCGCGAACGCAATCCGCAATGGCGGAACGTCGGGCGGGTCACATTGCACCTCGCCGAGAACAAGCGCGATCCCGACTACCCTTTCGCCTTCCTGGCAACATTCACCAACGGTCTGACACCACAGGGAAAGGTGAAGCACGAACCGCTCCGCCGGGCGTTGCAGGTCTATGCCGGGGAGAAGAACCGCCCGGCGATGCTCAACCTGCTGCTGCCGATCTCCCGGGCCGCGGAGTCGTCTGAACTGATTCGAGGGCTCGTCGATTCCGGCGAGATTTACGAGCCCATCGCGTGGTCCGCCCGCGAGGCTTATGAATTCCTGAAGGCAATCCCGCTGCTCGAATCGAGCGGACTCATCGTGCGAGTCCCCGACTGGTGGAACGCCCGCACCCCGCCGCGGCCGCGAGTCAGCGTCCAGATCAATGGTAAGAATCCAACCTCGCTCGACGTCCGTTCGCTGCTGAACTTCTCGGTCGGCATGAGCCTCGGCGGCGAGTCCCTCGGCCCGGACGAGATTGCCGAGTTGCTCGCCTCCAGTGGCGGACTCGTCCCGCTGAAGGGGAAGTGGGTCGAAGTCGACCGCGAGAAGCTGAAGGAAGCGCTCGACCACTGGAAGCAGGTCGAACGCGACGTTCGCCGGGATGGAATTTCGTTCTTCGAGGGGATGCGACTCCTCTCCGGGGCACGACTGACGAAAGAAGAAAGCGACGATTCGCCGAGTGCGATCCGGGAGTGGTCAGGTCTGTCGGCGAGCCCGGAGCTGGAGACCATCCTCGCGAAGTTGCGATCGCCGGAGACGCTGGCCGAGTCCGCGCCACCCGGTCTGAAGGCGGACCTTCGCCCGTATCAACGGACCGGCTACTCGTGGATGCGATTCGTCACACGGCTTGGACTGGGTGCGTGCCTCGCCGACGACATGGGACTCGGCAAGACCGTGCAGGTTCTCGCAGTGTTACTCGACGCGAAACGGGATCGAAACCTGCCCGCGAGTCTACTGATCGTGCCGGCGTCGCTCATCGCGAACTGGAAAGCCGAACTCGCGAAGTTCGCCCCGAGCCTGCGGTTCGCCGTGGTTCACCCCTCCGAAGCCGTGGCGAACGAAGTCGACGCCGGCAGGGCCGATACGTTCGACCTCATCGTGACGACCTATGGGATGCTCGTTCGCACCGAGTGGTTGAAGCAGCATCCGTGGCGGCTCGCCATTCTCGACGAAGCCCAGGCGATCAAGAATTCCGGGACGAAGCAAACGCTCGCAGTGAAGCAACTCCATGCCGCAAGCCGCATCGCGATGACGGGGACGCCGGTCGAGAATCGGCTCTCGGACCTGTGGTCGTTGTTCGACTTCCTGAACCCCGGTTTGCTCGGCACGTCGAAGGAGTTCGGCAGCTTCGTCAAGCGGCTGCAAAACGCCACGGAACCGTCGTTCGAGCCGCTGCGGTCGCTCGTTCGCCCGTACATTCTGCGGCGACTCAAGACCGACAGGCGCGTCATCGCGGACCTTCCGGACAAAACCGAGGTCAACGCATACTGCACGCTGAGCAAGCACCAGGCAGCCCTCTATCAACGCGCCGTCGACGAACTCGCGACGCAGTTGCAAGGCACCGACGGCATCCAGCGACGAGGAATCGTGCTCGCCCAACTGATGCGATTGAAGCAAATCTGCAACCACCCCGCACAGGTGACCGGCACCCTCGACTACGCGGCCGACCGTAGCGGCAAGTTTCGCCGGCTCGCGGAGATTGCCGAGGAAATCGCGTCACGGCAGGAGAAGGTGCTCGTCTTCACGCAGTTCCGCGAGATCGCCGACCCGCTCGCCGAGTTCCTCGCCACGCTCTTCGGTCGACCGGGACTCGTGCTCCACGGCGGCACAACCGTCAAAAAGCGAAAGGAATTCGTCGACCAGTTCCAGCGCGACGATGGTCCACCGTTCTTCGTGTTGTCGCTGAAAGCCGGGGGCGTCGGCCTGAACCTGACAGCGGCGTCGCACGTGATCCACTTCGACAGATGGTGGAACCCCGCGATCGAGAACCAGGCGACGGACCGCGCCTTCCGCATCGGCCAGAAGAAAAACGTGCTCGTCCATAAGTTCATTTGTCGGGGCACGGTGGAGGAACGGATCGACGCCATGATCGCACAGAAGAGCCAAATCGCAGCGGAAGTGATCGGGTCCAGCGAGGGCGGCGAGGCGCTGCTAACGGAGATGGACAACGCGACGCTGATGCGATTCGTCCAACTCGATCTCCACCAAGCGACGGAGGGGTAAGGCGGTCGTAGAATCAAAGTATGGCCAAGAAATTCGACGCCACTCTGAACTCGCTCATCGACGAATGGGCCGCGTTCCTCGGTGCCCGTGTCGGCGTGCACCTTGGACCCGTCACGCCGCTCGACGACCGGGTTCTCGAGGCGACGACTTGGGATGAAATGATTGCTGGCCTCTAAATCTAAACCTAAAGTCGAAGACGGATCGTTTCTCCGAGTCAGGAGGCTCAAACATGGGTTGGTTCTCATTCCGCCCGTACGTTTCAGTGGCTCAACGAAAGGCCCAAGCCGCCAAGGAAATCGCGAAGCGCACCAAAAAAGGCGATGCCGTTTCCCCTATCAGAATCGAAGGCCGCACCATCGCCAAGACGTTCTGGGGCCAGGCGTGGTGCAACAATCTCGAAGGCTACAGTGACTTCGCGAACCGCTTACCACGGGGGCGGAGTTACGTTCGCAACGGCTCGGTGATCGATCTCAAGATCGAGAAGGGTCGGATCACCTCACTCGTGAGCGGGTCGGAAATCTACAAGGTCCAAATCGACATCGCGGCACTTCCCAAGTCGGACTGGCAGAAGTTGAAGGCGGAATGTGCCGGGAAGATCGGCACTCTGATCGAACTCTTGCAAGGCAAACTCTCGAAGGGGGTGATGGAAACCGTCACCGATCGGACGCAAGGTCTCTTCCCGAAGCCGCGGGAAATCACGTTGCGGTGCAGTTGTCCCGACTACGCGGGTATGTGCAAGCACGTCGCGGCGACCATGTATGGCGTCGGTCACCGGCTCGATTCGTCGCCGGAGTTGTTGTTCGTGTTGCGTGCGGTCGATCACACGGAATTGATCGAGCAAGCGATCCCGACTGCGCCCGCCAAGTCTCGGAAGAGAAGTTCCACAATCGCGGCTGGCGACCTCGGTGCGATCTTCGGCATCGAGATGGAGACCGAGCCCGCGAAACCCGCTTCGTCACCTCAAGCGAAACCCCCGAAACGAGTCGCCCCGAAGCGACCGGCGGCGGCGAAAAAGTCACCCGCGAAGAAGCCGAAAAAGACAAACGTCCCGAAGAAAGGCTGAAATCGCGTCGCTTGCAACTGCAAGCCGTTCCGACTCTTGCATGATCGGTTCACCCGATCCCGAGAATCTGGTACGTCTCTGGGTAGCTGGTTTCGAGCGATCAATCGTTCTCGTCATCCAGTAGATCTCCCCACGACGTTATCGAAGGGTCCAAGAGAAGTTCGATGTACACCTGGAGGATGCAAGAAGCTGGAATCGCTTTGAGATTTCTCGCTTGCTCTGCCGTTGGTTCGGAGCCAAATTTCCGTTTTCCGAGCTGGAGAAAAATGTCACGGCCCATTTCAATCCGTCCCCATTCAAGTCCGGTGTTGAATTCTGTTGTGAATTTCTCGGTATCGGTATGCAAGACTTGGTCCTTTCTGGTTATTGGTTGTACATGGGCACGTATGGTATGGGATATCGGGTTCACGGAGAACGGAGATGGTCATCAAGTGATCCGCAAGACCTGGCAGGTTTGTTCGTAACTCGCTTCGAGGTCGAGCGGGACGTAGTCGTGTTCCGTGAGCCAGATCGGGAGTGTCGGGAGAGGCTGACCGATTCTCAGGATGTGCGACCACGTTTCGAGAAAGTGTTTGCTCCCTCGCGGCGTCCACCGGCAGGCCGCGGCGTAGGTGGCCGGTGGATCCTCGCCGAGCGTCGCATCGCGCTGGTGGACCAGTTCCAGAAGTTCCGTGTACAGGTTGAAGTTTTTTGAAGTCACCAGATCGACGAGTGTCACCGAAACCCTCTGTTTCAACATCGCCTGGCATTTCGCCACGAACACCTGACGGCTTTCCGGGCGGTCTTTGTTCGAGGGGCTGACGATCTCGATGGCCGCAACGAGCCGGCGGTTGCGTTCCGTGTCGTGGATCCGGACCTCGTATTCGCTCTCCGTCAAGAGTTCGGTTTCGACGGACAGACTTGGAAGTGCGAGATCGAACTGCCCATCGCCGTTCGAGGGGAACTCGGCGTTGCCACCGATTCTGTTGTCGACGGTCGCCACGTCCACTTCGATCTCGGAACCGATGTGAACGCTCGGCTCGGCTTCAAACCGGGAGGGGAGTATCTGGTTGAGCGTCTGCACGATCATGGCTGGCCACTGCCCATGGAACCCTTCCCAGTTCTTCCTCTTGCTGAGCGGCGGGTGAAAGTGGTCGCGAAGCGGCATACTCTCCTCACGAAATCATGGAACTTATCTGCAACCGCTTCTCGACATCATAATTGACGTCCACGACTCGCGATAGAAGTGTTTCTAAACTGGTGTTCACTGGTTAGTCCCCTCTCAGAGATACCCTTACCACGCAAGGAACCGACTTCTGAACCACCAGTTCCCAGCAAGGGTTCCGCCCGGTGGAATCACATGGAACTTTCAGGCGGCCTCGGGCAACTGATCCCTCGAATCCCCCAAGTTTCCTGGCGTTTACGGTTTACAACATCCCATGGGAGGGAAAATGGTAGGATACATCTGCGGTCGAGGTTCGACCGCAGGCCGTGCGAGCTCCATATGAGTTCTGCGACACTCACCGACGCCGAGCTGGACGCCGACCCGGTCTTCAGGCTGTTGCTGTCCGGCCGGGCACGCACGGCCCAGGAGGCGGAGCGGATCTACCTGGACGAGGCCCTGCCGGAGGTACTCGCCCTCCTCGCGTCCCCGCTGTCGGACGACGAACTGGCCCGGCACCCGCTGGTGGTCATGTACCGCATACACGGTAGTCGCGGTTGGGAGGACTCCCTGCTGTGACCCCAGACGAGCGACTCGCCGCCGTCGTCTCCGTGCTGGAATCGGCGGGGCTGACGTGCCTGGTGATGGGCGGGCACGCGGTCAGGTAGTGGCGTTCCGTTTCGCGCAGTGGCGGTTCACCCGATCCCGAGAATCCGGCACGTCTCCTGGTAGCTGGTTTCGAGCGGAAGCATTACTCGAAGATCCGGCGTCAGCCAGATCGGGAGGGTCGGCAGCGGTTCGCCGACGCTCATTGGGTAGAACCAGGCATCGAGCAATGGGCGGTTCTTGTCCGACTTGCGAGTGCGGAGCGTGACCGCGTACAGATCCGGCGGGGTCGGGGCGAGTGCGGGATCGCTGCGGCCGAGAACGGTCAGCAGTTCGGCATACAGGTTGGCCTGCCGAACGGTCACCAGATCGACCAGCGACACGCACACCCCCTGCTGCAACAGGGCCGCAACCTTGCCGACGAAGAGCTCGCGGGTGTTCGGGCGGTCCTTGTTCGATGGGCTCACGATCTCGATGGCGGCGACCAGTTGTCGGCCCCGCTCGGTGTCGTAGATGCGAACTTCGTACTCGTCCTGTTCGGTGAGATCGGCCTCGACGGTGAGCGTCGGGGAAAGGGCGGCGAGCGCCGCCGAACCGCCGTCACTGGTACCCAGCGGGGCGTCCAGCTCGCGGGTATCGAGGTCCGAGCCGACTACATCGACCTCGAACGCCGAGCCGAGGTGGACTTTCGGTGCAGCCCGGAACCCGGCGGGCAGGATGGTGGTCAGATCCCGAACGATCTCCATCGGCCACCCGCCGTGGACTTCGTCCCAGGAATGGGTGTCGTTCACAGGTGAACGGAAGTGGTCTCGTAGCGGCATCGTTCGTCCTCCATGGGAAGTCGCCTTCACCCACTACTGCCATGATAAGCGAAGGGAATCGGGTTACCCGCCCCATGACTTCGCGATCGTCGCCTCGACGACCACCGGCACGCCGGGGAGCAGCGGCTGCATGCCATCGACCATCGCCTGAACCAGCCAGTCCTTCGCGGTTTCTGCCGCAGATTCGGGAACCTCAATGACGATCTCGTCGTGCACGAACAGGACCGGCACCGCACCGGGGCACTGGTCGCGGCGTTCCCACAACAGGGCGATCGCGGCCTTCATGCCGTCGGCGGCGGTGCCCTGGACGGGGAAATTGAGGTGCTCGGTCTTGTTCGGGTACGCTCGTCCCTCGGCGTTCCGCTTGGCGGCGGGGATGAGCCGACGGCGGTTGCCGCGGGTCAACGATGGGAGGATCGCGTCCGGGTTCTGGCGGATGGTTTCCTGGAGCTTCTGCTCGACCCGAGCGTGCCAGGCTCGGATCAACGGGTAGGTGCGGAAGAAGGCGGCATGGTGCTTTTTCGCGTCGCCGTCCGACAAGGTGACGCCATAGTTGGCGGCGGCATATCGACCCAGGGACTTCCAGCCCATCCCGTAGAGAAGGCCGAAGTTCACCGCCTTGGCCAGTTGCCGGTCCGCCTTGGCCACCTCGGTGACGGTCTTCCCGGTGAGGGCGGCGGCGGTGAGCGTGTGCAGGTCCTCGCCTTTCGCATAGGCCTGAATCATCCGGGATTCCCCGGCGATCACGGCTGCGACCCGGAGTTCGATTTGGGAATAGTCCGCCTTGACAAACAGGTTCCCGGGCCGGGCGATGAAGCATTTTCGGTATGCGGTTCCTCGTGGAATCTGTTGCAGGTTCGGGGAGGAACAGGACATCCGGGCCTGGGCACCCAGCTGGTTCCACGACGGGAGCACCTCCCCCCGGGGTGCATGGTCGTCCAACCACCTGGTGCCATAGGTCCCCACCCGTTTGGCTGCACCCCTGTAGTCGCGAAGTTTCGCCGCCAAGGGGTGGTCGATCCCGGCGAGGGTGTCGTCGTCCGTCCCGCCCAGTGCGATACCCAGGTCGCCAAACGCGGCCTTGACCTCGTCCGGGGAGTTCCAGTTCCGCGATTCCGTCCCGGGCAGGCAGTTCCGGTTCGGGGCCAGGATGTCCATTTCCTCTGCCAGTTTGTCGCGCTGGGTGGCGGCATCCCGGGCCAGGTCGGACCAGGCACCCCGGTCGATCGCCACAGGCTTGGCCCAGGCGATCCCCTTGAGGGCCCGCATCTCCAGGGTGGCGGTCTCGAACAGGTTCACCGCTACGAGATCCTCCTTCAACTTGTCAGCGAGCGGAACCAGGTGCCGGACATCGTCGGCGGCGTATCGGAGCTGGTCGGGGGTCAGAACTGGCCGCGACCAGTCGGACGTCTGCTCGTCCTTGGCGAGTGTGATCCCGAGTTCTCGGTCGGCGACTTCCGCCAGCGAATGACGGAGTCGACCATTGGTGGCCTCGTCCCGTTCCCCGGCATGGAGCACCTGGCTGGCGAGCATGGTGTCGAACACGGCACCGGGCACAAACCCGAGACGAGCGAGGAACCGCAGGTCAAACTGCAGGTTGTGCCCAATGACCTCGACGGTCGCGAGAGCCTCAAATAGCGGGGCCAGGGCGGCGGCGGGGTCAGGCAGAGCGAAGAGATCGATGATGGCGACGGTGCCGCCGAACGCGACCTGGATCAGCCGGACACGATCCGCGGTCGGATCCAGCCCGGTCGTTTCCGTGTCGAGGGCGACCGCTCCGCCCCAATCCTCGACCCCGCCGGCGAGCAGGTTCAAGCTCTCGGCGTCGCACAAGATGACAAAATCGCTCGCGCCGACATAACCCTTTTCCACCCGGTCGTCGGCATTGTGAATCACATCCGGCTGAACGGCGATGTCCCGCCCGAGGTCGACGCCTACGAAACCTACGAAACCCCTCTCGGTCGACCGGTTCGAAGGGCGGAAAGTCGAGTGATTCGCCGGAAAAGAAGACGCATGGGCGATACGCCCTTGGGTGTCGCCCTTCGAGGGGGACGAGGTTTCGTTGGCAACCTCACCTCGGGCGTCTGCAGGATCTTCGGGCGGCATCGGGAAGGTTTCGTAGGTTTCGTCGGCATCGGTCTCGGCCCGAAAGCGGAACGCACGGGTGGGGCGACCGCCGCTCGCCCCAGTGGCAATCGGCACCCACTCCCCGACGCCGAGCGAGACAAGCGAATCGAGGGCCGCGTCCGCTTCCGTGCTGGTCGGGTACTTCTTGCTCGACCGTTGCAGTTCCGCCGCCGTGACCTGCCCGCCGTGACGATCGGCGACGCGACGGACTTGTTCGATGAGCTTGCGGACCTTCCGCTCGGCCTCGTTTTCCGCGATCATCTGGTACACCCGATCGCATTCGTTCGCGAACCACTCCGCCAGTGTGATACCTGCCCGCACATCCGCCGCTGAAATCTTCGCCCCCGACGGGTTGAGGACAAGGTTCCGTATCAACGCGAACCGGGCCGGGATCGCTTCCAGCTTCGAAAGGGCGGCGGCCCGTTCGCCTTCAGACTCGAACTGCCGCAGCCCCCATCGGTTGACGAACTCTTCCAGGAGGGCTTCGGCTTGCTCGTCCAGGCGAACGATCCGCGGGCGGGGGTCGCCGTCCTCGTCGACATCCGACTCCAGAGCATAGAGCGATTCGAGCGACTCGGCAGCGGCGACCTTGATCGAGTCCGGGATGCCGTCCTTGACCCACTGCTTCGGCGTCCGCGGCGGCATGGCGAAGTTGATTCTGGCGACCAACCCGCTCTCGAAGAATTCGCTCCCCATCAACCGGGCGAGCTTGCCGGGCTGGATCGAGCCGCCGACCGACACCGCGGCGTGCGGGACGAACACACTCGTCTTGTCCCCGGTCTTGCGGTCATAGATGAGTACGTCGGCCCGATACATACTCAACCAGTTCGGCTCGTCCGACCCGGCACCCTTCGCCTTGTACTTGCAGAAACTCCCAAGCCAGCCGGCGAGTTCGTCGCGATACACGAGCAAACCGCGGCGGTTGTCATCGAGCAACCCGGCCAACTTCTCGATCGTCACATCGGCGACCAGGCAGCGGGCGAGGATCGGCTTCTCGGGCGGGTCGCCGGGGTCGTCCTCCTCTCGCGACCGGCGTTTGTGGTCGGCCAAATCCCGGCGATAACACTCCATCGCAGCCTTGAACGCGGCGAGCATCCGCTTCTGACGAGCCTTCACCAGATTCACGACAAGGTCGGCCGCCGGCGACTTCATCGTCCCGGACTCGCCGACGACGCAGATCCAAAAGACCGCCGGCTCGAACCACTCGCCGCCGAGGTAGACGCGGCGGCTGTTTCCGACCGCGCCGGCGAGGGCGGCCAGAACCGGGAGTGCCACGTACGCTTCGTCGCACTTCAGAGCTCGAGCCCCCTCTCGGACGAAAGCATCCCACGGCGGAGGAAGGCACGTCGTCGGGAACGGGAAATAGGGCGGAATTGGAATGTACCGAGCAGGATTGCCGGAAGCGGTGACCGAGTTCGCCGCGATCCCGAGCCAGGCCAGGACGGTGTGGGTGATGGGCTCGCCGAACGTCTTCGCGAATGTCGGC
>CAZKIQ010000076.1:0-25215 GCA_964552815.1 uncultured Alcaligenaceae bacterium | reverse complement strand
GAAGCGGCCGCTCCTTGGCAGTCGCGGCTCTCGAAAGATGCGGTTTTCCGACAGGACGTCGACCATGCCGCGACAGTTGCTGCTTTTCTCGGGCCCATTCGCCGATGTGCCGCTCGAAACGCTGGCGGCCCAGGCGGCGGACTGGGGCTACCACGGCTTCGAACTCTGCTGCTGGGGTGACCACCTCGAAGTCCAGCGCGGCCTGGCGGACGATTCCTACGCCCCAGGCCGGATCTCGCTCCTTGCCCGGCACGACCTGCAGATTTCCGTGGTGGCAAACCACCGCGTCGGACAGGCCGTCTCCGATGTGATCGACGACCGCCACCAACCACTCGTGCCGGACTATGTCTGGGGGGACGGCTCGCAGGCGGGGGTGCGGCAGCGGGCGGCGGAAGAAATGTCCGCGACGTTCCGACTGGCGGAGAAGCTCGGGGCCAATGTCGTCAGCGGGTTCACGGGGTCGCCGGTGTGGGGGTACGTCGCGGGCTATCCGTCGCCGCGAGCTGGTGTGATTGCGGAGGGTTTGCGGAGCTTCGCCGAGCAGTGGCACCCGATCCTGGATGCAGCCGCCGATTCTGGGGTGCGGTTTGCGTGTGAGGTCCACCCCGGCCAGCTCGCCTTCGATCTGTACTCGGCGGAAGTGGTGCTCGACGCCCTCAACGGCCGGGAGGAGTTCGGATTCACCTTCGACCCCAGCCACCTCCACTGGCAGGGGGTCGATCCGGTGGAATTCCTTCGCCGATTCCCGGAACGGATCTACCACGTGCACGTCAAGGATGCGACGCTGACGCTCAACGGGCGGACGGGAGTTTTGGGCGGGTACTGGCCCAGCGGCGACCCGCGGCGGGGCTGGCAGTTCCGCTCACCCGGCCGGGGTGGCATCGACTGGGATGCGATTGTTCGCGTCCTCAACGAGATCGGCTACGAGGGTCCGCTATCGGTGGACTGGCACGACCCCGGGATGAGCCGGGAATACGGTGCCGCCGACGCGGTGCAATTCTTGAAGCGGCTCGAATTCGATCCCCCACCCCGGCCTGCTTGACCTACTTCCCGGCGGGCGACCACCAGGCGTCGAGGCGTTTCCGCAACTCGGCGACCTTCTCCGGTTGCGACTCCGCGAGGTTCTTCTCCTCTTCCGGATCGGCGGCGAGGTCGTAGAGCTCGACCTTGCCCTTGGGAACGCGGTTGGCGTCGGGCAGGATCAGCTTCCAGTTCCCGACGATGACCCAGCGGTACATGAGGTTCTTTGCCGGCGAGTGGATGTCGACGGCGGTGTGCTCGAAGATCTCGCCGTAGACCGCGTCGCGTTTCTGGACTGTGGTGGAGTCGAGGAGGTTGATTCCGGGCATTTCCTGGGTCGGTTTCCGGCCGACGGCGGCGAGGATCGTCGGGGCGAGGTCGACAGAGGAGGCGAGGGCGTCGGATTTCACCGGCTTCACTTTGCCCGGCCAGCGGACGAGTATGGGCGTCCGGGTGCCGCCGTCGTACTGCGACCGCTTCGATTTCGCGGCGTAGGTCGGCTTGTCCGGGTCCTGGATCCACCCGTTGTCGTGGAGATACAGGACGATGGTGTTCTCCGCGACGCCCTGACGATCGAGGACGGCGAGGACGTCGCCAATGGTTTCGTCGAACCACTCGCACATGGCCCAGTATTTCGCGACGTGCAGAGACTTGGTCTTGTCCCGATACTTCGCGAGGAGCCTGTCCGGCGGGGTGTGGGGTTGGTGGGGCATCATCGGTGCGTACCACACGAAGAAGGGCTTGTGGTCCTTTTTTGCGGCGGCGACGAATTTCTCGACGGGCTCGATTCCTTTGCGGCCGATGGTGAGTCCCTCGTCGCCGTGCCGGCCGCCCTTGGTGAGGTCGCCGTGGGTCATTCCCTCGGTGAATCCGCCGCACCGGCAGGCGTTGCCTTCCCACCATTTCCCCGCCTGGTAGCTGACGTACCCCGCTTTGCCGAGAAGTGTGGCGAGGTTCGGGTGCTTCTCGAACTCGGCGACCATCTCTCCGCGAAGTTTCCGGTACGCGTCGGAATTCTTCCCCTCCCGGATGTCCGGTGGGTCGTTGGACGTGATGCCGTGCTGGTGCGGGAAAAGCCCGGTCATCATCGTCGCCAGGCTGGCCCGGCAGAGGCTGGTCGGGACGTAACCGCGGGGAAATACGAGGCTTTCCCCGGCGAGTTTGTCGAGGTGCGGCGTCTTGACCACCGGGCTGCCCATGAAGCCGTAATCCTTCCAACCCTGGTCGTCGCCGAGGATCAGGACGACGTTCGGTGGCGGGTCGGCGGCGGGGGCGGCGCTCGCCGACCAGGCCAGTGCGAGCAGTGACAGGGGTATGACACTGGCAAAGAGGGGGCGGGTCACTTCTGCGACTCCATGATGGGGAGAAGACTGGGGAGGTTCCGCACCGCCGCGACCGTGCCAGGGCTCGGGCAGCAGCGGCAGCATCGGGCGAATGGATCGGGATTATCGTATTCGACCCCGCGCAACGGTGAAGCAAGCCGCTTGCTTCGGGGCCGGCAACCCGCACAATGGGGCTATCCGTTCACACCCAACCCGGAGAAGACTCATGCGGAGCCACGAGGTCGACTATGAGATCATCGGGGACGACCTGCAACTGGTCGAGATCGAGCTGGATCCTGGGGAAGCGGTGATCGCAGAAGCCGGAGCCATGACTTACATGGATGCCGGCATCACGTTCGAAGCCAAGATGGGCGACGGTTCGGACGCGAACCAGGGTTTCTTCGGGCGGCTCGCGTCGGCGGGGAAACGCGCCCTGACCGGGGAAAGCCTCTTTCTCACGCACTTCACGAACACCCACGGGCGGGGGAAACAACGGGTCGCGTTCGCCGCCCCGTACCCCGGGAAAGTTCTCCCCGTCGACCTCGCCAGCGTCGGCGGAACGCTGATCTGCGAGAAGGGGGCGTTCCTCGCCGCCGCGATGGGCACGAAGCTCGGAATCGCATTCCAGAAAAAGTTCGGAGCAGGCCTTTTCGGCGGGACGGGCTTCATCCTGCAACGCCTCGAAGGGGACGGGAAAGTCTTTGTCCACGCCGGCGGGACGATCGTGAAGCGGGAACTCGGGGAAGGGGACATCCTCAAGATGGACACGGGCTGCCTCGTCGCCATGACCGCCAGCGTGCACTACACAATCGAGGCCGCGGGGAATTTGAAGTCGATGTTTTTCGGGGGCGAAGGATTGTTCCTCGCGACGCTGGAAGGGCCAGGAACGGTCTGGATCCAGTCGCTCCCGCTTTCCCGCCTCGCCGACCGCATCCGCTCCACGCTTCCGTCGAGCAGCTAACCCCACCGCAATCTTTGGAATCGGAGATTCTTGATGGGCCAGGGTTCCTCTTCCTCTTCCGGAAAATGGCTCGCACTTCTCGCCGCCCTTCTGGGGTGGATGTTCGATGGCATGGAGATGGGGCTGTTTCCGCTCGTGGCCCGTTCCGCGTTGACGGAGATGCTCGGGGCGGCTGACAAGGACGGAATCAACCTGTGGTACGGTGTCGTGACGGCGACGTTCCTGATCGGGGCGGCGACCGGCGGCGTTTTGTTCGGCTGGCTCGGCGACAAGATCGGACGCGTCCGGGCGATGACGCTGAGCGTCCTGATGTATTCCCTGTGCAGCGGCCTGAGTGCAGTCTCCGCCGCCCCCTGGCACCTTGCTGCACTGCGGTTCCTGGGTGCCCTCGGGATGGGGGGAGAATGGGCGCTCGGGGTCGCGCTCGTGATGGAAGTCTGGCCCAACGCCTCGCGGGCCTGGCTCGCCGGCTGGATCGGAGCCTTCGGGAACCTCGGCTACACCGTCTGCGGAGCCATCGCACTCGCACTGCAATACCACGGGGAAGGATTGGCCGGGGGGCTCGTCAACCTCGGATTGCCCCAGACCTGGGCCAACACCCTGACCGCGAACGGCTACTGGCGGTTGCTTCTCCTGATGGGCGCAGGGCCAGCGCTCCTCACCATGCTCATCCGCATGTTCGTGCCCGAATCGGAGAAGTGGCAGCAAGAAAACGAGAAAGGATCCTCCTCCCACTGGTCCGGAAAGGATCTGCTCGGCGTTCTCGTCGGAGCGGCAGCGGCGACGGTGCTTGTCGGCATCTGGGCCGGTGACAACTGGCTCTGGAGTGGTGTCTTCCCCCTCGAAGCCAAGTTCGGTTGCTCCGCGATCCTGCTGGCGATCGTCACCCTCGGATACCTCTATCCGGTGCGGAAGTACCTGTCACGCGGCGACCTTTCCGAGGCGGATCGTCGGCAGACGCTCCGTCGGATGCTGCTGGCGGCGGGGCTAAGCGGGGTGCCATTGTTGGGAACGTGGGCCGGGCTGATGTGGATGTATCAGTGGGTCGGCGTGCTGCCGGGAGGGACCGCCGGCGATGCAAGGCCGACGATCCAGATCGTGACCTCGCTGACCGCGGCGGCGGGCTGTGTCGTCGGAGCGGTTCTCGCCGGAAGTTTCGGACGTCGGGCGGTGTACGTCGGACTCTGCGTCCTGTCGCTCGGATGGATGGTCGTCTTCTACAACACCAACGATTCCTACGGAAACTGGTTCCTGATCTCGTCCGGAGCCCTGGCGTTCGTGTCGGCGGCGTTCTACGGCTGGCTGCCGTTGTATCTCCCGGAACTGTTCCGAACCGCCGTCCGGGCGACGGGTCAGGGATTCGGATTCAACTTCGGGCGGATCCTGGCGGCAGTTGGAGCGTTGCAGGTGAGCACGCTCCTCCAGGCGTTCGGTGGCGAATACCCCAAGGCCGGCACCATCGTCGCCTGCATCTACATCGTTGGCCTGGCCCTGATTGCCAACGCACCGGAAACCAGGGGAAAAGACCTCCCGACGTAACCTGTGAGTGTATTCGCGTTCAAGCCAGCAGCAGCCGGGTGATCTCAGGCCTTCCTCGCAATCTACGGCAGGTTCGGTGCAACGCGTGCGAAGAACGGAAGCACACCGCGGAAGCGGGGATCGTTCATGTTGAAGCCAGGTTGAGGTCCCGGATTCCGCAGGAACAGGTTCCCGACCGGTGCACCGGCAGGGTGCGGGCGAATGGTGGCCGCCGAAAGGTTGGCTGTCATCAACCCCGTGGCAGTATCCACTGTGGTCCCGGAAACGGTCACCCATTCGCCGTCGCCCCAACCCGAGTCTTTATCCCCCACGCCCAGGCGGATAACCGTCGGCGTCACCGCCACGCCATCCTGGTATGGGATGGGGAAGCGGATCGAGGTCGTCCCGACTGGCGCCGCCTCGGCCAAATCTACCGACCACCCAGCACTCCCCTGGTTTCCGTTCTGATCCACTCCAATTTGCGTGCGATCGATCACTCCGACATACTTCGACCGCATGTCGCCAGGGAAGGTTTGATAGACCTCTCGACCAAGTTGCGGGAGTGAACCTGTCCCGAACGGTGGGTTATTCCGCACCTCAAAGTAGCCGATAGTGAAGACGACCAGGTAGCAGTCGGTCGTGGTAGTCAGGTTGTTGACCGTTTTCCGCAGGGGTTCCCAGGATTGGAACGGATGGAGGCTGCCGACCCGCTGGAAAAGCGATCGCGTCACGCCGTCCGGATCCGCGGTGGTGCGGTTGCGGAGGATGGTATCGGTCAATCCGGTCTGCGACAGAACTGTCGTGCCGTCTGCGGCGAATTGTGGTGCACCCAGGGCATGGAACGGTCGGTCGGTTCCGGCCGCGTCCTCGTGAATCGTGGTTCCGACCACGGGTGTTGATGTGGTCCACCCCGGGGAACGACTTGCCTTGAGGGCATTCCAAATGGCGGGTACGTCGTCCGTGAGGGTGAACCCGTTCCCTGCGGGAACTGCACCATTCGCGAGCAACAGGGCGTCGAACACCTGGGACCGGTTCGTAGTCGGGTCCTGGTCCCAGAGCATGTTGATGTTGATCTTCCCGGGCACACGTCCACCGAGGGGCAGACCGTAACCCCACGGTCGGACGCTGAGCATCTCGAAGAACCGATACAGTGGGGCATTGGTGGTAAGGAACCCACCCGGATCGAGCACCACATCATCGGCGGTGCCGAGGGTCGCGTCCGGTCCCGGGTCGATGTCGGCGGGTCGCTGGAAGGCGTGGCGGTGGAAGACAGGTCGAGCCGCCGCCTTGGGATTTGCGAACCGGTGTGTGAGCATGTGAGGCGGGTAAACGCTTGTGTGAAGAAGCTCGAACTGGTTCACGAGTTTCCGGTCGAGGTGGGGCATCCACTCGAAGGGCATGACCAGCGTCTCGTCGCCGGGTGCGGTCGGTGCCGGGTTCGCCGCCGTGTCCGGGGTTCGCCCGTTGTGTTGGAACAGGGTGTGCTGCTGGGCCGCCAGCGCCGGGTTCGGTTGCTGTCGGATGGTGAGGCCATCACCTGCGGCCAGGGTGGCCGTGTCCGGATCGGCTCCCTCGTTGCCGGCATAGGGTTGGACCCGGCCGATCGAGCGGAAGTCTGTGGGAATCGGAGCCGGTGCCCGCACTCCGTCCATCCCCATCACCATGGGATCCGCCGCCACCCGCACCGCATCTCGCAGGGAAACACGGGACATGTAGTCGACCGTGATGTAGGGGTTGTCTGGCCCAGCCGGTCGGTACGGGCACGCCAGGCGACGCAACAGCACCGCATGCTGGTTCAGGTTGACTTCCTTGAACGAGGTCGCCGGCGCCGTGGCGGTCACGTCTTCCCAGGTGGTTTCGGTGACCTGGGTGGTGTCGTACTGCAACTTGTTGGTGCTCGCCGCCGCGGGGGTCGGCTTTTGAAGAATTTGATCAAACGGTGCGGCGTTGGTGTCGGGAACAAACGCGATTGAATCGGTGAGCGTCCGATCGAGCTGTGGCCCGATAACCGCGAACCCGTTGCGGTTACCACCGGTGGACTTGTACAGCCCATTGTTCGGTTCGACCCGGTCGGCGATCCCTGCGGGCGCCCCACCGGGTGCAACGACATCGAGGAAATCCATGTCGAGGTCCGGCGGCGTTCCCGGAACGGCGATGCCGGCCACATTGGACGGATTCGCCAGGTTGGTGCGAGCCGTGGTTCCGTTCCGTTTGTAAACCTCGATCTTGTAGCACGAGATCCCCGGGCCGGCGAATCGCAAGGGCACGGAACCTGGTGCCGCGTTGCTGAAGTAAAGCGGGTTCGTCGGGTCGGTGATTGGGCTGCCCGGGTTGAGCAACTCGATGAAGAATCGCACCTGGAACGGTGCCGCCGCGTTCGCGTTCATGTTGTCCGACTGGCTGTTCGCGACCTCCGCGTAGATCTCGTTCAGAACCAGACGCGGTTTCTCCACCCCGAACACGGTGCGGTCGTTGATGGCAGGCGCGGCACCAGTCACGTCGAAGTTGGCAGCATCGGCGAACTCGGTGGCGGGGGCACCGGGCGTGGACGGGTTCCACACGAAAACCGTGCTGACATCGTCGTCGTCGATCTGGTCGACCATGTTCGCCGCCAACTGGGCCAGCCAGCGGAGGGCATCGAACTGGGTGGTTCCCGCTGCGACTGTCGGGGTGACAGTGATGGTTCCCGAAGCATCAACTGCAACGGTAGCACTCGCCCCGGTCGCCAGCACCATCCGGGCGTAGATTTCCCGGGCGAAAAGGTGGCGATCATATTTCGCCGCGGTGTAGGAAGCCGCGGTGACGGTCGTGTCGTTGAGCGGCCAGGGTGTGGCCGCGTTGATGGTTGCCGGGCGGGTGCCTGAATCCCGGTAGTCCACCAGGGGCCGGTTCAAATCCAGGGCACCCAGCGCCGCCCACTGGTTCCGCGCCTGGTTCGCCACCCCATCCGGGATGGTCCAGGAACCCGCCGTGGCCGTGGTGAAGGTCGGCAGCGACGAGAGTGTCGGCAGGGTATTGGGTCCCGCCAGGTCGAACGTCTGGGTGGACCCCATTCCGAAGTTCGGGGCCAGACCCGGACGATTCACCGAGTTGCTGATCGTGGTCGTCAGGGCCCGCCGAACCGCAGCAATCCGGTTCGCGTCCGCACCGTTGGCCGGATCGAACGGGCCAGACCCTGCGGTCGGACCGAAGATCGGATCGAACGTCGAACCCAGGTACGGCTGGGAGTATTTGCGCGGGCGATCGGAGTAGCGACCGGACAGTTGGCGAAGGTCGCCGACCGGGAAGGCTCGGGCCCCGGTCGCCGCCGGGTTCTGGGTCCACTGGAACGGGTTCCACAACGCCGGGTGGTTCGCCGTCTCGCCGCTGGCCGTGGTCGCGTTGTCGTACCCCGGGACGGGATAAACCGGATTCGATGCGAACCCGGTCGGCAAGGTCATGGGTGCCCCTGCCCCGACGCCGTCGAAATCCACCTTGGCATAGTCAGGCGGGGCGATCTGTTTGTCCGGATCGTTGAAGTTGTTCGCCTCGGGGTGGAAAAGCCGATACGCGACCGTGCTCCCGTTCGGTGCCGGCGGGTTGATCGGCGGCGTGTTGGGAACGCCATACCGGGCGGCCACCAGTTGCTGGGTGTTCGTTGCTCCGCCGAGGATCATGGAGGGGTCGATTTCCCAGGCGCCGAAACCCATCTGGGAAGCCTGGGAGCCGCCGTTCTTCGTGTTCCCCGCCACGTTCACGTTCACCCGCCCATCGAGGGGCAGGATCAGCGGTGCGACCAGAGGCTTGATCAGTTGGCCCCGCCAGCGGATCACCGGCAGGTTGGCGTCGATCCAGATGCTGTCGTTCTTCTGCTTCCCGTTCGCATAAAGCAGGTTCTGCACGTCGCCGGTGTAACTCCCATCCGGATTGGGAGTGGGGAAAGGAAAATCGGGCGTGTGGTCCGCCGGCCGGGGCCGCACGGTCATATACCGACCTTCCGGACTGGTCCACTTCGGGTTCGACGGATCGAACGAACCAAAAAGCGACGGTCGGTGGAAAGACGGGACAACGATCTCCCCCGTATTCGGGTTGACCAGGGCGACATAGGCGTTGTTCCGGTCCGGGTAGGTATAGGCCGCGTTCCGCCCGATGTATGTGTCCGTACTTGGCCTCGGAGTGTTCGGGTCGGCCCGGGGGCCAACGTATTCCGGGTCGAACAGGGTGGTGCCGGGCTTGTGGGAATAGTTGATGACCTGGTGTCGGCTGGTGAGGGTGCCAATACTGAGGGTTTCGTTGAACCCGCCGATGCCGTTGTAGGGAATGAAATTGATGGACTCCGGTCGATAGCCGTACACCATCGTCGCCATGTCGTAGCCGCGGAATCCGGTGAGGGTGCCGCTCCCAGTCATCGGCTGGGAAAAGATCAACTGGCCGAATACCTCGTTGGCGACCGAACCCGGATCGGGGATGGCGTCGTCGCTGGGAGTGTTGCGCGAATCGCGGTGGACCCGGGCCACGGTCGCTTCGCTCTCGGAGAAGAGCACGAAGCTCAACCCGACGACCGCCAGCAGGGCGAGCATCGTGAGGACGATGAGCAGGATCGCCCCGCGACGGGCTCGCACCTGGGCACCGCGGCGGGCAACTCGGGATCGCATGGTCGGTCTCCGACGGTCGGTGTTCGGGAAGGGGCGGGTTACAGCGCCTGTGTGATGGTCATTTGCCGGGTGATCGCGTTGCGAATGTCGTAAACGCGAATGTGGATCTGCACCCCGCGAATGCGGGTGGCGGTCGCTGGCTGGTTCGCCGAGTCCCAGGTCCGCGGCCAGGGTTGGGTGTCTCCGGTTGGCCCGAGAACCCCGTCGTCGTACAGGTCGCGGAACTCGTTGTTCCCGTCGGTCATCACCTGGATCTGGAAGGAAATCACGTTCGAGAGCAGCACATCTTTGCCGACATCCGCACCGCCGAGCTGGGTCGGAGCCCCCGCCCCAAACAGGCGGTTGACCAGGTTAGTGATCGTTTGGGGAGTGTTGAGATTGCTCGAGGGGGTGACACTCAGGTCGACGAACCCGGCGGGCACGGTGATGGCGGAACTTGGTGCGGTCTGTGCGATCGCCCGTTGCCGACGGTACAGGGTGTAGAGCGGGAACGAGTTCGCCCCGGCTGTGTACTGGCTCGTCGGAGCCAGGAAATAGGCCACCTCGGCCCAGTTGCTCGTCATCTTGTTCCCGGCTGGAACCAGGCCGTTCTTCAGGGCCAGGTCGATCGCCACCACGTTGGGAACATCAACCGTGAACGATTCCTGTTCGCTCAACCCGGTCTTCTTCATCGTGAAGTGCATCCAGTGATCGTGGGCCCGGAACGTGTTGACGTTGTCGGCCGTGCCTTCCCACAAGTACGCATCGGTGGCGGCTCCGGCGGTCAGTCCGCCGATCGGGCAAGCACCCGAACCCGGAGCGGTCTTCGGGGCACTCCCCTGGGTGATGCGGAAAAACCCTTTCCGGGGGCTCTCCCAGCGGCGATTGGTTCCGTCCCATTTCCGGTTCACAATCGGGTCGCTGAGCGACACCGTCAGCCCGGCGTCGTCTTCGAGGTGCGGGGTTTGCAGGTCGTTGATGATTACCACCTCCGCCGCCCGGAGATGGTCGGTCATGTCCGCGACCGATTTCATCTGGCTCATGGTGTCCATCCCGCTGCGGAACGAGATGGCCAGCACCGTCATGATCACGACGCACAACGCCGCCGCCACCAGCAGTTCGATGAGCGTGAACCCGCCTCGGCGAGTTCGCAGGTTCGAGGGTGCAAGTTTCATTGGTCCGACTCCGCGCGGGAAGATGTGGTTTGGGAATTACGGCTCATAGGAGGTCGGCCGCAGTTGCGGGCGTTCGAACACTTCTGCCAGGTTCGCGAACAGGTAGAACTGACTGTTCGGATACGCCGCCGTGCTGCCGTTCCACAGCGGGCGGATCGGCGTTTCCAGGTCGATGGTGAACGTCCCGCCACCGGAAGCGGTCACCCCGGCGATGCGGTAAAAGTTCGCGTTCCGGATGCCCAGGGCAGGGTTGATGGTCCCATCCATGATCCACCCCCCCTTGCGGACATAGGTCGTCTTGTCGTCATAGTCCGCGATGGTGAAGGTGAGGGAAGTCGTCACATTTGGGGTCACGGCGCCAGGGTTGACGAGCAGTTCCGTTCTGGTTTCCCCGGTCAGAGCGGGCCGTTTGTAATAGACGAGGATCTTGAGATTCGCCACGTTCGGCGTATCAACGCGGGGCTGTTGGATGACCGCGGACCAGTTGTAATCCTGGCCCCAGTCGACGGTCGCACCAGGGCTACCGTTCTCGCGGAACCCCAGGTCATCGACCAGGCAACAGGTCTGGATCGGATTCCCGACGGCTGCCAGGGTTCGCCGTGGGGGAACTGCGGTGGCCGCCCCGCCCACGCTGCTCTGGGAACGCGAAATCCACGGCCGTTCCCCCAACATGGACGATCGCGCCTGCCAGCCCAGTGGATCCACGAACAAGGCGTAGCTCGGTTCTCCCGCCTTGTCTGAGCGATACCATCGCCCAGTGTTGGTCGTATAGGTTCCGGCCCCGGTGGATCCGGTCAACTGGAAGTTGTCGACACTGCTCACAGAGGCAGGCCAGCTTCCGTTTGCCCCGGTGATTCCACCCACCCCGGTCACGGTGACCTGGACAGGCGGCCCGCTCGGGATGCCGTGCCCGGTACTGGTGATGACGATTGGGGAGGCGGTCGAGGCCGCAGTGATCGTCCCCCCGAGGGGTGGCATGGTCGTGATCGTGATCGGCCCGATCACGCCCGGGTTCAACATCGCCTCGCTGATCCCGGTCCGCTCGGTGTTCCCCTCCACGACGTGTTGCTGCCAGTACATCCGCATATAACCGTCGGCCTGAATCGCCGTCTGGGCGGTGCGGTCGTCCTTGAGGGCCTGGGCCATCTGGAACGCGCCCAGGGGGAACAAGGTCAGCAAGGAGAGCAAACCGAGCGCCATCACGAAGAGCGCCACCAGCGCCTCCGTCAGTGTCAATCCGGGCCGGGATGTGCGGCGAATCATGGTCAAACTCCGATAGCGGACGTGTGTCAAACGGGCGGCTTCCGCGAAACCGCGGAGATGCTACAACCCGCCGTACTGGCCGTCGGTCACGTACTGGTACTGGCTCCCCGCCGTCGGGAACGGGGGTTGGGTGGCAATCGTCCCGGTGCCGGTGTAGATGCAGACCAGCACCTGTTCCCCCGCATTCGCAAAGTCCAGCCAGGGAGTCCCCCCCGTCCCCTTGTCCGGATCGCGAACCCACAGAACGATGTAACCCGCCGTGTTATTCAGCACCTGGCCGGAAGGGGTGAAGATGACGTCGAACGTCGCACCGGACACATCCACACCGATGGTGCTCGTCCCACCAGATTGACCCGTTTCGATAACGGTCCCTTCCGGCACCTGCAGCATCGGCTCGCCGAACAGGGGCCGAGCCTGGCCGCCGAACGCGAACTTGTAGGTGGTCAGCATCCCCTGGTTCGATGGGGCCGATGCCGAACCAAAATTGGGAAACGCTGCCAGTCCAAGCTCCCACACGTTGGTTGCTGGGCCGCCGAGGGAAAGACTCTGGATCGATTTGGATGTAACCCGGTATGCACCCCCGATCTCGGGTAGCGTCAATACATCGCTCACCTGAACCATCGTGTCGAGTTGATCCCCTGCCGAGGCGGGGGCATTGGTGACATAGTAACAGTGTCGGCCGTTGATATTGGGTGGTGATGACGCGTCGGTGGTGTAGGTAAACACAATCCGCGGCCCGGTTGGGTTCGCTTCCTGTTGCGGGTTCGGAACCCACGGCGGTGGAACCTCAATGTACTGTGCCTCGGTGAAGTGTGTTCCCGCCCCGTTGCGGTAGAACCGCACGCCCCGAGGCAACCCGTCCCGGATCGCCCGGCTCTTCGAAATCAACAGCCAACCCGAGATCCGGTCGGCAGACCGAACCACCTTGTACGACCCGAACGCCCCGGAGTTCGCCACCCCGACCACAATGCTCAGCAGCAGGATCGCGAGGGAGATCGCGACCAGCAGTTCGACGAGTGTGAACCCACCGCGTCGGCGGGAAGAGATTCGCGTCATGTTAGTTCCCCTTCGCGCCGGCCTTGCGGAGCCGGAAGCTGATGAGGTTGTCGTTTCCGTCGTCGTTGCCGCCGAGGAGCGCCCCGAACTTCTCATTGGGCCCGCCGGAGACGACGGTGGGAACCCAGTTTTGAGTGGCATCATAAGATGCGGGCACTGCCCCCGCATTCATCTGATTTGCACGGATTGCAGACCAGAACGTAGCCAGGTTTCCTCCGAGTCCGCCGAGTTTCCCGACCGTGTCAACCGGATCTTTTCCACCGGCGGACCGGGTGTATGGCGGGCTGTTCACCTCCGCACAGTACGCCTGCCGGACGAACGCGATCGGTTTGCCCCAGGAATCGACGAAGACCTGGTTCCCCGCCACGGCCCGGGTTTGCGATTGCAGCGGGGTCGCATCAAACGTTTCCCCGCCGACGCCCCCCTGGGTCAGGGACACATACAGGCACGCCGCCGACTGTTCCTCGGGAGTGCCGGTCGCAGACAGCCCGGTGAAGATCGACCGAGGTTGCAGGGTCAGCCCACCGAACGAGACCGGGTTCGTCGCCTCGGCCACGGTGGTCGGAAACTCGTTCTTCAGTTTCATGTAGCTGAGCACAATCAGGATGCGCTCGGGATCATTGCCGCAGGTGGTCTTGAACCCGGCCGGCGTGTTCGGGGCTTCTTTCCGGGCCGCATCCAGCACGGCTTTCCACTTCCGGTCGATGCCGGCGTTGAGCTTGTCGAGGGTGCTTTGCGTCGCGGTCAGTTCGGCACCCGACCGCACGCGGAAGTACACCCCCGCCGCGATCGCAGCCAGGACCGCGAGCAGGGCCATCACCACCAGCAATTCGATCAGCGTGAACCCGGCTCGCCGGGCGGTCGCAGTCGCCATGGGGCGCCTCCGGTTGGGGGAAGGAATCAATTCACCGCCCCGAGTTGATACCCTTCGTTGAAGTTCGCCAGATCATCGCCGCCGTTGGACGCCTGGGTGTAGGGGCCTGTTCCGGGTGCCCACGCACCGCCAGGGCCGAACGCCTGGTTCTTGCCGGCAGAGATGATCTGCACGCCGGTCTGGTTGACCGCTCGCCCACCGGAACTGAACGGTGAGATGGCCCCGCCCGGCGAATAGGTTTGCCCCGCTCCGTAGGTCCCGGTCGCGGCGGTGGGTGCAAAGTAGGCGTAAGGCGTGCCCCACGGGTCGAGATACTGGGCCGGGCTTCCAGAGAGTCGTTTCACGGGGAAGTCGTAGTACGGTCCCTTCTTGTTGGAGCCCGGCGTCGCGTTTGCTGGGTTCGTACCGTCCCAACCCTGGCCCCCAGGACCACCGAGGAAGAAGACGAGGCAGTGGTTCCCGTTCAGAGGTGACCCTCCGTTGGGTAGCCCGGTCGCACCGCTCGGGTTCCACCGTGGAAACATCCGGCGAAGGGTACTCATTCCCGCGTCGGTTGAGTTGGCAGGGATCGTAAAGGAATCCGGCGGCACGAAGCCGAACTCGTTCTTGAAGGCGGCGGTCGCGAGGGCCAGCTGGTTGATCTCGGCGACCGCTTGCGTTCGCGTGCCCGAGTCGCGGACCTTCTGCACGGCCGGCACGATGATCCCGACCAGGATGGCGATGATCGCCATCACGACAAGCAATTCGACCAGCGTGAACGCACGCCGGGGTTTCGTGTTCGTGCGACGAATCATGATCCGCCTCCGGGGTTCCCGCCCGGCCCGCCATCCGGCAAGCCGAGCGTACAGGGTCTAACGGAATTTCCGAGTCTGCAGGACAGCAATTCCCGTCAATATCCACATGACATGCAACCTCCGCATCATACGGAGCGATGCCATTCACTTACTGAGGCCTTCGAGCAGCTTGATGAGTGGCAGGAAGAGCGAGATCACAATCGCCCCGATCACGCCCCCGAGGAACACGATCATGATCGGTTCCAACAGGCTGATCAGCGATTTCACCAACACATCCACTTCTTCGTCGTAGAAATCCGCGACCTTATACAGCATGGTGTCCAGGTCCCCGGTCTCCTCGCCGACCTCGATCATGTTCACAACCATGTCGTCCACCAGGCGGGCCTCCCGCAGGGGCTCGGCAATCGTGTCCCCCTCGCGGATCGACTCGAGAACCCGCTGGAACATCCGCTCGAAGACGAGGTTGTTCGCGGTTTCCTTCACAATCGTGAGCGCCTCCAGGATCGGCACACCGGAACTTACCAGCGTCC
This sequence comes from uncultured Alcaligenaceae bacterium, assembly GCA_964552815.1. Lineage (GTDB taxonomy): Bacteria > Planctomycetota > Planctomycetia > Gemmatales > Gemmataceae > CAYUHJ01. The sequence continues at coordinate 10,089 of CAZKIQ010000076.1, read as the reverse complement.
CCAGGGTCCGGGTGGTCCGAGCTACAATGGTTTTTTCCACCAGCCCCCCAACGACCGGCACCCACAATATCATCCGGTCCAGTGCATAACGGCCGGACTGGGTCATACGGATGAGCTTGATGAGGAGATAGACACCGACCGGGAACATGGGGATGAAGTACCAGTAATCCTTCACCCATGTCGAGATCTTGATGAGGGTTTGGGTTGCCCATGGAAGTTGCAGGCCGAATTCGTCGAAGATCTTCTTAAACTTCGGAATAATCATCACCATGATGAAGGTGAGGATCGCGACGGCAACGAAGATCACGACGGCCGGATAAACCATCGCACCAATGATCTTGCGCTTCAGGCCCTGGGCCTTTTCCTTGAAGTCGGCCAGGCGTTGCAGAATGACTTCGAGGGCACCGCCCGCCTCGCCGGCGCGGACCATGTTGACATAGAGGCGGTCGAAGCACTTGGGGTGCTTGGCGAGGGCTTCCGAGAGCGTCATCCCGGATTCGACATCCTCGACGACATCGATGAGCGCGTTCTTGAGAGCGCCCGGTTTCATCTGCTTTTCGAGGATCCGCAGGGACCGCAGGACGGGCAGGCCGGCGTCTTGCAGCACCGAGAACTGCCGGGTGAACAGGGTGAGTTTCTTCTGGGAAACCCCGCCGATGACAAAGGTTTTCCGGGATTTCCCGGCCTTTTTCCCCTTCTTCCCCTTCTTTCCGCCGCCCCCTTGCTGGGCCGTCAGCTTGGTGACGAAGTAGCCCATCGCCTTGATTTTTTGCGAGGCTTCTTCCTCGTTCGGTGCCTCCACCGAGTCCTTGACTTCCTGGCCGGAAGTGTTGAGCGCTTCGAACTTGTATGTAGGCATGGGGTACTCGGTGTTGAATCCGTGGTGGTTCAGCCACTATGAGGTTGTCGAATCAGGTTTAGTCGTCTTCCAATACGGTTTCACGCACCACTTCATCCAGCGTGGTCAACCCATCGAATAAGGCACGCAGGCCGGCGTCACGGAGGCTGGCGACGCCTTTCTTTCGGCAGTACTGGCGAAGGTGGTCGGTCGAGCACCCCTTCGAGATCATGTCGCGGAGGTCGTCGTTCATGATGAGGAGTTCATACACCCCGGTTCGGCCCTTGAAGCCGAGGTTATTGCATTTATCACACCCTTCACCGTAGAAGAACTGGCGACCTTTCAATGCATCTTGTGAGAGGTTCAATTCCAGAAGTTGGTCACGGGTTGGGTCGTAGCCAGTTCGGCAGTTCGCGCAGATCTTGCGGACCAGCCGCTGGGCCTGAATCGCTTCCACGGTGGCCGTGATGAGGTAGGGTTCGACGCCCATGTCGCGGAGGCGAGTGACCGAGCTCGGGGCGTCGTTGGTGTGAAGCGTTGAGAACACAAGGTGCCCGGTGAGCGATGCCTGGATCGCGATCTGGGCGGTTTCAAGGTCCCGGATCTCGCCGACGAGGATGACGTCTGGGTCCTGGCGGAGGATCGCCCGGAGTGCGGAGGCGAAGGTGAACTCGATGTCCGCGTTGATGGGGCACTGGATGATGCCGTCGATTTCGTACTCGACGGGGTCTTCCGTGGTAATGATCTTGGTGTCGATCTCGTTGAGTTCGTTCAGGGCGGAATAGAGGGTCGTAGTCTTGCCGGACCCGGTGGGGCCGGTGACGAGGACGATGCCGTTGGGTTTCTTGATGACCTGGCGGAACTGGCTGAGGATCTCGGGTGGCATCCCGATCCGGTCGAGTTCGAGGCCGACGCTGGACTTGTCGAGAACCCGGATGACGACGCTTTCGCCGAACATTGTGGGGAGAACGGAGACCCGCATATCGATGCGGTTGGCCCCGATGGTGAGTTCGATCCGGCCGTCCTGGGGCAGTCGGCGTTCGGCGATGTCGAGGTTGGACATGACCTTGATCCGCGACGCGATGGCACTGGCCAGGTGGCGTGGCGGGGGGACCATCTCATACAAGACGCCGTCGCACTTGTAGCGCATCTTGTATTCTTCTTCGAATGGTTCGAAGTGAATGTCCGAGGCGTGGTCGCGGATGGCCATCAACATCACCATGTTGATGAGTTTCCGGACGGGTGCGGAGTTGGCCTGTTCTTCGAGGCTGTTGAGGTCGATGCTGGTTTCCCGGCGGCCGGCCCCCTTGCTGGCGAGTTCCGGGTCGGCTTCCATCGCGGCGATGATGGAGGCGATTGATTCCTCGTCCTTGCCGGCGTAGGAGCGGCTCATCAGGCCATCGACGGCCTCGGCCGGGGCCAGGATCGGGATGACGTGCCGGATCCCGAGGAAGTTGCGGATATCGTCGAGGGCCTGCATGTTGTTCGGGTCGGACATCGCAACGGTCAGCGTGTCGCCGTCAATCGAGATCGGGACGAGCTTGTAGAGCTCGGCCATCGTCTGGGGAACCCGTTTGAGCGCGTCCGCGGTCGGCTTCTCCTCGTCGAGAAGCGACATTTTCATGCCGTGAACTTCGGCGGTGGCCTGGAGGAGCTGGTCGGCTGTGACCAGGCTGCGTTCCTTGACGATGTCGCCAAGGCTGGCCTCGATAGTCCGCATTTCCTCGAAGATGGAATCGAGTTGCGAGTCTTCGAGATACCCGAGGTCGACGAGTTTCTGGCCGAGCTGACGGGTGTTGTTGTCGATGTGGGCGAGTTTGTTGGTCGTCTTCTTGGGCGGCGGGGCGGCGGGGCGGGTCGGGGGTTTCGGGGCGGAGCTGGAAGGAACGCCGGGCTTCACGGGTGGCTTGGGGGCACCGGACGCGGGGACACCGGGACGGGCCTGGCCGGGAACGGGCGGCTTTGCGCCGGGAACGCCGGGCTTCGCGGAACCGCTGCCGGAAACGGGGATACCGGGCTTCCCCTGCGGGGCACCGGCGGGGCGGGGGGTGCCGCTCCCCGAGACAGGAATCCCCGGCTTCGCCTGCGGGTTCGCGGGCTTCTTCGGATCGTTGGGGTTCGGAGTCATCGGTATCGACCTTCCAGGAGATCCGGGTGTTCGGCTGACGCGAGAATATCGGAGCGACGGAAAACGACGGAAGCCCGCCGAGTCGGCGGGCCAGGCCCGGAGGCCGTTACTGTTTCTTGTACCGACGTCGAGGGGTTTCATCCTCATCCTCGTCGTCGTCTTCATCCTCGTCGTCATCCTCTTCATCGTCCTCATATTCATCGTCGTCATCGTCGTCCGCCCCGCGTTCGGCCTGGGCAATTTTTGCCGCGAGTTCTGCCGGTTTCTGAGCCTTGAGCAGAACCTCTTCCTTGTCGACGAGCCCCTCTTTCCAGTGCTTGTAGAGCGATTCGTCGAGAAGGAACATCCCGTGCTTCCGCCCGGTTTGGATGGCGGAGTCGATCCGGTACACCTTGTTTTCCCGCACGAGGTTCGCGATGGCCGGGGTCACGACCATCATCTCGTAGGCGGCGATGACGCCTTCGGGCTTTTTCGGAAGCAGCGCCTGGGATAGCACGCCCATCAGGGCCGTCGAGAGTTGCGTCCGGATCTGGTCCTGTTGATCCTTCGGGAAGACGTCGATGATCCGGTTGACGGTGGAGGCGGCCCCGGAGGTGTGGAGAGTTCCGAAGACGACGTGCCCGGTTTCGGCGGCCTCGATGGCGGCGTGAATCGTTTCGAGGTCCCGCATTTCGCCGACGAGGATCACGTCCGGGTCCATCCGGAGGGCGCGTTTCAGGCCTTCCTTGAAGTCGCCGACGTCGACACCGATCTCCCGCTGGTTGACGGTGCACTTTTTGTGCTTGTGGAAATACTCGATCGGGTCTTCGAGCGTGATGATGTGCCGGTCGTAGTTGTCGTTGAGGAAGTTGATCATCGACGCGAGGCTGGTCGTCTTCCCGGAGCCGGTCGGGCCGGTGACGAGCAGCAATCCCCGCGGGCGGACGATTAGCGACCGGATCGCGTCCGGCATCTTCAACTGTTCAAAGGTGAGGAACTGGCTCGGGATCCGCCGGAGAACCATGCCGATCGTTCCGCGCTGCTTGAAGATCGCGACGCGGAAGCGGTAGCCGTCCACGTATTCGATGGCGAAGTCGGAGCCGCCCTTCTGCTGGAGCTCTTGCTGGCAGCGGTCGGGGGTGATCGACTTCATCAGACCGGCGGTGTCGTCGCTGTCGAGAATCTTGGCGTCGAGTTTCCGCATCCGGCCCTGATGGCGGACGACGGGGGGTTGCCCGACGGTGATGTGGAGGTCGCTGGCCTTCAGTTGGATCACTGTGGACAGCAACTTCTCCATCGCAACGGTTGCCACGAATTGAACCTCGGTCGGGGTCGCGACCCGTGATGTCCGCGGCCGGGGGTCGCCTGCCCGACAGCCGCATTATCCCGCCGACCGTCGGCGGGGCCAAAAACCGGAGAGATTTCCCGCATCGCTGTCGAGCTGTCGCCAGAACGAGTGACAGTTCCTGGCTAGTTTTCGGAGGAGTGGCAGGTCGCCAACACCTCTTCCAGCGTGGTCTGCCCTTTCAAGGCCTTCGAGACGCCATCCTCGAGCAGGTTTTTCATCCCGGTGGCCCGGGCTTTTCGGCGAAGCTCTTGGGCAGGAGCTTGCGCAAACGTCGCTTCGCGGATCGCCGAATTCATCTTCAAAAGCTCGAAAATCGCCTGGCGACCACGGTAGCCGCTCTGCCGGCAGTAGGAGCACGCCTTGCCGCGCATCCAGGTGGCCTTGGCGGCCATTTCCGGGGTGACCCCGGCGGCCTTCATTTCCGCCTCGGTTGGCTTGCGAGGTTCCTTGCATTTCGGGCAGTTCACCCGCACCAACCGCTGGGCCATGATCGCGATCACTGAGGAGGCGATCAGGAACGGCTGGACGCCGATATCGACCATGCGGGTGATAGCGCTGGGCGAATCGTTCGTGTGTAGCGTACTGAAAACCAAGTGTCCGGTCAGGGAGGCCTGGACGGCAATCTCAGCCGTTTCTTTATCGCGAATTTCGCCCACAAGAATGATGTTTGGAGCTTGCCGAAGCATCGCCCGGATGATTCGAGCGAAATTCAAACCAATGTTGTGCCTCACCTCCACCTGGTTGATACCGGGGAGGTAGTATTCGACCGGGTCCTCGGCGGTGATGATCTTCCGGTCCGGGCGGTTGAGTTCGTTCAACGCTGCGTAGAGCGTCGTGGTTTTCCCGGACCCGGTCGGGCCGGTCACGAGGAAAATTCCGTTCGGGCGTTTGATGATCCCCTGGAACCGGACGTAATCTTCTTCCGAGAAGCCCAGGTCTCGGATGCCGACTTGAATGTTGCTCCGGTCGAGGATCCGCATTACCGCGGATTGGCCGTGCACGCTCGGAAGCATGCTGACCCGAAGGTCGAAGTGTTTCCCCTGCACCGCCATCTTGATCCGACCGTCCTGGGGTCGGCGTTTCTCGGAAATGTCGATGTTCCCCATCACCTTGATCCGGGCGAGCATCGACGCTAGCAGCCGACGGGGGGCGGCGTCTCGCTCGACGAGAGCGCCGTCGATTCGGTACCGGACCCGGACCCGATCGACGAACGGTTCGATGTGGATGTCCGACGCCCGGGACGCGACGGCCTCGCTGATGATGAGATTGACGAGTTTCACCACCGGGGCGTCGGAATCGTCCGCCATCGCAAGTGTCGCGTTGCTCTCGACTTGCGTGAATTCGATGGCGGTGTCGGTGAACTCGACCAACATCGAGTCGACCGACTCGGTTTCGGTCTGGCCGTAACTCCGGTTGATTGCCTCGATGATCTGCTCGTGGACTGCGAGCACCGGCTGAATGTCTTTGTTGAGGATGAACTGAAGCTTCTGAAAGGATTCGTAGTTCCCCGGATCCGAGGTCACGAGTTTGAGCGTATTTCCCTCCAGAGCGAGGGGGATGACCATGTTTTCCCGCGCCACCGACTCGGGGACGAGTTCCGTGACGTGCTTGGAGATTTCGACACCATTGAGATCGACAAACTGCAGTCCGTGGTGCTCGGCCATCGCGGACATGCTTTCCGCGAGGGTGGCGTAGTTCTGCTTGGCGAGGGCATCCTGAAGCTTGAGCCCGGTGGAATTGGCGAGTGCGATGGACTCATTGAGTTGTTCGGGGCTGAGGACTTTGCGTTTGATCAGAACGTCCGTAAAGTCGCCGCGGGACTTGGCCATCGGTCACTCCTTGTTCACCCGGACGATGGAAAGAGCTTCGCCAGGGAATGCAAACGGTTTCGGGAAGTCGGCGGCTCGGCTGGATCGCCCGACGCTCGACAGGTGGCAATTTCCGGAATCGCGTTCGGCAGACACGATGGGGTTAAGGTCTGGCGCCCGAACGGAACGGCAAGAAGATGAAAGCCTAAGGAGTTCAATATTTTCCGAACGGAACTCCAGGACAAGAGAAATTTTAGCGATTCCTTCATGAAGATCGGAAGAGTTTGAGTCGTCTACCGAATTCGGACCGTTGCCGGGGGCGGTGCCGGGGCATTGAACGAACTTATACGCCCATTCTATCTCGGGAGTGGGCGGTCTTGTCGGAGGGGACACGCGTGCGTCTGGTTTCCACCTGGATCGCGACGATTGCGTCGCTGATCGCCGTCTCGACCCATTCCGCGGCCGCGCAGGACGCCCGCCCGCTGGCCCGCATTGCGTTTGGGTCCTGTGCGGATCAGGACAAGCCGCTGCCCATCTTCGAAAAAATCGCCGACGCCAAACCGGACCTGCTGCTGCTTCTCGGCGACAACATTTACGCGGATCTGGATAAGTCGAAAAAAGTGACCGCCGAGCTCATCAAGGAAAAGTACGACATTCTGGCGAAACTCCCCGGCTGGCAGAAACTCAAGGGCACCTGCCCGATGCTCGCCATCTGGGACGACCATGATTACGGCATCAACGACTCTGGCGAGGAGTGGGAGCTCAAGGATGAGTCGAAGAAGATTCTGCTCGACTTCTTCGAAGTCTCCCCGGACTCGCCACGGCGGAAACGGGGTGGCGTGTACGTTTCGACAATCATCGGCCCCGTCGGCAAACGGGTCCAGGTGATCATGCTCGACGGCCGGTATTACCGCAGCAAACTCGAAAAATCCAAGGATCCGGACCCCGTTTTCAAGTACCGCGGCTACATCCCCAACGAGGACCCCAAGGCGACGATGCTCGGTGAGGAACAGTGGAAGTGGCTCGAAGAACAACTCAAGCAGGAAGCAGAAGTCCGGCTGATCTGTTCCGGGGTCCAGGTCGTCTCGGATGAGCATCCGTTCGAGAAATGGGCGAACTTCCCCAAAGAACGGGAACGCCTCTACAAGCTCATCCGCGACACCAAAGCGGGTGGGGTGATCGTGCTCAGCGGCGACCGCCACCTGGGCGACATCTCCTGCCGGAAGGACATCCTCGACTATCCCCTCTTCGACGTCACCGCGAGCGGGTTGAACCAGGGCTCCAAGGAATGGCGAGCACCGGAGAAGAACAGCTACCGCATCGGCGGCATGCCGTACGGCGACCACTTCGGGTTCGTGACCATCGACTGGAACGCCGTCGACCCCGTCATCTCCCTGCAACTGCGGGACGTCAACGGCGAGGTTGCGGTCAAGCACTCTTTCCCGATCAGCGTGATTCAGCCGAAGAAAATCGAGCCGGTGGAATCCAAGGTGCCGCTCGCCGAGGGAGCGGTCGGCCCGGCGGAGGCGCTCAAACTCAAGGCTGGCGATGCGGCCACCGTTCAGATGGAAGTCAAAGCGGGTCGGAAACTCGGCACCCGATTCCTCCTCAACTCCATGAAGGATTTCCGCAGCGAGGAGAACTTCACGATCGTCCTGGAGAAGAACGCGATCGGGGGCAAGTACAAGGAACTCACCGAAAAAGACCTCATCGGCAAGACCGTCAAGGCTAAGGGGAAGATTCAGAGCTACAAGAACGCCCTGCAACTGGCCGTCACGGACGAGGCGGAGTTCGAGATCGTCGAAGCGAAGAAGGAAGAGAAGAAGGAACCGGAAGAGAAGAAGTAACCCGCATCCTGCCCCAACGCAACCGCCTCCGGATCGGGCTCGATCCGGAGGCGGTTTTCTCTCCGAAGTCGCGGTTACTTCGCAGTCGGCGGAACGATCTTCACGAACGGTTTCCCCTTCTTGTCGAGGTTCCGGTTCAGGTCGATCGGGTTGAACTCGACCTTCGCACCCCCCTCGGGGATGTCGACCTTGGCGGCCCAGAGAATGGCGTTGACGACGGTTCGGCGGAAGTTCTCGTCGCCCCAGTTGGCGTGTTTGTGGCCGCCGGTGAATCCGAAGCCGTGCCCGCCGTCTTTGCGTTCGAAGGCCCAGGCCATCGTTTCGAGCCGGCCAAGGTACTTCTTGGCGTCGGCCGTCCCGCGGGTCCGGTCCGGGGGAATCGCCTGCAGGATCGGCGTCACGCTCTTCGCATCCTTGACGTCCGTCACGTCCCCGATCCAGTGCATGTTGTAGTACCACTCATCGTTGATTTTCCACGGTTTGACACCCCGCGTGATCGGGTGCGTCGGGAGTGCCCGAATGTCGGCGTCCCAGTGGGGGTTGGTGGAGGTGCGGGGGTCGTAGAAGCCGCCCATCCAGTTGACGACGGTTTCGCCGTCCTTCGGGTTGTAATCGACGGCGTAGTGGAGGTTGACCCAGCCGACGCCCTTGTCCATGTATTTTTGGAGGAGCTTGAGGCGGTCGTTCTTGACGACGGGGTGCCCGCCGCGGCCGTCCATGTAGAAGACGAGTGCGGCGGCTCCGTCGAAGATTTTCTCGTTCTTCGGCCAGCCATCCCGGGCCATGACCGGCCAGACGCCGTTCTGCTTCAGGAGATCGCACAGAATGGCGGTGCCCGCGAAGAACTCGTGGTCCCCCGGCCCGTGCGACTTCGACCCCGCGACGAGGACAACCTTCTTCCCCTTGAAGTCCGCCGGCGGTTCCTGTTCGAGCGCTACCCGGGACTGGTCGTACGGGTCGAATCCGAGTTCCTTGATCTGTTCCGGAGTCGCACCCTCAGGCTTGGGATCGGCGGCAGTTGCCCACGCGGGCAGAATCGCGGCTGCGAGTGCAGGGAGAAGCAGGCGGAAACGCATGGGAGAACGACCTCAGGAGAGAAACAGAAACGAGACCAGGCAGGTACCTGGATGGAACCAGACCCGCCGGGGAAACGCAAGGACTTTCGCCGGCGATCTGGTCAAGCACCCACCCGGGCCGAGATTCGCGTTCTGCCGTAAGATTGGCCTCGGGTTCTACCCCGCAATCCCCTCCGGAGATCGACCATCATGCGGAATCTCGTTTTGGGCCTGGCAGTTTGCATCGGTTTTGCCCTTCCCGTTTCCGCGGCCGACGATGCTGCCGCCGTCCTGAAAAAGGCGATCGAAGCCCACGGCGGAGCGGAAGCTCTGACGACCAAGAAATCCGGGGAATACAAGGTCAAGGGGGACATGACCGTCGCCGGCACGGACATCAGCTTCACCGGCGCGATCGTCTACGAAGTTCCCGGCAAATTCCGCATGCAACTCGACGCCGAGGTCGCCGGGCAGAAAATCGCACTGCTTCAGATCGTCAACGGCGACAAGGTCCAGAACACGCTCAACGGGGCAGTGACGAAACTCGGCAAGGCGGAGCGAGCCGAGCTTATCCAGGCCGCCTCCATGCAGGAAGTCAGCCAGCTGGTCCCGCTCACCGAGGGGAAAAAGTACACCGTGAAACTGGAGAAGGACGAGGAAGTCGACGGCAAACCCGCTTCCGTGGTCCTGGTCACGGCGAAGAACCTCAAGGACATCCGGCTGTTCTTCGACAAGAAGTCCGGGCTGCTCGTCAAAACCGCGCGAAAAGCCCTCGCCCCGGGATCCACGGACGAGAAGCAGGTCCTCGAAGAGAGTTACTTCACCGACTACAAGAAGGTCGACGGCGTGATGCTGCCGCAGAAGTTCGAAGTCAAGCACGACGGCCAGAAGTTTATGACGATGTCCGTGGTCGAGGCGAGCTTGAAGGAAAAGGCGGACCCGAAAAAGTTCGTGATCGAGGACTGATCGAGCCGCGGGTTCTTCGGGAGGGCGAGGCTCCCGCCGAGCCGAGGCAGTTGGCGGCTCGGCAGGAGACTCGCCCTCCCGAAGAGAAGGGCGTGCTGTTGGCCTGGTTTTTCGCGATTTCGG
>CAZKIQ010000075.1:0-25559 GCA_964552815.1 uncultured Alcaligenaceae bacterium | reverse complement strand
AGTCGGGATGCTCTGCGGAGCCGCGTTTGCCGTCATGACCTTCGCCACCGACACCCTCACGGGGCAGACACTCAAATTCACTTTCGTTGATGCGGGTCGGAACTGCCTGGCCGGAATCTTCGCCGGGTTCGTCCTCACCGGCAGCTTGCCCCTCATCGAGCGGTGTTTCGGAGTCGTCACCGACGTCAGTCTGCTCGAACTTTCCGACAGTTCGCACCCGCTTCTGCAGGAACTTCTTCGGCGAGCACCAGGAACCTACACCCACAGCATGACGGTGGCGACCCTCGCGGAGTCGGCTGCAGACGCGATCGGGGCCAACACGCTGCTGACGCGGGTCGGGTGCTACTACCACGACATCGGGAAGATGTTGAAGCCGCACTACTTCATCGAGAACCAGGCCGGCTCGAACGCACACGCCGCCCTGGAACCGACGCTGAGCACGCTGGTGATCGTGGGGCACGTCAAGGACGGGGCGGCACTTGCGGAGCAGTACCGGCTTCCCCGGCCGATCGTCGATTTCATCTGCCAGCACCACGGAACCACGCTCGTGGAGTACTTCTACCGCGAGGCGTTGCGGTTGCAGGGGGGATCAGTTTCCCCGGAGGCTCTGGAACGCGGCTTCCGCTACCCGGGCCCGAAACCGCAATCCCGCGAGGCAGGGATCCTGATGCTCGCGGATGCAGCCGAGAGTGCGAGTCGATCGCTTCGCAGCCCCACCCCCGGTGCGGTGCGGAAGCTCGTCCATGACCTCACGATGAAGCGACTGCTCGACGGGCAGTTCGACGAGAGCGGCCTGACGCTGACGGAATTGCGAGCCATCGAGGACGCCCTCGCAAAGGGGCTGACCGCCGTCTACCACGTCCGGATCGCGTACCCGGAGCCCGACCGGAAAGCCGGTTGATTCGCGGAGATTCTCCCCAGGTCCGTTGATGGCTACTGGGCCGAGACTCGCTGGAGAACCTGCCGGACGTGGGCCTGGAACCGGGCTTCGGCGGGGTTTCGGGGTTGGGGGTGGCCGACGAGGTAGACCGGCATCCGCCCGAAAAGATGGCCCGCCGCCAGCAGACGGACGCCCGGGGGTGCGTCGGGCGGCGTCCGACCGCTGACCACGGCCACAGTCCGACCCCGCGACACCGTGGCGAGCAGAACCCGTTCCCGCGACGACTCCAGTTCCACCCGGTGGCCACTTTCCAGCCCCGCCTCCACGAACGCCCGCTCCACGCGTTCCCGAAGCCGACTCCCGGCGGGTTCTGCCGCGAACGGGAAAGCAGCCAGGCGTTCCAGGGTGATTCGACCTTCCAGAAGCGGGTGACTGTCCCGGAGGGCAAGGTAGATGCGTCTTTCGTAGAGGCGGTCGTATCGCAAGCCCGCCGTCCCGACATCGTGCGGGTCCACCTCGATTCCCACCGCCGCATCCCCGGCCGCGACCAGCTTGGGAATCGCCCGGGACATACTCGATAACACCTCAACCCGGGTCCCCGGATTCTCGGTCCGAAACCGCGCGAGAACGGCAACGAGTTCGTTCTCCTCGATGGAGTCCGGGCACGCGACCCGCAGGATCGGCCCCACTCCGTTGCGTCGCTCGTCGAGTGCTGCCGGCAGGCCGACGAACCCGGCCACCAGCGGTTCCACCAGGGCCAGAAACTGTTCCCCATCGGGGGTGAGGGTCACGCCGTAGCGGGTCCGGCGAAAGAGCACGATCCCGTAGGTCCGCTGGAGGGCCTGCATCTGCTGCCACAACGCCGTGCGGGAAAGGCCGGCCTCCGTCGCCGCCCGCGTGATGCTCCCGACCCGGACGCACGCCACGAAATTCACGAACAGGTCCAGACGCTGGGTTTTGGGGATTCGCATCGCAGCGATCAACTCCTCGAGTCAGTTGTTCTGTCCATCCTAACATCTCGCGGGCGGTTTCGACATGTCCCCTGCCGACGCGGTGGCTAACAATTCCCTAATTGGGCGTTCCAACTACTCGGAGGCGGGGCATGAAACGGTGCGGCGTCGGGGCGATCATGGTCCTGCTGGCTACCGCAGTGAACGCGGTCGCGGACGAGCATGCCGTCCGATTCATCGATTCGGAACGGGAGATGGAGTCTCTCCTCGGCCGGGCTTGGCGAGACGCCCCACCGGAACACATTTCCCGAACCGTCGTTGAACTCGCGGAATCGCTTCCCCCGGGCGGGGCGATCGAACTTCCACGGTCGGTGCCGTGCGGGGTGCTCGACTTCCGCCGGGTCGCGGACGACGTGCAAATCACCGGCGGGTGGGGCGGGACGGTGGTTCTTGGCAGCGGCCAACGCGGAATCGAGTTGATGTTCTCCCGCTGCGACCAGGTCGTCGCGGACGGGGTCGCCCGGCACCCGTCGAAGCGGCGGAACGCGGTCGAGTTCGTGTCGGCCCTTCCGGAACCCGGTGAGGCGTTCGGCCCCCGCCGCGAGCCGGCCAGCGACCTGTTCGCACTCTTCAACCGCGGTGGCGTCCGCATCAAGTCCGATGTCAAAAACTGCGCCTGGATTTGCGGCGACAACGCGTTCGGCAAACGGACCGTGACCGCCGAGGCCCGGGTCGATGACTCCCTCTTCCTGTGGCTCGGGCTGAACTGGCCGTTCCAGGATTACAACGCCCACTGGGACCCGAAGTCCGCCAAGCGCGACTGGGTGCAGGACAACGCCCAACTCTGGTTCGACCTCAAGGGCGGCGGCAAGGGCACCCGGGTGTACGAACTCATCGAGACGAACTACGGCAACCCCGGGCCGGGGGCGGTGTTCAAGAACTGCAAGGATCTCGCGGTCTACCACGGGTCCACGGAACGGGCGTCGTCGCAGGGGCCGGGGGTGTACTGGCTCAAGGACTGCGAACGGGTGCAACTCGGGCTCCGCGGGATCAACGCGTTCGGGTCCAACACGGGCGACCCGCGGAACGCCGACGCCGCCCGGGACATCACCATCGAGGGGGGCAAGGGGAACGTCCTCCACGCGATGCGGACCTGGTCGAACGCGAACGACGTTTCCCTGTGGAACAGCGACCCGGACCTCCAGCAGTGGATGGTCGGGTCGCAGTACGGCCAGCACGGGACCGACGGCGCCCTGCGGTTCGCGGTGACCCCGTACACCGGTCGGCCGACGCCCGAGTTCCTCAAGACGTTCGATGCCCGGGCCGCGGCGGAGAAGGTGTTCAAACTCCGCGAGCAAAAGCTCAAGGCCGGCGGGCGGACCAAGGACTGGCCGAACCCGGAACCGGTCGAGAAGCTCGAAGCCAAGATCAAGACCGGCCGGCACTTCGACGCCCCGTTCAACGCGACGGACGAGGAAACGTTCCGTCTCGGAAAGACGGACCTCGCCGCGGGGGAGAAGCCGGCCGGCAAGGTCCCGCCGCCGCCGGCCGTGCCGCCGACCGACGCCCCGAAAACGGTCCGGCCGATCGCGTTCACCCAGCAGCCCGACTTCGGCAAGGACCTCCTCGCCGCCGGGGCCGACCCGACCGGGAAGAAGCCGAGCGACGACGCCTTCGCCAAGGTGATGTACGGGATGTCCCGGGCCGACCTGCAGAAGTTGCTCGACGAGGCGGCCGACGCGGACGCGGCGATCTGGAAGCTGCACGGAACCCACCACGACCGCCCCAAGCAGGACGCGGCCAAGCAGACGCCGGAGTTCAAGGCGGCCCGGGCCCGGATCGACGCGGTGGTGAAGAAGATTCTCGGGGCCCGGGACGCACGCAAGACGGCGTTCGCCGATCGGGTCAAGTCCCTCAAGGGGGCGATCAACGCGGCGAAGAAAGCCAAGGAATCCGAGAAGGTGGCCAAACTGGAGGCCGATCTCCAGGCGTTCGAGGCGACCGGCGCTGGCGGCGGCAACGTCCGGCTCGACATCCCGGCCGGCACCTTCCTGCTCCGGGAACCGCTTTACCTCCTCGGCGGAATCTCGGCCGTCTGGGGGGCCGGGCCGGAGAAGACGACGCTCTCCACGGACCGGCCGATCCACCTGGTCAAGATGCAAGAACGGGCCGGGGTCGCGAACCTGACCCTGAAAGGCGGCACCGTCGGACTCGCCCTGACCGGGCACGACCACCACTACGACATCGGCTCGCCGACCCGCAAGAGTTACATCGCCGGCCAGGACTTCTACGCGATCACGTTCCGGGACCAGACGTTCGCCGGGCTCCACGTCGGGAACGACGACCCCGACGTGATGGGCGGGGCCGAGCACGACCAGAACAAGTACGTCGGCCTGCGGTTCCTCAACACGGGCGAGTACGGGATCTTCATGAACGGCAGCATGCTCGACAAGTGGCTCTGCCTGCACGGCGAGTTCGCCGGCCAGAAAAAAGCCGGCATCGCGATCAAGTTCAACAACCTGATCCACGGGTGCGTGATCGGCTGCACCTTCCGCGACATCGACGGGCCGGGGGTGGACTTCCTGGGGGGCAACCCGGAGATCGCGTACCGGCCGTGGGAGGTGTGGCTCGACCAGTGCGAGTTCACCGAGTGCGGGAACGCCACCCGGCCGGCCGTCGAGCACGGCATCACCGAGCTCTCCGCGTTCACGCACTGCAAGGTGGTGACCCGGAACAAGGCGATCGCCTGCGGGTACGCCGGCAGCCCGCAGATCTGCCAGGACTGCACGATCGACGTGAAACTCGTCCCGGACGCGCCGGCGGTGAAGCTCCGCGGGGTCCGGCTCATCAGCGTTTCCCGCGCGAACGGCCACGCGTTCCGGAACGTGACGGCGAACGGCCCCGTCGTCTTCGTCAACGACTCGAACGCGGACAACCCGTTCTTCGCCAAGACGCGGGAACGCTACGGGAAGTCCGGCGAGCCGCTCAAGTGGGACACGAACCCGATGGCTGGCGCGAACGCTCCCGCGAACGGGTGGGTCCACCCGTTCCTGTTCTACCGCTGCGAATTCGGGTCGCAAAAGTACGCCTACAGCCTGCTCAACGTCGACCTGGATGCCGGGAAAATCAAAAAGACAGTCGACCTCTCGGGGTACGAGTAACCCCGGCGAATGCGAAGTTTCGCGGAATTCCCGACCGTAACCCTCCTGTTGCCCCATTCCTCCGAGGTACAAACGACATGCTTCCTTCCCGAGTCTGGCATCGCTGGTGGATTCTTCCGCTGTTGGTGTTGGTCGGCGCGACTATTGGGTCGGCGGAACCGACACGCGAAACGGAGCCGGAGAATAGCGGCCCGGTGAAGCTGACGATGGCGTCCTGGCTCGGCGGGCCGTTCGACGACCAGATCGTCTCGGTCGAGATCGCCCCGGATTCGTCGATCGTGCTGGCCGGCAACGGTGCGGACGTGCAGTTCCCCGGCGTCAAACCGACGATCCTCGGAGCGGCCGGCACGTTCGACAAGACCGCCGCCCCGCCCCCGCCGCCGACCGACCCGAAGAAAAAAGCCCCGAAATGGCAGCACCCGAGTCAACACGGCTTCGTGGTCCGGCTGTCGGCGGACGGGACTAAAGTCCTCAGCCACACCCGCTTCGGGTACGGGGCCGCCACCATCCGGAAGATGCGGCTCGACGGGAAGGGGAACATCGTGGTACTCGCCAACGCCAACGACCGCCTCGACCTGGGGGTGGGAGCAACCGACAAGGGGACGTTCGTGGTCGGCCTGGGCGCGGACGCCAGCAAGGCGACGAAGCTCATCGCGCACCCCAACACGATGGATTTTGGGGTCGACAGCAACGGCGAAATCGTTGTGCTCACCAAGGCCAAGCTCACCCGCTACACCGCGGACGGGAAGACCGCCAAGTGGACGGCAACCTGGAAATCCCACGGCGACAACCGCCCCGGAGCCATGACCATTTCCCCCGACACCGGCGTGGCCGCCGTCACCGGGTACGGCATGACCCACACCGGCAAGGAACCTTACAAGGACCCCTACGGGTACGGCTTCGACCGCGAAGGCAACCAGGTCTGGGCCCTCTGGAACCCCGATCCGAAGAAAGAAAAAGCCACCAAATTCTCGACCGACTCCCTCAAATGCAACGGCTTGATGGCCGACACCACCGGCCAGTCCGCGAGTGCCGGAAGCAACGGGAAGATTTTCTTCATGCTGTTCGCGGACGGGGGGAACTCGGTCTGCACCCGCGACCCGCTCGATGTGGACAAGCCGCTCGACAAGAATGTGTTCGCGGGCGTTCACCAGGCCGGCCCGGGGCACGGCTTCAAGGGTGCTAGCAAGACCAGCGTGATCTTCCGAATTGATTCGCAGAAAGGAACGATCGAGAAGGGAACCTGGATGTCGGCGTGGCTCAGCCCGCAGCGGGCGAACGGGCTCGGGATCGACGCCGCCGTCAGCGACGAAACCGGTCGGCAGTTCCTCGTCGGAGGCAGTGCGTTCGGGTGCCCCACCGCCAAGCCGTGGTATCAGTGCAAGGAAGGGGGATACGTCGGCGGCGGGTTCCTGGCCGTCATGGACCCAGAATTCAAGATGCTGCAGTGCGGATACTTCCCGGCCGCCAATCTGGGCTGCGTCGCGGTTCGCGGAGGAACCGTGGTGGTCGCGGGGTCGGCGAAGCAATACGAGGATGAGGCCTCGAAGACCACCGCCCGGGTGTACAAGCCGCTTCAGAAGGAATTCGGCGGCGGCAAGCTTGACGGGTACTTCGCCGTCTTCCAGGCCGGCAAGTAAACGTGCATCAACAAACTCGGCATGACTCAGGGCCCGCACGACCGGAAGTCGAGCGGGCTGAGTCCGTCGCCGAACATCAGACGGCCCCGGCGGCCCGGTCTCGACGGACGTGGACTTTCCGACCGCGGATGCGGATGCCGTCGAGCCGCTCGATCACGTCGTCGACTGATTCCTCGGGCACTTCCACCACGCAGAACCGCTCCGTGACCTCGATGCTGCCGACATCGCGCGAATCGAGCCCGACCTCGTGCTCGATGGCGGCAAGGATTTCGCGGCGACCCACACCCCCGGCCCGGCCGGCAGCCACGAAGATCCGACCCATCCCGGCGCGGCTGCGACCGGGTCGGCGAGGTCCGGCACCAAGTGCGGAATCCCGGTCGCGTTCGCGAGGTCGCGGGGTCGGCGTGATGGTCGGGATATCCGGGCCATCGTCGCCCGAGAAGCCGGTGCGGATGGCGAGGGCAACGGCGGCGGCCGCGACGTTCTCGGTCCCGAACTCGGCGGCGAGCGGGTCGACGATCATCCGCATCCCCTCGAGTCCGCCGGCCGACAGCATTTCCCGAAGATTTTCGCGGGTCCGCTCCAGGCGCTTCGCCCAGAGGTCGGCCGCCGTGGGCACTTTCCCGAACTCGATGGTCCGCGAGACAGCCCGCTCGGCGAACCGGAGGAGGTGGCGTTCCCGCGGGTCGGCAACGGTGAGTGCGACCCCTTCCCGGCCGGCCCGCCCGACCCGGCCGACGCGGTGGACGTAAGTTTCCGCCGCCGCCGGCACGCCGAAGTTGACGACGTGGGACAGGTGCGAGATGTCGAGCCCGCGGGCCGCCACGTCCGTCGCCACCAGGACGGTCGTCGCACCTTCCCGGAACTTCTTCATGACCCGGTCGCGTTGCTCCTGCGAGTGGCCGCCGTGGAGCGAGTCCGGACGGTAACCGCGGGCGGCGAGCTCGTCCGTGACGGCGTCCGCTTCATGGCGGGTCCGGCAGAAGACGATGCAGGAGGTCGGCGACTCGAAATCCAGAACCCGGGCGAGAGCCGCCGTCCGGTGTTCCGGGGCGACAACGTACGCGGTGTGGCGGACCTTGTGCGGTTCCCCGTCGACCGGTTTTTCCTTGGCGACCGCGACGCGGATCGGATCCTTGAGGTGCTTCCCGGCAATCGCCGCGGCCCGGGGGGGCATGGTTGCGGAGAAGAGCACCGTTTGCCGGGTTTCCGGGGCCGCGGCGAGGATCGCATCGAGATCCTCGGCGAAGCCCATGTCGAGCATCTCGTCCGCCTCGTCGAGGACGACGGCGTTGACCCCACCGAGGTTCAAGGTCCCCCGGCGGATATGGTCCAGTGCCCGGCCCGGGGTGGCCACGACGACATCGCCGCCACGGTGGATCGCTCGGGCCTGGTCCCCGAAGCCGGCCCCGCCGTAGACTGCTACAACGCGAACGCCGAGCGGTTTGCCGTACCGGGAAAGCGCGGTCGCCACCTGGACAGCGAGTTCCCGCGTCGGCACCAGAACCAGGGCGGACGGTTGTTTCCGGTCCGGGGTGGTGCCGATCCGGTGGAGCAAGGGCAGCCCGAAGGCGGCCGTCTTCCCGGTTCCGGTCGCCGCCAGGCCGATCAAATCGCGACCGGTCAGCAGCACCGGGATCGCTTCCCGCTGGATCGGCGTCGGGTCGGTGTACCCGACCAGGGCGTCAGTCAGCCGGGAGTCTAGCCCCAGCGTGGCGAAACCGGAAACCGCGGGAGTTGGTTCGACAGAAATGGATGTACTTTCGGACACGCGAAAAAAGACCTTTCCCCGGGGTTCCCCCGGGCGTGAGTAATGCAACATCGAGGGCAGCTGGCGCCCTCGGCGCACGGCCCACGAGATCTTGGAGATGGAAGTATAGCGGGCAGGTTCGCCAACTAGGTGAAGATTCGGCAAAAGCTTCGCGGAGACTCGGAATCCGCTCGAAAGATTCGAAAATCCGGAACACCCCGGAAGCTGCTACTTCTTCGCCGGATTCTTCTCGATCACCGCGATATCGCACAACCCCCACGGTGTCGCGCCAACCAGCCGATCCGCGAATTTCCCGTACCCCGTCGATCGCCGGAGGGAAACGTGCTCGACAATCCGCAAGCTCGCCGGCAGAACTTCGCGGAAAGACTCAAACGAGTGCTCGTGCGTGAACAGAATCACCGTCCGTGGCCGAAAATGGCAATCCACGAACATCTGGTTCACGTCCTTCGTGCGAACCTGCTTCAGATCCGAACGCCCGGTGTAGAACGCGACCGAATCCACATGCCGGGGATACGTCAGCACGACCGTTTCCGGGTCCGCCACGAACTTCGCCACCACCTCCGGCCGGCCCATTGGCGAGCGTTCCTTCGCATACCACGGCAGAAACACGCAATGCAACAACGCCACCACCGTCGCGAACCCGACGATCGTTCCCCGGGCCAACCGCGACTCGTTCCACCGACTCCGGGCGAGGAATTCCCCGAGCGCCAGGCACAGTGGCGGGAACGCCGGCAGTATGTAGGTCGGAAGCTTGCTCCCAGAGCAAGAGAAAAAGAAGACGCACCACAATCCTGCGAGGAGCCAGAATCCCCCCGCCTGGCTGCGCATTCCCGCCTCGTTTCGCAGTGCCGACCGCACGTATCCCACGCCGACGATCACCCCCGGCAGGAACCCGCCGAGCAAAATCGGCAGGTAGTACCACACCGGTTGCAGGTGGTCGAACGGCCGCACGAACCGCATCACATTGTGGTCCCAAAAGAAGTGCCCCAGAAACTCCGGCTGTTCCCGGTAGATGGCGATGTACCAGGGCAGATTCACGCCCAGCACAATCCCCGCGAACAACGCCACCCACTTCCCGCCCACCCGGGCACTCGTGCCGCTCAGAAACGCGAACGCCAGCAATGGCGGGAAGAGCAGTACCTCGGAAATCGGCCCCTTCGTGAGGAAGCCCAAACCGGATGCCACCGCCGACGCCACCCACCACCCGAGCTTCAAACGCCCCGTCCGCACCGCCTCGAAACCGCACAGAATCGAGGTTGTCACGCACAGGGTCAGTAACCCGTCGAGCAGCAGCAACCGGGCGACCCCGAGGTATCCCGGGGAAACCGTGAGCAGCATCGCCGCCCAGAATGCCCCGCGTTCCCCGATGCTCCGTCTTCCGATGAGATAGACAAGCAGGATCGTGAGATGGACGCAAACCGCCGGCACCAGCCGGGCCGCCGTCTCCGTCACCCCGAGGCACGAGTAGCTCACCGCGACCAGCCAGTACATCAACGGCGGCTTGTCGAGGTAAGCTTCCCCCTGCAGCGTCGGAACCACCCACGACCCCCGCTCGAGCATCTCCCGCGGAATCTGGGCATAGCGGCCCTCGTCCGGTTCAAGCAGGTGGAAGCTCATCGAAGAGTAGAGCAGCATCGCCGGCAGCAACACGACAAGCAGCATCGCGATCGGTCGCACCCGCGTTTGCGAGTCCGGCGTGCCGGGGAACAGCACCCGATTCCACAGGAACGGAACCCATTCCAGCAGCGTCCGGGGCAGGTGAACTTGTGCAGGTACGAGTGCAGACACGACGGCCCCTCCCTGACGATCGGCCCGGAGTCTACGCCGACCACCGCAATCCGGTCAACGCGGACCACACGGAGCAGACAGTGAGGGTGCATCTAACTTTTCTGGGTCCGACGCGATAACTCACAGCGAATGGCGGGAATCACAGGATTTGTAGGGTGGGTCAAGTAGGCTTGGCGACGAAGACCCACCGAAGACGCAAACCGGCATGTCGGGGCAACCGAGGATCCCGGTTTGAAGGAACTTCCGTTGGGTCTGGAAGTCAGCCACCCTTCGGTGGGTCTGCGCGGAAGCGGCTTGACCCACCCTACAAGAAACAGTGACTCCAGCGATCGCCCGTGAACAGGTGCGTCGCCAGCCGAAAATCGGGATGTCGGTTCCCATCTCGGATGCGGAAGCTCCCGTCGAAGCCACACTCGCTGCGTATAGAATTCCCCCATCGGGATGCCCCCGCCACTCTGGGCTCACCTCATGAAGATGACGCGAAAGTACCTTTTTCCGAACGTGATCGAACTCAACCTGGCGGCCGCCCGGTCGTTTGGGGTCAACATCTACCTCCTCGACGGCGGCACGGAGTATCTGCTCATCGACGTCGGGCAGGACGATCACTTCGACGAGGTGCTGGAAACGCTGCAAAAGATGGACTTCCCGCTGTCGAAGTGCAAGATGCTCATCGCAAGCCACGCCGACGCGGATCACGTGCAGGCACTCGCGCAAGCTCGGAAACGCCTCAAAACCAAGACCGCCGCCCACCCGCGAGCCGCCACCGCGATCGAATCTGGCGACGCCGTCGAAACTTACGCCAGCATCTCCGCCCAGGATTTCCACATCCCGATGCCGCCGTGCAAAATCGACGTTCACCTCAACGACGGCGATGTCATCACGGTCGGGAAGTTGAAGGTGACCGTGTGGTCGACCCCCGGTCACACCCCGGGCCAGCTGAGCTTCAAGATGGGGAACCTGCTCCTGAGCGGGGATAACATCTACAAGGATTCCTGCGTCGGGGTGATCGACGCCCACCACGGCTCGAACCTGCCGGACTTCATCGAATCGCTAAAGCGAATCCAGGCCGACGACGCGGAGTTCCTGCTCCCCAGCCACGGCCCGGCGTTCCGCAAGGATCCGAAAATTCTCAAAACGGCGATCGATCGGCTGACCAAGTACCAGTTCATGGCCGACTTCGGGACGTGCGCGGTGAGCTGGCCCCTGCAGGAAGAGTGGGAGAAAGACGTGGCGGCGGGGAAGTTCCCGGAGTTGTAAGTGTGGTGCGGATGACCCGTCTCGGTGAGCAACCATGGAACCGGCATCCTCCCAGTACCTGGAACTCGCCGAGCTCGCGGGTGGGTTTATTCACGAGATCAAGAATCATCTCAACACGCTTTCCCTGAATTTGCAACTGCTCGGGGAAGATTTCGAAAATCCGCAGAATCCCCGGGAGCGGAAGGCGGCGGAGCGGATTGGTCGGCTCACGGATGAGTGTCGCCGGCTGGTCGATCTCTCGAACGATTTCCTCCGATTCGCCCGGGTCGCGGAATTGCACCTCACCCCGACGAACCTGGGCGACCTCGTCACCCGGCTCGTCGACTTCCTCGGCCCGACGGCGCGGGCGCAGAACGTCGAGATCAACTGGTTCCCCGCGGACCTGCCGGCGGTTCCGCTCGATGCGGAGATGTTCGAAAAAGTCCTGCTCAACTTGATGCTCAACGCCGAGGACGCGATGCCGGACGGGGGGACGCTGACGATCCAGGCGCGGGCGGAGGACGGGTGGGTGGTTCTGGATGTGATCGACACCGGGTGCGGGATGGCGGGGGAACTGGTGGAGCGTGTCTTCAAGCCGTTCGTGACGACGAAACCGGAGGGAAACGGGCTCGGTTTGGCGACGGCCCGGAAGATCGTGGTCGCGCACGGCGGGACGATCGGAGTGCAAAGCGAGCCGGGCCGGGGCACGAAATTCACGGTGCGACTGCCTCAACTCTTGGGAACTCCCGGCTGACCGTGGCGAAGCCGCGAACCCCGGCTTCTTTCACCGGCTCTTCTCCGATGTGCCGATTTGCCAGGCGACCCCGATTCTGTGGGAGCGTTTCCCCAGCGAGGATCGCACGAGCCGGCCGGAGGACTTTTCCCTGAGCACGAACTTCCCCATCGATCACGCCGACCGCATGGCCCGGGTCCGCGTCGCACTTGCCGGCCTCTCCGTCGGCGATGCCTACGGCGAGCAATTCTTTCTCCCCGCCAACAACCGATGGACGATCGACGACGACCCGTTTCTTCCCCCCGGACCGTGGACCTGGACCGACGACACCGAGATGGCCCTGGGAATCGCGGCAGTTTTGGAGCAATTCGGAACCATCGACCAGGACGCACTGGCGAAGGAATTCGCCCGCCGATTCCGGATCGACCCGTCGCGGGGGTACGGGCCGGGTGCGTTCCGGTTGCTGTCGGCCGTCGCGAACGGCGGTGACTGGCGGCTCGAAGCGCGGACGCTCTTCTCCGGGATGGGCTCCTTCGGGAACGGCTCGGCGATGCGGGTGGCACCGGTGGGGGCGTACTTCGCCGCCGACGGATACGCAGTGGTTGCGGAGCAGGCTCGGCTCTCCGCGGAGGTGACGCACCAGCACCCGGAGGGGATCGCGGGCGGGGTGGCGACGGCGATCGCGGCAGCGTACGCCTGGACGCACCGTCAACGAGCCGGGGAAGCAGATGTGTGGGAAGGGCTTCTTCCCACGGTGCTGGAGCACACCCCGGCGGGCGACACGCGGGCCGGGCTCGAGCGGGCGGCGACGATCGATCGGGAATTCTCGACCCGCGGGGCGGCCAGCATCCTCGGCAACGGCCGACGCGTCACCTGCCCGGACACGGTGCCGTTCTGCCTCTGGGTCGCGGCGAAGCACCTCGGAAACTACGAGCGAGCCGTCTGGGAAACGATCCAGGTCGGCGGCGACATCGACACCAATGCTGCCATCGTCGGCGGAATCGTCGGACTCACCTGCGACCCGCCCGGCGAGTGGCTGGCTCGCCGGGAGGAACTCACGGAAGGGGATACGGAGAGTTGACGGCCACCGCCTTTGCGGCTCCGGAATCGGCTACTGTTTCTCGAACTCCTTGGCATCGATCTTGGCGGGCAAGTCCACCGAGACGATCTCGAACTCGGCGAAGACGCTGCCGTTGATCCGGATCGTGCGCTTGTCGGGGAACAGGATTCCGGTGGGGCTCTTGAACTCCGCGTCCTTCACGAAGAGAAACTCTTTCGTCACCTCCTTGCCGTTCTCACGGCCGAGGACGGTGATTTGCGCGATTCGTTTGGAATCCTTGTCGAAGTGGACGATCGCGGGGGGCAGGTTGGGGTTCCAGACGCGGACGCCGATCGTCGGTCGGTCGGCGATCGGCAACGGGTCCGCGGGGCCAAAGATGTTCGCGGGGTCCGTCAGGCAGCCGAGGAATGGGAGCCACTCGATCGGCGTGTCACTCACGATGTCCTGGAGGTTGGGCGGATCCTCGATCGGGCGTTCGAGCCCCTTCGCCTCGACCCACACCCTGGAGCCATTGCGGACCTGCGAATACGGCGGTTGCCCGGTGATCTCCCAGTTGGCCCGGAACTTGTCGGGCCAGACCATCTTGACCTGCAGGGTCGCCGGGGTCGGATTTTGCGGGCTGATCCGGCCGACGAGTTTGTAGGACGTCGATTTCCAGCCTTCGAGCAGTTCCGGTTTTCCCCCGGTGTGGGACTTGATCGCCTCGGCGACGACGGCGGCGGACGTGGGGTCCGACTTCGCCGGTGCGGGCGTTTTCTCGAGCTTCACCGGTTTCGCGGTGTCGTCCGTCTCGATCGGCTTGGCGGTCTGGATCGCCCGGGGGGTCTTGGCACAGCCCGTGGAAATCACCATCGCCAGGACGGGCAGCCAGCACCAGCCAGATCGAGGTGTCATCGCCGTCTCCGCTTCCATTTCGGATTCCGGAATCGTCTCCTGTCGTTGTACCACCCGTGAGGCAGGGCGGAGAGAGCGGAGTCGGATCAGCCGGCGAGAGCGGGTGAGAATTTACAGACCGACCGGTGCGGGCGGCAGAGTCACCCGGAATGTGGACCCCTCGCCGGGGGTGCTGTCGACGCTCACGGTGCCGCCGAGACGGTCGAGGTAACCCTTGACGATTGCAAGCCCGAGACCGGCGTGGACCCCGGCGGCATGGCGGGATGGGTCCGCACGGAAGAATCGCTCGAAGATTCGTTCCCGAA
This sequence comes from uncultured Alcaligenaceae bacterium, assembly GCA_964552815.1. Classification (GTDB taxonomy): domain Bacteria; phylum Planctomycetota; class Planctomycetia; order Gemmatales; family Gemmataceae; genus CAYUHJ01. The sequence continues at coordinate 11,141 of CAZKIQ010000075.1, read as the reverse complement.
TTTCCGGCGTCATCCCGATACCCGAGTCGCGCACCTCGATCTCCGCACCACCCGCCGCAGCTCGGCGAACCGTCACCTTCACGCTCCCGCCGGGCCGGTTGTACTCGACCGCGTTGTGCAGCAGATTCATCAGCACTTCCCGAAGTTTGTGCGGATCCGTGACCACTTCCGCCGGGGCGATGTCGGTCGAGAGGGTGAGCCCCTGCGACTCGGCCAGCGGGCGGATGATCGTGGTGCAACCGGTGGCGATGTCGGCGGCGTCGGCTTTCTCCGGGTTGACCTGATCCGCGTCCGCATCGAGCCGGGCGAGCGTCATCACCCGCTCCACGAGGATACCGAGTTGCTTGCCGATCCCCCGGCAATCTTCGAGCGTGGTGCGATATTCCTCAGCGCTGCGGCTCTTCCGCAGGGCGACATCCAGGGTTGCCAGCAGCGACGCGACCGGGGTGCGAAGCTCGTGGGAAATGTCGGCCACCGCCTGCTTTTCCCGCACAAATGCCCGGCGGAGCGCGTCGAGCGTGTGGGTCAGCCGGGCGTGGATCGGCAGCAATTCCCAGGAAAGCTCGGAGGAATCGATCGGGAGACGGAAGTCCCGCTCGGAAACGCGGCTCACCGCGTCCGAGAGCTGCCGGACCGGATTGAGCCCCCGGCCGATCAGGATCGAACCGCCAACCAGGGTTCCCACAAAACCGACCCCCCCGATCACGACCAGCCAGAACCGCAGTTCCGTTTGCTGTCGGTGCGTCCGGGATGCGACCTCCCACTTCTCGCGGTCCGCCGCCTGTCGGATGGCCTGCACGCGGGCGGTGAGGTCGGCGGTCGGTCGGAGAAGCTGGATGTAGATACGCGGACCCGGGTCGGCCGAGGGCGGGGGTGGCGGAGGCGGATTCCCCGACCGACCCTCGCTTGGTCGGCCGTCCCCCCGGAATCCGCGGGACCACCACATGAACGGAGACGGGGTTTTGAGAATCACGCGACGAGTCTCGGTGTCGCCGGCGAGGGTCACGTCATCGAACCGCCAGTCGACGATCGGCCCATCCTCGAGCGGTTTCGGGTCGAACTTCAGCGCGGTCGGCAGGGCCGGCGAACGCCACGACCGTCCGTGCGAGGCGTTGACCTGCACGTATTCGTACGTGTGGTCCTCGTCGTCCGCTGGCAGCGGGGAATTCTCGTTTCCGGAGGAACTGGAAGTGGAGTAGAAATCCCGAACCAGGGGCCAGGTAAGCGGCCCGAACGGGGAGCGTCGCGCGGGAAAACACCCGGCCGTCCAGACCGTGAGCGGTACCGGGCCGCTGGCACCGATTCCAAAAGAGGGGAACGTCACCGCCATCAGGAATCGGCGTTGCTCCGCGTCCGCCCGGGCCACCGCCTGCGTGTGCATGAGCCGGCTGCACGTCCGGGCCTGGGCGAGAAGCGTCCGATCGAACTGATCCTGTTCCTGCTTGATGAGCTCTTCCGCCCGGAGGTCGATCGACTCGATCGCGGCCCGATCCCGTGCTTCAAGTGTGCGGTCCGTCACGCGTGCCGTCATCGCCGCCACGAGCCCAAACCCGAGCCCGAGCAAACCCAGGAAATAGATGATCAACGATCGCCGGATGCTTGGCATGGGGGAGTCTCAGTCTTGAAGTCGCAAGTCTGCAAGTCTTGAAGTCACAAGTCTTGAAGTCACGAGTCGGCAAGTCCCCAAGTCACAAGTCGGGTCGGCGATTCGTGACTTGCGACTTGGGGACTTGCAGACTTGCGACTTGGACTCAGACTCAGACAGAGGTTTCGCCGCGGAGCATGTAGCCTTCGCCCCACTTGGTCTGGATCAGTGGGGAATCGAAACCCTTGTCGATTTTGTTTCGCAAATAGCGGATATATACATCCACGACGTTCGAGGTGTTCTCGTCGTACTCGTCGTAGAGATGTTCCCAGATCATGGTCCGGGTAACGACTTTGCCGGCGTGGAAGGCGAGGAATTCCAGGAGGGCATATTCCCGGGGGGTCAGGTGGATGACCTGGCCGGCACGCTGGACCTCGCGGGCGGCGGTGTCGATGGTCAGGTCGTGCACCGTGATCAGCGGACTCTTGACCTGGTGACCCCGGCGGACGAGGGCCCGGACGCGGGCGAAGAGTTCGTCGAGTTCGAAGGGTTTCGTGAGGTAGTCGTCCGCCCCGCTGTCGAGGCCCATCACCTTCGCATCCGTACCGCCGCGGGCCGTCAGCATCAGGATGTGCGACTTCACGCCCGCGGATCGCCAGTTCTTCAGGAGCGTCAGGCCGTCGATTTTCGGGAGCATGATATCGAGCACGATCACGTCGTAGTTCGTGCTGCGAGCCTTGGCGTCGGCGTCTTCCCCGTCCGCTGCGGTGTCGACGGCGTACCCCTCCTCTTCCAGCCCCTGCCGGAGGGCCTTGAGGAGCGCCGCCTGGTCTTCGACAAGTAGCAGACGCACGGGGAATCCTCCGCCGACTCTGATTCCATGCTACCAGTTGTAACCGCCCAGGTATGAGATGGTCGTGAAAACACCCGTCCCGGAGTCGAGTTTCGGAGCCGCTTGGTGGGTGGCGCCGTGAAGCGGTGCTTTTCCGCTGGCGACTTGCCGACCCCGCCGGGGGCGATACCTTAGTACGAATCCGCCGACCTCCCCCGGCTTTCCCTCAACTTCACCCGCCAATGCGCGTCGTCCTCCAACGGGTGTCGTCGGCCCGGGTTGTTGTCGAGGGAGAAACCGTCGGGTCGGTCGGCCGCGGGTGGCTCGCACTGGTCGGCGTGGAAACGGGGGATACCGCTGACGACGCGGCCTGGCTCGCCGACAAGGTCGCCGGCCTGCGGGCTTTCCCGGACGATGCGGGGAAGATGAACCGGTCGGTTCAGGACATTTCCGGCGGGGTGCTCGTGGTCAGCAACTTCACGCTGGCCGCAGACTGCCGGAAAGGTCGCCGACCCAGCTTCATTGCCGCCGCGAGGCCCGAAGAGGCCGAACCCCTGGTGATCGCGTTCTCGAATGGTCTTCGATCGGTCGGTATCCCAGTTTCCGAGGGACGATTCGGGGCGGACATGCAGGTCGAGCTGGTGAACGATGGTCCGGTCACGCTCGTAGTGGATAGCAGGGAATAAACCACCGGAAGCGGTGTCGAAACAACGGGGAAACCGAGCATCCCGCGAACCGACCAACCCGAGGAACAGCCGTGACACTCAAGTCTGTTTTTTTCCCGGCCGCCCTGGCCGCCCTGGCCGTTGCCATCGGGGCCGGGTGCTCCGGTTGCAGCGGTGGTGGCGGGGATCAAGACAAAATCACGATCGTCTCCAGCCTGCCGCGAACCGGTTCGGCCATGGGTCAAACCGACACGATCGTCAACGGCATCCGGTTGGCGATTGACGAATACGGCGGGAAGGTCGGGCCGTTCACGATTGAGTATCTGGACTGGGACGACGCGACGGCGAACGCCGGGAAGTGGGCCGCCGAAGCGGAAGGTACGAACGCCCGCAAGGCCGCCGCCGATCCGAACGTGATGGCGTTTATCGGGCCGTACAACTCCGGGGCCGCCAAGGTCTCGATGCCGATCCTCAACGACGCCGGGCTCGTGCAAATTTCCCCGGCGTGCACCTGGCCCGGCCTGACCAAGGCCGTCCCCGGCGAAAATTCCGGCGAACCCGAAATCTACCGGCCGTCGAAGAAAATCACCTTCTGCCGGGTCTGCCCCACCGACAACATCCAGGGCCCGCTCTCCGCCGACTTCGCGAAGGAAACCCTGAAGGTCAAGAAAGTCTACATCCTGGACGACAAGGAACTCTACGGCGCCGGGATCGCCGGGCTCTTCGAGGGGCGTTGCAAGAAGATCGGCATCGAGGTGCTCGGCCACGAAAGCATCGTCGTCACCCAGCAGGAATTCGGCTCCCTGATGACCAAGATCAAGGCCATGAATCCGGATCTGATTTACTTCGGCGGCACCACCCAGAGCAAGGGCGGGCAGATCGCGAAGGACATGAAGAGCGCCGGGCTCACCTGCCCCCTGATGGTGCCAGACGGGTGCTACGAGGATTCCTTCATCGCATCCGCCGGGGCGGACACCCTCAACGGCCGGTGCTACGCCACCATCGGCGGCACGGATCCCTCCCAACTCACCGGAGCGGGTGCGGAGTTCGTGAAGAAGTACAAGGAAAAGTTCCAGAAAGACCCCGAAGCGTACGCGATCTACGGCTACGAGTCTGCCAAGGTCGTGCTGGAGGCGGTGAAGAAGGTCGGGAAAAAGGATCGGGCCGCCATTCTCGAGGCCGTCCTCGCCACCAAGGATTTCGACAAGGGGGCGGTCGGTAAGTGGAGCTTCGACGAGAACGGCGACACGACCCTCCAGCAACTGACGATCAGCCTGGTAACAGACGGAAAGTTCAAGCCGGTGAAAACGATCACCCAGAAGTAACCTTCCCACGGGGCAGACGGACGATGGGGGAATTACTCGCCGCGACCGACACCGGTGCGTCGGTCTGGCAGTACGTGATCATCGGACTGGTCACGGGAGCGCTCTACGCGCTGATCGCGCTCGGGTACACGATGGTGTACGGGATCATCGAGCTGATCAACTTCGCCCACGGCGATCTGTTCATGCTCGGTTCCTTCTACGCCCTGCAGATCGCCCTCTGGCTGGGGGCTGAGGCCGCGGGGGGGCCGCAAACCGCGTCCATCGCCCTGATGCTTCTCGCGGTGCCGATCTTCTGTGCCGTCATCAACGTCACCGTCGATCGGCTTGTCTACAAGCCGTTGCGAACCGCACCCAAACTGGCCCCGCTCGTCTCCGCGATCGGGGTCAGTTTCGTTTTCATGAACATCGGCCTCTTCTGGTTCGGCCCCGTGGACCAGAACTTCCCGGCACTCGTCCCCGCCAAGAATCTCATCCCCGAATCCGGCCTTCGCTTCACCTGGAAGGACGTGATGGTCGTCGCGGTGACGCTCCCGGTGATGCTGGCCCTGACGTTGTTCGTGAAATACACGCCCCTCGGAAAGGCGATGCGAGCGACGGCCCAGAACCCGACGGCGGCCCAGTTGATGGGCATCAACGTGGACCGGGTCATCGCGACGACCTTCGCGATTGGCGGTGCCCTCGCCGGGTTCGCGGGGGTCATTTACGGGTTGTACGTCAACACCGTCAGCTACCAGATGGGGTTCCAGAACGGGTTGTACGCCTTCACGGCCGCCGTTCTGGGCGGGATCGGAAACATCCCCGGCGCGGTGCTCGGCGGGCTGGTGATTGGCCTCGTGAAGGAACTCGGGAATGCGTACGTCGGGGCCGAGTGGAGCGAGGCGTTGATCTTCGCCATCCTCATCGTGATCCTGATTTTCCGACCCAACGGCCTGCTCGGCGCTCGAACCCGGGAGAAGGTATGAGCCTCCGGGGTGCGACCCAGTACTGGCTGGTCGTCGGGTTCCTGATCCTGGCGGCGTACCCGTTCCTGCCGGGCTCGAACCCGGTTCGCGGCCAGCAGATGGTGCCGCTGTTTTGCTACGCGATCCTGGCGCTGGCCCTCAACGTCATCGTCGGGTACGCGGGGTTGCTCCACCTCGGGATCGCCGCCTTCTTCGCGATCGGGGCGTACACGACCGGTATTCTCACGGTCCAGCTTTTCCCGTTCCGTCAGAGTTTCCTCGTCTGCGTGCTCGCGTCGACGGTGCTGGCCGGTGCGATTGGTGCCGTCACCACCGCCCCGACGTTGCGGCTCCGGGGGGATTACCTCGCGCTCGTCACGCTCGGGTTCGGGCTCATCTCCGTCTTCGTGCTGCGGAACCTGGACAGCATCACGGACGGAACCCGCGGCCTCAATCCGGTCACGCCGAACCTGCTGCCGGGCGTGGAAGATCCTGACCTTTCCCTCAATCCGCGGCCACCGGGGTGGGGGCGGACCTGGCGGTCCTACCCGTACTTCTACTTCGTCTGCCTCGCCGCGCTCGGGGGCACCATGCTCTTGCTGCGAAACCTCGAGCATTCCCGGCTCGGGCGGGGGTGGATTGCCCTGCGGGAAGACGAGCTTGCGACCGCGTGCATGGGGTTGAACCCGGCCCGGTTGAAGCTCTCCGCCATCGTCCTGGGTGCCGGCCTCGCCGGTTTCGCCGGCTCACTGTACGTCGTCTCGCAACAGACCACGACCGAGCCGCAAGCCTACGACTTCAACCGCTCCATGATCACGCTCTGCTGTGTGATCCTCGGCGGGCTCGGCAACCGGGCGGGGGTGCTCATCGGGGTCCTGCTCCTGATCGGGTACGACATGATCGCGACGCCGATGCTCGACAACTGGCTCCAGCAGCAGCAGATCAACCCGGAAGGGAAGCAGTACCTCAAGGTGAGCGGCTGGCGGCTGTCCGTCTTCGGGCTGGCCCTGATTCTGATGATGCGGTTCCGACCCGAGGGGATTCTGCCCGGCAAGCGGATGCAGCACGAGCTCCACCCGGAGGAACCCGCACCTGCCAACGGAAACGGAGCCTGACGTGGCCGCCCTGCTGATCGACAAGCTGACGATGCGGTTCGGCGGGATCACGGCCGTCAACGGGGTGACATTGCAGGTCGAAAACGGGCAAATCTTCTCCGTGATCGGCCCGAACGGTGCCGGGAAAACCACCGTCTTCAACGCGATCACCGGCATCTACCAGCCGACCGAGGGGCATGTCCTCTTCGAGGGGAAACGGGTTTCCCGGCCGTTTACGTGGAAGGTCGCCGCCACCGCCGTCCTGATCGGCCTCGCCACCGCCCTGATGTTCCTCCTCGTCGCCGTCAACGTCGACACCCTGTGGAAGGTCACCATCCGCGACAACACTGGCGGGCTCAAGGATCCGTTCCCGACCGGGAAGGCTGTCACCGACGCGAAGTCGTACCTCGCCAACCGGGAGGATCGGGCGGTGGCGGGGGGATTGGTCGGGATCGCGCTTGGTGCCGCTGCCACGCTGGTGATCTGGAACCGCGACCGACGGACACCTGACGTCGTCTGCCGGGGCGGAATCGCACGCACTTTCCAGAACATCCGCCTTTTCCAGGCGATGACGGTGCTCGAGAACGTCCTGGTCGGGATGACGCGATCGTACGGTATGAGCCTGTTCGCGGTCGCCGCCCACCTGCCCTCCCACCGTCGCGAGGAGCGGGAAGCCCGCCGGAAAGCCGGGGAGCTCCTCCGCTTCGTCGGCCTGTCCGGGAAGCACAACGAACTCGCGAAGAACCTCGCCTACGGGGACCAGCGCCGGCTCGAAATTGCCCGGGCACTCGCCACCGAGCCGCGACTGCTCCTCCTCGACGAGCCGGCCGCCGGCATGAACCCGAGCGAAACCACGAACCTGATGGAACTCATCCGCAAGATCCGCGACCGGGGGATCACGGTGATGCTGATCGAGCACCACATGAACCTCGTCATGGGAATCTCCGATCGCGTCGCGGTTCTGGACTACGGATCGAAAATTGCCGAGGGATCGCCGGCCGAGGTGAGCCGGGACCCCCGCGTGATCGAGGCGTACCTCGGGAAGGAGGAGGTATCGTGACCCCCCTCCTGAGCGTCCGCGGTTTGCGGGCCGGTTACGGACCCATCGACGTTCTCCACGACATTTCCCTCACCGTGAATCCGGGGGAAATCGTCGCCATGATCGGGGCCAACGGAGCCGGGAAAACGACCACCCTCATGACCCTGTCCGGCGTCATCCGCGCCCGCGCCGGCGAGATTCACTTCGACGGCCACAACCTCCGCAACGCCCTCGCCCACCAGATCGTCCGACTCGGGCTGGCCCAGTCCCCCGAGGGGCGGAAGATTTTCCCCCGCCTGACGGTGCTCGAGAATCTCGAGATGGGCGCGTTCACCCGCACCGATCGACCCGGAATCGCCGCCGACATCGAGAAAGCGTTCGCGATGTTCCCAATCTTGCGGGAACGCCAGCACCAGGCCGGCGGGTTACTCTCCGGCGGGCAGCAGCAGATGCTCGCGATCGCCCGGGCACTCATGGCTCGCCCGAAACTCCTTCTCCTCGACGAGCCCTCCCTCGGGCTCGCGCCGCAGATCGTGGTCCAGATCTTCGAGGTGATCCGCGACCTCAACAAGCAGGGCGTTTCCGTCCTGCTCGTGGAGCAGAACGCGCGGATGGCCCTCAAGGTCGCACACCGCGGCTACGTGCTCGAGACCGGGCGGGTGACGTTCGAGGACAAGGCGGAGACGTTGCTGCACGACCCCCGCATCCGGGCCGCCTATCTCGGCGACTGAGCCGTCGGAAGATACACTTCCCGCATGAAAATCACACGTCTCGAGACGGATCTGCTTCGGGTCCCGCTTCCGCGACCGGTGTCGCAACCGGGGGGGCAGGACACGAATCCGGCCAGCACCGTCGACCTCTTGCTCGTCCGCGTCGTCACCGAATCGGGACCGGTCGGGCTCGGGTTCGCCTACAGCTTCACCGGCGGCACCACGTTGCGGGCCGTCGTCGACGAGTTGGTTTCTCCGCTCCTGGTCGGCGAGGACCCCGGGAAAGTCGAGTGGATCTTCGCCCGGGTGCAGACGGAACTGGAAGGTATCGGGTTCCCGGGGCTGGTGGCGCGGGCGTACGCGGCCGTCGACTTCGCACTTTGGGACTGGAAGGGGAAACACGCGAATCTGCCCGTGTTCCAGCTTCTGGGGGGGTACCGGACGAAACTCAAGGCGATCGCGGCGGACACCGCGTCGCCGGCACTTGGGGCCAAGGCGGCGGCGAAGGAAACGCGGGCGGCCCTCGATCGCGGGGCGGCCGGCGTCCTCGTCGAGATCGGAACCCACGACCCCGACGTCGATGCCGACCGCGTCCGACAGATGCGCGAAGCCGTCCCGGACGGGGCGTGGTTCGAGGTCTCCGCCGCCGGCCGCTTCGACTACTCCTCTGCACTCTGGCTTGGCCGCGTCTTTGAGGAAGAGTTCGGGATCGACGGGTTCGCAGACCCGATCCGGCCCGACGACCTCGACGGCCTGCGTCGGCTCGGCGACCGACTCGAAACCGCCCTCTCTGCCGGGGCGGGGATCGATCGCATCGAGGATTTCCAGCGGTTGCTCGACGTCGTTCGCGTCGATTCCGTCCGCGTCGACCCACTCCGGCTCGGTGGGCTGACGCCGGCCCGGAAGGTGGCGATGGCCGCGGAATTGAAGCGGGTCGCGGTCTGCCCGGTGCGGCTGCCGGAGATCGGAACCCATCTGGCGTGCGGCGTGGTGTGGGGCCGGGTGTGCGAGCACGTCGACTGGCTTTCCGAGCTTTTCGAGGGCGGCCCGCGGTTCGAGAACGGGCAACTCGTCGTCTCCAGCGACCCCGGCCTCGGCCTGACGATCCGCGACAAAATCGCCGCGAAGTGGCGTGTCTGACGGTTCCGGCATGCCCTACCGTCCACCGAGTCCGTCGGGTATCCTGTGAGTGTTCGCAGAATTTTGACCGAGGTGGGATTAGCCGTGGAAGAGGTCCAGCACGATTTTTCTCAGGTCGTCCGGCAGATGGTCCGGACCTTTTTCCTGGTGATCTGGACCTGGTTTCTCGTGATGCTGCGACGGCTCGGAACCGTGCTTTCGCTGATGTTTTCGCTTCTGCCGCTCTCGGCGTTGCTGCTGGCGATGCCGGCGATCATCCCGCAGGAAACGGTCCTCAAGGATGTGGTGGCCGACCGGAAATCGTTCCTGCGGGGGCTGCTCGACCGGCTTTTTGCCCTGGTGACGGGCTTTACGGTGTTTCTGGTTCTGCTCGCGGTCTCGGTGGAACTCGTGAGTCGGCTGCCGCTGCCGACGCAGGGATCGTTCGCGGTGGTGCCTCGATTTCTGCTGCCGGCCCCGGCGTCGTTCATGGGCCGAACTCCGGAAGATAAGCAGAAAGCCCTGGAAAAGTTCCCGCCGCCGATGCAGGAGTTCCTCAAGACGCCCGTATGGGAACGCCTACCGCCGGCGATGGTCGAGCACTGGCCGTTCGTGCTACTGGGCATGTACATCGGCGACGTGCTGATCCTGCTCGCCATCGGGAAGGTGCCGCTGGCGTACAACCTCCGCAACGTCCGCGTCCGCTGGAAAACCAACGCGATGACGGCCGTCGCCTTCGTCTTCGTCATCGGGTTGCTCACCTTCCTGCTCGCATTCGTGAACGGGATGAACAACCTCACGCAGAACACCGGCATTCCCGGGAACGTATTCGTTCTCTCCGATGGGTCCACAGACGAGCTCTTCTCCAACCTCGCGTACGGGGAACTCGACAACGTCGAGCGGGTGGTGGTGGACCTCGACGAGAAGGACCGCAAACTCGCGACGCCGGTGCGGGTGAAACAGACGGAAAAGAACGGGAAGACGGTGTATCTCGCGAGCAAGGAAACGTACTACGTCGTGAACCAGCCGGTGCCCAACACCAACCCGCCACGCCGGCGGTTCGTGCAGTTGCGGACCTTCGAAGACCCGGAAGTGGCGGCGGCGGTGCACAACATCGAACTCAAACCGGGCGGGAAGTGGTTCGGTTCCTCGGGCGTCGACAATTCGAGCCGAATCCAGTGCGTCATCGGCGAGGGGATGGCCGCCAACCTCGGCCCCGACCTCGGGAAAAAGGAACTCGTTCCCGGCGACACCTTCGAACTCGGCGACATGACCTGGGTCGTCACCGGCGTCATGAAGTCCGAGGGAACCACCTTCGGCTCGGAAATCTGGGCGCTCCGCTTTAGCCGGATCTTCAAACCGCTCGGCAAGGAAAAGTACACGACACTCGTGATGCGAACCGAGCAGGAGACGCTCGAAGCGAGCAAGGCGATGGCGTACCACCTGAGCACGCGCTACACCCAGCAGAAACTCAAGGCCTTCGCGGAGCCGGCGTATTACGCGGAACTCACCAAGACCAACAACACCTTCCTGATCGCGGTCGTTCTTGTCGCGATCGTGATGGCGATCGGCGGCGTGTTCGGGATGATGACCACCATGTTCGCCAGCATCGCCCAGCGGATCCGCGATATTGGCGTCCTTCGACTGCTCGGGTTCAAACGCTGGCAGGTGACGGTCTCGTTCCTGCTCGAATCCCTGGCCATCGCGGCGGTTGGCGGGGCACTCGGCTGCGCCATGGCCTGGCTGCTCGCGGACGGGAAATCCTCGGTGAGCACGCTCTCCAGCGGCGGTGGCGGGCCGGGCGGAAAGAGCGTCGCCCTGACGATCAATG
>CAZKIQ010000074.1:0-26200 GCA_964552815.1 uncultured Alcaligenaceae bacterium | reverse complement strand
CACGACCTGCGAAATCGGCAGCGAAACCGCCGGTTTCGGGTCGAGCTCGCTCTTGTTCGCAGCCCCCAGGAAGGAGTCGGCAGCCAGCCCACAAGCGGCGGCACCAACAACCGGCGCGGCCCAAATCAGCCGGCGAATCGATCGAGACATGGTTCTACCTCAAGAGATGGAAAGGGATCCCGCACCTGCCCACTGGCTTCGTACCATTCCGACGCGGCCGCACCCGGTTCCGATTTCCCGGGCGGGCAAACTTTTGTTTTTTTCGTTTCAACTTCTCCTGCCCGGCCTCGACCCTAGAATTTGACGACCTCCCCGCCGGGCGATTCTTCGCCCGAACCTCCGGCGGGCCCGAAAGTTCGGGTTGTGGGCCTACCGCAACCAGGGTTGATTCACCCGGAAGGGGTGCAGCGTGCCGGAGATGCCTCAACTCAACCGACCCTGGCTCGTCGCGGTTTGGCCCGGAATGGGCCATGTTGCGATCAACGCCGGCGTCTACCTTCTCTCCCATCTGAGAATGGCCGCCGTCGCGGAGCTGGAGGCACCGGAGCTATTCGACATCGACCATGTCGAGGTGAAGAACGGCATTGTGCAACCGGTTCGCCGGGCCCGGAACCGCTTCTTCGCCTGGGCGGACCCGAACAAGGTGCGGGATCTGGTGGTGTTCGTGGGGGAAGATCAGCCGCCGGTGGGGCGATTCCGGTTCTGCCAGCACCTGGTGTCGTACGCCCGGGAACTGGGTGTGGAGCGGGTGATCACGTTCGCGGCGATGGCGACGGCGATGCACCCGACAGATGTGTCTCGGGTCTTCGGAGCCGCCACGGATCAGGAGAAACTCGATGCCGTTTCGCGACCCGGGGTGACAATCCTGGAGGACGGAAACATCGGGGGTTTGAACGGGGTCCTTCTCGGGGCGGCCGCCAGCGCCGGGGTCCCGGGGGCGTGTCTACTCGGGGAAATCCCGCATATGCTGGCCCGACTCCCCTTCCCGAAGGCGTCCCTCGCGGTGCTCGAAGTCTTCCGAAATGTCGCCGGAATCGAGGTGGATCTGACGGAACTTGCCGAGCAGGCGGATGTCGTGGACTCGCAGATCGGCGACCTGCTGGAGCGGATGCAGGAAGCCGCCGAGGAGGGTGGTTCCGCGGACGAGGAAGAATCCCAGGAATTTCCGGAGCCAGAAGAGGACGAGGAACTGCCGGCCGCGGATCGCCACCGGATCGAGGAACTGTTCCGACAGGCAGAGAATGACCGGGGAAAAGCGTTCGAGTTGAAGCGGGAGCTGGATCGGCTCGGCCGGTTCCCGGAGTACGAGAACCGGTTCCTCGATCTGTTCCGGTCGAAGTGAGCCTCGACCGGGCCAAGCTCAGCGGGTGCTATTTCTTCTTGTTCGGTTGCGGGATGGCGGGTGGTTCTCCGCCCGAAAGTGGACCGTAGGCGTAGCTATACCCCTGGAAGTTCTTCTCGTTGGGGACCGCTTCCCACTTTTCGCCGGTCTTGCTGCGGGTAATTTTGCTGGGCGGCCAGCCGTATCCGTAGAGCCAGCCGTTGACGAGGCGAATCTGGTTGGGAAGCTTCCATTCGCAGGGCGACCAGGTTTTGCCGTCCGTGGATCGAAGCGAGCCCTTGGTGGTGGTGACGAGGAATTCCTTGCCGGTGAAGATGACGCATTTCACGTCGCCGCGTTCTTCCTTGGTCTCGTTGTTTTCCCAGGTTTTGCCGTCCTTGCTGAAAGCGAGGACGCCGGCTTGCCCCCCGGCGACAAAGACGCCGTTGCCGAAGGCGACGCGGTGGATTCCCGGTTGCTTGTCCTTCTGCCCGGCCATCTGGGTGACGGCGATCTTGCCGGTCTTGGGGTCGAACTGGGTGATCGGTCCGAAGTCGCCGGAACTGACGATGACGCCGTTACCCTGGCAGGAGGCACGAATCCAGTGGGTTTTGCTGGGCATCTCGGGCCGGGCGACGAGTTGCCACTTCTCGCCGTCCTCGGTCTTGAAGACGGCCCCGCGGAGGTCGACTGCATACAGGACTCCGTTGAGCACTTCGAGCCCGAAGATGGGGGAACTTCCGGGGAGGACGCCGTCGGACCATTTTTCGCCGTCGCGGGTGGCGGTCATGCGTCCGCTGAAGAATCCGCCGCCAGCGTAGAAGGCCCCCTTGAAGTTGGCCGCCACGTTGAGGTCGTTCTGATCGTGCTTCGGCTCACCCCACGACTCGTGCTTTTCCCAGGCCATGCCATCCCGGGAAAGCATCCGCTGACCGCCGTGGCCGACGGCCAGGTACCACTCCTTCCCCGCGGATTTGGTCGACGGATCCGCACTCACGGAATCCCGGGCCAGGAAGGTCAAGCAGAGTGGGACGGTCAGCAACGCAAGAGCCCGCATGAGACACTCCGAAGTGGGGAAGATCGCATCCATCAGAATCCGCGAACTGTGGGGCGAAAGCAAGTCGCCCACCCGCAGGGACGGATCCACAGGATCGGATCCTGTTGACTTCCGAACGCTCAGATTCACTTCCCCTGACAGGGATTTTCCACGGTGAAACAGCAGTCGCCACTGCGGAAAGCTCATGGTTGGAGCGATCCGCGGCGATTTGGGCGAGAAACCCAGAAGAGCACACACTTGTCGGAATTGGCGAGCGAACCGAGTTGTGTCTCAGAACGTAACGGGCTTCGCGGGAACGCCCTTTCCGCTTGCCGGCACGTCGGGCCGACGGGTAGCATTGGCGATAAGCGGCCAGAGGATTTTGGAACATTTCTGAAATTCGGCCAAACCCCTGGTCGCGCACCCTCGTCTGGACAGGTGGAACGCAATGGGTAATCGCACAGCCACCGCCCCAACCCGGCCGGCCACCCAGCGCGAAACCCCGCAAAAAGCCGGTGGAAACCTGATGGTGACCACCTTCAACGAAGTGCGGGACGAACTGGTGAGCACGCTGGTGTTTATCCTGGGGAATCGCGACGACGCCCTCGACGCGGCCCAGGAAGCGTTCCTCAAGTGCTGGCGGGCCCGGGAATCCGCCGAAGGGGTCGAAAACCTTCGAGCCTGGATCTTCCGGGTCGCCATGAACACCGCCCGCGATGTCCAGCGAAGTGCCTGGACACGGCGGGTCAAGCCCATGGCGGGGGAAGAGACGATGCTGCCGACTCGCGAACTCACCCCAGGCCAAACGATGGAAGACCAGGAGATCGTCGACCAGCTCCGGTCGGCCATCAGTGATCTCCGGCAGGAAGAAAAGGAAGTGTTCCTCCTGCGGCAGAACGGTGATCTGACTTACGAGCAGATCGCCGAGATCCGACAAGCCCCCGTCGGGACGGTGAAAACGCAGATGCGTTCCGCCCTGATCAAGCTTCGGAAAGTCTTGAATCCATCCGAACCGCTCGGCGCCCCGCTCGGTTCGTAACCTTCTTCGGACGCGGTGGTTCACCTCGAACCATCCTCCCCGTTCCCACACCCCGCCCAGCCGGGGTCCGGTGGAGTTTTTGCCATGCCCCCCTGCGACGCCTGCCGAGACCAGATCCTCGACTACCTGTACGGGCTGCTCTCGCCCGCCGAGTCGGCTCCGCTGGAAGCCCACCTCGCGTCGTGCCCGGCTTGTTCCGAGGCCCGAACGAAGGCGGCCCAGGCCCAGGGGTTGATCGCACGGGCGGCGAAGCCCGTCAAGGCGGGGATGACCTTCGCACCCCCGACGGAACCGCTCGTTCCCTCGAAGCCCGCGGCCGTTGCCGGACCCTCCCGAAACGGGGCACTCGCACCAGCCGGCGAACCAACTCGCACCACCGTTCGCGGGGTGTGGGTCCGGTGGGCGGTCGCCGCCGGGATCCTGCTCGCCTTCGCCGGCCTGGGTGGCCCCACCGCCCGCGACCTCGCCGGCTTCGCCTACTACAAGCCTCCGGTTGACCGCGACTTTGCCGCCCTCCACCGGGCCGAGCAACAACGCGATGATCTCCGCGACCGCTTCGCAAAAGCCCAGGCTGACGCCGAGAAACAACTCGTCAACGCGAAAAAGGATCACGATCAACTCGTGACCCAGTGGGTCAACGCCGAGGAGCGGGCTTCCACCGCCGAGGCGACCCAGCCCTTCTTCATCGACATCACCGGCCCCTCCAGCGCCGTTGCCGGGGCACCGAACAAGTACACCCTGAAGGTGTCGCAAAACACGAAGCTCGCGCAGGCCTACCGCAACTCGGCACCGCTCTCGGTCCGGGTCAAGACGGAGATCCGCGACGCATCCGGGACGGTGGTCCTGGCCGAGGAATTCGACTCGGACAAGAAGCCGCTCGGAATGGATCTCAAGCTCACGCCCGCCGTCTGGGCGAAGGTCCAGCCGGGTTCTGACCTCTCGATGCACATCCTGGCCGTCGATCCCCGGACCGGTGCCAACACCGCGTTCACTGAAACGATCCGGTTGCAGAAGCCGACCTACACGACCTACCTGACCACCGACAAGCCGATGTACCGGGAAGGGGAAGTGGTCCGCTTCCGATCGCTGACGCTGGATCGCACCCGGTTCCTGCCGCCCGATCGGGAAATGGTCCTCGCCTTCGACCTGACGAGCCCGTCCGGCGGCCTGGTCGACAGCGTGTACGGCCTCGCCAAGCCGGCGATGATCGACGGCACCCTCATCAAGGGCCCGGATGGCAAGCCGATCCGCGGCGTCGGCACCGGCGAATTCCAGCTTCCCGCTGGCCTCAAGGGCGGCGAGTACACCCTCACCGTCCGCGAGATGGGTGAGCCCGGCCAGTCGGCCCCGAACAACGGAAAGCCCCTCGCCACCCGCAAATTCGTCGTCGACGAGTACACCTCGCACAAGCTCCAGAAGACCATCGAGTTCGGGGCCCGCAGCTACGGCCCGGGCGACGAGGTCACCGCGAAGATCGAGGTCCTGAAAAACACCGCAAAGGTGACCGACACCGTCCTGCACACGACCGTCCGGGCCGACGATGATTTCGTCCCCGTCGCTGCCACCAAGACCGACGCGAACGGCACCGCGGTGATCCGCTTCACCCTGCCGAAACGCGGCGAAATCCGCTCCGCCAGCATCAGCATCGACGTGGACGACAAGGAAGGTCGCGAAACCGTGAGCCGGCCGATCCCGCTGGCGACGCGGAAACTCAACGTCGAGTACTTCCCCGAGGGCGGATCCCTGGTCGCCGGCATCCCGGGCCGGGTCTACTTCCGCTCCACGACCACCGTTGGCAAACCCGCCGACATCGAGGGGGTTCTCACCGACGGCACCAAGGACATCTGCAGCCTCAAGACCCTCACCGACGAGCAGAACCCCGGCGTCAACCAGGGGCTCGGCGTCTTCGAATTCACCCCCGAAGCCGGCAAGTCCTACTTCGTCCGCCTCCAAAAACCCCTGGGAATCGTGCAGCCGCTGATCCCGGCCACCGCCTCCCAGCAAGCCCTCGGCGGGTACGCCAGCACCGCGATGACCGGCTACGCCCTGCCGAAAATCAAGACCACGGGCGTCGTGCTGACCTCCCTGGATCCGGTCACGAAGCCGGGCCAGCCGATCCGCGTCCGCCTCGCAGTCGGCGGGAAGAAGCCCCACAATCTCCTCGTCGGGGCCTACATTCGCGGCCAGTCCGTCGCCCACAGCCGGGTCACGGTCGAGCCCGGCAAACCCGCCGACGTCACCCTCGATTCGGGCACCGTCCAGACCGGCGGCGTCACCCGGGTCACCGTCTTCGATGACGGCGAAGACTTCAACGGCGTCCGCCAGGAACTCACCCCCGTCGCGGAACGCCTCGTCTACCGTCAGCCGGGCGAAGTTCTGAACCTCAAGTACGACGCCCGCAAGATCGACGGCACCCCCAAGAACGGAGCTTTCGTGCCCGGCGAAGGGGTCCGCCTCGACGTCACCTCGACCAACGAGAAGGGTGCCCCCGCACCGGCGATCCTCTGGGCCGCCGTCGTCAACAAGAGCATCATCACCATGGCGGACGAGAAAACCGCCCGGATGATGCCGACCCACTTCCTCCTCGCCGGGGAAACTCAGAAGCCCGAGGAACTCGAGCATGCCGACTTCCTGCTGACGGATCACCCGAAGGCAGCTCCGGCCCTCGACCTGCTGCTCGGCACGCAAGGCTGGCGGCGATTTGTCGAACAGGGCGGCACGTTCTACCGCAAGGACGACGCCCGGGCCGAGGAACTCATGGTCGCCTACGGGGCGGGCCCGGTTCCAAGTTCCTGGCGGGCCGGTGTCCGCAAGGTCTTCGACGAATACTGGCCCAAGTACGAGTCCGCCCTCCTCAAACTGGAGCAAGCCGAGGAAGAAAACCTCACCCTCGCCTCGACCGGCGACCTGGCCGAGGATCTGCTCAAGGCCCAGCAAAATTACGACTCGAAACTCCATCAGTTCGGGTCCTCCGCGTCCGGTCTGGTGATGTTCGACGACAGCATGGCCGAGCGGAAGGATTGGATGCCCGGCGTCGCGTTCGCCCTGGTGGCGATCGGCCTGGTGCTTCTCGCGATCCGCTTCAAACAACCGGTCGGAGCCAGCGAGCGTCGCCCGCTGACGACCGGAGCCGTCGCCCTGTTTGCCCTCACCGGGTTCCTGCTGATCGCGGTTGGCGTGACCCAGTCCGGTAACCGGGAATGGCGATCGCTCGCGGCCACGGTGGTTCCGAACCGGGGCGCGGAAGAGCGGGTCTACGCCACCGCGGCTCGAGACATCCCGACCGGAAAACCGGCCGATGGCGAGGAAATCATCGGTATGGAGCCGCAAGCGGACGCCGACGCGGCTGGTGAAGGGAAAGAAGGGGGTGGTTTCGGGCGACCTGGCCGGGCTCAGGGTGGCGGTGGCGGCATCGCACCGACCGGTGCCGGTGCAGCAACCGGTCCCGGCAAACCCTTCACCCGCGGTCGCCAGGATGAATACCGCAAGCTCCTCGAAAACAAGGAAGCGGAGAAAGCCAAGGGGTCCCCGAAATGGGAAGCCAATGCCCGGGCACTCAATGAGCAACTGCAACGCCGGTACAATGTCCCGGTTCCCGGAGCCATGCCGCCAGCCGCACCCGGAAGAGGGGGAATCCCCCGCGATGAAATGGATCGCCTCGCCGCCAAGTTCGACGGCAAGGGGGCCAATGGGTACTTCGGCCAGGACAAACAAGCCGCTTTCAAAGACGCCAAGGATCTCGCTGTCCGAGACGCGGTCATGGTCCTTCGTGAGCGACAAGACGGTCTTCGGGCCAAGAAACGGAATGCCGATTTCGACAGACAGTATCGGTTCGGTGCAACCCTGCCGCCGCTGAATGGTGCCGTCCCGGAAGTGGCCCAGAACCGGCTCAAGGGGACCGTCCTGCAACTGGCTCAGGAACGCACCGAGAAGGCCGCCCAGACCAAGGGTGATGGCGGCAAGGGCGACGACAAGCCCAACCAGGATCCCGGGCTGGCGGCCAGTGCCCCGGCCGAGGCAATGGCGAAGAACCAGAAAACCTTCGACTTCGCCCTCAAAGCCTGGGATCTCATCCAGCGGGGAATGCCCAAGGCCCAGCCGCTGATCGCCCGCGAGTACTACCACATCTCGCACCAGAACCCGGACGGCCAGCGGACCGATTTCACCGAAACGGTTCTCTGGCACCCGACCCTGGTCACCGCCGCCGACGGCAAGGCCACCGTGAACTTCTACTTCTCCGATGAGGTCAACCCCTACGAGGTCCTCGTCGCGGGCCACACCCTCGACGGCCGCATCGGAGCGACCAAGGGCCTGATCGCAGTTCGCAAACCGTTCGCCGTCAACTTCCGCATGCCCCAGGAAATCGGCTCCAGCGACAAGATCGAACTCCCGCTGGGCATCACGAACGCGACCGACACCGCCCTCTCCGCGGACATCAAGGCCGCCGCCAAGGGCTTCAAGATCGAGGTCGCCGACCTGGTCGCGAACCTCAACGCCAACACCGACGGTCGGAAGTTCGTCCGCCTCACCCCGAACGTCCTCAAGGGGAACGCCTCGGTGAGCCTGGACGGGAAGACGAGCCGAGGCCTGGTCGACTCGATCTCCCGGTCCACGAAGATCGTCACCGAGGGATTCCCGACGGAAGGCACCGAGGCGGGCACGCTCGAACAGGTCGGCCGGGTCAAGCTCAAGGTTCCCGCCGAACGTGTTCCGAACACGCTGACCGCCAAGGTCACCGTCTTCCCGAGCACCCTCTCCGAACTGCAGTCCGGCCTCGATGGCCTCCTCCGCGAACCCCGCGGCTGCTTCGAACAATCCTCGACCTCCAACTACCCGAACGTCCTGATCTCCGAGTACATGCGGGACAACAAGCTCGCCAACCCGGACATCACCCGCCGGGCGGACAACCTCATGGATCAGGGGTACCGCAAGTTGATCGGCTTCGAGTGCCGCAAGCCGACTCACGGGCAGGAAGGGTACGAGTGGTTCGGCGGCACGGCCCCGCCCCACGAGGCCCTCACCGCCTACGGCCTGCTCCAGTTCACCGACATGGCCCGCGTCTACAAGGTCGACCCGGAGATGCTCAAGCGGACGAAGCAGTACCTGCTCGACGCCCGGGACGGCAAGGGTGGATTCAAGCGGAACGCCCGTGCGATCGACACCTTCGGCCGGGCCCCGACCCACATCACCGACGCCTACATCGTGTGGGCGATCACCGAGGCCGAGCGGAAGGACGCCGAGAAGTCCGACCTGACCAAGGAACTCGGGGCGATCCTCGACCTGGCGAAGGGAACCGGGCCCGCCTCCAAGGATCCCTACTTCCTCGCCCTGGTCGCGAACTCCGCCCTCAACGCGGATCGCCGGAAGGACGGGGTCTCGATCCTCGAAAAAATTGCCGGCCTGCAAGCAAAAGACGGCAGCATCCCCGGGGCCGAGACCAGCATCACCCGCTCCTACGGCCGGGACCTGCTGATCGAAACCACCGCTCTGGTCGTACTCGGCTGGACCAAGGCCAACCGCCACGACCTCTTCCTCAAGCCTTCCCAGGCCGCGATGAAGTGGATCGGAACCCAGCGGAATCCCGGGGGTGCGTTCGGCTCCACCCAGTCGACGATCCTCGCCCTCAAGGCTCTGATCGAGAACGCCCGGGCGAACCGCCGGCCGGCCGAAGCGGGGACCATCACCGTCTACGTAAACAACGAGAAGGTCGGCGAGAAGAAGTTCACCACGGAAACCACCGACCCAATCGCCGTCGAGATCCCGGACGCAGAAGGGAAGTTCGCCAAGGGCGAGGCCGAGGTTCGCGTCGAAACGTCGGCGAAGCAAGCCTACCCCTACTCGGTTGCCTGGTCCTGCCGCGGCCGAACCCAGGCTAACTCCGAGAAGTGCGATGTCAAACTCACCACCTCCGTGAGCAAGAAGGAAGTCACCGAGGGGGAAACGATCGCCGTCAACGTCACGGTCGAGAACAAGCGGAAGACCGACCACGGGATGGTCACCGCGATCATCGGTCTGCCGGCCGGCGTGCGGCTCCCCGAAAACATGGAGCAACTCAAGCGGCTGACGGAACGCCCAGTCGACGGCTCCGAACCCGTCCTGAGCTACTGGGAAACCCGCGGTCGGGAACTGGTCCTCTACTGGCGGGCCATGAAGCCCGAGCAGAAGATCCAGATCACTCTCGACGTCATCGCGGATACTCCCGGCGAGTACTACGGCCCCGCGAGCCGGGCGTACGTGTACTACAACGCCGACCACAAGCACTGGGTCTCCCCGATCGACGTGAAGATCCACGCGAAGTCCCAGCCCGAGGCAACCGCTTCCAAGTGATGGCCTGAGGCGAAACCTACCCGAGGCCGGCTTCGGAACCCCGAAGCCGGCCTCCGGTGTTTTTGTGGGGACGTGCCGAAAGCGAAGAAAATCGCCGACTGCCGTCTGCTCATTCCCGCATTCTCGCCGGAGTTGGCGGCTCCGTAGAATGGAGTGGAACCACAAGGGCACGGCATGTCTGCCAACCACCTCGAATCGCGAGTGCAAGCCTACGGGCGGGAAATCTTTGCCCGGCTCGACCGCAACGGGCCGCTGCCATTTTCCCGGGCCTGGTGGGACGATCGGCTCATGGGGTTGACCATGAGCAACGAGGCGCTCAAGGTCCAGCTCTTCCGCTTCGTCGATACGCTTCCGTACCTCATCGATTCCCCGAAGGAAATCGCCCGCCACCTCCGCGAGTACCTCGGAGAGGCGAATCTGCCCTGGTGGGTGCGGAACGGGGTCCGGCTCCTTCCCGATTCCGGGCTCGGCGGACGGCTCCTTGCCCGGGCCGCTCGCATCAACTCGACCCAGATGGCCCGGAAGTTTATCGCCGGCTCCAACGTCGCGGAAGCGGTCGAGAGCGTCGCCCGGATGCGCTCGAAATCCCTCGCCTTCACCATCGACCTCCTCGGGGAAGCGACGATCACCGAGGCGGAAGCGGATCACGTCCAGAAGCAGTACCTCGACCTCCTCGCCGGGCTGACGCGGGAGGTCAACTCCTGGCCGGAGTTGCCGGAAATCGACCGTGACGATCGCGGGCCGATCCCGCGCGTCAACGTCTCCGTCAAACTCTCCGCTCTTTTCTCGCAGTTCGACCCGATCGACCCGGAGGGAACCTCGCGATCCGTCCGCCGGCGGTTGCGGCCGATCCTGTCGCTGGCGAAGAAAACCGGGGCGTTCGTGAACTTCGACATGGAGCAGTACAGCTTCAAGGACACGACGCTGCAGATCTTCCGGGACATCCTGATCGAGCCGGAATTCCGGGACTGGCCGCACGTCGGGATTGCGATCCAGGCCTACCTTCGCGACACGGAGACGGACCTCGCCCGGTTGCTGGAGTGGGTGCGGGAAACGCGGAAAACGCCGGTGTGGATCCGCCTCGTCAAGGGGGCCTACTGGGACTACGAGACGGTCCTCGCCGCACAGAACGGCTGGCCGGTCCCAGTCTGGACGAAGAAGTGGCAGTCGGACGCGTGCTTCGAGCGGTGCAGCCGGTTCCTGCTCGAAAACCACGGCTGGCTCACCCCGGCGTTTGGGTCCCACAACATCCGGAGCATCGCGAACGCCCTCGCCGTCGCGGAGCAACTCCAGCTCCCGCCGCGCCGGATCGAGTTCCAGATGCTCTACGGCATGGCCGACCCGATCAAGGATGTGCTCAAGTCGCTCGGCCAGCGGGTGCGGGTCTACACGCCATACGGCGAGCTTCTGCCGGGGATGGCGTACCTCGTCCGCCGGCTGCTGGAGAACACGTCCAACGACTCGTTCCTGCGGCAAGGTTTCGCGGAGCACATCTCCGAGGAGGTGCTACTGCGGAATCCGACCCTTGCCGAGCGTTTCTCGACGGGAGGGCGAGTCTCCGACCGAGCCGGGGCAGTTTCAACCCCGAAATCAGCAGGATCCCACGGTGCAGACGCGATCCCGGCTCGGTCGGAGCCTCGCCCTCCCGTTGAAACCCCGTCGATCCCGGCTCGGCAGGAGCCTCGCCCTCCCGGAGAAGTCGACTCGATCCTGGCTCGGCAGGAGCATCGCCCTCCCGTGGAAACCTCGGCTCTGGAGAAAGCCCCGATGAGTGCTGCTGCAGTCGAAGGACCTCGGACGAAGGACGAGCGACGTTTCCACAACGAGCCCCTCTCCGACTTCGCCCGGGCGGAGAATCGCCAGGCGATGGCGGCGGCGCTCGACGCGGTCAAGCCGCAACTCGGGACGTCGTACCCCCCGGTGATCGACAACCAGCCGGTGGCGGGCACCCCGTTCGCGGACTCGGTCAACCCGTCGCACACGTCGCAAATCGTCGGGAAATGGGGCGTTTCCACGCCGGAAATCGCGAACCGGGCCGTCGCCTCCTGCCTGCGTGCCTACGACGCCTGGCGGGACACGCCGGTGTCGGAGCGGGCCGACTTCCTCCGCCGATCCGCCGCCGTCATGCGGAAACGCCGGTTCGAGCTCGCCGCCTGGATCGTGCTCGAAACCGGCAAACCGTGGCGCGAATCCGACGCCGACGTCGCGGAGGCGATCGACTTCTGCGAGTACTACGCCCTCGAAGCGGAGAAGCTCTGGAAGCCCCAGCACCGCGACGTTCCCGGCGAAGAGAACGCGTACTTCTACGAGCCCCGCGGGGTCGCGGTCGTCATCGCCCCGTGGAACTTCCCCCTCGCAATCCTCACCGGGATGGCCACCGCCGCCCTCGTGACCGGGAACACCGTCGTCATGAAGCCGGCGGAACAGTCGTCGATCGTCGGCGCGAAGCTGATGGAAATCTTCCAGGAAGCCGCCGTCCCCCCCGGGGTCGTGAACTTCCTGCCCGGAAACGGCGAAGAAATCGGGCCGTTGCTGGTCTCGCACCCGGATGTCGCGCTGATCGCGTTTACCGGGTCGCTGAAGGTCGCACTGCTGATCAACGAGCAGGCGGCGAAGGCGCACGCGGGGCCGTTCGTGAAGAAGGTCATCGCGGAAATGGGCGGGAAGAACGCCGTCATCGTCGATTCCGACGCCGACCTCGACGAGGCGGTCAAGGGGGTGGTCGATGCCGCCTTCGGGTACCAGGGGCAAAAGTGCTCGGCCGGCTCCCGAGCGATCGTGCTCGAATCGATCTACGACCAGTTCCTGAGCCGACTGACCGAGGCGACACGAAGCCTGACCATGCTCCCCGCGGAAAACCCCGGTTGTGCGGTCGGCCCCGTCATCGACGCCGAGGCCCGCGACCGGATCCGCAGCACCATCGAGAAAGGAAAATCCGAAGCCCGACTCGTGTACACCGCCGACCTGGGCGACCTCGCCAACGAGGGGTACTACATCGGCCCCACCGTCTTCGCAGACGTTCCCGAAACCGCGACGATCGCCCAGGAAGAGATTTTTGGCCCCGTGCTGAGTGTGATGAAGGCGAAGGATCTCGACGACGCCCTGCGGATCGCGAATGGTACAAAATACGCCCTGACCGGCGGCGTCTACAGCCGCAGCCCGGAGCACCTCGCGGCCGTCAAGAAGCGGTTCCGCGTCGGCAATCTCTATGTCAACCGGAAGTGCACCGGAGCCCTGGTCGACCGCCAACCCTTCGGCGGCTTCAAACTCAGCGGCATCGGCTCGAAAGCCGGCGGCCCCGACTACCTCCTCCAGTTCGTGATCCCGCGAACCGTGACGGAAAACACCATGCGCCGCGGCTTCGCACCCGAAGTCGCCGCCGGGGAGTGACAAAGCGAATCAGAGCCACTCGTGGACAAACGAAAGTCCAGTTCTTGTAGGGTGGGTCAAGCCGCTTCGGCGAAGACCCACCGAAGGGTGGCGGATCTCCAGACCCAACGGAACCTCCTCAAACCCGAGGAACGCCGAAGTTCCAACGGGGGAAATCGCTGGAACACCGGGAAGCTTCGTTGACCCGGCGACGAGGTTTGCGGGGAGTCGGATTTCCTCCAGAAGCCGTTCGACCCGGATACGTTACTCTGGTTCATCCGGGAAATGCTGGACGCCCCACCATCTTCGGTTACTCGCGAAAAACCTCCGTCAGATCCGCTCGGAGCGATGCGTAGTCCGGGTAGCGGTCGTCCGGGGACTTTTCCATCATCGTCATGACGACCCTCGAGAGCGAGAGCGGCACCCCGGGTGCGACCTCGTGTGGGTGGACCGCTGGAACTCGCATGTGCTGCATAAACACCTCCTGTGCGGATCGGCCCGAGAATGGAAGCCGGCCCGTCAGCAGATGGTACAGCGTGCAGCCAAGGGAGTACTGATCCGCACGGTGGTCGACGGCACTTCCCATGACCTGTTCGGGGGCCATGTAACCAACCGTGCCCTCGGCGGCACCATTCGATGCCACCTTTCCCCCCTGGTTTCTTGCAACCACCGCCAGCCCGAGGTCGACGAGTTTGCTGACACCATCGCGGGTCAACAGGATGTTGGCCGGCTTCACGTCGCGGTGGACGACGCCGAGCCGACGTGCCGCGTCGAGTCCTTCCAGCACCTGAAGGGTGATCTCGACTGCGCGTGGGGACGACACGCGACCCGATTGACACGGCACCGAGCATCCCCGCCGTCAGCAGGTCGACCGGTCGGTCGGCTTCGCGAACGAGGCTGGGCATCACGGGGTCGCGAACATCGGCGATCACGATGCCGCTGTCGCACTGCGAGAGGTCGATCTCCAGACGGCCGTATCCGTTGGCGGCGAAGGCATCCGCCAGCGAGGTGTGGACGAGGCCCGCCGGGAGGTCGCGGAGTCGGGATTGGTACGCCGCCGACACGTCCTTGTCGAACCGGGCGGCGAAGCGGACACCCCACTTTTTCCCGGCCGCCTTCATCACTTTGCGGTACGCCTTCCCGCACTCGTAAATCAGGGCGTCGCGGAAGCCGAGCAAGAACTCGCTGGGGAGCGTGCAGATCCGTTGTCCGCCCGGGGTGCGGGTCACACCCTTGGAGACATCCGTCTTGAAGTACCCTGGTTGGCCATACAGGTTGCCTTTGAGTCGGAGCGGAGGGTCGATCACTGGCATGGTGCGTCCTCGGATGTGGTCGGGAAGCGGGTCACGCTGCCGGGGCCGGGTCGGGGGTCGCCTCGGCGGGTTGTGTGGTGACAGCGGGGGTTGTTGTCGGAGCCGTCGCGAACAGAGCGGAAACCGGTCGACGACCAGGCAGCAGGTTCGCGCCGTGCGTGGAATGGGAGCTGGATCGTGTCGAAACGCTCGACTGGCTCGGCGTCCGACGGAAGTGAGCGGCCAGGCTGGCCCAAGAAGTTCGGGGGTTGATCACGGGTGCATCTCGGAGCAAGGGACAGGGGGGGCGGTCACATTTCGGAAAGTTTGCGAGCAATGTCGCGGGCCGATGCTCCTTCGTTCCGCCAGAACGAAGCCGCGTCGACACGCTCATAGTCGGCGACGACGAACTTGCAGAAGTCTTCCCCGGTGGCGTAGCACTGCATTTCCACGCAACCGAGGCTGCGCTTCGCCAGGACGCTGAAGACGGACGCGAACAGGCCGGCGTAGAAGTAGCACACCACCGCGCCGATGTCCCCGACCGACTTCGCGACCGCGGACTCGTACAGTTCGACGTAGAGCAACCCCTTGTCCCGCTGGGTGAAGTCGTATCGCCAGGTGCCCCAGCCGAGGATCGTGAGCGGCCACCACCACGTTTCCAACAGGAAGTCGACTCGCATCCGGTCGAGTTCCGCCTCGAACTCGGCCTGCATCCGCGGCAGGAACCGCTTCATATCCTGCATGCCCCACTGATACCCGCACTTGTACATGATCTCGCGGGCACCGTTCTGGCCGACCTCGTCTTCGAGCGAGCCGAGAATCGCGACCATGAAATCTTCGGAAACCCGCATGACCCGCTGGCCGTACGGGTTCGACACCGTACCCCGGTCGGGGTCGGGTCGGAAGAATTCCGTGTCGTGATAGTGGTTGTGCTTGTAGGGCTGGACGCCCTGCACCGGCGTGATGATGCGGTTGATCTTCCCGTCCGTGACCCCGGTTCGGCGAAGGAACTGCACCGACCGGAGATCGGCTTTCTCCTGCCAGACGAACTGGAGCGTCTGCTCCGAGGGGCGGTCGAGGGGGGCCTCGTAGTCTTCAACGGCGGTGGGCATGGTGGGATTCCTCGGTGTGGTTTCGCTGCCATCAACTGGCGGCTTCACGGGCCTTTTGAAGTTCCTTTGCCGCGGCCACGAATTCGCTCATGACGGAACGCGTGATGACTTTTCCCTTCGGAATCAGGCGTCGGCCGGTAACCGGGTGCAGGTAGTCGTACCCCGCTGTGGTCCCGATCAGTTCGCCGATCTGCTCGACCGACTGCACATACATCCCTTCCGGAACCTCGACCAAGATCCCGTCGGCCTCGATCCGGCACTGGCAGGCGAGCCGGCTGTCGGCGTCGGAAGTCGCCAACAGACCGAGGGTCCGAGTTTCTCGCGGCGTCGGAGGGGACAACCCTTCCCGGCCTGCCCGGACATGCACGTGACATGTCGCACACACCCCTTTCCCGCCGCAGGCCATGTCGATTTCGAGCGACCGCGACAAGAGCCCATCGACGAGCCGGGTCCCTGTGACGACATCGAGATTCCCGCCGACCGGCGTGAGTGTCACCGACTTCATGGTTTCCCTCTTTAGCCCGCGACCCCGAGTTTCCACCCGAAGCAAAGTTCCTCTGGGTGCCCCACATCGGGCTGCGTGGCGATGTCGGTCGGGACTTCCGAGCGGTCCGGAAGGCGAGTGGGTACCACCATTCGCACGACGAGCCGACCGGACGCGGTTTCGCCGAAGGTGAGATCTCCACCGAGAGCGGCCGTCATTCGACCGGCGAGGAGGAGGCCGGGTAGGAACCCGTCGGTTCCCGGGGCGGGGACAAAACCGGTCGGGTCGACATCACCGAACGGGTGCGTCAGTGCCGCATGGTCGGTCGGGGTCAGTGCCGGGCCGGCGTCGAGGATCTCGATTTCCAGCCGGCCCTCGCGGTCGTTCGGGCCGCAGGGCAACCGGCGGAGTTTCACGCCGATCGGGTTGTCTCGGACCGATGCCGTCGCGTGGGCGAGTGCCCCGTGGATGGCGGTTCGGAACCATTCCTCGTCGCAGTAAACCCACCCGCCATGGTCCGTGATGGAGACGGTTGCGTTTCGCGCTGTCAACCGTGCGGCAAGCTGGTCGACCACGGAGCGGACCGATTCACCCGCCAGGAATTCGACGCAGATCGGCCTGGGAAGTTCGCCCCAGAGCACGGTGGCCAGCGACCGCGTGATCCGGGCCTGGGCGTCGAGGTCGCCAGCCGATTGCTGGATCGACCGGAGCCGGGGGACGAGCAGGTCCTGTTGCGGCGTCTGCTTGGCATCGCCGATCAGTTGGCGGGTCTGGGCGAGGATCGATTCTCCGGAACCACCGATGGCTCGATCTGCCAGCGCCAGACTCGTGGCGAAGCCGTCTTCCCGGGTGCGCGCCAGCGTTCCGCCGAGCCGGTGGTGGTCTTCGGTGAGATCGCGGAGCGTCACGCACCACAGGCTGTCCGTGGGCGTGGAGGACCGGGAACCGACGAGGGCGAACGGAGTGCCTGTCGCGGACTCGGCAAAGGCCGGTGTCCCGCCTGCACCCAGCCATCCCACGATCCCACTTTCCGGAAGCGGAGCGAGACCGGTCGGGTCCACGCCAGCCGGGGGTCGAACATGCGCCGAGAGTGGCGTGCGAAGAATTTCTGCGGTCGGACGACCGAGCGCTCTCTCGGCGGCCGTGTTCGCAAATCGGATCGTCCCCTTGTCGTCGATCGCCACCAGTGCCATCGGCGTGGCCTGGAGCACGCGATGGAACGCGGCCTGTTTCTGCCGGGCGAAGTTCACCTTGGTGGCGAGATCCAGGGTCGCCGCCTCGACTCGGTCTCCCGGCACGCCCGCGGGGAGTTCCAGGGCCAGCGGTGGTGTCGGTGTCCCGTTCGCGACCGCTCCAAGGAATCGAACCAACTGATCGAGCATGCCTGTGACCTTTGTCCGCTCGGCTGCCGCTTCCGCGACCGCAGCCTGGGTTCGACCATTTGCTTCGGCGGTGGCAGCTTCGGCGCGATCGGCCCGATTTTCCAGCGAAGCGATTCGATCCAGCAGTTCGCCCACATTCGCGGCGATGGCCCCGAGTTCGTCCCGGCGATCAGTCGGGAGCCGGTTGCCACTCCCCGAGCCGGTGGCCAGGCCGACGGCGGCGGTCAAGTCGGATACGGGGCGGGAAAGCATCCACGCGATTCCCGCCGATGCACAGGCCACCGCGAACGCCACACCAAGTGCGACGGGGATCACCGGGCCATCCGTCGGGATCAGGGCTACCACGACCCCAACAAGAAGTGGGCCGGCGCACGGAAGGAGCATTCGACTGCGGAATCGGTTCGAGGGGGAATTCATCGGCTGGTCTCCGGGTGCAGGGCAGTCGCCGGGGCAATGCGGACACTCCGAAACTCGCGGAGCAGAAGAGCCACAGACGGTCGGGCCGCCGGGTCGGGGGACGTCATCCGACGGATCAGATCGGAGAATCGCTGACTGACGCCGGGAACCGTCCAGTGGAGCGGATCAAGTGTCAACTTCGCGTGCGCGGCCCGGCACTCGGCATATCCCGTCGCAGGGACTGCCGGCTGGCCCGTCATCGCGTGGTAAAGCGTCAACCCGAGCGAATACACGTCGGACTCCGGAACAACCCGGCCGTCAAAGGACTCGGGCGCGGTGTACGGCCAGGTTCCGTGGATTGTTCCGCCCCCGGTGAGGGAGTCGGCGGGGCGCCGGGCCGTGCCGAAGTCCGCGAGTTTGAATCGACCCGCCGATGGTCCCAGGATGTTCGCCGGCTTGACGTCCCCATGGATCACACCGGCACCGTGTGCGGCACGTAAGGCGGAGAGGATATCGCGGGCCACCCGCAGCACCATTGCCGGGGAAAGCGGACGACCTTGCGTCAGCCTTCGCCCGAGGCTTCCACCGTCGACATACTCGAGAACGAGGATGGTCAGCCGCCCCGCGCGTTCCAGGTCCCAAACGCGGACGACGTTGCGGTGCGTGATTCGCGTAAGGATGGCCGCCTCCGCTCGCAACGGGGTGGCGTCCATCGAAACCTTCAACGCCAGAGGTACGCCAAACTCCGGGTGGACGCTCAGGTACACATGACCCGACCCGCCCCGACCCAGCAGGCCACGGATCGTGTATCGGCCGAGCGGACTATCCAGCGGAAGGGGGAGAGGAAGCGGGTGTGTGGGCGCCGCATCCGTGCGACCTGCGGCAATGGCCAGTCGATCGATCCGAGTACGCAGCAAAGGCAGATCGATCAACTGCTTCAAATCTCGCTCGTCGAGTGACCCCGCGAGGACAAGTCCAACGGCCCGGGCGGAGACGCGATCGAGCACACCGGCGGCCACCAACGCAGGCAGGGCCGAAGCCCGAGCAGTGCCGCGGGCCAGGTCTGCCAGCCGAGCGGCATTCGCGCCAGCACAGCGTGCAAGAAGATCAAAGACTTCTTGTTCCCCAACCCCGCGACGCGGTCGGGTGGCGTCTGTGTGCATGTCTGTCCGGCTGAGGGCGAGACAACCTTGACCCGGGTAAGGGGCTGAGATTGCCAGATCCGAATGCAAGAATGGATCTTGCCATGGCAAACCGGATGCCATTCCGAAATGACGATCGATTTCTGTCGGAAGTGGAATCGCGAGTCGAAAAACCGGACGTTTGGAAGGGGCAATTTCTGCCGGGTAGAAGTTGCGATGGGAAGCGGTGGCGGATAACTCGCCGCTGGCGAAAAATTAGCCGACGGCAAACTATTCGGTGCCGGGGTGGGACTGGATGCCGTACTGCCGCATCCGTCCGCGCAGAGTCATCCGGTTGATCCCGAGCGCTTCAGCGGCTTGCGTCAGGTTCCCGTGAAAATGCGCCAGGACAAGCCGGAATAGTTCGGGCTCCCGGCTTGCGAGCCAATCCGCGTACAGATTCCGTGAGCCGGCGGCGAGCCGAGCCGCCACGAACGCAGCCGTCTCGCCGCCTGGTCGCTTCGCCGGAACCGCGATGTGGCCCGAAGGCCGCAGATCGAACAGGTCCGCAGTCAGAACTGGCCCCGTCGCGCGAAGCATCGCCTGTCGCAGAGTGCCCTGAAGTTCGCGCAGGTTCCCGGGCCACGAATACGACGACAAGAGCTCGACCGCCTCGGCACTCAACCCGCTGATGGTGATTCCGAGTTCCGCCGCGAGCATGGTCAGGAAGTGCTGCAAGATCGCGGTCAGATCGCCGTATCGCTCGCGGAGCGGGGGAAGGGAGATGGTGTATCCTGAAAGGCGGAAGAAAAGGTCGGCGCGGAATCGGCCAGCGGCAACCATCCCGGCCAGATCCCGATTCGTCGCCGCCACCACGCGGGCATCTGTCCGGAGCGTCTCGTTCCCGCCGACTCTCTGGAATTCCTGCTCTTGAAGCACCCGAAGCAGTTTCGACTGGGTGTCTCGGGAGAGTTCCCCGACCTCGTCGAGAAACAGGGTACCCCCGTCGGCCTGCTCGAAGCGACCCACTCGACGCCGATCCGCTCCGGTGAATGCACCCTTTTCGTGTCCGAACAGTTCGCTTTCGAGCAGGTTCTCCGGAACACTGGCGCAGTTCACGATGACGTAGGGTCTGTCTGCTCGCCCCGAGTGCTGGTGAATCGCGCGGGCCACCAGTTCCTTTCCGGTCCCGCTTTCCCCGAGGATGAGCACCGTCACGCGCTGGGCGGCAACCCGTCCGATCGCCCGGTACACATCCTGCATGGCAGGACACCGGCCGACCATTGCTCCCACCGTCGGCGGGTTGGTCAACGGGGCGATCGCCACCGGCGTGCGGGCCAGGTTCTTTGCCACGAGGGCTCGACCGAGGACCTCGCCAACCGACGCCGCCGTCAGCGGTTTGGGCAGATAGTCGAAGGCACCGCGAGCATTCGACGAAATCGCCAGATCGCTCGATTGCTCCCCGGTCATCATCACCACCGGGACGGCCGGGTCTGTGGCATGAAGCTGCTCGAGAAGATCCAGCCCATTCGAGCCGGCAAGGTAGACGTCGCAAAAGACCACATCCGGCGACGAACGCTGGAACCAGTCGAGACCGCCTGCGAAATCAGCCACACCGACGAACGAATCCCCTCGACGTTCCACCACAGTCCGGAGGGCTGCGAGAACGTCAGGATCGTCATCGATCGCAAGTACAGCCGCCATGGGAAGAACCTATCGGTGAGCGCCAGGAGGCACCCGACTTTACCGATGAGAGTTTGATGAATTTGATACGAGTGTCGGTTATGTGGCGATCAAGTGCAACCAGACTGAACAATTTTTCCGTAGAGGGAAGCCCTTCTGCCGGCACAAGTCGCCGCAGGGAAGAGACTTGCATCCATCCAATTTTTTTTGAGCTCGGGCTGTCGCTGCGCCTGGGAATTCGATGGCTCGACCCTGGGGAGCTGGTCGCACCGGAATCTCGGTTTCTTGAATCACTTCAATTTCACGCACACGAGTTTCTTCTCGTCGCGAACATAGAGCCGCCCATCCGCAAGGGCGAGGGCAGCCCGGACGGTGCCGTCCAGAACCCTGGCTCTTGCCCGTTCCCGGAATCGCGTCGTGTCGGCGTCGAACCGGACGAGCTCACCGCGTTCGGTTGCCGCGACGAGGCCGCCGTCGACCGCGATGATGCTGGCACAACCGAATTTTTCCTCGGTCCAGCGGACATTCCCCGTTTTCCATTCGACGCACCGCAGCCGGGCCGACCCACCCTCCTGACGACCGTCAATTCCGTAGAGGAACCCATCCACGAGCACCGGCGTGTTGTAGTGGCACGTCAGCGATTTCTCGTTGGCCCAGACCTCGTCCCACTCGGTTCCCCGAGGTTTGAGCACGACCGCCCCGACGCCGTAACTCGACGACAGGAAGATTTCCTCACCGTTGCGGACCGGGCTCGCCGCGTTGACGGAAGCGTCGAGCCGGGAACGGAACGGTTTCGAGAAACAGACGGTGCCGTCGACCGGGTCGAGAATCTGCAAGCCGGCGCGGGTGAAGAACGCGACTCGATCTTTTCCCCCGACGGAGCAGCCGATCGGGGAGGAGTAACTGGCCGCGTCGTCGGTGGCTTTCCAGAGTTCTTTCCCCGTATCGACGGCAAAGGCCACGACCCCGGCCCCTTTCCCCCCGACATTGACGAGCAATCGTTCCCCCAGGACGATCGGACTGGCCCCGACGCCGAAATATCCCTTGGAAGCCTTGTAGTCCGTCAGGATGTTGCGGCTCCAGATCTCCTTCTTGGAGGCGATGTCGATGGCCCGGAGGTCGCCGTTGGCTCCGAGGAGGAAGATTCGCCCGGCGGCGATGACGGGGACGCACCGGGGCCCGTCATCAAAGTTGAAATCGTCGCGGTATTTCGTGCGGGCGGCGATTTTCCACTTTTCCTTGCCACCGGCGGGGTCGAGTGCGACGAGCACTTCCTCGTCGGCGACACGGTGGAAGAGGTAGGCGGTGCCGTCGGCGATGGCGATGCCGGCCCATCCCGAGCCAACTTCGAGGGACCATGCGATTTCGGGTCCCGATTTCGGCCAGTCCCATTTGAGCCTGGTTTCCCCGGAGTGGTTGTCCCGCTTGGGTCCGTGGAGGTTCGGCCAGTCGCCCGCGGAGGAGGGGCTCGAAGCGAGGGCAATGGTGATGACCAGTCCGATGGCGCGGGATGGGCGGAACATGAGGTGGCTCCAGTCGGTGGTCGGTGGTCGGCGTCGGTTGCCCCGTCCGGGCCAGTGATTATATTAGGGATGAGCGTCCTGCCTGAACCGGAGCCCTCTCGCCCTGGCCAGCTTTCCGGAGTCTGCGCGGGGAGTGCCCAGGAACCGCCCGTGATCACTTACCGCCGGTTCCGGAACACCGATCCACCCGCCCTCGTCGAGGTCTGGAACGAAGCCCTCTCGACACGCGGCACGTTCCCCCTGCGCACCCCGGGTTTGCTCGAACGCTGGCTCTTCAGCAAGCCCTACTTCTCCGCGGACGCCGTCGTCGTCGCGGAGCAAGACGACCCGAAGCAGATCGTCGGATTCTCGCTCGCCGGCTTCGCACCCACCGACCAGTTCGACAAACTCTCGACCGACCTCGGCGTGATCGCCTGCGTCGTGGTCCGCCCCTCGCATCGACGGAAGGGAATCGGTCGGGAACTCGTCAAGCGGTCGGAAGAGTGGCTGCGAAAGTGCGGGGCTGCCGAGGTCGTGGTCGGCTCGATGAGCCCGTACAACCCCTATCTCTTCGGGCTTTATGGAGGGAGCAATTCCCCCGGGGTGCTGGAATCCGAGCCGGAAGCGGACGCGTTTCTCCGAGCAGTTGGCTTCGAGCCCGCGTTTCCCCGCCTGGTTTACCAGCGGAAACTCGACATTCCCCTCGCCATCGCCGACGCCCGCTTCGCGACCCTCCGCCGACGCTACGATGTGCAACTGCTGCTTCGGGGGGCCCAATCCGGGTCGTGGTGGCAGGAATGCGTCTGGGGTACCCTCGAACCGAGCGAACTACGGCTCTTCGACAAGCTGACCGGCCTGCCGGCGGCCCGGGCTGTGGTTTGGGAACTCGAAGGATTTAGCTGGCGATGGAAGTTTCCTTCCGCCGGAATCTTCGATGTGCAGGTCCGACCGGACCTCCGCCGCCAGGGTCTGGCGAAACTCATGCTCCTCGATATGCTCCGGTTTCTCCAGGAGCAGTTTTTTGGCATCGCCGAGGTGCAAATTCCGTCCGGCGACGAGGCAGCCCTCGGATTGTGCAAATCCCTTGGGTTCGAGTTGGTGGATAGGGGCCACGTCTATCGCCAGAAATCGGCGATCGAGGCGGACCGGATCGCGGCGGAAGCCCAACTTTCCGGCATTTCCTCAACCGGCCTCGATTCCTCTCCGCCACCCGAGGAATTTCCGACGATAGAGGCTCCGACCGTCACCGTCGCTCCGCCAACCGCCCCGCCGGCCGCACCCCCCGCAGGGGAAGTCTCCTGAGCTGGCCCAAATCTTCCATCGGTGTGGTCGACGGCTTCATGTCTCTCCGCGAATCTCCTCGTCGATTGTGCCCCTCTAAGCGGACGGGTTCGATTCGCGGAATCCTCGAATACAATACCTTCTGACCTGATCCGAAAATGGCGACGCAAACCGACACCATGCCCCGCGATTACTACGAAGTTCTCGGCGTCTCGAAATCGGCCTCCGAGGACGAGATCAAGAAGGCGTACCGGAAACTCGCGGCCAAGCACCACCCGGACCGCAACCCCGGCGACAAGGAAGCCGAGGCGAAGTTCAAGGAAATCTCGTCTGCTTACGAGGTTCTCTCGGACAAGGACAAGCGTCAGAAATACGACATGTTCGGCCACGCCGGGGTCCATAACTCCGGCAGTGGTGGGTTTCCCGGTGGTGCCGGAGGCTTTCCCGGCGGATTCTCCGGCCAGCAGGTCGATCCCGAGGCTGCCGAGGAACTTTTCCGAAATCTTTTCGGAAATGGCGGCGGACCTGGTGCCAGCAACTTCGATTTTGGCGATCTGCTCGGCGGTGCTGGCGGTGGGCGACGGACCCGACGCGGTCGGCGGTCCGCACCCCCGCCACAGGAAGACGTCGAGACCGATCTCAGCATCCCGTTCGACGTGGCCGCCAACGGTGGGAGTGTTTCCATCTCCGTGGGCGGCCGGACGATCCAGGTCAAGGTCCCGGCGGGAATCCAGGAAGGGAAGAAACTGCGCGTCCCGGCCTCGGCGACGGGCTCAGCGGATGTCTATCTCCGGGTCCACATCGAGCCGCACGAATATTTCAAACGCGATGGTTCCGATGTGACACTCGAAGTGCCGATTTCGCTCGCCGAGGCGGTGCTGGGGACCAAGGTCGAGGTGCCGACGCCCGACGATTCGCGGCTCACCGTCAAGATCCCGCCGGGCACCTCGAGCGGAGCCCGGATCCGGCTCCGGGGCAAGGGCATAGCCGGCGGCGACCTCTATCTCATCACGAAAATTGTCACACCGACCAACCTCGACGACGAGAGCAAGCGGCTCATCGAGGATTTTGCGAAACGCCACCCTCAGGATCCCCGCTCGAACGTGGCCTGGCGGTGATCGCTGGGAAGCAACACACCCGGCGATTCGAAATCGCCGGGTGTGGGAATCGGGTCAGCGGGGCTTCATGGAAATGTCGGCCAGATCGTCGGCGTGAGACTTGGAAGATTCCCCGAGTGTCCCATTGAGAGAAACCCCGGCACCGACGGGCACGGGCGTTTCGACTTCGATTTCGGAGACGTCATCATCGTCGTCGTCGAGTTCCGCAAGTCGGGGCTTGGTCTGCCCTTCGAGCCGGACGGCAAGTTGACGGACCCGTTCTTCCATGTCCTTGCCGGGCTGGAAGGTGACGACGTTTTTCGCCTCCACCTCAACTGGCTGGTTGGTACGGGGGTTGCGGGCCCGGCGGGGTTTGCGAGTTTTGACCTCGAACACGCCGAACTTTCGCAACTCGATCCGACCTTCGGTCACCAGCGTCTCGATGATCGCCTCGAAGGTCATCTGGACGACCACTTTCGTCTTGAGCTGAGTCAACTGAGCTTTTTCGGAAATCTGCTTGACAATCTCTTTCTTGGTCACGAGAGCTGCCCCCGGAAGGTATTGAGGCGCACGTGAGCGTACACGAATGATGTGCCAAGTCTAAGGGGAGCAACGGGTAGAGTCAAGCACTTTGCCCGATCCGATCAGTTCGACGTTACGGTTCGCAACACCGCGGTCAGCAACGCGGCGAGGGTCAGCAGGACCAGAATCCACTCCGGGTTTCGACCGATCCAGCCGGCGACCGCGACCCGTTTCTGCCGGAAGCTCCGGGCCGGTCGTGTTTGCTTCAGGCCGGCGCGGATGGATGCGGCGTGTTGACGGATTGCCGCATCACCGATGGCCCAGTCCCAGGCGAGGGCTTGACGCTGCGTCGGGATGAGCGAACGCATCACCGACAACGCGAGCGGATGCGAAACAACTCCCCGCACCGCTTTTCCTGGGCTTTCCGGGTCGATCGGGGGTAACGCCTTCACCGCCAGTGCCGTCCGCATCGTGGAAATCGCTTCCAGGAATTCGCATACATCCGCCGGCGTCAGCAGGAGATTCGAGGCGATTCCGACGGACGGTCGGAGCGTGTCCCAGGCCCGGCGGTATTGCCGGAGGGCGGCGAGTTGGCGGTAGATTGCCCGACGATTCGCGGTTGGAGAAATGCTGCTCGCCG
Source organism: uncultured Alcaligenaceae bacterium (assembly GCA_964552815.1). Classification (GTDB taxonomy): domain Bacteria; phylum Planctomycetota; class Planctomycetia; order Gemmatales; family Gemmataceae; genus CAYUHJ01. The sequence continues at coordinate 596 of CAZKIQ010000074.1, read as the reverse complement.
GCAGCGGTGGAAGATCTGGAGCGATCGGCGGGGGCTCGATCGGAAGCGGCAGTGCGATACTTTCCAGGGTCGCCGCCCGGGCGACGGGGAGGACCTTCGCCACCCTCGTGCCCGGGTTTTTGCGAACCTTCACGACTTCTGCATCAACAATCCGCACCGCTGTCACCACTTCTGCCTCCAGAATGAGAGGCGCAACGGGTGGAACATTCGCGGCAGGGGCGGGGGTTGGCGGTGCTTCCGGTTCGAGATTGACTTCCGGGAAAAACGGAGCAGCGGGTGCCGAGGTCGCGGAAATCAGGGCCTGGGCGAGCCGGTTCATTCCTTCGGTGACCAGATCCGGATGGACGAGTTGGTGCGGTCGGAGTTTCTCCATCAGGGCGAGGGCGCGAAGCTCCGCCGACACCGGGTCGATCTTCCCCGGGGGAAGGCCGAGCAGGGTGCGATCTTCGGGGGGCCACGGACCGGGAGGGAGGTCGAGCCACTTCAAGAGAAGGGTCGTGTTCATCGCCTTGTCATCGGATTGTGCCGGGCCGGCGCGTAGAGGGTGTCCTATTGTTTGGGGCGACCGGGAGGGCGAGGCTCCTGCCGAGCCGAAC
>CAZKIQ010000073.1:0-26689 GCA_964552815.1 uncultured Alcaligenaceae bacterium | reverse complement strand
TGCCCGAAATGGCTCCCCGGACCCCGGAAGTTCGGCTCGGCAGGAGCCTCGCCCTTCCGGTCGCCCCAAACAATAGGGACACCCACCAACCCGAAGCTGCCGGATTTCCCCGATTGTGCTGGAAATTCCCGCGAAAAAAGTGGCGTTGACTCCACCTGGCGAAAACGTCAGGATGTCACACGTTGGCCTCTTCTCTGTTCCGGCCCCACCGAATCACGGGTCACCCCCGGGGTTCGGCGGGGTTTTTCCGTTTGCTCCTCTTCCCTGAGCAATCCTCGATTGCGCAGTCGAGCATCACGCCCTGACCGACGGGTCGATCGATGTGGTTGGGTGCCTGGTGGGATAACAGAAGCGAGTTGCGGAAGAGATGTTCGGCGAGCAAAAGGCGTGGCCGCGGTCCCGGACCGCGGCCGCTCTGTCGCTTCACTTGACGCAGACGCCGTACCCCCGCAGGTCGAGAGGCGGTGGGGTCGGGAAGTCGCGGCGTGGAATGCGGATCAGGTTGAGCCGCTCTGATTCCAGGGCGTTGAGGTAATCGACGATCAGTTTCTCGGTGCCCAGTTGTTGGCCGAGTAGGTTACCCCCAGCAAGGGCACCCTTCACGGTCACGATCTTGTTCATACCCAGCTTCGAGAGGGAAGACCCCCGAGGAGGGTTCGCGACCAGAACCTGATCTTGCAGGAACTTCGAACCGGCTTCACCGCCGGAATCTTTGTCGCCGTGGATACAAAGCATCGGAGAGCGATCGCGAAGTTCGGGCGCGTATTGCATCCACGACTGAACGAGTCTGTTATCGAGGTCCGCCAGTCCGCGGGTGGGGAGGGTTGGGGAAAGCCAGACTGCACCGGCGATGTCCTTGCCGGCAGGTTCGCCCCCGACGATCGGACCGCCACCCTTGCGTGGCCCCAGCGCCGGGTGAGCACCGACCATCGCCGGGGGAATTTTCTGAGGTCGCACCCACTCGGCCGTCATGTACAGCAGTCCGAGGGTCATCGTTTCCTGCGGCCCGACGATGTAGACGGAGCTTGTGTTGACTTCGTTGTTGTCGTTGAGTTGGTCCAGCGCGATCCGGGCGGCCATGATGTCTTCCGCGAGGCGGGGAAGGTACCGCTTCATGAACTGGGTCGCCTTGGTCGGATCTTTGGGGAACTCGAGCTTGTTCGGTTGTGGCTTCGACTTGGCCTGTTTGGGCCAGTAGCGGGCGTTGATGGGGTCGTCCCAGAACTTGTTCGGATTGACGAGCGTGCTCTCGCCGTGCCCGCGGAAGTCCAGGCGGAGGACGTTGAACCCTTCCTTCGCCAGGGTTTTCGCCAGGCCACCCCAGTCCCCCTTGTTGGGGTCCGTGAAGGGTTGGTGGAGCAGAATCACGCAGGGGCTGTTGGTCGGGTTTTTCGCCTTCGACTTGTACAGCGTCGCGTGGAGCGTCACCTCGTCGGCGGTCTTGAATTTCAGCTTCTTGGTATCCTCCTCCTCTGCGGCACGGGTTGGGGCGGATGTGATCCACGGGATGAGGAGAGCCGCGAAACCGACGAGTAGGACCAGGCGGCGAGGCATGATGTCCTCCGGGGATGAGAGGGGTCAGACGGGCAGAACCTGCGAGCAGAACGTAGTTTGATGGTAGACCGTTAGCGGAGGCGAATCAATCGGATATCCCGCCCGGTTTCACCGACTTTTTGCAGATGCGGAAGCTTGTCCGATTGGGAAAACTTTGCGTGACGGAAATGGGCCCCGGGTCACCGTGCCGCGGATTTGAGCATCGCCGCCGCCTCCTTGCGGGTCGACTCGGACCGTGCTTCGCCCCGGAGCATCATCGCCAGTTCCTCGACGCGGTCGGGTTTCGCGGTGAGCTTGGTCACGGTCGTGGTGGTGCGTTTCCCCGAGGTTTGCTTGCGGATCGTCCAGTGGTGGGTGGCGTAGCTTGCGACCTGCGGCAGGTGGGTGACGCACAGAACCTGGTGGGTCGCACCGAGGGCCGCCAGTTTTTGGCCGAGCACGTCGCCGAGTCGGCCGCCGACGTTGGCGTCGATCTCGTCGAAGACGACCAGCGTCCGGACCGGGTCGTGGGCGGCGAGGACCGTCTTGAGGGCGAGCATCGTTCGCGACATTTCCCCGCCGGACGCGACTTTCCGCAGCGGACGTGCCGGTTCCCCCGGGTTCGCCGTCAGCATCAGTTCCAGGTGGTCCGCCCCGGACGCGGGAAGTTCCCCGGCCCGCGGATCGGTGCCGAGCGGAATCGCTTCGAGCACCGCGTCGAGCTTCGCCTGCTCCATCTGCAGGTCGGCGAGGTGTTTCTGGGCCTCGGAAGCGAGCTTCTTCGCCACCTTTGCCCGAGCCCGGGAAAGGGCAGCGGCCGCGTCCCGGACGGCCGCGAATTCTTTCGCCAGGGACGCATCGATTCCTGCCAGGTCGTCTTCCTGAGCCTGCAACGCCCGCTCTTTCGCGTCGAGCGTCGCCCGGTAAGCGACGAGTTCCTCGGTCGGTTTCCCGTACTTGGCCTCGAGCTTGGTCAGAAACTGGAGCCGACGGTCGATCTCGTCGAGCCGCTTCGGGTTGGCCTCGAACGTCTCGGCGAGATCCCGGCAGGTGTCGGCGAGGTCCTGGACCTCGGGCTTGAGTGCTTCCAGCCGTTTCGCGACATCCGCGAGTTTCCGGTCGATGCCGGCCCACTTCCCCGCTTCCTTGAGGAGCTTCCCGAGTACCGAGGCGATGGCGCCTTCCTCGTCGGCGAGGCGGTTGGCGACGGTGGTGTTGAAGGCGGCGAGGGCCTGGGCGTTGGCGAGTTTCTGCCGCTCTTTCTCGATCGCGTCCTGCTCGCCGGGTTTGAGGTTGGCGGCGTCGAGTTCTTCCCGCTCGAAGCGGACGAGTGCGAGTTCGCGTTGCCGATTCTGGCGGGCGTCGGAGAGTTCGCGGTGCCGGTGCCGGAGTTCCCGGACGCGTTCCGCCGCCTCGGTGTAGGCCGTGCGAAGTTCCGTGAGTTTCCCGAACGCATCGAGGAGTTGGAGCTGGTAGGCGGGCTGCAGGAGGGAGTAGCTTTCGCGTTGGCCGTGGACATCCACAAACATCTCGCCGAGCCGGCGGAGTGTGGCGACGGAAACGGGTACCTCGTTGACGAGCGCGGAACTGCGGCCGGACCGCCCGAGGCGACGCGTCAGGACGAGTTCCTCGTCCTCGATCGGGTTCTGGAGAATCTCCTCCGCGGCCGCCTTCTGCTCCGGCCGGGACAGCTCGAATCGCCCGGTGACGCGAAGTTCCTCCTGCCCGGCTCGGATGAGCTCGGCGGACCCGCGGTCGCCCAGGAGGAGACCGATCGCCCCGAGGAGCAGCGATTTCCCGGCCCCGGTTTCCCCGGTCCAGGCGCAGAAACCCGGCGCGAGTTCCACCCGCACATCTTCGATCAGCGCGAGATTCTGGACGGAGAGTTCGCGGAGCATACGGGAATGGTACGTCGTCCGCGGGAACGGGAGAAGGTTGGCCGGAGTATCCGATGCGGATCGGAACGCGGATCTCTGGCTTCACGATCCCCCTTCCGAACCGGCCCGAGCTGCACCATGCGAACCTCCGATTCGGGTCGGCGTCCCTACTGGGGCGTCTTTCCGGTCCGGAAGCGTGGGAGCGGTCGCGAGGCATGGCGAGGATCAGCGAGGACGAGTCCGCGTTGCTGCGGGGGATCTGCATCGATCCGGATGCGGATCTGCCGCGGCTGGTGTACGCGGACTGGCTCGACGAGCACGGCCGCTCGGATCGGGCGAACCTGATCCGGCTGCAACTCTGCCATCCGTCGGTCTGCTCGAATCTTTCCCGGGGTGAGGAAGTCTCGCGATTGCTGGTCGTGAATCGGGAGGCGTGGCGGCGAGAACTCCCGCGGTGGTTCTGGACGTGGTACGACCGGAACGATCCGCCGGAATACATTCGCGGTTTCGTGAATCACGCCAGTGTCTTCGCATCCCCCTTCGTGCGGTTCGGTTCGCATCTCCTCGACCGCTCGCCGATCACGTCGCTTCGGCTGTTCCAGGCCGGAAAATTCGGCCCCGACCTCGCCCGACTCCGCTGCCTTCGCCGGATCCGTTCGCTCGACCTGGGAGGCAACCCGCTCGGCGACGCCGGGGTGCCGGCACTGGCGCGATCGCCGCACTTCCGACGGCTGGAGCAACTGGATCTCGACTATTGCGACATCGGCGATCGGGGTCTGCGGGCGATCGCGGAGTCGCGGACATTTCCCCGCCTGGAGAGCCTGACGCTTCGCGGGAACCGTCTGACGGCGGGGGCGGTCAAGAGCCTGGCGAAGTCGAAGAACTTCGCCAACCTACGGTTCCTCGATCTTCGCTGGAACCCGCCACTGGAGTGGGACGCGTGGCGGATCGAGGACTGGTTCGAGGGGAAAATCCGTATCCTGATCTGAGTCATGGAGCGGGTTCCCACTTCCTTCTTCCCCGGTTTGTGATGCGGATCTCGATCCTGCGGGCGCTTCTGGCGAAGGAAGTTCGCCGACACCTCGCGAACCGGGGTGGTTTGGCGTTCATCGCGCTGCTGGTGGTGGCGGCGTTGCTGCTGTCGATCTTCAACCCGCAAGCCGGGGGTGCGGCCCCGCCGGGAACCGCACCCGCCGACGCGGGAACCGCCGGCGGCCTCGTCGGTGGCGTCCACTCGTGTGTCATCGAGTTCCCGGATGAGGCACTCCCGCTCGCCCGGCACCTCCGGGCCAACAAGCCGACCGACCAACGCATCCTGTTCCGCCCCTTCCCCAAGGACGGCAGCACGCTCACGTACCCGCCGGGGACGGGATCGATCCAGATTCGGCCGGGGAAGGTCGACGGTCGCGACGTCCTGCGGTTCGAGGTGTGGTACCCGCGGGACGCCGGCGACAAAATGTGGGCCTACGAGCAGTGGTTCTGGAAGGAAGCTCGCCGGGGGTTGCAGAAGGAGGCGGTCGAGAAGTTGCGAAAGGCCGGCGGCGATGCGGGGAAACTCACCGACCCCAAGTTCCGCGACGATGACCTGTGGGCGGTTTCCGAGTCCTTCCGCAGCCTGGGTTCGCAGGTGGATTTGCTCGCGCCGCCGAGTTCGGGGCAGCTTTTTCCCGACGTTCAGATCGAGCGGATTGAGCAAACCGGAGCCCCACCGCTCGATTTCCGGACGACGATCGCGATGGCGATGGTGGTGTTCGCGCTCTACTTCACGTGTGTGTACCTGCTGCCGACGCTGACTTGCGAGGAGCGGGAACGTGGGGTGTTGCTGGCGCAGGCGCTATCCCCCGCGTCGCCGGCCGAGATTCTGACGGCGAAGTTCCTCTTCTACCCGACGATCGGAATTGCCCTGGCGGCAACGCTGGCGGGGATTTACCGGCCCGCGGTGCTGGCGTCGCCGTTCTTCTGGCTGGCCCTGATCGGCGTCTCCGGCGGGTTCCTCGGGATCGGGATGACGATTGCGACGCTGGCCCGGACGCAACGGGCGGCGTTCATGGGTTCGATGTGCTACCTGCTTTCCGTGGCGTTGATTCTGTTTATATGCCAGCAGAACGGGATCTGGGTGGTGTCGTCTTTGGCGGTGGAATATCACGGGCCGCGGGTGTTGCACGCCGCCATGATGGGCACCGTGGAGTTTGTCCACTGGCTGAGTTTGCTGGCGACCTTCGTGCTGGCCGGGGTCTGGCTCACCACCGCGGGCTACCTCTTCCGGAAACGCGGCTGGCAGTGACGGTACTCGGTGGTTGTCTTTGGTTTCAGGCCAACGGCCTGGGAGCACTGAGCCCAGGGCAAGCGAGCCTTGGCGAGCGCCGCCCTGGGTGTGGATTCGAAATGGATTTCCAGCCTGAAAGGCTGGGAGAGTCAGCGACCCGAGGGACGGTTCTCCCAGCCCTTCAGGCTGGGAAAACGAATGACATCGAACCCAGGGCGGCGCTCGCCAAGGCTCGCTTGCCCTGGGCTGGAGTGCTCCCAGGCCGTTGGCCTGAAGACCCAGGCCGTTGGCCTGAAGACCCTGGCCTTCGGCCTGAAGAACCGCTTCGGCTCCAGTCCACCCGCGATGTCACTGGCAGACGTCTCTCTTCGAGAGCCGGCAATGGAGCGGCCGCTTCCGGAGAAGAATCGCTCCACTTCCAGCAGGATCTGGGCATCCTGAGACAATCGTCACCGCGGTCGTTCGGTTACCTGGCCGACCACGACACGCGTGATTCCGGGGACGCTGCCGAGGGCGGAAGCGTAGTCCCAGGCGTCTTCCGCCCGAGATGCGGTGCCCATCACGACGGCGGTCCCGTTGCTGAGCTTCACAGTGAAACCCGTGAAGCGGGCATCCCGGCCGCGAACCTCGGCAATCCGCTCGGCGAGCGTCATCCCCTCCGGAACCGTTGGCACCGCCGGGGGAGGGATCGTTCCTTCACCCGTGGATGCGGCGGACGGCAGGGACATCGCGGTTCCCGGCGTTGGCAAACCGGTCGATCGAACCGCGACACCACCCGTCGCCACCGGATCAAGCAGGAATCCTGCCGTGGCCGGGGGCGTCACCTTCTGCACCGTAATCTTCCCATTCCCCGGTGCCTCTGCTGGCTTCGCGACCACCGGGCTCGGCGAAGTCGACGGGGTCGGACGTTCCGGCGGGATCGCCACGATCAGCGGAGGGAGCGTGGAACCGGGGGCTGCTGCCGGCGGTGCGGACACCCGGTCGCCGACCAGCTTCGCGAACGGATCCTCCGTCGCCGGCACGTAGCACTTCACCGTCACCGACATCAACCCGGGAACCCGGCGGACGACGGCGTCGATTTTCGATTCCATCGCGATGTCCGGGACCGGCCCGCCGACGAGGGCCGACCGATCGACGACGCTGACGAGGAGATTCAGGCCGCACAGTTCCCGGTCGGCGGCGATCGCTGCCTTGGCCTTGAGGGCGAGCAACGCATCGGGTTCCGCAGATGCGACGATCGCGGGCGGAGCGTCGGCCGCGGAAACTGGGAGAGCCGCGAAGCCAATTCCCGCCGCACACAGCAGACGGGTTCGAGAAAGGAAGCGGATCATGGTGGAACTCGCGTCGTCGATCCAGGTCAGGCATCGGCCGATTCCCGGTCGACTTGTAGATTTTGCAATAACCAGACGCCGCCCGAAATCGAACTTGAGCGAAACTTCCGACCAATCTCGGATTTCCCGGTCCACGCGGAACACCCAGCGAAGAAAGTCCTCCTGGCGAAGGTGTTCCGTCTGGCGAGACCCTGCGGGCCGGGAACCCTCCGAGTTGCGGGGGAGAAATCGGGCGAGGTGGTGGTTGCACCAGGTGGGGTGCGTCGGATAATCTGGCCTTCACAGCCCCAAGAACCGTTTCGTTCCCGCATGTTCGCTCCCGTCCACTTCCTGACTGTTCCCCTGCCCGAGGGCGACCGCTGGGTCCTCGACCCGCTCGTCTGCGGTCAGGGCTTCACCTGAATCGCGCATCCCTTCTGACCGCGTGCTCGGTGCTCCTTCGCGAAATTCTCCGATTGTTGCCGGCGTGAACCGCCCGGCGATGTGACGGACTTTTCCAGACCCTAACCCCCCTTCAAGCCGGAAGGAACTGTCATGCTGCGTGCATTCTCGAGTCGTCGTGGGTTTACGCTGATCGAACTTTTGGTGGTGATCGCGATCATCGCGATCCTGATCGGGATGCTCTTGCCGGCGGTGCAGAAAGTTCGCGAGGCGGCGGGTCGAACGCAGAGCGCGAACAACCTGAAGCAGCTGGGGTTGGCGCTGCACGATTTCCACGGCGCCCACCAGGTGATGCCGCCGATGTTTGGAACTGCCCCCGCAAATGGGGCGGATCTGGCCGGTGGGTCGATCTTCTACCACCTTCTTCCGTATCTGGAGCAGAACAACCTCCATACGCTCGGTGTGGATGGTTCGCGTTCGAGTGCGATCAAGACGTTCCGGGCTCCGCTCGACCGGAGCTACGTGGCGGACGGCACCTTCCAGTTGCCCGCCGCGGCGAACCCGCCCTGGGCCAACGCTTCCAATACCACCTGGGGGCTGGTCAGCTACTCCGCGAACTGGCAGGTCTTTGGCGACATCGCCACGCCGTTCAACAAGGTCAGCGATGGCCTGGCGAACACGTTTGTTTTCGGGGAAAAGTACGCAGTCGCGAATCGTCCGGCGAATCCGGGTGCGAACCTCTGGGGCTACGGTGTCGACCCGCGTTCCATTCCGACCGGCTTCAACCCGGCCCTGGCTCCGAACCAGTATCCTTCCGAAACGCAGTGGGCCAACGACCAGCCCACGGGCTCGCTGTATGTCACGATGTATCACCCGCGGAACGGGTTCGTGAATCGCGGAGGATCGTCACCCACTTCCTGGTTCGGAACCAATCCCTGGCGTTGCCGATGCATGTTGAAGCCGGAATGGGCTCCGCCGCTGGACAATGTGCATCCGCAGAAATCGCAGAGCTTCGTCTCCCCGGGGATCTACATCGGCCTGGGCGACGGGAGCGTGCGGTTCGTGAGTTCGAGCACCACGGACGCCTACTGGTCCGCGGCCGAGACACCGAACTTCGGGGAGACAATTTCTCCGGATTGAGGGGCACTTGCACTGACTCTGACAGGGCAAGTGAACCACGGCAACCGTGGGAACGGAACTTGCATCGGAATCTGCGGGTTCACCCAGTTCCGGGGACTCTCCATGGCTGCACCTGAGCAGAATCCGGTCGGTACGCGGGATTGGCCCCGGACGATCGCGTTTGCCGTTCTAACGCTGGTCAGCGTGTATTTGTGCTATTGCCTGATCGAGCCGTTCCTGCCGGCCCTGGTCTGGTCGATTTCCCTGACCATTGTCGGGTTGCCGATGCACCGGGCGATCAGTCGGGTGGTCGGGCGTCCCAACCTGTCGGCCGGGATCACCACCCTCACCGTCCTGATGGTCATCGGCCTTCCGACCGTGTGGGTGACGGCCCGGCTTGTGCGAGAAGGGTCGGGCGTCATGCAGATCGTCCGACAGGAGACGCGCGACGGGAAGTGGCGCGACTACGCCCGTCAGGTTCCCCTCGGGGGAACCGAGATCGCGAATCTCCCCGCAGAAGAAATCGAAAGTCGCGTGAATCAGGGCGTTGATCTGCTGGCGGCCCGGTCGCTCGGCGCGGTCGAGGGGATGGCAGGGTGGTTCCTGCAACTGCTGGTGGCGACCTTCGCGCTGTTCTTTTTCTTCCGGGATCGGCACCAGCTTCTCGCCCAGTTGCGGGGGTGGATCCCCCTCGCGGCGGGGGCGGCGGACGAGGTGATCCAGCGGGCCGAGGATGCGGTCCACGCCACCGTCTACGGGACCCTGCTGACGAGTTTGCTTCAGGGCGTGACGGCAGGGCTGCTGTTCTGGGCTCTCGGAATCGACGCCGCCGTCGTCTGGGCGGTGATCATTTTCGTGCTTGGCGTCCTTCCGGTTCTGGGGGCGTTCCTGGTCTGGGTTCCGTTCGCGATCTACCTGGCCTCGCAGGATCGGTGGGCCGGGGCGCTGATTCTCGTGGTGTGGGGCCTCATGATGGCTGGGCCGGTGACGAACTTCGTGTATGCATACGCGGCCGGCGGAAGGATGCGGATGCACCCCCTTCCGACCCTGCTCTCCTTCGTCGGCGGGCTGTATCTGTTCGGAATCTCCGGGATGGTGCTGGGCCCGGCGATTCTGTGCGTCACGGTCTCGCTGCTCGAATTCTGGCGGGATCGCGCGGCAGACGGTACCCCGCGGGCCACCAAGACGGCCGCACCGCTCGAGAGCGGAAACGGGGCGCGAATCCTGGAGGTGACGTGATTCCGGGGGTTCTCGCAGCGTCTGGGCTCTGGTGGAGTCAGGACTTGTTCGGGGCGGGCGGCTCGAAGCGGAAACCGCGGGGAAGAAGCTCCCGCACCGTGTGAGTTTCGATCTTCCCCGCGAGGTTGCACAAAATCACCTCTGCATCCGGGGCGAATTCCCACAGAAGCTGCCGACACGCCCCACACGGCGGGGTCAGATCGTCCGCGGCCGTCACGATCGCGACCCGCACGAAGCCGGACTGGATCCCCTCCGACACCGCCTTCGCAATCGCGACTCGCTCCGCGCAGATCGTCAGTCCGTAGCTGGCACTTTCGACGTTGCAGCCGGTGACGATCGCCCCGTGCTCGGTTTCGAGGGCGGCTCCGACCTGGAACTGGGAGTACGGCGCGAACGCCCGTTCGCGGGCATTCCGGGCGGCGGCGAGAAGGGGGTGAGCCGGGGTCACGCAAGCACCTCCAACACGAGTGGGGGCAATTCCGGCGGGTGGTCCGAGATCCGGAACGAGGATGTCAGCAACGGCATTGCGAGGGAAAGCGTGGCCGTGTCGCGGTAGTGGATCGTGAAGATGGGGGCTCCGGGAACGACCGGTTCGCCGGGCTTCGCCTCGACGATGATTCCGACGCTGTGGTCGACGGCGTCCTCGGCGGTCTGCCGGCCCGCCCCCAGAAGCAGGGCGGCGATTCCCACGCTCTCCGCGTCCATCGATTCGACGTATCCCGTCGTGTCGGCGGCAACGGTGGTGGTATGGCGGGCCGTCGGAAGCCGGGAATAGTCGTCGAGCACGCGGAAATCGCCCCCCTGACGGATGACGTTGCGGCGGAACAGTGCCAGCCCGGCCCCGTTGTCCAGCACTTCCCGCACCTTCGCTTCGGCCTCTTCCTGCGAATCCGCCTTCTTGCCGAGCCGCACCATCATCGCCGCCAGGCGGACCGAGAGTTCTTCGAGATCCTTCGGCCCGTTCCCCTTGAGCGTCTCGATGGCCTCGATGATTTCGAGGGAGTTTCCGACCGCCCGGCCGAGCGGGGCATCCATGGAGGTGATCAGCGCTTCCATCCGCAACCCGTTCGCACAGCCGACGCGAACCAGCGACTCCGCGAGGACGTGGGCGTCCTCCTTGCATTTCATGAACGCACCCTTGCCGCACTTCACGTCCATCACGAGTGCGGAAATTCCCTCGGCGAGTTTCTTCGAGAGAATCGAGGCGGTGATGAGCGGGACGCTTTCGACGGTGCCGGTGACGTCGCGGAGGGCGTAGAGCTTGCGGTCGGCGGGGGCGACCTCGGCGGTCTGGCCGATCATCGCGAATCCGACGTCGGTGAGGACGCCGCGGAATTCGTCCTCGGACATGCGAACGGTGTAGCCGTTGATGGATTCGAGCTTGTCGAGAGTTCCGCCGGTGTGTCCGAGGCCGCGACCGGACATCATGGGCACGGGGACACCGCAGGCGGCCGCGAGGGGTGCGAGAATGAGGGATGTTTTGTCGCCGACGCCGCCGGTGCTGTGCTTGTCGACCTTGATTCCGGGCACAGTGGCGAGATCGATGCGGTGTCCGGAATCGGTCATCGCCCGGGTGAGGTGTGCGGTTTCGGCCTGGGTCATGCCGCGAACGCAGACGGCCATGAGGAACGCCGTCAACTGGTAGTCCGGCCAGAGCCCGTTGGCGGCGGCATACACAAACGCATCGATCTCCGACGGGGTCAGTTCCCCGCCGTCCCGCTTTTTCCGCAGAATATCGACCGCGAGCATGGCTACCGGGGGCCAAAGTGTGGGGAGATGGGGAAGTTCTACACCCCCCGCCTTCCCAGACCAGCGAATTTCGACTTGTCCGCATCATACGTGCGGTCATCCGGGTTTCGACGGAACGCGAACCGAGCACCGCCGAGTTCGGTGCGGATGGTGGAAGGTTCCGAGTTGCGGTAGAATTTGGATGGCGAACTGGAGAGAGAAAGCATGTCCGCAATCGCGACACCATCCGCTCCGCAACCGGCGGCACCCGTGAAAATCACGCCCGAGGAACTGCTCCGGATGCCAGACGAGGGCCGGGGATACGAACTCATCGACGGAGTGCTCAAGGCGCGAACCGTGAGCAAGGAATCCAGCCGTGTGGGTGTCCGACTCACCCGATTTCTCGACGAATTCATCGACCGCCAGAATCTCGGCTGGGTTTACGGCGCGGACATGGGCTTCCGGTGCTTCACCGATCCTTCTCGCATCCGATTTGCGGACGCGACGTTCGTTTCCCTCGGGCGAATGCCGGTGGAAACCTACACGGATGAGGGTTACTGCTCGACGGTCCCGGATCTCGTCGTGGAAGTGATCTCGCCGAACGACCTCGCACACGAGATCGAGGAGAAGCGTGACGAGTGGCTGGTCGCCGGCGTTCGCATGGTGTGGATTGTCAGCCCGGAAACGCGGTCGATCTACACCCACGAGCCCGACGGCACCTGTGCCTTCCTCCGCGTGGCGGACACCCTCACTGCCCCGAACCTGCTCCCCGATTTCGCCGTCCCACTCGCGGATCTGTTCCGCAAGCCCGGGGAATCGGCGGGGAAATAACTCGCCGCGGGGTGTCCCTATTGTCTGGGGCGACCGGGAGGGCGAGGCTCCTGCCGAGCCGAACTTCCGGGGTCAGGGGAGCCATTTCGGGCAGGACGTCCGGCTCGGCAGGAGCCTCGCCCTCCCGTCAGATGCCCCAATCCGCAGGGACACACTCGCCGCGAGTGGCCTACCCCATTCCGGCCGGATGTCGCTATCCTGACGGCGGACCCTCGGCCCCGTCTGATAACGGATCCCCGAATATGACCGCTCCGAAAGTCTACATCGAAACCGTCGGCTGCCAGATGAACGTGCTCGACAGCGAACTCGTCGTCGGGTCGCTGAAACGGCACGGGTACGCCCTCACGGACACCCCGGCCGACGCGGATGTGATCCTCTTCAACACTTGCTCCGTGCGGGAACACGCCGAAGAGAAGACCTACTCGGCCATCGGGCGGGCGTTGCCGCGGAAACGGGAGCGGCCGGAAACCGTCGTCGGCGTCATCGGATGCATGGCCCAGAAGGACGGCGAGGGGGTCGTCGAACGGGCTCCGCTCGTCGACCTCGTCGTGGGAACCGGGCAACTCGCGAAGATTCCGGAACTGATCGGGGAAGTCCGCCGGACGAAGCAACCGCAGTTCGCGCTGAGTCTCGGCCGATCCGACGGCGGTCGGCACGAGGTCGAGGCCAGCTTCGAAAGCTACGACCCCGCCCGCGACCCCGAAATGCGGCCGACGCCGTTCCAGGCCTACGTCCGCGTGCAGATCGGCTGCGACAAGTTCTGCACCTACTGCGTCGTCCCCAGCACCCGCGGCCCGGAACAGAGCCGGCACCCGAACCACATCATCGACGAAATCCGCGTCCTCGTCGAACAGGGGTGCAAGGAAGTCACCCTCATCGGGCAGACCGTCAACAGTTACGTCTTCGACCACGGCGACGGCCGACACACCCGGCTCAGCGATCTCATTTCCCGCTTCCACGACACGCCCGGGCTCGAACGCATCAAGTTCGTCACGAACTACCCCAGGGACATGACCGACGACCTGCTCGACGTCGTCCGGGAACTACCGAAGGTGGTGAAATACCTGCACGTGCCGGTGCAGAGCGGCTGCGACGAGGTTCTGAAGCGGATGAAGCGGAACTACACGGCGGGGTTCTACCGCGAAATGCTGGCCCGGTGCCGGGAAAAGGTGCCGGGCGTCGCGGTGAGTTCGGATTTTATCGTGGGTTTCTGTGGGGAAACGGAAGAGAGCTTCGCGAAAACGCTGGAACTGGTGCGGGAATCGAAATTCAAGAATTCGTTCATCTTCAAGTACAGCGAGCGGCCGGGCACCAAGGCAGCGGAGCGATTCCCCGACGACGTGCCGGAAGACGTGAAAAAGCGGCGGAATCACGAGCTTCTCGCGGCGCAGGATGCGAACTGTGTTGAGGATCACCAGCGGTTCGTCGGGCAGTCGGTGGGGGTGCTCGTCGAGGGGCCGAGCCGGCACGGGAAGCGGGCGAGCGGGCCGGTGAACCAACTCACGGGCCGGACCATGACGGACCACATCGCGGTCTTCGACGGGACGGATCGGCTCGTCGGGCAGACTGTGACGGTCGACGTTTCCCACGCGAGCGGCTTCACGCTGTACGGCACCGTGCGAACCACCGAGAGTGTGGGAGCCAACCCCCGGGACGCGGAACCGGTTCGCACCACCGGCCCGGCCCAACCCCGGCGAATCGGGCTGTCGCTCGTGTGACGGTCGGATACACTTTCGGAATGCGATCGCCAACTCCAACCCGACATCGCCTTGCCGGTGCCAGCGTGGCCGGACTGCTCCTCGCGGTTACAGCCGTAGCGGCACTCGGGGTCGTCGCAATCTACGGCCTGGCCCCCGCCCCGCCGCGGAAATCCTTTCTCCCCGACGACCGCCCCGTCGAACCGGACCCGCTTCTCCCCATTCGCGAGGGCATGGTCCGCCTCGAACTTCGCGACCACGACGGGCACATCGACCACGGGGCGGGGTTCTTCGTGGAGAAGGATCTGATCATCGCCGCGAACCCGCTGCTGGTACGGCACCCACCCAAACCCCGCCGGGAAGTTTTCGCGTCGCACCGGGTGATGCTCTCGGACCCGGGGCGCATCCGGAAGGAGCGGTTCACGATCACCAGTTTCGGGCCGGGTTCCGCGTTCCAGTTTGTGCTGTGCCACGCGGTCGAGGAGCGTCCGCCGTTGGAGGTCAGTTTCCTTCCGCTAACCGACGCGCCGGTGACGGTGTGCGGATTCGCAGGGGATCCCCCCGAGTTTCGGGCGATCTCAGCGAAGTGCACGTACCCGCCGCCGCCGTATGATGTGCGTCTTCCGGACTGGTTCGACCTTGATTTCGTCCCGCCCGCGGACTGGCACTACGGGGGACCGGTCCTGGATGCAGAGCATCTGGTGGTGGGAATGGTGACGCTGCCGCGATCAGGGAAATCGACGGCAACGGTGCTGCCGCTATCCGCCATCGACCAGTTCCGGGCCGAGTACGCGAGTCTCCACGCCCTGTTCCGGACCCAACCGCCACGAAGAAACCGGTGAGGTTCCCGGGCTTTCCCGCCTGTCGACACGCAACAAAACCGGGCGATGGGTGCTACCCCATCGCCCGGTTTTGCATTTGGAACCGAAATTCGACCACTTCCGGATCAGTACTCGAAGCGAGCACCGAAGTTGATGCCCTGCACCCAGTAGTCGTTCGCCACGAAGCGGAACGTCGGGGCGGGGATCACGTTCGGGGTCGTCATCGCGATGAAGCGGGCGGTGCTGTCGTTGATGACCGGGTTGATCGCCTCGCCGGGGCGGATAACACTGGTCGCGTAGACGATCGAGTAACCCACGAAAATCTGAGCTTCCTTGCAGAAGTTGTAGGTGACGTTGAAGGTCGCCTCGGTGACGACGGCCGCCTTGTTGCGGGTGAAACTGCCCAGTGCCGGCCCGCGAGCGTAGAGCCCGCCCGGAACCGTATCCGGAGCCATGCCGGGGACGAAGTAGGTGTTGGAACCGGACAGTTGAGCGGTCTGCTTCATCGAACCGAACGCGAACTTGTAGATGAAGTCCGCCCCGAGTCCCTTCTCGCAGGCACCGGCCCGGCCGTGGACACCAACCTGACCGCCGTAGAACTCGTTCGAGGTGCGGATGATGTCTTGGACGGTCAGGGTCGTGCCGGTCGGAAAGTTCGAGACGTCCGTCATCGTGATGCTTTCGCTGAGGTTGAAGTACCGGAAACCGGCGAGGTAATCGACGCGGTCGGCCCAGAAGGTGAATCCGGGAATCCGCGCGTTGATGTCCGCGCTCCAGGTGTAGGTGTCGACGACCGCCTCGGTTCCGCCGGTGTACTGGTTGAGGAGCGAGGAGTAGAGATTCGTCGGCACGCCGGTCAGGGCGTTGACGTACTGCCGGGCGATGGAGACCGGGCTTCCGGTGCCGGTGAAGTTGGCTCCTTCGGAGTTCCCTTCAAGAGCGAAGGCAGATGCCTCGACTCCGATGTGCGCGAACTCGATGCCGACGGTTCCGCGGACGCCGTTGAAGGCGTCGAACTTGATGTCCCGGTTGTTTGGGAAGAGCCGGGCCCCGGGGCTGAAGGCTCCGCCGGGCCCCCCCGCGACGGCAGCGGGCACGCCGGTGATCAGGTTCGGCGAGTTCATGTCCGAGTTGAACCAGACCAGATATTCGAGGTTCACCCAGGCCCGCGGGGTGCGAGCGGGTGCACCGGATGCGGTGAGGATGTTGGTCGGTTCGCCGTAGTAGGGTGCCGTGTTTGCCGGAGCCGGGGTGTAGGGCGACGCAAGTGCCGCACTGGCTGAGGGGGAAACGGAGAGCGGAGCAGAGACGTCCGCGACCTGCGAAACCATCCGTGGTGCGGAGGTCGTCGGGGCCGGCGCCGAGGTGGCGGCTGCCGTGAGGAACTTCGAGGGAGTCGCCGGCGCGGCTTGCGGGGACTGAGCAAACGCCGGGGCGGCGAAGAGGCTCGCCGTCAGGCTGAGCAGTTTACGTCGCATGGGACCTCCTGCGGAACGCCCGGCCGGTTCCGGAGTCGGGCGGAAAAGAGCACGGGGTTACGCCGGATCTATCGGCCCGGGACGGCCGGCGAGTCAAGAAGATCCGGACAATACGGCGGAAACGGCGAGAACGGTAAAACACGCACGACCACCCGACGCCGCAAGATAGGCACTCTGACCGCTCAGTTCACCAAACACAAACAGCCCGCCGATTTCGGCGGGCTGTTTTCGATGTTCCGAGTGACCTGCGACTTCTGCTCGCTGGGTGCTTTGTCAGCCCCAAAAAGTGGTTCCGTAGCGAAGTTAGCCCGAGGCGATGTTAGCCCGAAGCGTGAGCGAGGGCATAGTCAGATCCCTCGCTCACACTTCGGACTAACATCGCTGTTTTGCGGTGTTCGCGAGGGAAACCGATGGAATCCCTCGCACACGAATCGGACTAACACGCAAGCGATCGATCACCCAACGTAGATCCCGTTCTGATAGGTCCCCTCGAAGGCGAGGATGTTGGTGAGCTCGGCGTTGTCGGTGGTGTTGAAGATCTTGATCCGGGCCGCGTTGCCGGGACCCGCACCCGTAATGACGTCGTCGAGACCGTCGCCATTCCAGTCAGAGGAGGTGACGGTGACCCCGCCCTGGGCGGCACCCGGGAACGAAGAGGAGTTTCCGACGAGCGAACTGGGCCGGGTCGTCGGAGAGATGAGCGAGCCGGAGGTTTGGAACTGCCCACCGAAATCGCCCTGACCCGCACCCGTTGGTGTTTCGTCCGCGGGGACGACGAACTGGCGGAGCAGACCCGAATTCTGGCCGCTGAAGATGCGGACCACCGCATCGCCGCTCGCCAGGCTGGTGATGATGTCGAACTTCCCGTTCCCCGCGAGGTTCCCGGTCGCGACGTAGACGCCGCTGCGGTCGCCGTCGCCGGCCGCGAAGAACGACCGGAGCGGCACGGCGTTGGCGTTGAACGCCGTCTGGTTCGCGTCGAAAACGTTGACTCGCGGCCCGCCGCCCGCCCCCGGCGAGGTGACGATGTAGTCCCGGCCGATCCCCTCCAGGTCGCCGGCAGCAACGCGGACGCCGAAGCGAACCGCGGATTCGTAGGCGAAGAAATCCGTGACAACCGTCGTTGCACCCTTGCCCGATGTGTCCGGTTGAACCACCGTCACGCGGGGGCCGCCTCCCTCCCCAGCACCCACGATCACTTCCAGAATCCCGTCGCCGTTGGTGTCGCCGGTCGCGACGTAGGCCCCACCGCGGAAATCGGGGTCGAAGAAGACCTGATCGAAGACCACCGACGCGTCGGCCCCGGAGAAGACCAGGACGCGAGCCCCACCGCCGGCGCCGGGTGCGGTGATGATGTCATCGATCCCGTCGCCGGTCACGTCGCCGACGGCAACCCGAACCCCGCCGGTGAAAGAGTCGCCATACGGAACGAGGGTGTGCGCGAGGAGGCCGGTGCCGACCTCGTAGACTTTGACGGTTGCGGGAACGCCGGCTTCGGTGCCGGCGGCGATGTACTGTTGCTGGTTCGCGCCACCGATCGTGATCGTGACGGTGGCGGTGCCGGGAGCTTCCGGGCCACCGGTCGGGGCAATATTGGTGGCCTGGTAGGAGAAGGTCACCTTGCTCACGCCGGCCGGGATGACCGAGGGGGCGATGAAAGTGAAGCTTCCGTTGGGGTTGAGCGTCAGCGAGTTGGCGGGCAGGGGCCGTGGGCTGCCGACGAACTGGACCTTCCCGACCTGGGTTGCACTGAGGACCGCCCCGAAATCGGTGGTGCTGAAGTCGTTTTGCAGAACCCCTTGCGTCACGGGCACGGTGAGGACGCGTCCGATTCCGACGCCATAAGAATCTTCGACGGCGATGACGGCGGGGACATCGCGGGCATCGAGTTCCTGAAGTTGAGGGGCGGCCCGCATTCCGGGGCGGGCGGCCGACGATGCCTTGGGCCACGACAAGCCGAACATGTTGGGCTGCTCCTGGTTCGTACGGAAAAGGGGAGATTCCCCAAGTCTGGTTCGGGCGGCTCTGACTGCGATTCCTTCCGCGGCCTCACCGCCTGTCGGCGGTCCGTGCCAGCATCGCGGCCACGGGGTCGGTCGGGGGCTTGCTCGGCAGACACCCTACCGAGATATAGCCCACAACCCACCAACAAGTCGCGCATTACAAGTCGAAAACAGCTTCTTCGCCGCGGAATTCGTGCAGCCATTGGCGGTTGAGACCAACACGACAGAACCGTGCGATGCGCCAACTCGACCGGTCGAACGGATTGCACCCGGCGGAATCCGGCCGTTCGACGGAACATCTCTCAAGTTAGCCCGACAAATTTCCACGGACAAGCGGACCCGATGCCAGAACGAGTCGGTTCTCATCCTTTTTTCGCAGGAAAACGGGCAGGGTTCCACTTCCGTGCGGCCATGCGCTCGAATTGAGGAATCGTGAGCTTCTCGTGAAGACCGCCGTTCCGAGGGTTCTAGGGGGTTGCATGCCGAAATTCGCGACGAGTATCATATCAGTGTGATCGAACCTTCTCTTCAACTCGCGCGTCGTTCTATCGCGGTCCGATGTCCGGATTCGCCGGCTCATCAATCGCCCCCATCCCCACGGGAGGACGCTCCGTCATGAATGTCGGTCAGCACTCGGCGCTCGACTCCAGCGTGCTCGTCCTGAACCGCGTGTTCATGGCTGTGCATGTCATCAGTGTTCGCCGGGCGTTCTGTCTGCTGTGCAAGGACCTCGCCGAGGTGGTCAGCCTCGAAGAAGGGCAATTCACGACCTACGACTTTTCCAGTTGGTCGGAACTGAGTGCCCTCCGTTCCCGGCTGGACAAGCACGAGGATGACGACTGGATCCGGACGCCGACGGCTGAGATCCAGGCTCCGCGGGTGATCCGACTTGTCTCCTACGACAAGGTCCCCCGGCAGACCGTGAAGTTCAACCGGCGGAACATCTTCGCCCGTGACCACAACCAGTGCCAGTACTGCGGACGGAAGTTCATCACGTCCGAACTGTCGCTGGACCACGTGATCCCGCGAAGCCAGGGCGGGGCGACCACCTGGGAAAACATCGTTTGTGCGTGCGTTGACTGCAACGTCCGCAAGGGGGGCCGGACTCCCCGGCAGGCTAACCTCACGCTGATCCGCAAGCCGGAAAAGCCGAAGCGAAGCCCCATCCTCAACATGAAGTTGACCCAGAAGAAGTACCAGTCCTGGCAGTCGTTCCTCGATAATGCCTACTGGTCGGTCGAATTGAAGTAACCACAACCCCGGGAGAGCCGCGATCACCCGATCCGCGGCTCACCGGTGACAATCATCTCCCCTCGACCAGCCACGCCGCGTTCTCCAGCGTCAACCCTGCCATCGGGCACCCCGGTTCCAGCCACAGCTCGGTCGGTTCGCACCCGATGCGGAAGGTGACCGTCCCCCGCCCCGGCACGACCAGCGGTGTGACCTCGGCGGTCCGTTCCGCCCCGGAACCACGCTCCTTCCACCGCAATCGAAGCACCTGATACCCCATCGGGTGGTGCTGCACCACGGAAAGCCGCACCCCGGAAACTTCACGCCCCGGGTCGGGGATCCGCACTCGCGGCGGCGGGGGACCACCCGGCCGGAACGGGTCCGACGGGCACGTCAGCGGCCGGGGCGGAAACTCTTCCGAAGAGAGCGGGATCACCTCGAGAGGCGGATCGATCGCCGCCTGTCGTAACGGTCCAATCCCGCGGTCGCGGAGGGTGCGGATCGTTCCGCCGAGATGCTCGGTCAGCAGGAACGGCAGCCCGCCACCGTGTTTCCCCGCCAGAAAGATGGGCGGCATCCCCGCCCGCATGTCCGCCTCGAAGCTCTTGACCGTCGCTCGAATTTGGCTCCCGTATCGGTTCCCCGCACCGGCGTTGAGCCCCACCACCAGGAAAGCCACCGCCAGCCCCGAACCTAGCCGGAGGAACCGCCACTCCAATGTCCACTGGGCCAAGGCCACCCAACAGATTCCGAGCCCCACGGCGCTCGGCGTGACGAATCGCCCGCCCACGACCTGCCCCCGGCCCCAGGTGACCGCGAACGCCACCGCGAACTGGGCCAGCAGCAGACAACCCAGCCCGACCGCCACCGACCGGGTCGTGGGGTTTCGCACCCCGCTTGCAAGGGAAACACCAGCCGCGAGGTAGGTAATCGCGGTCAGTGCCAGCACGGCCGCCCGTGGACCTGCCGACGCTGGAACATCTCCGAACCCGCACGCGAGATAGTGCAGCACCCCGATGGCGAGGCCGGCCGCACCCAACCCGTGCCCACTGGCTGCCTCATCCGGTCGAAACGTGCCAGCAATCCACGCGGTGTACGCCGACAACCCGCTCGCGATTCCCGCAATCGCCGCCGACTTCCACCCTTGACCCGGTCCCGATTCGCGCCACTGCTTCCACGCGAGATACCCATGCCAGCCCACCAAAGCCGGGGAAACCGCGAGCCCAAACCCTCCGGATTGGACCGCCAGGAACGCGAACGCGCCGCTGCCCATCGCCGGGCCGAAGATCTTCCCCGCCCGCACCCGTGTCGCCGACCAAGCGACCCCGGCCATCCCGAGGGTGAACAACGCGAAGACAATCTGGTAGCTCATCAGGAGGTTGAATCCGTGCCCCCAGTGGAAGATCAATGCGGGGATGGCCAGGTCCCCGAGGCTGGCAAAGCCGCGAATCCGCCGGGCCGCGTCCGTCAGAAGCAGCGACGCCCCGGTCAGAAGGGCGACCGTCACCAGCATCCCGACGCGGAAGTCGTACCCGGAAACCGACAGCGTCAGCGCCCACAGCAGTTTGCCCAGCGGGTAGCGGTGGCAGTTGTGCGGTTCCAGGAACCACCCGGAGAGCGTCTCCCCCCGGAGCACATGCCCGACCAGTTCCCACTCGTCGCCATGCGGAAGATTCGATCCGTACCGCAAACTGTACCCCGCCGCCGCCCCCGCCAGGAGAAGCGTTCCCAGAAAGATCCCGCGTGTCGGACTCCCGATTGCCATCCCTGCCTCCGCGCGAGACGGCGATACTCCTCCGATCGCCGGGGAAACAGGCTAACCTCCATCGCCCGGCGATGCAATTCGGGTCTGTCTCCAGCAGGCATCAGGAGGACTTGGGCCGGAACGCGGGGACGAGATCGGAGTTGGTTTCGAGCCGGGGCCCACCGATGAGGTCGATGCAGTACGGGATGGCGGCGAAGACGGCCAGCAGACATTCGCGGATCGCGGCTGGCTTCCCGGGGAGGTTGACGAAGAGCGTCTTCCCACGAATCCCCGCCGTCTGCCGGGACAGGATCGCCGTCGGAACGGATCGCAGGGAGACGGCCCGCATCGCTTCCCCGAACCCGGGAAGAAGTTTTTCGCAGATCGCCTCGGTTGCTTCTGGGGTCACATCTCGCGGTGACGGCCCGGTGCCGCCGGTGGTGACGACCAGGCAACAACCCTCGTCGTCCGAGAGGGCGGTCAGCGTCGCCTCGATGCGGTCCTGCTCGTCGGGGATGAGCCGGGGAACGGGCTCCCACTCGCCAGCCAGGATTTCCTTCAGGCACGCGATGATCGCCGGACCGCCAAGATCCTCATACACCCCCCGGCTGGCACGGTCCGAGATGGTTACGATGCCGATGCGGATGGACATGGGAACCTCCCCGGAATGCTGCGTGTGCCCCAAATTGTTCTACGACCCGCGTCGGTTCGAGGGCCGCGTTTCCTGGGGTGTCAGGAATTCCATCCGCCTCTCCGCCCGGGAAATCGGCCCCGTGCGATAGAATACCCAAATCGAGGGAGAATTTCGCACATGGCCCCCACCACCGCGGAACCGGAAACGCTTGCGGACGTCGTCCACGCTCTCGGCGACATCCCGCTGCATCGGATTTTGTGGCAACCCTTCCCAGGAACCGCGACGGAAGCCGATCAGCTCCGCATTTGCAATGGCAAATCGAAACGGCTCGTGGAACTCATCGACGGCGTCCTGGTGGAGAAGGCGATGGGTCACCGAGAATCTTTGTTCGCGGTTGTGCTTCTTCTCCGGCTCGGGGCGTACATCCAACCGCGGAATCTGGGAGTCCTCGGTGCCCCAGATGCAATTATGCGGATGCGAACCGGCCGGAACCGCCTCGCCGACGTTTCCTACACTCCTTGGGAGCGGCTCCCGACGGCGGATGCGCACTTGAAACCGGTCGCTCGATTCTCCGGCGATCTGATGGTCGAGATCCTCTCCGATGACAACACGGTCGCGGAAATCGACCAGAAACGCCGAGAATATTTCGCCGCCGGGACGAAACTGGTCTGGATCATCGACCCCGACGCCGAGACCGTCGCCGTCTACACCAACCCCGAAGAAGCCACCGTGCTAACCCGAGCCGACACCCTCGATGGCGGCACCGTCCTCCCCGGATTCCGACTGCCGCTCGAAGAATTGTTCGGCGACCCCCAACTCAACCCTCGACCCGAGTAAACGCAACCTCTCCGGAGTTTCGAAAATGTCTGCGATGACTCTGACTGAAAAAATCCTCGCCAAGGCCGCCGGGCGGGACACCGTCAATCCCAACGACAACATCTGGGTCAATGTCGATGTGTTGATGACGCACGACGTTTGCGGCCCGGGCACCATCGGCATCTTCAAGAAACATTTCGGGAAGGACGCCAAGGTTTGGGACCGCGAAAAGGTCGTGGTCATTCCGGACCACTACATCTTCACGAAAGATGCAATGGCGAACCGGAACGTGGATGTGCTGCGCTCGTTCGTGAAGGAGCAGAATCTGCCGTACTTCTACGACGTGGGTACGGATCGGTACAAGGGCGTCTGCCACATCGCGTTGCCGGAAGAGGGGCACACCCGGCCGGGAGAAGTCCTGCTGGGCACGGATTCCCACACCTGCACGGCCGGCGCGTTCGGCGAATTCGCCACCGGCATCGGCAACACCGACGCCGGCTTCGTGCTCGGAACCGGCAAAACCTGGCTCAAGGTTCCCCCCACCATGCGGTTCGTGTTCCACGGGAACCTGCCACCGTACCTGATGGCGAAAGACCTCATCCTCGCGATCATCGGCGACATCGGCGTCGACGGGGCCACCTACCGGGCGATGCAGTTCGACGGCGACGGCGTCTTCGCACTCAACATCGAAGAACGGATGACACTCTGCAACATGGCCATCGAGGCCGGCGGAAAGAACGGTGTCATCGAGCCCGACGACGTCACGCTGAAGTACGTCAACGACCGCGGCCGCAAGACCGGATCCAAACCCTACACCGTCCTCAAGGCCGACGCCGGGGCGAAGTACATCTTCGAGAAGGTGTACGACGTCTCCAAACTGGAACCGGTGATCGCGAAGCCGCACAGCCCGGACAACAAGGCGACCGTTTCCGAGGTCAAGGGAACCAAGCTCGATCGCGCCTACATCGGCTCGTGCACCGGTGGGAAACTCACCGACTTCCGTGCCGCCGCCGCCCTCTTGAAGGGGAAGGAAGTCAAAATTGACACCTTCGTGGTGCCGGCAACAACGGAAGTGGCCCGCGGCCTCGACACGGAAACGATCGACGGCAAAAGCCTCCGGGACATCTTCCTCGGGGCGGGTGCGAAGATCGGCGACGCCAGTTGTGCCGCGTGCCTGGGCGGCCCCTCCGACACGTTCGGCCGGCTCAACACGCCGATCTCCTGCATTTCCACGACCAACCGCAACTTCCCCGGCCGGATGGGCCACAAGGAAGCGAAGGTCTACCTCGCCTCCCCGCTGACGGTCGCCGCCAGCGCCCTCACCGGCGAGATCGCCGACCCCCGCGGCTTCGTGGTTTGAGGAACCCGTGAGCGACCGCCTGTCCCTTCTCGCCGCCATCGCGGCCGCTCCCGACGACGACCTTCCCCGACTCGTCTACGCTGACTGGCTCGACGAGTCGGGGACGGCCCACGACCGCATCCGGGCCGAGTTCCTCCGGGCTGAGGTGCGATCGCGGACCGAACCCGAACCAGAAGCTCGAACGATCGCCGAGACGGCCGCAACTCGAATCCTCAAGAAGAATCGATCGAAGTGGGAAGGCCCCACCGCACCCCGCCGAAGCGAGGTCGACCAGGAGCGGTATGTCAGATCCGGAGAAGAAGCTCGGGCAGATTTCCTCTTCCGACGCGGGTACGTCGCCGAGGTGATTCTGAGGGAAGCCTACGATGACTGGCTCTCCCATGTACGAAGCGTCTTCGGCGACAATCCCATCCGGTCTCTCGCGATGGAACAGTTGAACCCGGACGCTTCCCGAGAACTCGTCCACGCCATGTGGGATTGGCCCGGTTTGGCGACGCTGCACACCCTGCGATTGCACTCCAATC
This sequence comes from uncultured Alcaligenaceae bacterium, assembly GCA_964552815.1. Taxonomy (GTDB): domain Bacteria; phylum Planctomycetota; class Planctomycetia; order Gemmatales; family Gemmataceae; genus CAYUHJ01. The sequence continues at coordinate 2,077 of CAZKIQ010000073.1, read as the reverse complement.
TCGACCCGGATGTCGCCTCGCTTTTGGGTCGGAACCCTCATCTCCGCAACGTCCGGGACATCGACTTCGGTTCTTTCGGCACGGCGGAGTCGCTTCGGGAACTCGCCGACACGCCTTTGGTGACACAACTCGAATCCGCAGGATTCGAACTTGGCGGTTGGCGGGTTATCGCTTCAGAAATGCTCGAACGTGCGGGGACTTTGGCACATCTGCTCAGTCGCGCGGAATCGGCCAGATTGCGGATGGGTTGGCTCAGCGACGAGGCGGCCGGCCGGTTTTTCCGCGAGTTTCAAGGACCAAGGTTGACCGATCTTGACCTGTCCGATCGAGGTCTGCGGGACCCTTTCTTTGCGGATTTCTCAGCCGCCCCGATCCTTCCGCAGGTGCAGTCGTTGAATTTCCGCGTAAATTTCTTCAGCTCGGCCACGCTGGAGACGTTCTTCCGTCAGGCCGACCTGAGATCCCTCCGGCGGCTCCAGGTCTCGGATGCGATCAGCTACAGGAAAGAGGAATCGAGGAACGTATGGCACGCGATCCGGAACGCCGACTTCGCGAGCCAGCTCGTTCAACTCGATTTCGGCTGCCGGTACGGGATCTCGGCCAGGGATCTCGAACCCCTGGAAACCGGGGCTTTCCCGCAACTCGAGGAACTCGCCCTCGCTCCGGCGGCGATCGGGGATGTGGGGGTGACGCACATCACGCACGCCGCGTTCGCGAATCGCCTTCGCGATCTGGTCCTTTGGGATTGCGGGGTCACCGACCACGGAGCGCGACTCCTGGCCGACGCCCGCTTTCCCGCCATCCAAAGGCTCAGCGTCCGCCAGAATCCCCTCACTTCCGCTGGGATTCGCCGATTGACCGAGGCGTACGGCGACCGCGTTGCCCACGACTGAAGCGAAGTGCGGCACAGCGTTCGATCACCGCCTCGGCCACGCGGAGCCGAGGGATTTCCGCTGCAACTTCGTGATTTCCCCGATTCCTGCGGTTCCAAGGTCGAGCAACGCGTCGAGTTCCTTCCGGGTGTATGTCGCCTCCTCGCCGGTTCCCTGGACCTCGATGAACTTGCCGTCGCCGGTCATGACGAGGTTGAGGTCCACCTCCGCGTCGCGGTCCTCGACGTACTCGAGATCGAGGCGCGGCTCCCCATCGACGATCCCGACGCTGATGGCGGCGACGCTCTGGGTGACGATGCTGCTCACGGGGCCGGGCAGGTCCTTGCGGACGGATTGGAGCGCGTCGATGAGTGCGACGAACGCTCCGGTGATGCTGGCGGTGCGGGTGCCGCCGTCGGCCTCGATGACGTCGCAATCGAGCCAGAGTGTCCGCTCGCCGAGCTTCGCCAGGTCGACGATCGCCCGCAAACTCCGGCCGATGAGCCGTTGAATCTCGACACTGCGGCCGTCGATTTTCCCGGCCTTGTCCCGCGGCTTCCGGCTTCCCGTCGAACCCGGGAGCATCCCGTACTCCGCGGTCAGCCAGCCCTTCCCCTTCCCGACGAGAAAGTCCGGCACCTTGGGCTCGACGCAGCAGGTGCACAGGACCGTCGTCCGCCCCGCCTTGACGAGCACACTCCCCGGGGCGGATCGCGTGTACTTCCGCTTGAACGAGAGCGGGCGAAGCTGGTTCGGGCGGCGGTCGCCGGGGCGGGACATCGGAAAGACTCACATCAGGAGAAGGCGGGCGAGGTTGAAGTAGATCAGCAGGACCATCATGTCCGTGGCGGCAAGGGCGATCGGGCCGGAGGCGACCGACGGATCGCGGCGGAGCAGGCGGAGCGTCGTCGGCATCGCGAACCCGATTCCCGCGGCTCCCGCCATCCCACCAGCAATCGCCAGGAAAAGCCCGATTCCGACGGCGGCGGTTCCCTTCCACAAGATCGCGATCGCCCCAACCAACAGCCCGCACCCCGCCCCGAGCATCACCCCGACCAGAATTTCCCGCAACAGCTTCGACCCCGCCGTCCGCCAGGTCGGCTTCTCCCCGTGCAGCACCTGCAGAGTCAAACTCACCGACTGGATGCTGACGCTTTCCGAGAGTGCGAGCACGATCGGGATAAACGGTGTCACGACCGGCAGCG
>CAZKIQ010000072.1:0-26754 GCA_964552815.1 uncultured Alcaligenaceae bacterium | reverse complement strand
TGACGGTGTGCCAGGTGCGAACGGCAATGTCGTCGTTGGTGAGGAGTTGGTGGCTATCGGAGCATTGTGGTGCACGTCTGCTTGAGAGAACGTCGAAGGAGTTGAAGCACCATCAGACACGACGTTCCCAGTCGCGAGCGAGCCATACGAAGACGACGCGAAGGAAACTCCACGCCGCGGGAGTCCGACTGGCGGACCTACCGAAATGCCAGTGGGAACCGGACCGTGCGCTGTAGTGTTAAGTTCTCGGGTGGTAAGCGCGTCGCGGCCACGAGATGGTTTTTGCCGTCGCTCGTGCGATGCACTTCACCGCGATTAGGGAAGAATAGGTCAGCCAGCCAGCTCGCCACCTCGTACCCGCTTTTGTACCCGTCGAGATAGTACGGCATTACCGCTCCCTCCCACGACTCGGCACCAGCGTGCCAAGCAGCACGCCTGAGGTGAACGCGGCAAGGGCGATGGCGGCCCCGACATGGACAGCGGCGTGGGTCAAGGTCACACCGCCCCCGCTTTGAGCATCTCGTCCGCGTAAGCCACCCGCATCTGGGCGAGCGTGCGGAACACCGTGGTGTAGTCGCGGACCGCCTCCGGGTCGATGGTTCGCAGGTAAGTCATGGCGTCGGCCATCGTGATCGGGGCGTGGGCCGCGAAGTAGGCGCGAGCGGAAAGGCCGGGCGTGCTTTTACTTGGCTGTGCGCATCCGCATCCCGCAAGACCCGGGACAGGCGGGCAAGATGCAGGCACGCTACTACGTCAGCAAGCTGGCCGGGTTCAACGTAACATCGAAACGAGTAACAGGGGACAAAGTGGTCAGGGCATCACCAGCATCGGCACAGGCGGGGGCGGGCAACATCAAGGTTGTTCGCGGTCCGTGGAACGAGGCGTTCTTTACCGAGGTCGAGAACTTCCCCGGCAAGGGCAAGGACGACCAGGTGGACGCCCTCTCCGACTGCATCGACGAGCTGATTACCCCGAACGCCAACCCACGCATCAGGAGCCTGTAGGGTGGTCTGGCCGTTCCGTCGCAAAGATACCGCGCCCGCCGCGCAGAAGTCCGTCGCTCTGCTGCTGAGCAGCGGCCTGTCCAACGGCAGCCTGACCGGAGCCGCGTACCAAAAGATTTCGGCAGAGGGCTACGCCCAGTGCGTCATCGCCTTCGACGCGATCAACCGCGTGGCGTCTGCCGTCGCGTCCGTCGAGGTCCAGCTCTACAAGAAGAATCGCAGCACGGGAAAGCTCGACAAGATCGAGGTCCACCCGCTGCTCGACCTGATGCAGAACCCGAACCCCGCCCAGTCGGGCCGGGAGTTCATGGCCCATCTGGTCAGCTACCACCGCCTCGCCGGCAACGCCTACGTCTTCGGCAATGGGATAAACCCGCTCAGCCGAGCCGCCGTTCCGCCGCGCGAGATGCAACTGCTCAATCCGGGCAAGGTTACGGTAAAGCCGGGCGTGGGCCTGTTCCCGCTGGCCTACGAGTACAAACCGACCCCGTCGCAAACGACCACCTTCCAGGTGGACCAGATCAGCGGCAAGTCGGCGGTGATGCACCTGAAGACGTTCAACCCGGTCAACGCTTGGTCCGGCCTGACGCCGTTCGACCCGGCCGCCCTCGGGGTGGACATCCACAACGACGGCCAGAAGTGGAACAAGAATCTGATCGAGAATGGGGCACGCCCATCCGGCGCGCTCGTGGTGAAGGCCGACGGCGACAAGCCCGCGACACTCACCGACGACCAGTACCTCCGCGTGAAGGAGATGATCGACCAGCAGTTCACCGGTGCGGCCAATGCCGGAAGGCCCTTATTACTTGAAGGCGGCCTCGACTGGCGGGAGATGTCCCTCAACCCGAAGGACATGGAGTTCCTGAACGGGAAACACTCGGCCGCACGAGACATCGCGCTGGCGTTCGGGGTTCCGCCCCAGCTCCTCGGGATACCGGGCGACAACACCTACTCGAACTACGGCGAGGCGAAACTGGCGTTCTGGACGGACACCGTCCTGCCGCTGCTCGGCCAGGTGCTCGACGGGTTAAACCGCTGGCTCGCCCCGCTCTACGGTGACGACGTGTTCCTCTGGTACGACGAGGAGACGATCCCGGCGCTGGAGCCGCTCCGCAAGCAGAAGGCAGAGCGCATCAACGCCGCCGACTACCTGACGATCGACGAGAAACGCCGCGCGATGGGGTACGACGACTACAAGCCGTCGAACTCGCCGGGTGGCGTGCTGCTCGTGGCGTCATCCGAGATACCGCTGGAGATGGCGGGCGAGATCGACCTGCCGGAGCCGGGAAGCCCGGCTGATGCGGGCGAGGACGAAGAGGACCAAGAATGAAGCGGCTCGTGTTCCAGAAGAATGGTCAGGACATCACGACGGGAATCGACCTGAAGTGTACCAAGGCTTTACCCTTCGGCGGTGCATGCTACGACGTGTTCCACATCGGCGTGAAAATCGCGGAGATTCATTTTGGGGAGCCTGCTGAGGAAGTCCTCGAAGGCTACACGTGGCGTATCGAGGATGCCTGACCGCCGCCAGCAGCTCCGGGCGTGGCTCTTCGCCATGACCCGCCTTGAGGTGCAGCTTCGGCTCGACCAGTCCCGTGCCCGCAACGCGATGATCCGCAAAGCGGCCGCACAGTTTACCAAGACACGAGATTTCCCGGCCTTCCTGCTGCTCGAACACAGGAACCGCACGGCACAGAACCTAACCGCCGCCTACCAGCGAACGGTGCCGGTGTTCGCCAAGCTGGCGACCCGGCAGATCAAGTCACGCCGCTTCGAGCGGAAGGCCGACACATTCGACCGCCTGACCGCTGAGTGGATCAGCCGCGAGGCGCTCCGCAAGGCACGGCTAATCGCCGACACCGACCGCGACGACGTATTCAGCGCGATCAACGCCGGGCTGGAGGAAGGCCTCGGCACGGAGGAAATCGCAAGGAACATCAGGCGAGTCAGTCAACTGACCACCTACCGGGCATCGACCATCGCCCGCACAGAAACGCACGCCGCCGCCACGTTCGGCAGCATCGAGAGCGTACGTGAAGCTGAGGAGCAACTCGGCGTCAGGATGCTGAAGGTCTGGCTGCCGACGAACGACGACCGCACGCGGCCCGACCACGCCGCGATGGCAAACCACCCGCCGATCCCGCTGGATGAGAAGTTCACCGTGGGCGGCGAGCAGATGGACCGACCGGGCGACCCGTCGGCGAGCGCAGAGCAGGTAATCGGGTGCAGGTGCGCCCTTGTGTACGAGGAGGCGGAGTGATCGCGTTTGTAGGGCAGTCCGATGGATACCACTCAGGTACCACCACTTCTGCGGCATTCGAGACATGCGTCTGCGACACCACAGCGGGTGGGCCTTGCCGGGCAATGTGGCACAGCGTGAGGGAGACCAAGCCCCTTACCGATCAGGCTCGCAACCGCCATGAACGCCGACGCCTTGCCAAGCTGGGCCGTCGGTATGTCTGACCGCATTCGTTCGCAGCACGGCAACGTGATCGCCGCCGACTTCCGACCGCACGCAACCCTCGACGCATCGGTCGAGATCAGGAACGAAGTCCTCTACCGCGACGACCGGGTGATGCTCACCCGCCTGACCGCGCTGCTCGGCGGAAAGCCGAGCTACGTCACGCACTTTCTCGGCGACCTGGAAACGGGCGCGCTTATCAACTTGTAACCGCAAGGAAGCACTACATGGAACTGAAACACCTCGCCTTCGCTGTCGAAGGGCTGGAAGCCAAGGAAGACGACAACGGCCGCACGGTCGAAGGGTTCGCTTCTGTCTTCAACAACGTGGACAGCTACAGCGACATCGTCATGCCCGGCGCGTTCGCCAAGTCGATCAAGGGCCGCAAGCCCGCGATGCTCTGGCAGCACAACAGCGGCCAGCCGATCGGCGTCTGGGACGAGATGGAGGAGCAGAAGAAGGGCCTCTACGTGAAGGGCCGCATCCTGCCGACCACGGCGGGCAACGACGCCTACACGCTGGTCAAGGCAGGTGCCGTCACCGGCATGTCGATCGGCTACTCCGCCCGCAAGTGGGAGACGGACACCGACAAGGGCATCCGCCGCCTGACCGAGGTCGAGCTGTACGAAGTCTCCCTCGTCACTTTCCCCGCGAACGAGAAGGCACAGATCACCCGTGTGAAGTCCTTGGACGGCCAGTTCATGACCGAGCGCGATTTCGAGGAATTCCTACGGGACGTAGGACAACTGAGCCAGAAGGAAGCCAAGATCGTGGTTTCTGACGGCTACAAGGCTTTGCTGAAGCACCGGGACGGTGGGGCGGAGGAGCACACTGCATGGCGCGACATAGCGCATTTGTTCAACCAGATTAAAGCATAGGCATCATATGGAGATTCAAGAAGTAAAGACCGCTGCCGAAAACGCCATGAAAGCGTTCGAGGCACTCAAGACCGACATCCTGCCCCTGAAAAAACAGTTCGAGGACCTGGACGGCGAAACCAAAGGCAAGTTCGCCAAGATGGAGAAGGCCGTCGCTGACGCCATCGAAGTGAGCCAGAAAGCCGCAGGCGAACGCAAGGCGCTGGAAGACCAGATTAAGGCGCTGGAAACCGCGTTCAACCGCCCCGGCGCTGCCAGCTCGGCAAACGACGAGAAGGCCATGGCCCAGAAGTGCAACAAGCTCTTCAACGACTTCGCCCGCCAGCGAAACGACGAGAACAAGCAGTACTTCGACAGCTTCGTTGGGAAGCACGTCACGGATGAGGTTGAGCTGAAAGCTCTCTCCGTGGCTTCCGATCCGAACGGCGGCTATCTCGTGATGCCGACGATGGGCGGAGTGATCCAGACCAAGGTTTACGAGTCCTCGCCGATTCGCCAGCTCGCTGACGTGATCGTGGTCGGCACTGACAGCTACGAAGTTATCCTCGACAACGACGAGGCGGCTTCCGGCTGGGTAGGTGAAACGCAAGCTCGCAACGACACCAACAACCCGACGCTCGGCAAGCTGGTCATCCCGGTAAACGAGATGTACGCGCAGCCGAAGGCTACCCAGAAGATCCTCGACGACGCCGGGATCGACATGGAAGCGTGGCTGGCGGGCAAAGTGTCCGTGAAGTTCGCCCGTGACGAAGCGACCGCTTTCGTCTCCGGCAACGGCGTGCTTAAGCCGAAGGGCATCCTGAGTTACGCCGCTGGCACGGACATCAACCAGCAGCAGATCGAGCAGGTGAACTCCGGCAGCGCGGGGGCCTTCGCCTACGACGGCCTCGTTAACCTCCAGAACTCCCTCAAGGAGCCGTACCAGGCGAACGCCGTGTTCCTGTATCAGCGCACCTCGAACGCCTCGATCATGAAGATCAAGGACGGCGAGGACCGCCCGATCTTCAACATGACCTACGACAAGAACGTCGGCCTTCAGCCCACACTCATGGGCAAGCCGGTGTACTTCGCGGCGGACATGCCGTCCGTAGCTTCGGCAGCTCTTGCCGCTGCCTACGGCGACTTCCGTGAGGCGTACCAGGTCGTGGACCGTGCGGGCATCCGCGTGCTACGCGATCCGTTCACCGACAAGCCGAACATCAAGTTCTACACGACCAAGCGAGTCGGCGGCGCGGTGAAGAACTTCGAGGCGATCAAGCTGCACAAGCTGAGCGCGTAACCACATCGAACCAAACGGTCGGGCCTTCGGGTCCGGCCGCATTTCTTCAAGGAAAGGATTCCAAATGCCAAACCACGCTTCCCTCTACCACAACACGGGCTTCGTCAGCCTGATGATCCCGGCCGTCAAAACGGCGGACGCCAACTCGACCGGCCTCGACCTGCAGAACTGCGATGACGCCACGCTGCTCTTCCACGTTGGCAACTCCGGCGACACCCTCTCCGGCTCGGTCAAGATCGAGCTGGAAGTCCAGGAGTCGGACGACGACAGCACGTACACCGCGGTCGCGAATGCCGACCTGACCAACTACGTGACCGGCACCAACACCGGCACCGTGGCGGTAATCGACGACCCGGCCGAAGACTCTGCCGTCTTCGCGGTCGGCTACAAGGGCACCAAACGCTACGTCCGTGGCGTCGCCAATCTGACCGGCACGCACACCAACGGCACGCCGATCGACGGCGACTCGGAAGACGCCCTTCTCGCACAACTCATCACCGCTGCCCGGACTTCCGCCGACCCGCCAGTCGAGCAGGCCGGACGCTTTGCCCGCTTCAAAGACCCGTGCTACGGCATTCGAGCCATCGCCCGGCTGCTCATCGTCTATTACGACAAGCACGACTGCGACACCGTCCTGAAGGTGCTATCCCGCTGGGCACCGCCGACCGAGAACGACACCAAGGCCTACGCCCGCGCTGTCGCTTTCGACATCGGAGTTGGAGTAAACGACCAGATCAGCCTGCACGACTACCGAGTCCTGCGAGCGCTGGTGTGCGGAATCATCGAGCACGAGAACGGCCTGAAGTCGTACCGCGAGGCATACACCGATGCCCAGATCGACAAAGGCCTCACGCTGGCGGGAGTTGAGCCACCGCAGAAACCGATTGCCAAGAGCCGTACCGTCGCCGGGGCGACCGTCGCCACCGCTGGCGTCGCGCTGACCGGTGCCACGGAGGTGGTGCAAGAGGTGACCAAGCAGGTCGAACCGCTGGTTCCCTACGCCGAAAGCATGAAACTGTTGTTCCTGCTACTGGCCCTGGTCGGCATCGGGCTGACCGTGTGGGCGAGGCTCGACGACCGGAAGCGGGGATTGCGATGACCTTCCGGCTCGACTACCTGCTCATCGCCGTCGTCACGGCGTTCCTGACGTGGAAAACGACCGGCACGTGGTACGAACTGCGGATCACTCGGATGATCGAGGCCGAACGCCAGACCTGCACCGACAACCAGAAGAAAGCCCAGGAGGTAAGCAATGCCCTTCAGAAACGCCTCAAGGACACTGACGCTCGCCACGCTGACTACGTTAGCCGCCTGCTCAAGCACGAACTGCAACCTGCCCGAACCACCGGCGGACGTGATGCAGCCGCCAGCCGTCACCGACTTCCTGACGCCGCTCTCGACGTTCTTGGGCTTGGAGCCGCAGCCGAACGGCAAGCCAGCCAACTGATGGCCTGCCAAGAGTTCATCCGGAAGGAACGCGAGGGCCGATGATCGAGATCATCCGCAACCCGCGCCGCCCGAAACGGCCCCACCGAATGCGCTGGATCATCGCCGCCGCGACAATCGCCCTGCTGATCCTCGGGCTGCCCGGATGCACGACCATCGAGAGCCTGTGCTGGACGGGGAACGCCAACAAGACCTGCCCGTCGATCCTGAACGTCACCAGATAGCCGAACCCCCGCCGACTCCCTCCGGCTCAAGGATGACCGGGGAAAGCCCCGCCAGCGAAGTCACCGCCGCCTCTGGCCGCCGCATGGGGGTCTCCGCCGCATTTTACGCGCTGTCGCGCGTGTGCGGCTCCGAACCCCCATACGACGACCGACGGCGACGGGATGACAAGGCAGGGAGGGCATTTCCGACGAAAACAACGACCAGACCCGAACCCGAATGCCGCCAGCCGCTCTTTACATCAGTCTGCACGATGGCCGCTGAAGGTTGACAAAGTAAAGTCGCGCGGGTATCTTACCTTCACGGTGGCCCGCGTCGCGCTCGCGGAGGCGAAAATGCCCGAGAACGAGACCCTTTTACCCGACACCCGCAACGCCAGTCGGTGGCGACCCGTCGGCGAGCGCATGGACGAAGGGCAATCCCCTACCGACGCATTCCCCGTTATCCAGGACCAGTTCTACGCGCTGCTCCAGAACGTCTGGCGGCAGTGGCGGGGCCGGGGTGTTGACCCCGCCCAGTTGTTCGCCGCCGCATTGCACGACCCCAAGGCATTCCAGGAGCTACTCAGGCAGACCGGCTTCGACCGGAACGCCCAGTTACTCCGGGACGTTGCAACCGGACTGAAGGACGCCGACATGGAGTCGCTGGTCCGCAGCTTCATCGACGCCGCCTGGGAGTCCGTTCAGGACCAGCTCCAGCTCGACCGGCGCGAGGAGACCCTTTCCCCCGAATTTCTGAGCCGCATCCAGGGCATGCTCGACTGCATCTGCCGCCGGTTGCTGGCAAACCTCTCCCGATTCCCCTCGCGCCCGCGGAAGGAACCGCCGCCCGACCTCGACACTCGTCTCGGCGAGTCCCTTTTGTGAGCCACCTCATGAATGCGCTGGACGTCGGATTCGGCTTCACGATCACCGATGGCGGAAAGTCGCTCTCGCTCCGCCAGGGCGAGCACATCCGCATCTACCCCACCGGCCGGAACAAAGGGTTCGGCGAAGACCTGACCGCGCGCCAGATCGACCTGATCCGGATCGCGACCGGCGTGCATGTCGCCGACGGCTGGGCGCGCCGCAAAGCCGCCGTGAACGGGCTGCGTAGCCCCACGCTGGAAGTCGAAGTCCTCGACGTGCCCTTCTGGTCGCACCCAGACACCCTGTCCCACCTGAAGGCCTGCGTGGACTTCCTCAGCGGCGGGGACGACTGGTGCTTCCGCTTCGTCCCGTCGAAGATCAGCCGTCACGACAAGCGCGTGAGTCTCTTCAACGGCCTCGACTGCGACGCCGTCGTGTCGCTCTACAGCGGTGGGCTGGACTCCGCGGCAGGGCTCGCCGCACGCCTGGCGCAGGAGCCGGGGCGGACCTTCGTCCCCGTGACCGTCCGCCACCAGATGCAGAAGTCGCAGCTCGTCCGGGGCCACTTCAACCAGATCATCGACCGCGGGATCGCCAAGCGTTGCGACATCAACCCGTTCCAAGCCGGGGCGTTCATTCGGAACGGCCAGATCAAGAAGGAGTTCGACACCCGCTTCCGGGAAATCACGCACCGCTGCCGCCCGTTCCTGTTCATGAGCGTGGCCGGGCTGGTCGCCAACTCGTTCGGCACCCAGCAGGTGGAGGTGTTCGAGTCCGGCGTCGGGTCGATCAACCTCCCCCTCATCTCCGGCGCTGCCGACTACCGCACGACCCGCAGCACCCACCCGCACTTCCTCCACCTGATTTCCGCGCTCGTGAGCCACGTCAACGACGCGCCGGTGAAGTTCGTCCTGCCCTTCGCGGGGCAGACCAAGGCGGACATGGCCGCCAAACTGAAGGATTTGGGCCTCGAAGAGCTTGCCCGCAAATCCATCTCGTGCATCCTCCACCCGCTACGCCGTGACGGGTGGCAGCAGTGCGGCCACTGCCCGGCCTGCGTGTTCCGTCGGCAGGCACTGAGGACCGCCGGTATAGCGGAGGCGAAGAACGCATACGCTGTCGACCTCTTCGCGGACCCTGACCCGGGCAGAACCATCCCCTCCAAACAGATGCAGGCGATCAAGGCGTTCCACCAGCAGGTCGCCCACCTCGCGGACCTCGACTCCGGCCGCGCTCCCCCGTGCTTCAAACGGTACTTGAGGGCGACGCACGCCGTTTCCACGGACGAGGAACTCGCGCCCCACATCGAGGTGTACCGCCGCTACCGGCAGGAGTGGCTCGCGATCATCGCTGACGCCCGCCGCCGGTGCCTCCCGTGGATTTCCCCCGCCCGCTCAATGGCCCGTGCTGAAGGAGCAACCCCATGACGACCGAACCCGCCTCGCCGCGGATCGTCGGCCAGCGGTTGGCCGAAGCAAGGAAGGCCCGATCCATCACCCAAGAAGTTGCCGCCGAACACATCGGCGTGAGCCGCCCCACGTTCATCGCCCTGGAGAAGGGCGAGCGTGCCGCCAAACCCACCGAACTCGTCAAACTGGCTTCGCTCTACGGCCAGCCCGTGAACTATTTCGTTCGCACCTCCGAGCCGCTCACGGACTTCCAGCCGCACTTCCGGCTGGCGATGGAGAAGGTGAAGCCCGCCGACGCCGACCAGCTCAAGGCCGCGATCGGCGAGTTCAAGACGTTCGTCGAGAACTACCTCGACCTCGAAAAGCGGATGAAGGCACCGATGCGGGTGAACTACCCGCAGCCTGTGGAGCTGAACCCGCGCGTCAACGTGGCCGAGCTTGCCGAAGACGTGGCGAATAGGGAACGGCAGCGGCTCGGCCTCGGCGACCAGCCCATCCCGAACATCCGCAGCCTCTTGGAGTCGGACGTCGGCGTCCGCATCTTCTTCACCCGCCTTCCGCGTATGTTCGCCGGGATGTACATTTTCGTGGACGGCCTCGGCGGGTGCATGCTCATCAACAGCGTCCACCCGGCCGACAAGCAGCGTGCGTCGATCGCCCACGAGTACGCCCACCTCATCGTGGACCGCTACACCGCGGGCATCGACTACCTGACCATTTACGGCCGGAAGCCCGCCAACGAGCGGTTCGCCGAGTCGTTCGCCATGAACTTCCTAATGCCAGCGTCGTCGGTGCGGTTCCGGTTCAACGAGATCGTGAACACCACGGGCAACTTCCAGGTCGCCGACCTGGTCAGGCTCAAGCACCACTACTTCGTGTCGATGGAGGCGATGGCGCTCCGGCTGGAGTCGCTCGGCCTGCTCAAGACCGGCACGTGGGAGCTGCAGAAGGAGAAGGGCCTGCCCGTCCGCGAGGCGGAGAAGGGGCTCGGCCTGATGACCGAGGCGAGCCCGGAACCGGCATACCCCGAGCGGTACAAGTTCCTCGCCGTCCACGCCTACGAGCGTGGCGAGCTGAGCGAGAAGGAACTCGCCAACTACCTCCGCTGTGACGTTTGGGAAGCCCGCCGGGTGATCCAGGAGTCCATGCTGAGTGTCGAGGTGGACGCCGAAGGGCGTGCCCACCAGATGCAGGCTGATTTCGAGGCTTCGTTACTGGCGGACCACACCTGAGGCACGGACCGGAGCCACCACATGCCGGCCGTCATCCTCGACGCCTGCGGAACCTTGAACCTCTACGCCAGCTGCCAGTTCGTGCCGATCCTGACGGCACTGCGGCACGACTGGTACATCCCGGCCGCGGTGGAGCGCGAATCGCAGCAGTACCGTCAGCCGGACCCGGCCGACCCGGATAAGCTGATCGCCCTGCCGATCGACCTCGTCCCGGCCATCGACTGCCGGGTGCTGTCTCGCTGCGACTGCGAGTGCGACGAAGAAACGGCCTTATACGTCGAGCTGGCCGCCCGCATCGGCGACGACGGGGAATCGATGGGGCTGGCGATCGCCAAGTGCCGGGGATGGTCGGTCCTCACGGACGACAAGAAGGCCCGCAGGATCGCGAAGGAACTCGGGGTCGCGGTACTCGGGACCACGGGTGTCATGAAGCAGTGGGCTGAGACCGTGCGCCCGACGGCAGACGAACTGTCGTCGGTTCTCGAAGCCATCGAGCGGTTCGCCAACTACCGACCTGGACGCGGGGCGGAGAACTTTGAATGGTGGGTAGCCTCAATTAAGTCCGTCGGTGAATGACAGCCGACCCCACAGCCCCAGCGATGGTGGGCTTGTGGCGAACCTTTTCCATCGACGGCCGACCTCGGACGAGGGCTTGATGAGTAAGCAGCAGGTGAAGCGGGTGCCGGTCGCGGCCACGTCCGGTGACGTTCTGGACGACCAGGTGGCGAAGCTGAAGTCCCTGTTCCCGGAGTGCGTCTCCGAGGGGAAGATCGACTTCGACAAGCTGCGCTCCACGCTCGGCGGGGCGGCGGAGTCCGGCCCCGGCCGTTTCACCTTCTCGTGGGCGGGGAAGGACGACGCGATCGGCCTGCTGCAGACCCCCACCCGGGGGACGCTCATCCCGCTCCCCGACCAGTCGGTCGACTTCGAGAGTACGGGCAACGCCTTCATCGAGGGTGAGAACCTGGAGGTGCTCAAGCTCCTGTTCAAGCCGTACTTCGGCAAGGTCAAGCTGATCTACATCGACCCCCCGTACAACACGGGCCAGGACTTCATCTACCCGGACAACTTCATCGACCCGGTGAAGAACTACCTGATCCAGACCAAGCAGATCGACGACGACGGGAACCTCGCCACGAGCAAGATCGACCGGGCCGGTCGGGTCCACTCCGGCTGGCTCTCGATGATGTACCCGCGCCTGTTCCTCGCCCGCCAGCTCCTGCGCGAGGACGGCATCATCTGCGTGAGCATCGACGACAACGAGGTACACCACCTCCGCATGCTCATGAACGAGGTGTTCGGCGAGGAGAACTTCGTCGCCACCTGCATCTGGCAGAAGCGGTACTCCCGAGAGAACCGCGGCATCATCGGGGACGTCCACGACTACCTCGTCTTCTTCACCCGCGACCTCGCCGCCTACACCCCGACCAAGAACCTGTTGCCGCTCGACGAGGAGAGCCGGGCGGTCTACCGCAACCCGAACAACGACCCCCGGGGGCCGTGGCAATCCATCTCCCACACTGCACAAGGGCACCGGCCCAACCAGATGTACGAGATCAAAGCCCCTAACGGCACGATCCACAAGCCGCCGCCGGGACGGTGCTGGGCGACGATCGAGTCCGAGTACCGGAAGTTGGAAGCGGACGGCCGCGCGTGGTTCGGTGCCGACGGGACCGGTGTACCCCGCATCATCCGCTACCTGTCCGAAGTCGAAGGCTTGGTGCCGTGGACGTGGTGGCCCCACGAGGAAGTCGGCCACACCGACGAGGCAAAGAAGGAGATTCACGAGTTCTTCGGCAAGGAAGAGGCGTTCGACACCCCGAAACCCACCCGCCTGATGAAGCGGGTGCTCCAGATCGGCACGAAGGCCGACCAGAACGAACTGGTCCTCGACTTCTTCTCCGGCTCCAGCACGATGGCCCAGGCCGTCCTGGAGTTGAACCACGAGGACGGCGGGAACCGGAAGTTCATCATGGTGCAACTGCCTTGGCCGACGGAGAGCAAGGAGTTCCCGACCATCGCCGACTATGGCAAGGAGCGCATCCGCCGCGTCATCGCCAACCTGAAGAAGGACGAGAAGTCCAGCCTCAAGTTCGAGACCGGCGGTCGGGAGGAGGACCTCGGCTTTAAGGTCTTCAAGCTGGCACCGCCGAACATCGAGAAGTGGGTTCCGGACGGCGACCGCGACCCGGAGAAGTACGCCAACAAGCTGCACCTGTTCGACGACCCGCTGGTCGAGGGATGGACGCCGGAGAACGTGCTGTGGGAGGTGGCGCTCCGCGAGGGGTTCGGGCTGAACACCCGCTACACGAAGAAGACGCTGCCCAACGGCACCGAGCTGTACGAGGTGACCGACCCGGACAAGGACCCGCAGCAGACGTTCCTGCTGTGCCTGGACGAGGAGGTGCGGGCGGACCTGAGTAAGCACCAGCCGCTCACCGCCGACACGCTGCTGATCTGCCGCGACAAGGCGCTCGACGACACCGCCGCCGCGAACTTGGCCCTGCAATGCCGCCTGAAAACCATCTAAGGGGTACGCGATGCGCTTTCAGTTTGACGGCAACCAGGCGTACCAGCTCCGCGCGATCGAAGCGGTGGCCGACCTGTTCCGCGGGCAACCCCGCGTGACCGTCGATTACGACACGTTCGAGATGGGCGAGGTGCTCGGCCCGGTGCCCAACCGCCTCGACCTCAACGACGACATGCTGCTGGCCAACCTGCGGGCGGTCCAGAAGCGGTTCGGCCTCGCCGAGGACGGCAAGCTGGAGATGATCGAGGAGGAGATCAAGACCGCGCGCAGCACGACGACGGCCCGCTTCCCGAACTTCTCCGTCGAGATGGAGACCGGGACCGGGAAGACCTACGTCTACCTGCGGACCGCTCTCGAACTGCACCGCCGGTACGGAATGCGGAAGTTCATCGTGGTCGTTCACTCGGTCGCGGTGCGGGAGGGTGTGCTCAAGTCGCTCAAGGTCACCCAGGAACACCTGCGGGCGATCTACGACAACGTGCCGTACCGCTTCACCTCCTACGACTCGAAGAGCATCGGGAAGGTCCGGCAGTTCGCCCAGAGCGACTGCGTGGAAATCCTCGTGATGACGATCGACTCCTTCAACAAGGACGACAACGTCATCCGGCAGTCCACCGACAAGCTGCAGGGCGCGACGCCACTCTACCTCGTCCAGGCCGCGAGGCCGGTTCTGATCCTGGACGAGCCGCAGAACATGGAAAGCGAAGGCCGCATCAAGGCCCTCGCCTCGCTCCACCCGCTGGCCGCCCTCCGGTACAGCGCGACGCACCGCAACCCGTACAACCTCTGCTACCGCCTGACCCCCTTCGAGGCCTACCGGGGCGGGCTGGTGAAGCGGATCGAGGTCGATTCCGTCCGCAAGGAGGACGACTACAACCAGGTGTTCCTGCGGCTGGAAGAGGTCCGCAGCAACAAGAAGACGGTGCAGGCCAAGATCACGATCCACCAGCGGATGGCCGAGGGGCAGATCAAGGAGAAGTCGTACCTGTTCAAACCGGGTGACTGCCTGAGCGACAAGTCCGACCGGCCGGAGTACGCCTCCTTCGTTATCGACGAAATCAACGCCCGCGAGGGGTTTGTCCGTTTCGCCAACGGCATCGAAATCCGCGTCGGGCAGACGCAAGGGGCCGACCAGGCGGAGCTGTTCAAGCAGCAAATCCGCCGGGCGATCGAGACCCACTTCCAGAAGCAGAAGAAGCTCCGGGCGGCAGGCATCAAGGTGCTCTCGCTGTTCTTCATCGATAAGGTGGAGAACTTCACCGGCACCCCTCCGCCCGAGCGCGGCGCTGGCAGCGTGGACGGGCTCTACCCCGGCATCATCCGCGAGCTGTTCGACGAGGCGTTCAACGAGTTGAAGGTGAAGTACCCGGAGTTCGCCGAGGTCGAGCCGGAGGCCGTTCGCAAGGGCTACTTCGCCCAGAAGAACCGCCGGGGCGGGGCGGTCGAGGTTCTCGATTCCACGACCGGGCAGAGCAAGGAAGACCGCGACGCCTACGACCTGATCATGAAGGAGAAGGAACGCCTGCTCGGGTTCCGCGAGCCGGTCGCGTTCATCTTCTCCCACTCCGCCCTCCGGGAGGGCTGGGACAACCCGAACGTGTGCCAAATCTGCACGCTGAACCAGACGGTCTCCGAGGTCAAGAAGCGGCAGGAGGTCGGGCGGGGAATGCGGCTGATGGTAGACCAGAAGGGCGTTCGCAACGCCGACCCCAAGCTGAACGTCCTCACGGTCATCGCGAACGAGAGCTACGAGCAGTTCGTGGACGGGCTGCAGAAGGAGATGGAGGAGGCGTTCGGGAAGGAGGGGGCCGCGCCCCGGCCGACCAACGTCCGGGCGAAGAAGACGGCCACCCGCAAGCCGCTGGAACAACTCCCGGCCGAGTTCGCGGAGCTGTGGGAGCGGATCAAGCACAAGACCCGCTACCAGGTGACGGTGGACACGGCCAAACTGGTCGCCGACGTCATCGCCGCCCTCAACAAGGTGAAGATCGAGCCGCCGCGGATCATCAGCCAGACGGCCGACCTGCACGTGGACTCCGGCGTGGACAAGCTCGACTACCGCGTCGGCGGGAAGCGCATCCTCACCCGGTTGGTCGGCCGCCACGCGCTGCCCAACCTTGTCGAGATGATCGAAGACCTGATCGCCCACATCACCCCGCCGGTCAAGCTCACCCGCCGGACGCTGGCGACGATCATCACCGGGATCAAGGACCGGCAGGCCGCGCTGGACAACCCGCAGGAGTTCGCCTCCCAGGCCGCCCGCGTGATCCGGGAGAAGGCGATCCAGCAGCTCGTCGACGGCATCCAGTACGAGAAGGACGGCACGTGGTACGACATGAGCGAGTGGGTCGAAACTGAGGAGACGGTTTCCGACCGCCTCGTGCCGGTGGAGAACTCCATCTACGACCAGATCGTCGTGCAGTCCGACGTCGAGCGGAAGTTCGCCGAGAAGCTCAAGAAGCGGAAGGACGTCAAGCTGTTCGTGAAGCTCCCCGACTGGTTCAAGGTGGCGACCCCGGTCGGCCAGTACAACCCGGACTGGGCGCTAGTCATGCAGAAGCCGGACGACGAGGAAGAACTGCTGTACCTCGTGCGCGAGACCAAGAGCACCACCGCTCCGGACGAGCTACGGGGTACCGAGAACCAGAAGATCCATTGCGGCGAGAAGCACTTCGTGGGGGGCCTGGACGTGGACTTCAGGGTAGTCACCAACGCTGACGATCTGCCCTGAATGCTGCACGAGTCCTGCACGAGTTCCGCACGAGATGTATGGAAACAGGGGCAAAAGTAGCCACTTCGCCCCGTTCCAGCCGACCGACCAATTCGCAGAAACCCTTTGCGGACACGTGGTTTAGCTGCCGTTCCAGTGCCGCGCTACGTGCGGGTCAAGCACATCCACATTATCTGAACGCATTCTTCAAAATCGTCCCAGTAAGTTGTTTTTTCAAACGAGGCATCGAAAAAGGTGGCCATAATTCCGCTTACCGGTTTGTATTTGACCAGGTTCCGCGCGGCCGATATCTAAAGCCCATTCCGCTCGATGATTGCTAGCTGTCCCTCAAGCTGGCAGTCACGCCCGGCAAACTGATCTCGCCCAGGTCGTCGGGGAGACGCCCGTCCCGCGAAGGGACCGCGGTCGACACAGGAGGCCCGAACGGGAACCCCCTCCACGGTCGACACCAACGCGATGAACCCGACCCATCCCCGGCGACCGGGCACCTCTTTCCACTCGACCGCTATCAGCGGGTCATCGGACTGACTGACCCATTGCTGACAGTAGGGTCGGGTGTGATGGGCGTACCACGCTCAACAAAACCACCTGCCGGGATTCCCGAGTGCCCACTCCCGAGCGGCCCCGGCCGCCCGAATCCGAACGCCGACTCCGGCACAACTACCGCCTCGCTCGAATCCTTCGATTCCTCGAACGGATCCTCGGCCGCGGGGCCTGGAACGTCAAGTCCCTCGCCGCCGAACTCGAATGCTCGGAACGAACGCTCCACCGGATGCGGGAGACGCTCGAACTCGCCGGCGTGCCGCTGTACTTCTCCCGCGAGGAGAACGCCTACCGCGTCCGGGCCGACTTCCGCTTCCCCATTCTCCACCTCGACCCAGACGAGGCCCTCGACCAGGGGACGGCCACGGCGATCGCAGACAGCGTCTCCCTTCACCTGGGTCGGATCGCGTCGGCGACCACCCGAAAGCTGCTCGACACCGCGAGCGAGCCGATCCGCCGGCAGATGGAAGACGCGGCCCGGCTCGTCGAAGTCCTCGACCTGAAAATCGCGGGGGACGCCCGACAGCGGGAGACGATCCGGACGGTGCAGCGAGCCCTGGTTCGCGGGACGATGCTGGCGGGCGAGTACCGCAGCCCTTACGAGTCGGGGCCGATCACGCTGACAATCCACCCCTACCGGCTCGCACTCGTCCATCAAGCGTGGTACCTCATCGCCCGTCCCGACGGTGAACCGCAGCCGCGGACCTACCGGATCGTGCGGTTCCGCAGCCTGAAACCGCTGGGCCGACCGGCCGAGGTGCCGGCCGACTTCGACCTGCGGGCCTACTTCGGCAACGCCTGGTCGGTCTACCGCGGCGACACGACCCACGACATCGAACTCCGGTTCAACCCGGAAGCGGCCGAGCCCGTCCTTGAAACCACCTGGCACCCCACGCAGCAATCCCAGCGGCACGCCGACGGCTCGGCCACGCTCACGTTCCGGGTCGACGGGCTCAACGAAATCATCCGCTGGATTGTCGGCTGGGGAGAACGGGTACGCGTCATCCGACCCGCCGAACTCCGAGAACAAGTGATCGACCACCACCGGCGGGCCATCGCGGCCCAGGAATTCGACGAGCCCACTGACCGCCGAGCCGGCAGCCGTCGCCGGCAAACTGGGAAGTGAGCGGGGTACCGCCCGCACCTTCCCAGGAGTGGACCATGAAAGACTCGCACCGCTCGACCTGCCTGGCCTGCATGATCGTCGGGATGGGGCCGGGGATATTCGCGGGAATCAGGCTCGCCGACAACAACACGAAGTACGCCACGACCGACGCCGGGGTCTGGCTCGGCGGCCTGCTCCTGTTCGCGATGGGCGTCGGGTTCGGAGCCGTCGTCGGGTGGGGAGTGGGCGGCGTCTTGAACTCGTTCGATCCCGAGTAAGCCGAGAGTCAAACCCGTGCGAGTCACCATCCACCGCGGGACGAACGAGATCGGCGGTTCGTGCGTCGAACTGGCCGCGGGTGCGGACCGAATCGTCCTCGACCTCGGCCTCCCGCTGGTCGACCCGAACCGCGAGCCGTTCGACGGCAGGGCCGCCCTGAAGAAATCGAACGAGCAACTCCGGGCCGAGCGGGTGATCCCGGCGGTGCCGGGGTTGTTCGACGCCGAGCACCATCCCCCGCACGCCATCTTCCTGAGCCACGCCCACCTCGACCACGCCGGCCTGATCGCCCGGTCGCGGCCCGGAATCCCCGTCTTCGCCACCGCCGGGACGAGCCAGATGATGCTCGCGGCGGCGGTGTTTGCCGGCCAGACGTCCCTCGACCGGAACCGCTTCCGGGAGGTCGTCAGCGGCCGAGCCCTCGAAGTCGGGGCCTTCCGGGTCACCCCTTACGCCGTCGATCACTCGGTCCACGGGAGCGTGGCATTCCTGGTGGAAGCAGGCGGGAAGACGCTCCTGTACTCCGGCGACTTCCGCGACCACGGCCGCAAGCCGGGGATGACCCTCGACCTGCTCGCCGCGGTGAAGGGACGCACCATCGACGCCCTGATCGTCGAGGGCACGCACTTCGGCAGCGGTCGGGGGGCCGGCCAGACGGAGCACGATCTCGAAGCCGACCTGACCGAATTGATCCGAACCGCCCCCGCCCTCGTGCTGGCGTCGTTCACGCCACTCGACCTCGACCGGCTGGTCACGGTGTACAAGGCCACGCGGTCAGCGGGTCGCACCTTCGTGACCGACGCCTATACCGCCTTCGTGCTCCACCTCGTCGGCCGAAGGGTCCGGGTGCCGAAGCCGCAACGGGCCGCGGGCATCCGGGTCTACTTCAACCAGGCCTTCGAGCGGCGGGGCCTGGCCAAGATCCGTCAGAAGTTCCAGGCCGATCGGATCGCGTTGTCCGAAATCCTCGCCGACCCCACGCGGTACGTGATGGCCTTCCGGCCCTCGATGACGCGGCTCGATTTCGGCGACGAGTTGCCGTCCCGGTGTCGGTGCCTTTACGGATACTGGGAGGGTTACCTGACTAGACCCGACTGGGTGACGCTCCGCGAGCAGATTGCCACGGTGGGAGGCGATTTCATCCCCGCCCACGTCAGCGGTCACGCCTACGTGGAGGACATCCTGAAGTTCGTGACCGCCGTCAACGCCCGCACGGTGATCCCGATCCACACCTTCGAGCCGCAACTGTTCCAGGACCACTTCAACAACGTCACCCGACTGGCGGACGGGGTGCCGCACGACCTGAGTTGACACCATCGACGGAGTTTTGCCATGCCCCTGACGCCCGAAGAAACCGAGTTCCTCGCCGCGTACCTGTAAGAGTCCATGCGTCTCGAACGGGGACCGGCCCTGCAAAAGTTCCGGGCTCGGGGGCTGAAGTATCCCGACGTGACGGACCTGCTGACGGCGTACGAACGCGAACACCCGCCCCGCCTCGAAACCGCCGTGGACGAGCAGGGACGGCCCGTCGAGGAACTGGTCTGGGGCCGCCGCACGAGCGATCCGCCGGACCCGCCCTGGCCGGAGGCCGTCGTGGCCCGGCAACGCAACGCGGAAATTCGGGCCGAGATCGATGCGACTTCAGCCAGGGAACAAGGAGCCACTCAGCCCGCGGGCGGTGACGGGGTCGAACTGAACTCCAGCCGGAACTCAAGCGTCCCGCCGTCGTAAGCGGCGTCGATCTGACCCTCGGTCGTCCGAAGGCACGTGACGCGGCGAACGATCCGCGAGAACGGCGAGTGGGGCAGCAGCTTTGCGACGAGGTCACGCAAGACTTCCAGGAACCGGGCCGACTTCTCGGAGTCCGGGTAATCGATCGCGATCAGAGCGATGTCGAGGGGCGTGCAGGGGGTCGGCAGGCAGAAGCGGCCGGGATAGGCCCGCTCCAGACGAGCCTGCTGGGGCGGGGTGGCCAGTTCGACGGCGTAGGTTAACGCCTGGACGAACGCGAAGAACAGGTTGCGGTCCGTCTCGCCCTTGAGCTCACCGACGACCGGGGTGCGATCCGTTCGGCTTGCCAGCAACACGTCGATCCCGCCACGACCCGATCGGGTGGAGGGCACGCCGGTTTCGAACTCAGAAAGCGTCGTTCGGATCGGGCTCACGTTGTAGTCGACGAAGTCGAACTCGACGTCCGGGCACTCCGGCACCGAGGTACTTCCGCGAGAAATGGGAACGAGAATTCGGTCGGCCGGGTCGTGACTCAGATGCCGATCCTCGGTCAAGGTGCCGAACCGGGGATTGAAGGGTTCGGCCCGATTGTCGTACCGCGTGAAGTGTGCGTAGCTCGCATCAATCAACTCTTGGAGGCGGTCGGGGCGGCGTTGAAACTCTTTCGCCAGCGAGAGATGGAAGGCGTCTGAAGTCCACCGCATGAGGTGATAAAGCTGTCGCAACGAAGTCACGGGGATAATGCGGTCGGGGTCATTTCGTCTGGACATCTTGACGATCTCGCTGGGGGAGGAAAGTCGCACCCCGAGACGATGGTCGCGGCCGACGACCGCAGTGGGTCACTCTTCGAGACTGACCACGAAGCTGTCGCCCGCCTCGCGGATGGTGATGCCCGACACGAGGTCGGGGAACCCGCGATGGCCAGGGCGAGACGAGATGCCGACCGACGCAGCCGCCAGTGTGCGAAGTTCGCCCGACTGATCCGCATCACCCGGCTCGTGATGGGCAACGGGCGGTGGGGGCCGGACGACCTCGCCCGCGAGATCGAGTGCTCGCAGCGGACCATCTTTCGCGACGTGGAAGTCCTCTCGGCCGCCGGCATCCCGATCTACTTCGACAAGTCGGTCCAGGCCTACCGCGTCCCGGACGGGTTCCGCTTCACCGGCATCGAGCCCGCCGCCGTGGACGTCGAAAACGCCGCGAATCCGCTCCGGCGGGACCTGCTCGGGCAAACTCGGCGGCTCCTCCGCGAGACCGAGTCGTTCCTCGAACGGCTCCGCGGGCTCTGCCAGGAACTCGAATCCCCGCGTCCCCCACCGGGGTAGTGAGAGTTCACCGAGTCTCGGGGCCATTCGCCATGTGGACGGAACTGGCGGGAAAGGGCGGACGACTCTGCGAGGCCGCCCGCGAGGGTCGGACCCGCTGCCCGCTGATCGTCCGCCCGACGAGCGAGGACGTAATCACCGGTCACCTCGTCGGGGCGTTCCGCGTCCTCAACCCGATGCACTGGGTGCCCGACTTGCTCAACCGGGCGGTGGGATCCCGGCGGTTCCGCCGGCAGGTCTTCCGTCGGTTCCGCGTCGAGCCGTGGAAGACGCGACCCCATTTCCCGAGGGAACTGCTCCCGTGGGCCGAGGGCGGAACCCAGGTCGACGTGACGCTGGCGTGGGAGAACCCGCCGACCACGATTCTCCTAGAGATGAAGTTCGGGTCCGACCTCTCCCCGTCGACCGCGAACGGATCGAATCAGGCCTTTCCCTCCGACCAGCTGATCCGAACGATCCGCGTCGGGCTGAACGAGTGCGGCTACTACCGGTCCGCCGACCTGTTCGACACCCCGCCCCGCGACCTGGCCGTGATCGTCCTGGCCCCCACGACTAGCCACCCGCTCGTGGCCCGGTATCGGGATGTGACCACGCTGCGGGCCTCGATCCCCCACGCCGACCGTATCCCCGCCCTCCCGCGAACGTCGTTCGTGGGCGAACTCGGGTACGCCGACCTCGTGGACGTCCTCCGGCAACGGCGTCGTCACCTCACGCGGGCCGAGCGGCAAGTCGCCGACGACCTGTGCGAGTACCTGGAATTCAAGCGGGCGTCGGCCCCGAAGTCGGCGGACCGAACGGGGGAACGTCCCGAAAGGAGCCGGCCGTGAAGTTGCCCGTCGTCACCGAGGCGTGCCTCCGGGCCCAGAACGAGACGTTCAAGCGGGAGGTCCAGCGGCTCGGGCTCGTCCAGGCCCTCGATGACGCGATGTTCGAGGTGGCCCACGACAACTGGGAACTCGCCCTGTGGATCGCGGGCACAGCCGCCGTCCTGGAGCGAGAGGCCGTTCCGCTGACAGGTTCTGAGCCTGGGGACGAATCAGAAGTGCCAGTCATCCCCGTCCAGTTCGCGGTCCACCAGTTCATCTCGGCGATGACGCAACTCTACCGGGCGATCCGAGCCCAGGCCGAAGCGGCCGAGATGGGACCGTGACGGCGAACGCTCGTCACACTTTCGTGGATGCGGGTCGTTGATCGGGTGCGGGGCGAATCCCAATCCAGCGATTCTCGCCGACCACCCTCTGTCGCGGCTCATTCGCAACCGTTTGACTTCTGCGACGAGGTATTGGGCAAGTCGGGCAAAATTCCGGGTCACTTATTGGGCACTCCCAGGGTCCGCGGAGACGTTCGTCGTCGACCTCCGCCCGTCGACGCCGGCACCGACTGACACGATCAGCGGTTCATCTCCCACCGCGGGGTAGTGAGGACTCCCTGACCCGCGGAGTTACCCGATGCCCGACCTCGAACCGCCATTGCCTTTCGGCACCCCCGACCTCGACCCGAGTGTGAAGTGGGCGAACGAGCGGGTCACCTGCTACGTCCGCGGCTGTCGCCAGCAACTCCGCCCCCCGACCCGGACCTTTGTCGGCGACGTGTGTCCGGAGCACGGCATCCGCTGCCACGGGGCGAAGACCAACACGCCGACCTACTCCTACCGCGACGTCCGCCGCAACGTCATCGTCGACCCCGACCTCTTGGCGACCCGCGTCGTCGGCCACCCGTTCAAGTTCGAGTCGCACCGGCTCGGGCTGGAAAACTCCGAGGATGCCCTCACCTGGAACGTCTTCCGCTCCCTCCAGCGGGCCAATCTGCTCAAGCACGTCGGCGAACTCGTCACCGGCATCCGCACCGACGCCGAGCCCGACCTCTACCTGTGGGGACTCAAACTGACCGACGACGCGGTCACCCCGTGGGACCTGCTCGTCGCCGCCCGCGAGCGGTTCGAGTCGAACCTCCCCGTCGACCGGCCGCTCACCGAGCCCGACATCGCCCTCCACCTGCCGGGAAAATACCTCGTCCTGATCGAGGCGAAGTTCACCAGCCCGAACCCCAGCTACGCCGCCGGTCCGAGGAAGGACGCCCGGTCCCTCACCAAGGACGAACTCCTCCGCATCTACCACGACCCGGGGCTCGCCATCCTCGACCAACCGCGGGCGGTCGAAGCCTACCGGGTCCACTACCAGCTGTGGCGGAACACCGTCTTCGCCGAGTGGATGGCCAGGCTCGATGACCGCCGGACGCAGGCCTTCCACGCCAACCTCACCCGGACCGGCGAGGAGATCGTCAGCTGTGCCGAGTTCCGCCGCCTGCTGAACCCCGACGCGACGGATCGCTTCGTTCACATCGCCTGGGAAGACTTGCACCGGCTGACCTCGCGGGGGTTGCACGACCCGGTCGCCGCCCGCCTCGACCGCTACCTCCGCACGAAGACCACCCGGCTGCGACCGGCGTTTCGGGTCGGGTAACCGTTCGCCCCTCCCCGCTGCCCACCGAGCTGGCAGCCGGAACCGCGAGAATGCGTCCGAGCACCGCATCAGAACCATCGCGTCCGTTCCGAAATCCCCGTCCGGAGTCCGTCATGGCTGGAGTGATCGTGTGCCCCGGCTGCCAAGCCCGTATCCGGGTTCCCGAGGGGTTCGCAGCACGGACGGCGACCTGCCCCCGCTGCGGTGCCGAGGTGACGACCGGCTGCTTTCCGGTCGCACGCCGGCTGTCCGAGAACCGCCCCGTCACACCCGCGGGACCCACCGGAAGGGTGCATCCCGCGGCCAAGAGTCCGTCGCGTCGAACCGGGGTGTTGTTGGCTGCCGTGGCCGGCCTCGGTGTCGTCTCCGCCGTGACCGCAACCGTCGCCGTGCGACTTCTGTTCGCGGACCCACCGCGGTCGGACCAGCACCAAGCGGCCGCCCCGAAGGTCGGATCGCAGCCCGCTTCGAGTTCCCCGCCGAGCGTCACGAAGCCGACACCGCAACGGAGCCCGGAGCCGCCGACGGTCGCCGATCCCGGGCCGAGCCAACCCGTTCCCAAGAAGCCGTCGCGAACGGATGAGGAAAAGCTCAAACAGGCCATCGCTGCCGCCAAACGTCTGGAAGCCCCCGAGCTCGGCAAGGGGAAGGAAAGCGACATCAGCCCGTTCGCCGCCGAGATTCGCGACCTCGTTACGGACGAGTTCCGGCTCAAGGAGCAGGACGGCCAGGTCTACGTGACCCGGTTCACCTCCGCCCGCCCGAACCCGGCCTTCCTCGGCGTCGGCCTCCTGTCCGTCCGCAACGGCGTCCTCGAACCGGGGAAGTACGACTTCCAGTCGGGCGTCTACTCGGTCACCCTGCACCTGTGGCTCGCCCGGTTCGACAAGAGCCAGGCGGTGCCGGTGGCGGTCCAGGACGAGTGTGCCCTCTTGGGGACCGTGAAGCTGGACCCGGCGGAAGCGAAACGGTGGCGGGAAGCCATGACCAGGAAGGAGTTTGACGCCGACATCTGGTACCGGATCAAGGCGATCCGGCGTGCCGAGTGGAAGCCGAACCCGCACGTGTCAAACAAGCTGATGGCTCACGACATCGTGATCGAAATCGAGATCGTGAAAGTTGCGTCTAATCTGCCTGACGAGAGATGAAACTGGACCGCTTCGATGCAGATGGAGTTGATCCGACAACTCACCACGTCGGCCATTCCATCTTCGCTAAACCTTGAGCAACAAGCTTCGACAGCACGTTATATCATGTGACACGAAGACGGATGAACGAGGTGTTTTGCATTTTCTGACCGTTTCCCAGTTGCTTTCCAAAAATTCCAGGTGTAGGAATAAAGTGACTGCGAGACGGAACAGATCAGCACGCCCCATAAGCAATGGCGTCCTGTTTGATCTCGTGAGCTGCGTTCGAGCACGTCACCGGGCTACCCTGCTTGGCCCATGCTGACGGCCGCTTGACGGGTTTGCTTTCCCCCCTTGTCAAAAGGGGTCTCGCACCCGTTGAGCTGTCATGACCACTCCCCCAACCATCGCGAAATCGCCTGTCGCTTCAAACGCGACCTCGCCACGCTTACTCTGCGTTGGCGAGGCCGCGAAACGGCTTTCGCTGTCCGTCCAGGCGATTTACGCACTCTGCGACAACAAAGAAATCGTTCACTACCGGATCGGACCCAAGGCGGGCAAAATTGTCATCCCGGAGTCCGCGATCGATGACTACCTGTCCCGCCATCTCATCGCGAGCGTAGCGGGACAGACCATAACCACCCCGAAACCCCTCACGAAGCCGAAGGCGGCGAAGTCGGCCCCGCGGCTTCGGCACTTGAAGCTCGAGTGACCCGGTCGATCGTCTCGGCGAGGAACCGGCCTTTCTTGCCAATGTGCTGGTAATTGTTCGCGACCATCGTCCGATCCTTGTGGCCCATCAGTTCTGAAATCACAATGTCGCTCACTCCAGCCTCGATCATCCGAGTTACGAAGCTGTGCCTCAGGGAGGTCATCGCGTACTTCGTGCCGGTCTTTTTCTTGATCTTTTCGAATCGGCAATTGAACGCGCACGCCGTCCACGGCCTTCCGTTCTTGTTCCGGAAGATCGGCCCGTCGTTCTGCTCGGCGGCAAGCCTCCGAACGATTTCCGCCGCTTTCTCCGAAAGGACGATGACTCGGGCTCGCTCCTTCCCCTTGACGATATCCTTGGGAAGCACGACCTGTCGGCTCTCGGTGTCGACGTGTTGGGCCTCAATGACCCGCACCTCCTGCGTGCGACACCCGGTCTCCCAGACGAATTCAAGCACGTCGCGGAAGGACTGTTCCTTCACGAGGGACAACAGCCTCTCGTACTCAACGAGCGTGAGGAATTGCTCCCGACGCTTTGCCTTCGGCTTCTGGAACCCTCGCAGCGGGTTCGTCGGAATGTACCCTTCCGTCGACGCCCAGTTGAAGGCGGCGATCACCGCGGTTGCCGCTCCACGGGCGTGGTTCGGTCCCCAGGTCGGCTTCGAGTCGAGCCACTGGCTGACGTGGAACTTCTTCAGGTCCTCGACCTTCAGGTTAACGCGATCCGCGAGCGACGTCACGAACGACTGGATGTGCTTTTGTGCCCATTCCTTGGTTCGTGGGGCGAGCGTTCCGCGTTCCACCCGTTTGACCATCGCCTCGATGAAGCCGTCGAGAATTTCCACGACAAGTTCGGACTTCACCTCGGGCGGCCGCGACATGACCTCGTGGTACTTCCGCAATGCGGCCTCCTTGTCGGGGCCGAGGTTGATTTGCTTCTTCTTGATCTGGACGCACCAGACCCCGCGGTCCTTCCTGAAGAAAGGCTTCGGGAACTTTTTTGACTTTGCTGACGCTTTCGACACGACCATGACGAGCCCTCCGGGTGCACGGGTGTGCCGGAAGGCCATCCACCCCCCGAGTGAGTTGACGCTCCTCGGGGGGCTTTTCTCTGCCGCGTCAGAGTTGGGATCGCGTCAGAGAAATTTCGACTCGCCGCAAACTCTTGGTATTGCAGGCTTTTTCAAGTGGGCAGTCCCGGGGTTGAACCGGGGACCTAGCGATTTTCAGTCGCTCGCTCTACCAGCTGAGCTAACTGCCCTGAGCATTCCCGATTTATAGACCTCCTGCTCTACTCCGTCAACAGAGGACTTCGCGCGAGCCAGGGCGAGGGTGCAGCTAAATTTTCTGGGGGTCAGGCGGCCAGGGACCAGTATGAGTCCCACTGGACGGAGTTTCGCACGCACACGAGACTTGCTATCGATCGGACGT